>NZ_JBHVXW010000007.1:0-118785 GCF_042881375.1 Streptomyces sp. NPDC058274
AATTTACACCCCCACCCCGCAAAACCCTATATGGTTGTGTGTGGGGGGCTGGTTTTTTTTTATACGCGCCCGCCGGTGGCCGCCCCGGGGGGGGCCGCACTCCGGGCAGCGCCGATCCTGCCTACTGAGGGGTGAGGGTGAAGGCCTGGCCGGTACCGCCGGAGCAGGTCCACTGCTGGAGCCGGGCGCCGTCGGTGGTGGAGGCATCGGTGACGTCCAGGCATTGGGCGGGATTGCTGCGTGGCGTCAGGGTGTAGGTGCCGCCTGCCTGAGGAATCGCCTTCCACTGCTGATTGGTACCGCCGCCGTAGGACCAGAGCTGGATCTTCGCTCCGTTGGCGGCGCCCGTCCCGCCGGTGACGTCCCAGACGGCGCCTGCCGCGTTGCGGCTGACAACCTTGTAGTAGCCGTTGTCGGTGGGCTGGAACTGCCACTGCTGGTTGGTGCTGCCGGACACGCAGGTCCACTGCTGCACGGCGGCGCCGTTGGCGGTCGAACCGGCCGTGTCGTCAACGCACTTGCCGCTGTTGGCGTTGGTGACCGTGTACCACTTCGTCGGGTCCACGGGTCCGCTGGTGCCGCTGCCGACGTCGGGCCAGATGTACGTGCCCACCGTCTTGGCGGGCAGCGTGCTGCTGACCTGCTTGCCGCCGGCCCGCAACGTGAAGGGCTGGTTGGAAGCCGTCTGGTTGACCACGACGGTCACCAGGCTGCCGTCGGGGTTGAGGAAGGCGACGTTGGTGACGTTGCCGCTGGTGCCGTTGTTCGTCTGGACCCGGGTGGCACCGCGTGCGATGAACTTCGAGAACTGGCCGACGATGTAGTACTCGGGCAGGGCCCAGTACGTGTCCGGGTTGCTCGGCGACTGGACGAACATGGTCGGGTCGGGTGCGCCGGACCACTGCTCCGGGCTGCGGTTCTGGTCGAGCATGGTGACCCAGTCCTGGTACATGATCGACTGGTTGCGGAAGTACTGGACGATCCTGTCCGCGCCGGCGGTGCCCCACACGGCACGCTCGGTCATGGCCACGTCCTTGGTCGGGTAGCTCGACTTGACCTGTCCCATGGCGGTCGGATCCCCGCCGTAGTCGTGGAAGGCGACGCCGTCGACCGAGTTGAACGCGCTGCTGGGTGAGCCGGGGTTGCCGAGGACCCCGGCGGTGTAGGCCGGGCCGTCGCCAAAGTTGTGGTCGTAGGCCCAGATCTTGGTGGCCGAGGCGCCGTTGCCGTTCAGCTCGCCGCGCAGTGCGGTGGAGATCCTGCGTTCCTGGTCGGCGGTGAGCGTCATGCCCGGGTAGTCCGGCGGCGAGAACAGCGGTTCGTTCTGCATCGTGACGGCGTACAGCGGCAGTCCCTGGCCCGCGTAGGCGGTGACGGCCTTGCGCAAGTAGGTGGCGAGCACCGGGATGTTCGCGTCGGGAAGCGTGCCGCCGATCAGGCTGTTGTTGTTCTTCATCCAGGCCGGGGGGCTCCACACACTGCCGAACAACAGCAGGTTCGGGTTGATCGCCTTCGCTTCCTTGAGGACCGAGATGATCTTGTAGTCGATGTCCTTCTGGATGGAGAACCGCGACAGGCTCGGGTCGGCCGCGCCATCGTCGTAGGTGTAGAACTGCCGCGAGGTGAAGTCGCTCGAACCCAGCGGGATCCGGGCGATGTTGAACCCGGCACCGTTGACCGGGTCGACGAGCTTGCGCAGTGCCGCGGTACGCGCGGAGGCGCTCATCCGGGACAGGTTGTAGATCGTGGACTCCTCCAGCGAGGAGCCGACGCCCAGGACGGACTGGTAACGGGTGGCCGTGTCAGCGGTGATGGTGGCCGTGCCCGAGGCGGTGACCGCGGTGAGGTCGGTCTGCCGCGACAACTGATACCGCGTCGAGGCGAGCCCCGTCGCCGGATTGGTGAACCAGTTCGCGTTGGCCGGGCCGAACCCCGAGGCGGTCGACTCCGAGCTGAAGTACACCTGAACGGGAGCGTCGGCCGCTTGGGCCGACGGTGCGTTCACTGTGGTCAGAGCGACGGGTGCGAGCAGCGCGCCGACCGCCACCGCCGTCAGCGCGAGCGTGGCCCGACGGCTGCGCACCACGGGACTGGCGGTCCGGGAGCGCGGTCGCCACCAGTGTGGGTGTCTCAGAGGCACGGGAACTCCTGATCGGGTGGGGGATGTCGCCTGCCGCTCGGTGTGAGCCGGTGAGACTCGCTCGTCCGACGCCAGGCGTGCGGTGCGGGCGCTGGATCGGGCGGGGCGTTGCGAAGGCGGGAGGCTGACGCGACTGTGGTGGACGATCAGTGGGGTAACACAGGGATTCACGGCTTTTTACAAGCCGTGAACTTAGAGGGGGTACTGAGTACCGTCAACCCTCGCGTCTCAACGGGCGCATCAGGTTTGGTGTCTCGGGACCGGTCGGTCGCTGTCTGCGTGCGTCGCGAGAACCTGGCACGCAGAGGGCCCGACCGGAGCGTGCCCCTGCCGAGAACCTCATCCGCCCTGGTGGGAGGCAGTGTGGTGGCGTGCCGGGAACTGCGGGAACATGACGACCGTGCTGCTGCGACCGACGTATCTCGCTGAGACGAACGCCTTCGCGATGCTGCGCCTGCTGCCAA
Source organism: Streptomyces sp. NPDC058274 (assembly GCF_042881375.1). Classification (NCBI taxonomy): domain Bacteria; kingdom Bacillati; phylum Actinomycetota; class Actinomycetes; order Kitasatosporales; family Streptomycetaceae; genus Streptomyces; species Streptomyces sp. NPDC058274. Next base: position 2,605 of record NZ_JBHVXW010000007.1, read on the forward strand.
TGAGCGACCACGGCGCGGCCTCGGCAACGCGCTCGGCCACGTCGCCCATGTGGTGCCCTGGCCGCCGAGGGCAGCCGGGGCACCGATGGAGTCAGGCGGGGACATCAGCTCGTCCCGGTTCCTCGGGGGACGCGGGAGCCTTGACGGGTCGGCCGAGTAAGTCCTGGCAGGCAGGCGGAGCGTGGGGTCAGCGCTGGTAGCGCCAGGGCCCCTTGATGGCGTAGAGGATGCCGGGGTTCTGGATGCTCGCGTACAGCGTCGTGCCGTCCGGGGAGAAGACGACACCGGCGAACTCGCTGTAGTTCGGGTCCTCCGCGGTGCCGTCGTTCAGCTGGTTCCGGGCGATCGGGTAGGTCTTCCCGTCCTCCGTGGCGCCGAACAGGTGCTGGATGCCCTCGCCGTCCTCCGCGATGACCACACCGCCGTACGGCGAGACCGTGATGTTGTCCGGGCCGTCGAGGACGCCGTCGTTCGCGTCCGGCTCCGGGTTGACGCCAAAGATCAGCTTGAGAGTCAGCGTGCCGCGGGCGGGGTCGTAGTACCACACCTGTCCGTCGTGCTGGACCGGGCTCTCCTCGCGCGCGAAGGACGAGACGACGTAGGCGCCGCCGTCGGCCCACCACATGCCTTCGAGCTTGCGGGCGCGGGTGACCTGCGACCCGGTGAACTGCTGGCGAACCGGGACGGTCTTGGCGTCACGGTCGGCGACCGGCACCCACTTGACGGTGTACTTGGTGCCGGCCTTGGTGGCGCGGGACAGGTCGTCGACGTACTGGCCCTCGGAGTCGAAGCACTTGAAGGCTTCCAGCACACCGGCGGTGTCGGAGAGGGTCCGCAGCTGGCCCCGGCCGTGCTTGAAGCCCTTCGGTGGAGTCCAGCGGTACCACAGGCCGTTGGGGCCCGAGGCGTCCTCGGTGAGGTACAGGTGACCGCGCTTGGTGTCCACGACGACGGCCTCGTGGTCATAGCGGCCCAGCGCCTTGATCGGCTTGGGGTTCTGGTTGGCGCGGCGGTCGTACGGGTCGACCTCGAAGACGTACCCGTGGTCCTTGGTCATGCCGTTCTGGCCGGCCTTGGCGGTGTTCTCCTCGCAGGTCAGCCAGGTGCCCCAGGGGCTGCGGCCGCCCGCGCAGTTCTGCTGGGTGCCCGCGACGCCGACCCATTCGGCCACGCACTCGCCGTCCTTGGAGACCTCCACGACCGTGCAGCCGCCGGGGGCACTGGGGTCGTAGACGAGTCCCGGGGTGAGCGGTACGGGGTGCGGGGGGTCCGTGCGGGAGTCGCGGATCTCGTGGTTGACGACCAGTAGCGTGGAACCGCGGGTGCCCTTGAAGGTGGCCGTGCCGTCGTTCTTGTTCGGCGTGAACTCACCGGAGTCCAGCTTGGTGACACCGGCGCGGGTGACCACCTTGTAGGAGAACCCGGCGGGGAGCGCGAGCAGCCCGTCGGGGTCGTCGATCAGCGGTCCGTACCCGGTCTTGCTCTGGTGCGCCTGCGAGACCTGCTCAGTGGCGTCGAGATCCTGGCCCCTGCTCCTGGCGTCCTCGGCCGTCTCGGCGGCGTACGCATACGAACTGGCGGTGGACAGCACACCTGCGGCACCTATGAGGGCGATTCCCGCGCCGGCCGAGGTCTTGGCGAAGTCTCTTCGGGTAGTAGGCACGTTGATCTCCTGGGTGGCACGAAACCTGTGGGTAACTGGGGGCACGGCGCACAACCCCCTGCGCCGTCGAGCAAAAGGTAAACGGGATACAACAGATGCGCTAGATACCGAACATGCGGCCAGGCCGTATCCCGTTCATCGCTCTGTCTCGCTTGGAGCAGCTTTCGCGTCCTTCGAACTGGGCGTCCGGGCAAGGCCGGTGGATCAACCGGGAGCGTTCGCCGGGTTCGTATCAGGCCAGGGCGACGACGGATGGTCATCGGCGGGAACGGCTCCGCTCGCGCGCCCTGCCGGCGGAGAGCGCCGGCCGACCCTACGCCGACTCCCGCAACCGCAGTCTTCCGTGGACCACCATCTCGTCCCGGCTGAGTCCGCCGCTGCGGGTCAGCAGCCGCGCCGCCTGTTCGACGGCGAGCGCGCCGAGCTCCCGGGTGTCGAGGGCGACGGTGGACAGTGGCGGTTCGATCAGGGATCCGAGCTGAAGGCCATCGAAGCCGATAACGGCGAGGTCCTGGGGGACCTGGCGTCCGAGCCGGCGGGCGGCACGCAGTGCGCCGATGGCGATGATGTCGTTGAACGTGAACACGGCGGTGACGTCGGGGTACTGGGCGAGCAGGTCCTTCAGCGCGCCCTCCCCACCTTCCACGCTCTGCTCGGCGCGGCACACCGCGTCGGAGTCGAGTCCGCAGGCGTCCATCGCGGCGGCGAACCAGTCGTGCCGGTTGCTCGGCTCGGACCGACCCGCGTGATCGAGCATGCCGATCCGCCGGTGTCCCGACTCGGCCAGATGGCGGATCGCGGAGGCAACGCCCTGCTCTCCGTCGATCCGGATCGCGCTGAACCGCTCCGTGCGGTGCTCCCGGTCGATGAGTACAACCGGCATCCCCCGGGTCAGCCGGTCGATCTCCTCCTCGGCCAGGCTCATGTACCCCACGACAGCGTCCACCTGCGAGGCGATCGCCTCCAGGGTGCCCCGCTCCTCCTCGACGCGATCACTGGTTTCGCACACGACGACATGCCAGCCGCGGGCCCGTGCCTCGTCCAGCGAGGCGGCGGCGACCTCGGTGAAGAAGGGGTTGAGCAGATCGGGGATCACCAGCCCGACGCTGATCGTGTCCTGGCGGACGAGGCCTCGGGCGAACCGGCTCGGCCGGTATCCCAGCGCGAGGGCGGCATCGAGGACGCGCTGCTTGGTGGCGACGCCGATCTCGTCCTTGTCGTTGAGCGCCCGGGACACCGTCTGCCGGGACACCCCGGCGCTGCGGGCCACATCGTCGATCGTCACCCGGCGGGGTCCGGTCCCGGACGACGCCATCGTTCACCTCCGCCTATTGTCGACGCGCGCGCGTCGCAAGGGTCACTGAGTATGCCCCGGGCCGCCATTGTGGTGCGACCACGTGTGCGAACGGTTGGTCGCGCTCCCCTGGCTCCGGAGCCTTGACACTCGACCCAACCGAAGCGCAAAATCCCAATCACTTCACGACAAGCCCTCTCATCAGCGCCCCGTTACCGCTCCCGTGAGCGCTCACGGTACCGCTCACGGAATCACATTCCAACCAGAAGGCATCCGCCTCCAGGTGTCAACGTCGACCCCGCCTAGCACCGTCGCTAGTCGTTCTCTGGAACGGAAGATATGAGCAGCACAGTCACACGTACTCGCCTCGTCATCGCAGCCGCGGCCGCCGGCATGGTCGTCCTCGCCGGGTGCTCGTCGTCCGACTCGTCGTCCGACAACGCGTCCGCCGCCTCCTGTAAGCCCTCCAAGGGCAAGGTCACCCTCCAGTACTGGAACACCGTCAACGGCATGGACAAGGTCGTCGACCTGTGGAACAAGGAACATCCCGACATCCAGGTCGAGTCGAAGAACATCTCCAACGACCAGTACGGCGCGATCGGCAACGCCCTCAAGGCCGGTACGGCGCCGGACCTCGCCCAGGTCGGCTACGACCAGTTGCCCACCCTCCGCTCCCAGGACGCCTTCGTTGACGCCTCGGCCTGCAAGACGGCCGCCGGCGCCAAGTCGAAGTTCGTTCCGTGGACCTGGTCGCAGGCCAGCTTCGGCGGCGAAGGGGTGTTCGCCCTTCCGCAGGACACGGGCCCGATGGCCATGTACGTACGCACCGACATCTTCAAGAAGTACGACGTCCCGATTCCGACGACCTGGGACGAGTACACCACCGCCGCGGAGAAGCTGCACAAGGCCAACCCGAAGCTCACCATGACGTTCTTCGACCCGAACAACGCCGAATGGTTCAACGGGCTCCTCTGGCAGAACAACGCGAACATGTACAGCTACTCCGACGACAAGTGGCACGTCACCGTGGAGTCGGACAAGAGCAAGCAGGTCGCCGACTACTGGCAGAAGCTGATCGACGACAAGCTCGTGCGTACCGACCTCGCCAACGGGTCGACGCAGATGTTCGCCGCCTACCAGAACAACCAGATGGCCACCCAGATCGGGGCGGCCTGGGGCTACACGGGGATGCGTGACAACCTTCCCGACCAGGCCGGCAAGTGGTCGATCGTCCCGATGCCGACCTGGGGTGCGGACGGCAACTCCGGCGACTGGGGCGGTTCGACCGTCGCGTTCATGAAGGGCGGCAAGCACCTCTACGAGGCTGCCGAGTTCAACACGTGGCTGAACACCGACCCCGACGCACTCGCGATGGCGAACGACGTGGGCGGCCTGTACCCGGCGTCCACCGACGGGCTGGACATGCCGGCGCTGTCCAAGGGCGTGCCGTACTACAACAACGAGAAGATCTTCGACGTCTTCGCCGCGTCGTCCAAGAAGGTCGACACCGACTTCAGCTGGGGTCCCACCCAGAAGACGGTGAACCTGGCACTGCAGGACGCGATGTCCAAGGCGGTGGCCGGCGACGGCAAGCTGACCGACGCGCTCGCGGCTGCCCAGGCGTCCGCGCTGAAGTCGATGGACGACCTGGCGATCCCGGCCACGGCGGGCAAGTGACCACGGAATGACCGACATCGCCACCCGCCCCACCGATGCGGTGTCGCCACCGCCCCGGGGCCGCCGCCGTCCGCGTCTGGACGTCGGCGGCCCCCGGGCCGGCACCATCGCCGCGTTCCTGACGCCCTTCTTCCTGCCGTTCGTCCTCTTCTACCTGGTGCCCATCGGCTACGCGCTCTGGCAGAGCTTCCGCGTGGTCCGCCGCTCCGGCGGTCAGTACGGCACCTCGTACACGACGTTCGGCGGTTTCGAGCAGTACGTCGAGGTGTTCCAGAACGACGAGTTCTGGAACAGCATCGGCCGTATCGGCCTGTTCGGCATCGTGCAGGTGCCCGTGATGCTGTTCACCGCGCTGATCATGGCACTGCTCCTCGACACCCACCTGCTGAAGCTCAAGGGGTTCTTCCGCACCGCCGCGTTCATGCCGTACGCGGTGCCCGGCGTCATCGCCGCGATCATGTGGTCGTATCTCTACTCGCCGCAACTCAGCCCGATCGTCGACCTGTTGAACGGCATCGGTCTCAAGCCGGACTTCCTCGGCCCGGGTGCCGTGCTGTGGTCGGCGGCGAACATCTCGACCTGGCTGTGGACCGGGTACAACATGCTGATCATGTTCTCGGCGCTGCAGTCCATCCCGCAGGAACTCTACGAGGCCGCGAGGATCGACGGGGCCGGCAACTGGTCCATCGCCTGGCGCATCAAGGTCCCGATCATCGCCCCGTCCATCGTCATGACCACGGTGTTCTCGATCATCGGCACACTCCAGCTGTACTCCGAGCCGGCCGTGCTGCGCCAGATCTCCTCGAACATCTCCAGCACGTTCACCCCGAACATGCTGGCGTACACCGTGGCCATCGGGAACAACTACCAGCAGGCCGCCGCCATTTCGGTGGTCGTCGCCGTCATCACCTTCGTCTTGAGCTTCGGGTTCATGCGACTGACCTCCAAGAGGGCGGGACTGTGACCAATCAATCCCGTGTCCAGGAAAGCCGCGTGAGCCGTACGGCCCTCATGGCCCTGATGCTCGTGCTGGCCATCTACTTCCTGCTGCCGCTCTACTTCCTGATCGTCGCGGCGACCAAACCGCAGGGCGACCTGGCCTCCACCAGCGGCCTGGCATTCTCGAACTTCCAGCTGTTCGACAACCTGCACACCCTGTTCACCTTCAACGGCGGCATCTTCGCCCGATGGATCCTCAACACGGTCGTCTACGCCGTGCTGGGCGCGGCCGTGGGTACCCTCATCTCGGCGCTGTGCGGCTACGCGCTCGCCAAGTTCCGCTTCCGCGGCCGGGAGTTCCTGTTCTCGGTGATTCTCGGCGGCGTGCTGGTCCCCAGCACCGCGCTGGCGCTGCCGCTGTTCCTGCTGTTCTCCCAAGTCGGACTCGTCAACACCTACTTCGCGGTCTTCCTGCCCAGCATCGTCAGTCCGTTCGGCGTCTATCTCGCGAGGATCTTCGCGAACGCCGCTGTGCCGCAGGAACTCATCGAGTCCGCGCGCCTCGACGGTTCCGGCGAGTTCCGCACGTTCTTCTCGGTCTCGTTCAGGCTGATGTCCCCGGCGCTGGTGACCATCTTCCTGTTCCAGTTCGTCGGTATCTGGAACAACTTCTTCCTCCCGATGGTGATGCTCCAGAAGGAGGAGCTCTTCCCGATCACGCTCGGCCTCTTCACCTGGAACGGGCAGACCGCCCGCACCCCGCTCCTCCAGGAGTCCGTGATCATGGGCTCGCTGGTGTCGATCGTGCCCGTGATCATCCTGTTCATCGTCCTCCAGCGGTTCTGGCGCAGCGGGCTCGCCGCCGGCTCCCTCAAGTGACCGCCGCCGTCCCCCACTCCGTACAGAAGGTCCGCCCCGCCATGCCCAACTCCGCAGTATTCGTCCCCCACTTCCACTGGGACCGGGAGTGGTACGAGCCCTTCCAGGTCTTCCGGCACCGGCTCGTGACCGCCCTGGACACCGTGCTGGAGACGCTTGAGGCGAACCCGGACTTCCGGTTCACCGTCGACGGTCAGATGGCCGCGGTCGAGGACTATCTGGAGATGCGTCCGGAGAACCGCGACCGGGTGGTGGCCCTGGTCCGCGAGGGCCGGCTGGCGATCGGCCCCTGGCTGATCCTGCTCGACGAGTTCCTGTGTTCCGGCGAGACCATCGTGCGCAACCTCCAGATGGGGTGGGCCGCGGCGGAGCGGCTCGGCGGCGCGATGCCCATCGGCTATCTGCCGGACATGTTCGGCCACGTCGCGCAGATGCCGCAGATCCTGGCACGCGCCGGGATCGAGCACGCGGCGCTGTGGCGCGGGGTACCCGGCTCGGTCGAAGGGCACGCCTTCCACTGGCGCGCCCCGGACGGCTCCGAGGTGCGCACCGAGTTCCTCTTCGACGGCTACGACAACGGTCTGGACGTCCTCCTGGTGCCCGACCAGATCGGCCGCGCGCTCGGCGAGTACGCGCAGATGACGGCCGAGCGGTGGGGCGGCGACCCGGTGCTGGCCATGGCGGGCACCGACCACAACGCGCCCGACCCGCAGCTGGCTGCCTGGCTCCGCAAGGCGTCCGGCGCGGAGCTGCCGATCACCGTCGCGACGCTCGACGAGTACATCCGGGGGCATGTACGCGACGAGGTGACCTCCGTCGTCACCGGTGAGCTGCGCAGCCATGTGCGGGGCAACATCCTGCCGGGCGTGCTGTCCGTGCGGCTCGGGCTCAAGCAGCGGATGGCCGTCGCCGAGCGGACGGTCGACCACGCCGAGCGCGTGAACGCGCTGTGGTCGCGACGCGACGACTCTGCCTTCCTCTCCCTCGCCTGGCACAAGATCATCGAGTCCACCGCGCACGACTCGGTGGTCGGTTCCGGCACCGACGAGACCTGCGACCAGGTCGCGGCGCGGCTCGCCGAGGCCGCGCAGACCGCCCGTGCCGTGCGGGACGCGGCGCTCGCCGAGCCCGCCGCCCGGGTGCCGAGCGACGCCTACCTGGTGGCCAATCCGCTGCCGGCGCCACGCACGGCACTGGTGGAGGTGGATGTCCTGGCCCCGGCTGCCGGGACCGCGCTCGTGGCCACCGGCGCCGACGGATCGACGCATCCCGTGCAGCTGATCTCCGAGGACCCGACCGTGCTCAGCGACGAGCGCATGGACGCCTCGCAGCTCGAACGCGTACTGCGCCGTATCCACCGTCGGGAACTGTTCGGACTGCTGATCGACCGCTACGAACTCACCCCGGGATCACTGGTGTTCCACCTCGCCGAGGTACCGGCCGGCGGGCCGTTCGACCTGCTGATCCTGCGTCGCGAGGTCGCCGCCGCGGCGGCCGCGCATCCGGGCGAGTGGCAGGTGCGAACGCTGGCCGAAGCGCGGGCGACGGCGCTGGTGCCGGTGCACGTGCCCGCCTCCGGGCTGGCCGCTGTCCGGGTCTCGGCGGCCGAAGGGGACACCGCCCCGGCGCCGCGGCTCACGCCGGCCACGGCCACCGTGACGCCTGCGGCGGACGCGCTGTCCAACGGCCTGGTCGAGGTGGTGGTGGCCGACGACGGCACCCTGATCGTGACCGGCGCGGACGGCACAGTCCTGTCAGGGGTGGGCCGCCTGGTCGACGGCGGTGACCGCGGCGACAGCTACAACTACGCTCCCCCGGCCCGGGACAAGCTGGTGTCGGAGCCGACCCGGATCACCGTCGAGCTCGTCGAGAACGGGCCGCTGCGTGCCCGGCTGCGCGTCACCCGCGTCTACGAGTGGCCCGCCGCACTCGCCGCCGACCGTGACGTGCGCGGCGGCACCACCGTCCCGACCCCGGTGGAGATGCTGGTGGAGCTGCGCACGGGCGAGCCGTTCGTGCGCATCTCGACCGCCTTCCTCAACCGGTCCGCCGACCACCGGCTGCGGTTCCATGTGCCGCTCCCCCGGCCCGTGACCACGTCCGCCTCCGCCGGCCAGTTCGCCGTCACCGAGCGTGGACTCACGGCGGAGGGCGGCTGGGGCGAGTACCCGCTCCCGACCTTCCCGGCGAGCACCTTCGTGTCGGCAGGGCCGGCCACCGTCCTCCTCGACCATTCCAGCGAGTACGAACTCGTCGACGGCGGCTCGGCGCTGGCCCTCACGCTGCTGCGCGCGATCGGCTCGATCAGCGTGAACATCCACCCCCTGCGCGACGAGCCCGCGGCAAGCGAGATCCCCGCCCCGGGCGCGCAGGACCTCGGTATGCGCATCGAGAGCCGGCTCGCCGTCCTGCCCTCGGCCGCCGGCTGGCAGGAGGCGGACGCGGTCGCCCTCGCCGAGGAGTTCCGCAACGACGTGCTCGTCACGCGGGGTACCGCACCCGCCGGGGGCGCCCTGCCGGCCGACATGAGCGGCGTCCGGGTCGACGGCAAGGACGTGTTCGTCTCCAGCATCCGCCGGGTCCCCGCCGACGGGGATGAGCATGGAGTCGGGAACGGCATCGAGGTGCGGCTCGCCGCGCTGAGCGACAGCGGATCGACCGCCCGTCTGACGGGTGACTTCACCGAGGCCACCACGGTCGACCTGCTCGGCCGGCCGCTCTCCACCACGCCGGCGCAGGAGGGCCTCGAACTCGCCCTCGCGCCCTGGGAGATCCGCACGGTCGTGCTGAGGCAGTACCCCACGGTCCCCACGAGCCGGCCGTGACCGTCACCTGGTCCCGCGGCGGATCGTACGGACCGGACGCGAACGCCGGAGGGTCCCGACCTGGGCCGGACGAGCCGAGCGTGACCTACGCCGCTTTCCGGCGGCAGTCGTACGAACTCCACTCGACCGGCGCGCACACCCGCCGTAGGCCGTCCGCACCGACCGTGGCCTGCCCCCCGGTCCGCCACAGGCCGTACACGCCGACCGTGGCCTGTTCCCTGCTCCGCCACAGGCCGTACACGCCGACCGTGGCCTGCCCCCCGGTCCGCCACCGGCCGTACACGCCGACCACGACCGCCCCCCACACCCGCCACCAGCCGTACGAGCCGGCCGTCACCGATCCCCGCCCCCGTCACGGCACGGGCGACGTCCACCGAGCCCCCACGAAGAAAGACGTGACCTCTTGCTCTCCGAGCTCTCCGCGTATGTTTCGGACCCGGCACCGGGGCGCGGCGCACTGCGCACGGCGCGCTCGTGGCTGCACTCCGACGCTCCTTCCCTCTCCCTGAACGGGGCTTGGCGATTCCGGCTGTCCCCCACGGCGTCGGTCGCGACGGACTTCGTAGCCGACGACTTCTCGGACGACGGCTGGGACACCCTGGCGGTGCCCGCGCACTGGGTGCTGGAGGGGGACGGCGCCTACGGCAGGCCCATCTACACGAACATCCAGTACCCGTTCCCGATCGATCCGCCCCATGTCCCGGACGAGAACCCCACGGGCGACTACCGCCGCCACTTCGACCTACCCGACGGCTGGTCGGGCGCCGAGCGGATCGTGCTGCGGTTCGACGGGGTCGAGTCGCTCTTCACGGTGTGGGTCAACGGCGTGGAGACCGGCGGCGCCAGTGGCAGCCGGCTCGCCCACGAGTTCGATGTGACGGACGCGGTGCGTCCGGGTGACAACGTCGTCGCGGTGCGGGTGCACCAGTGGTCCGCGGCGAGCTATCTCGAGGACCAGGACCAGTGGTGGCTGCCGGGGATCTTCCGTGACGTCACCCTTCTCGCCCGGCCGGCCGGGGGCATCGAGGACGTCTGGCTCAGGACCGGTTACGCCGCCGGGCAGGGCCGGATCGACCCGGAGGTCACCGCCGACGCGTCGGCCTTCCCGGTCACCCTGCGGATCCCCGAACTCGGCGTCGAGCGGGTCTGGGCGACCGCGGCCGAGGTGGCCCCGCTGGACGTGGCCGGGGTGGAGCCCTGGTCTGCGGAGGAGCCGCGCCTGTACGAGGCGACGGTCTCCTCGGCGGCGGAGAGCATCGCCCTACGGGTGGGTTTCCGCACGGTCGAGATCCGCGGCGACCAATTCCTGGTCAACGGCCGCCGGGTGGTCTTCCACGGGGTGAACCGTCACGAGGCGCATCCCGAGCGCGGCCGGGTCTTCGACGAGCGGCACGCGCGCGAGGACCTCGCCCGGATGAAGCGGTTCAACGTGAACGCCATCCGCACCAGCCACTACCCTCCGCACCCCCGGCTCCTCGACCTCGCCGACGAACTCGGGTTCTGGGTCGTCCTGGAGTGCGACCTGGAGACCCACGGCTTCGACAAGATCGGCTGGGTCGGCAACCCGAGCGACGACCCGGCGTGGCGCCCGGCCTACCTCGACCGCATCCAGCGGACCGTCGAGCGGGACAAGAACCATCCCAGCGTCGTCATCTGGTCCCTCGGCAACGAGGCGGGCACCGGCAGCAACCTCGCCGCGATGTCGGCATGGGTCCACGCCCGGGACACCGAACGGCCGGTGCACTACGAGGGCGACCACACCGGCGAGTACACGGACGTCTACTCACGCATGTACCCGACGGTCCCGGAGATCGAGCGGGTCTGCACCGACGACGCCTCGTCCACCCTCCTGGACTGCACCCCGGCGCAGAGTGCCCGTCAGCGCGGCAAACCGTTCCTGTTGTGCGAGTACGCCCACGCGATGGGCAACGGGCCGGGCGCGTTCGATCAGTACGAGGCGCTCGTACACGAGTATCCGCGGCTGCACGGCGGCTTCGTCTGGGAGTGGCGGGACCACGGCCTCCTGGCGACGGCCCCGGACGGAACTCCGTACTACGCCTATGGCGGCGACTTCGGCGAGGTCGTGCACGACGGCAACTTCGTGATGGACGGCATGCTGTTGAGCGACGACGTCCCCACGCCCAGCCTCCACGAGTTCAAGGCGGTCGTGCAGCCGCTGCGCTTCGCCTTCGACGGCGAGAAGGCCGCGATCACGAACCTTCGGCACTCGGCCGACACGTCGGATCTGCGGTTTCGCTGGCGGGTCGAGCACGACGGAGTGTCCGTGGACTCGGGCGAACTGGATGTCCCCGTGGTCGCGGCGGGCGAGTCGGGTCGGGTGACGCTTCCCCGGGTCACGGTGTCCCCGGACGCCGAGACCTGGCTCACGATCGACGCGGTACTGGCGACGGACACCGCCTGGGCGGCGCAGGGACACGTCGTCGCGACCGCGCAGTACGACCACTCGGTGCGGCGGCCGGTCCCCCGCGCCCGTCCGCGCGCCGACTGGCGGCCGGGTGACGGCACCCTCACCCTCGGCATCGCCGAGTTCGCCGACGGGTCGCTCACCCGTCTCGCCGGTCGCGCCGTCACCGGACCGCGGCTGGAACTGTTCCGCGCCCCCACGGACAACGACGAGGCCCCGGGAGACCGCCTCGAAGGCAGCGACGACAGTGTCGCCGGGGTGTCCAGCGCCGACCTGTGGCGCGGGGACGGCCTGGACCGGCTCACCGCACGGAGGGTCACCCTGGAGCACGCGGCCGACGCCCTGCGCACCGTCGACAAGGTCTCCGCCGCGCACTCCGCCCTGTCCGTGACGGTGGAGACCCTCTGGTCGGTCGAGGGGGACGAACTCGAACTGCGCGTGGAGATCGAACCGTCGAGCGGCTGGCGGACCGTGTGGCCGAGGATCGGTGTGCACTTCGGCCTGCCCGACGGCACGGCTCCCGTCGACGGTGCCGAGTGGTTCGGGCTGGGCCCGTTCGAGTCCTACCCTGACAGCCTCCACGCGGCACGCACGGGACTCTTCGCCGCCCCGGTCGGTGATCTCTCGGTCGACTACGCGCGCCCCCAGGAAACCGGGCACCGTTCCGGACTACGGCACCTGACGCTGACCAGCGGCGCGGAGCGCGTGCTGCGCATCACCGCCCTGCCCGACACCCAGGGCCGGCGCCCCGGCTTCACTCTCAGCCGCCACACCCCTCATCAGATCACCGAGGCCCGGCACCCCTTCGAGCTCCCCGACTCGACGACCAGTCACCTGATCATCGACGCGGCCCAGCACGGCCTCGGCTCCCGCGCCTGCGGCCCCGACGTATGGCCCCCGTTCGCACTGCGCCCTCAGGCACGCACGATCAGGCTCCGGATAAAGGGTTCCGTGCCCGCTCTGTCGCGGCATCAACTGCCGCGCCGGGCGGACGGAGAGCCAGCCGTCCGTACGGCAGGGGAACCGGCGCGACAGGTGCACCGAGGACCGTCCGGCTTCGGAGGTGCCGGCTGAACCACGACAGGGGCGTGGCAGACGCGCCATCGTCTTCGAGTCCCGTCCCGAGGAGACCGAGACCGCCAGGGTTCCGGTCCACGCATCAGGGCAAGCGATCCCACTCTGCCGCTTCGGCTGCGGAGAGCCCGCAAGCCTCCAAGGACCCGAAGGACTGCGCGAGCACTTCTCGTGCCGCAGGAAGCGTGAGGCCTATCGATCGGCCACTGACCGCCCTCCGCCAAATTCGCCCTCGCCGGCCTAGCCGAGCTGCACATGCGAGGATCCCGGCGTCGACACGGCGTGACCGACGCCACGTAGCGCACCCGACTACCGTTGGCACGCCGCGTTGTCGGCACGCCTGCGCGAGGGCAAGCTGCGGCCATGGCGTCACACATCGGTGCTCAAATCTGGACGGCTATGGGCATGTTCGTGTTGTTGGCCGTCGGTACGTGGCTTGGCTGCACCGGTGCAAGCCGGCAGTCGGAGCGTGATGTAGAAGTCTTGGAACGCGCCACTGCCGGGCACTTACGACTTGCCGAGGGCCAGCAGAAGCTGCGGTATCAGGCCGAGCGTGCTCAGCGGGTGCAGGAGCGCACCGAGGAGGCGTACAGCGTCCTTGCACGGTGGCTGCGGGAGCTGTCACGCACGATCGACGAGGTCTGGGCCGGTTCAGTGACGGGCGACGCGGCAAGCGCCACGAGGTCGGCTTCGCGCAGGAAGGCGATGTGGCCGGCCACGACGGACTGTCGTCGGGATGGCGCCCTCTGCCTTCGAGGCGGGCCGCGGAGCCGTGTCGTACGTCGTCGTCATGGCCGGTCCAACGAGCCAGCCATGCGATAGCGGGTCCTCTTCCCGTACGCCCGTGTCCGGCCGCGCGCAGCAGTCGTTCTCCGTGCATGACCAAGATCTTCAGCCGAGCCATCGGAACCGCGGCCGTCGCCGGCGCCGCTCTCATTGCCGCTGCTGTCCCCGCGTCGGCCAACACCATCGGGGACGACATCGGTGCCCTCCTGATCGGCAGCCAGAACCAAGGCGCCAACGCCGGGAACGACGGGTCTACCAGCAGCCATGGCAGCAACAACGGCAACACCCTCGCCAACAATATCGCTGACCAATCCAATGTCGCCCTGGTCAACATTGCGAAGGTGGCGGAAGGCGTACTCATGACCGCCTGAGCCCTCAGGGGCCCAAGCCACGGGGGTGAGCGCGTCCGTCTGCCGATCGAGCTTCTGCCCGGTGGCGGGGACGCGGGCGTGGCGATGCGGATCTCGGTCGCATGGGGCGGGAACGGGAACGCGTCCAGGGGGCCGTCACTGTGCTGAGGGCGCCGGTGAGGCTGTCCGCGTGTCGATCATGCCCTCGCTCGACGCTGCGGTGACCGCCTTGTCTGGCGGCCACCGCAGGGGGTTACGCGGTGGCCGTGTCCTGGCTGCGGGTGTGCGCGACGAGGGCGTGGGCGGCGGTGGGGTGGGCGGGCAGCAGGGTGCTCAGGCCGGTGATGTCCAGCAGCCGCTCAAGGCGGTCGGGGACGGCGGCGAGGACCAGGGTGCCGTCGGCGGTCTTGGCGCAGCGGAAGATGCCGACCAGGGCGTTGAAGCCGGAGGAGTCGCAGAAAGTGACGGCCTGAAGGTCCAGGATCAGGTGGCGGTGGCCTTGTTCGATCAGGGCCAGTGCCTGGGTGCGCAGTTGCGGGGCGGTGGTGCTGTCGAGGTCCCCGGCGATGTGGGCCAGGGCGAGGTCGCCGTCGGTGTGCTGTGCGGTGAGGCGGAAGTCGGTCACGGTCGGCTCTCCCGCGTCTCGCCGGCGGTGGCGATGGTGTGGGCGGTGGCGGTCGCGGTGAGGCCGTCTGCGGCGTCGGCGAGGGGGACGGACAGGGCTAGCAGGGCGACGTCGTCACCGGCCCCGTGGGGCGTGGCGTCGATGAGGTCGACGGTGTCCCCTATGACTGCCGCCGCGCCGGCGGGCCCGGTGCGTGCGGCAAGGAAACGGATCAAGCCCTCTTCTCCGATCATTTCACCGCCACGAGTGCGGGCCTCGGTCAGCCCGTCGGTGTAAAAGAGCAGTCCTTCGCCCGGGGCCAGATGGATGCTGTGGGAGGCGAAGCGTGCGTCGGCGAGGGCGCCGATGAGCATGCCTCCCTTGGGGTGCACCGGTTCCACTGCCGCCTGGCCCCGCAGGTGATAGGCCGGGGGGTGTCCGCCGGTGGCCACCATGACGGTGAACCCCTCCTTCTCGTGCGGTTCAAGGACGCCGAAGACAGCGGTACAGAACCGGGTGCCGACAGCCGGGTCCAGCAGCAGCGCCGTGTTCAGCGAGGTGAGGACTTTGTCCGGGTCGGGGTCGATCAGGGCCGCGGCGCGCAGGGTGTAGCGGGTCAGAGAGGTCAGGGCGGCAGCTTCGGGGCCCTTGCCGCACACGTCTCCGAGGAAGAATGCCCACCTCGTGCCGTCGAGGGGGAAGACGTCGTAGAAGTCACCGCCCACGTTCTGAGGGGAGGCGGTGGCGTAGTGGCAGGCCAGCTCCAGCCCCGGTACCACCGGCAGCGCCGGCGGCAACAGGGTGCGCTGGAGAGTGGAGGCGAACGCCTCGATGGCCCTCTTGTCCCGCTCCGTGCGCTGTCGGGCCTCCTCCTGCTCCCGGCGCCGCTCCTGCTCGATGCGCAGGGCGTTCAGGGCCGACAGGCGCATCTCCATCTCGTCCAGCACGATCGCGGCCAGGTCCGCGAGGGTGGCGGTGTCGGCCTCGGTGATCAGCCGGGGCTTGGTGTCGAGGATGTTGACAGTGCCCAGCCGGTGCCCGTCGCCGGTGATGATCGGCGCGGCGGCGTAGAACCGGACCGCCATCGGCCCGGTGACCAGAGCGTTGCCGAAGGCGACGGGGTCGGTGAGAGTGTCGGGGATCACCAGCGCCTCGTCGGACAGAATCGCCGAACCGCACAGACCCGGCTCCCGGCTGATCTCGCTGACGCCCTCCAGACCATGAGCGGCCTTGAACCAGATCCGGTCCTCGTCCACGATCGTCACGCTCGCCACCGGCACCTCGAACAGTCGGGCCGCCATCGCCGCAACACGGTCGAACGCGCCATCCGGCGGGGTGTCCAAGATGTTGTAGCGGCGCACCGCGTCCATCCTGGCCGCTTCTTCCACCGCACTGAGCGTCCGCCGGCCCGGCGGGCCCGCCGGGCCATTCGCGAATTCCGCTTGCGGCATCGTGTACCTCTCCTTGCCCCGCCGACCTCGGTGGCCAACGACTGCGGCAGCCTAGTCCAGCCTCCCGGCGTCAAGAAAACCAATCCGGAGAGTAACCACAAAGCAGCTTCAGCGGCAGGGCAGCAAGCGTGCTGATGTGCCCACTGTGATTCCTCTGCACTGGTTGCCTCTGACAGTGCGCTCGGCGCGACCGGCAACTCCGTAACAGGAGCAGGTGCGTGACCCGAGCTGGTCCATGGTCGTTGCCCCCCGAAGGCGCGTCCGCCACCGCCCGTGCCGGGACCGGGGACTGCCCGAGGCTGGGTTCACAGCGGGACAACTACTGGCGTATCCCTGGAGCGAACAAGTCGTGAATGAGCGGACAAGCGGCGCCGGTTGGCCGGCCAGCGTGCTGGTGACGGGTGCGACCAGCGGAATCGGGCTGGCCACTGCGCTGCTCCTGGCCCGCCAGGGCCGGCAGGTGATCGGGACGGCCCGCTCCAAGGACAAGGCCGACGCGCTGGTCAGCACCGCCCGCGCCCAGGGTCTGGCGTTGGACGCAGTGGTCATGGACCTCACCGACCCGGTGTCCTGCCGGGAGGCCGTCGCGGGAGCAGCCGACCTCACCGACGGTGGCCCCCACGCACTGGTGGCCAATGCCGGCATCCCGCTGACAGGTGCGATCACAGACCTCTCGGAGGACCGGATCCGTGAGGTACTGGAGGTCAACGTCGTAGGTACGCTGCGGATGTGCACGCTGGTGCTGCCCGCGATGCGCAGGCGAGGCAGGGGGCGGATCGTGACCGTCTCCTCCGCCGGCGCACGGATCCCGTCGCCGATGAGCGGCTGGTACGCGGCCAGCAAGCACGCGCTCAGCGCGGCGACGCACAGCCTGCGCATGGAGACCCGCCGCTACGGCGTGCAGGTGGTCCTCGTCGAGCCCGGCACCGTCGCGACCCCGTTCTGGGACCGGGCCCAGGAGGACCTGTCCGCCCTCACCACGGCCCATGGCGACGCCGGTCTCAACGACCGTGCCGCAAGACTCTTCTCCCGCATCCAAAGGTCGGCCGGCGGGCCGCAGCCAGTGGCCCGCACCATCGCCAAGGCTCTCGGCGTCCCGCGCCCGCGTCGCAGGTACACCGTCGGCCTCGACGCCCACCTGGGCACCGCCCTGCAATACGCGGCACCTCTATGGCTCAGCGACCACATCAAGACCCGCCTGTTCGCCCTCCACACCCCGGCTGCCGCGGATCCCACCGGGGTCGCGCAGGCGAGCGGGAGCTGACAGTTCTCCAGGGTCACAGAGCCTGGCGAGCACCCTTGCGGCCCGTTCACGCGATGCAGCCCGAACCGACGAACCCACCCGGCTCGATCTCACGTCGTGGCAGGGCGCTTCTGTACGCCATCCGCGTGTCGCCACGCCGCTGTGATCGTTGCACTGGCGGTGTGGACGTCACGGTCGGTGAGGCCGGGCCGTCAAAGGACCGCAGGAGCAGGGGAGCGTCTTGGCCTTCGAAGAGTTCGTGGTGTCCGGCTACGGCGGATACAAGTCCGAGGGGCGCACGCTACGCCACCGTGACCCCGCGTCGGAGACCATCGTGCTGATCGGCGGGGCCCTCCAGCGCAAGACGGCGTGGGGCCGCTTCGAAGCGGTACTTGCCGAAAAGTTTCACGTGTTCACCGTGGACCTGCCCGGGTGGGGTGATGCGGATACGCTGCCCGCCTCCTACGGCGTGGACTTCCTCGCGGCTGCCCTGCACGACCTGCTGGGGGCGGCCGGACACCGGCAGGTGCACGTGCTCGGCGCCTCGTACGGTTCGGGCATCGCTTACCGCTATGCCCAGAGCTATCCCCAGGGGGTGCGCAGCATCGCCCTGGCCGGACCGCTCCTGTGGGTCCCCGACGGAATCCGGGAGGACCTGCGGCGCACCGTGGACCTGTTGGATGGCGAGCGGATGGAGGAGTTCGCCGAACTCAGCGCCGACATCATCCTTCACTCCAGGCCGGGCGCGCGCGTAAATCGCCAGTCGGCAGTGCGCCGCATCCTGCATTCCCTGTTCCGCGACATCGACGACGCGGACCGGGCGAAGTACCGCAACAACACCCTGCGGCTGCTGCAGCAGGCGCCGTCGCCGCAGCCGGCGATCGCCGCGCCCGTCCTGGTGGCCACAGGCGAGCACGACCTCTTCACGCCACCGGACCTGTGCCGCGAGATCGCCTCGACCTGTCCCGACGCCCGCTTCACGCTGGTCCACGACGCCGACCATGCGATGCACCTGGAGCTTCCCAAACAGGCCGGCGACCTGCTGACCCGCTTCGCGGCCGGAGAGTCCCTCGATGGCCTCGCCTACTGCCACCCGGTGGAGTACTCGGACGCGTTACCGCCCGGTTCCGGGATGTGGGAAGCGGACGCACGGCGATGACTGGAATCCGTAATGCCGCGGGCCGCCGCCCCTCCCTGCGCCCACTGCCAGCATCAGCACGACCGGCTCCTTGCCTCGGGCGGCGCGTGAACTGACCGCAGTCACCGACTCGGCCCTCCCCATCCCAGTCGCGGGCACCCCACAGGGCTGCCCCGCCCCCTACCCAACAGCACCGAGGCCACCATGACCGCAGCCCGTCCCACCATCCTCCTCACCGGCTCAACCGGCGTGATCGGGGCGAACCTCCTCCCAGCACTCGCCGTCCGACACGATGTCACTGCACTGGTTCACCGGCGTCGGCCCCAAGGCGCCACCACCTGCGTGCAGGCCGACCTGACGGCTGACGGCCTGGGCCTGAACACCAGCCAGCGCAGCGAACTGGCCGCCGGCATCGACCTGATCGTGCACTGCGGCGGTCTCACCGACTTCGCCCCGCGCGACCACACCGCCTTCGACAACGTCAACGCCGACGGCACTCGCAGGATCCTGGAACTCGCCGAAGACGCCCGTGTGCCGGTGGTCCTGCTCTCCTCCGCCTCAGCCGCCTTCGAAGTCCCCGGAGACGATCTCGCCGCCCGCTCCATGCGCGCGTACGGCCAGTCCAAGCGCCGAGCCGAGGAACTGGCCGCCCAATGCAGCCAGCCCGTCGCGATCGTGCGCACCGCCCTCCTGTTCGCCGCCCGCAGCGCCCCCACCGCACCCCGACACCAGTTCCCCCACGCCCTGTTCACCGTCATGCTGCAGGCACGACCCGGCGGACTGCCCGTCCAGCCCGACCACTGGACCGACATCCTCCCGATGGAGACCCTCGTCGACTACATCACCGCACTGGCCGAAGCCCAGATCCGCGGCGACGCCACGGCCCCCGGCCTGCACTGGGTCACCGCCGGCCCGGCTCGGCTGACCGCAGCAGACCTCGAACGAGCCTGCATCGACTTCCTCGAGGAAGCGGGCCGCCCGGCCGGCGGACCACTGCTGGCCCATCCCGCCACACCGCAACCCCGGACGCACGGCATGGCCCGCGTCGCCCAACTCGGCTTCCTGCCGCCCGACCAGCCGGACATGCCCTCCCACCTGAACCGCCTGCTCCCCGCCCAGGTGACCCGCACCGACGTACTCGAAGCCCTCCGCCACAACGTGCGACGCTGCGCGCCGTGGGCATCATGACCCCACTGTCCGCAAGACGGGGTCGAATGCGGCGACGGATCGCAGCAGTTGCCTCTGCGCTTCGAAGGTTGCGGGGCCTGCGGGCGGCGGCGACGGTGACCTCCAGCAGCCACCGCACGGTATTCGGATGAGGGATGGCCGTCATGATGCGGAACGTATCGCCGGCCACTGACAACGGCCCGAAACACGGGAGAGGGTGGCGCGAACGGGACAGCGGCGCGGGCGGCCCAACATCCCGCTGAAGAACGACCGTTCATGGAGCGCGGCTAGAGGGATGGGTTCGATCTGGTGACCGTCGAGCAGCAGGGCCGTCATCGCTACTACCGCCTTGCAACCAGCGACGTCGAAGGGGTCCTCGAAGCCCTCGCCAGGCTCGCGCCGCGGACCCCGATCACGTCACTACGCGCCCATACCCGCGCACAGGCGGTCCGGAGGGCGCGCACGTGCTACCGCCACCTTGCCGCAACAGCCAGGTTGGCTATGACGGTCTCATTTGGCCCGGCTGACGGCTTGATTTGGCCCCACCCTTGACCTGCTTGACCTGCTGGCCCTCGTGGCGGGAGCGGGTCCGGGCGAGGCGGTAGGAGTGTGTGCCGAACTCGAAGATGGTGCCGCTATTGGGCGAGCCGGTCGTCGATGGCCCGCGCACCAGCGCGGTTCGGTGAAGGGCTTGGTCCAGCCGGGAGATTCCTTGGCAACGCTCGCGACGCTGTTGCATTCTTCGCGCTCGGTCAGAACCTGGAAGAGGCCAACTCAAGCCGGGCAGGCTGGCTTGTCGGTGCTCGGACCTAGTATGCGGAGCATGACGCGATATGTCGACGAGGATCTGCACGGTGCGGAGTTCCGCGAGTGCGATCTGACCGGGGCACGCCTGATCGGCGTTGTCATGCAGGATGCCGTGATCGACGGGCTCGTCACCAACCTCGTGGTGAACGGTGTCGAGGTCACCGAGTACGTCGAGGCAGAGCTCGACCGGCGTCATCCGGTGCGGGTGCTGATCCGCTCCGAGGACCCTGCCGATCTGCGCGAGGCGTCGCGTCAGCTCCATGCCGGCTGGGCCGCCACGATCGAGCGAATCCGCCGTACGCCCGGCATCGAGCGCCGCAGCGTGAACGACGAGTGGTCGGCGGTGCAGACGATGCGTCACCTGGTCTTCGTCCACGACTCGTGGTTCCGCCGCTGCTGCCTGGGCTCGACGGAGCTGTTCACGCCGATGGGTATCGGGACGACCGTCGAGCCCTACCATGGAGCGCACGGGCTTGACCTCTCGCTCGATCCGGCCCTCGACGAGATCGTGAGCGTGCGTGACGCACAGGCCGCCGAGCTCGAGGCCTGGCTCGACGAAGTCACCGCTGCGCAACTCGCAACGCGAGCGCCGGTACCCGACGACGATGTCTGGCCGCCGTACGCCCGGGGCCGCTTGGTGCGGCAGTGCCTCGGCACGGTGCTCAACGAGACCTTCGAACACCACCGCTTCTGCGTCCGCGACCTCGACCTGATCGAGGCACAGGACGCTCAGTAGGGCCGGCTACGGACTCAGAGGTCGGAACCCAGTGTCCTGGGTTCTGCAGACGTTTGATCGGTCGGGGGTGCAGCCGCCCGTAGAAGATGGCGGCGCCCCGCAGGCGCGGCAGGCATTGTGCAAGATCAAGCTCGCAGCATCCGTGCGGGGTTACCGCTCGACCTTTTACTCGGCCAAGGCTTGGGGCAAGCCGCGACTGCGGTACGACGGCCGCGCGGGCCAGCCGCTGCTTGCGGCGGTTCTTGAAAAGTAGCGGCTCAGAGACGCTCGACCTCGACGGGCACACCCGTCAACCAGGCCATGCCTGCCAGCGCCTCCACATCCGCGGGATCGCTGGACATCAGCTGGTTCACGTTCGCTCCGCCGGCCTGGTTCGCCAGTCTCCCGCTCGGACAGCGCGGCCACGATGCCGAAGGCGAGGAACATCGCGCCACCGCCGTAGTCGGCAACGAGATTGAGGGGCGGCACCGGCGGTTCGTTCCGGCGGCCGATCGGAGAGCAAGTGTTTGAGTCAATTGATTGGAACAGTTAATACAGATGGAGACCGCGCCACGGACGCCACCCCTCGCTCGCTGCCGGCGGCGGACTCGGCGGTGTCCCCGCGTCAAGCACGCATGGGTGTGGCGCGCGGCATGTCACTGATCCGGACATCCATGCCGCCCGGGAAGCAGCAGGGCAACAGTCCGTCCGTTCTGCTCCTGGGGCGGTACCGGACGACGAACAAGCGGGCGCTGCGCAGGAAGAAAGCGTTCCCCCTCGCGCTACGGCGACAAAGTCATCGGCACCAACGATGTGCTGCCCACCCGGGGAGCCGCCCGTTGCACCAACGACCTGTGGGTCGGCAAGTACCTCAAGACGGTGACGTACCAGGAGGTACTGGACGAGCTGAGCAGCGCGGCCCTGGGAAGGCTGTGGGGCCGGGCGGCGCGGGTCGAGCTGTTCCAGGGCTGGACCTGGAGCCAGCCACGCCCGCTCCGGCGACGTCCGTACGCGAAGTACACCCGCACCCCGCTGACGTGGAGCGACTACCGCTTCGCTCGGTGACCCGCCACTACCGTGCGGCACCGGGAACGCCCGCGGGTCGCGACGGCTCGACCGGAAAGGCATCAACTCTTTATTCAAGCCTTGACTTAACACTACGGACATTGCTTGGATCGCTGCGCAACGATGTTGCCGGAGTGGGGAGTTGTGAGCTGTGAGACGTTCATTCACGACCATGGCGGCCGTCGCGGCCACGACACTGTCCGTGCTGATCGGCACGGGCCCGGCCGCACAGGCGGACCGGAGCACCCACACCCAGGCGGTGACCGGCACCTTCTCCGCCGGAGCGGCCCACGCCTGGCAGTCACTGCCGGCCGTACGGACGGGCGGCGCCGCATCGGGACCGGTCGACGCCACCGTCGCCGCCGACCCGAAAGACCTGCGGCAGAAGTACGAGGGCATCGGCTTCTCCCTGGACGAGACAAGCGTGTCCAACCTCTGGAAACTCACGCCCGCGAAACGCCGTGAGGCCATACGGCTGCTCGTCGACCCCGTGCACGGCGCCGGTCTCGACCGGTTCCGGCTGACGATCGGCAGCCCCGACCTCATCGAGCATCTCCCGTTCTGGTCGGAGGACGACCTGCCCGCGGGCGTCAAGGACGACTTCGGCCTGAAGCACTTCTCCGTCCAGCGCGACGTCGACCTGCACATCATCGACACGATCAAGCTCATCCAGCACTACAACCCGCGCGCCACGTTCTTCGCGTCGGCGTGGAGCGCACCGGCCTGGATGAAGACGAACAACCAATTCACCGGCGAGGTCGCGCTCAAGCCGGGCAGCACGACCGACTACTACCAGGTCGGCAAGTTGCGCGACGACTGCATCGACGTCTTCGCCCGCTACTACGTCAAGTACGTCCAGGCGTACGCCCGGCACGGCATCCGCGTCGACGCGCTGACCCTCCTCAACGAGCCCGGCATGGACGTCGTCTACCCGGCCATGGACATCAGCGTCGCCCAGCAGCAGAAGCTCGCCCTGGCGATAAAGCGGGAGTTGAAGTCGGCCCGGCTGAAGACCCAGTTGTACGTGCACGACTTCAACTTCTGGGACTGGCGCGACCCCAACAGCACCGCGACCAAGAACTACCACCGCATCTTCGACGACGCCCCCGACGGCTCGGTCAAGGGCGAGCAGGTACGCAAGGCCGCCGACGCCATCGCCTTCCACCCCTACTGGGGCGACCCCACCGTCATGCGCGACGCCTACGAACAGACAGGCAAGCCGGTGGAGATGACGGAGACGAGCGACCTGTCGCCGTCGACCATCCTCGACTATTTCCGACTCGACGCCGGTTCCTACATCCTGTGGGCCCAGACCACCGACCAGGACGGCGGCACGCTGCACTGGACACCCGCCCGCGACAACAACATCGACTGGGACCAGGTCGCGGCGACCACCAAGTGGCCGGACCGGCTGGTGAAGGTGAACACGAACACCAAGGACTTCACAGTCCGCGACGAGCTCTACGCCATGGGCCAGTTCGCGAAATACCTCAAGCCCGGTGACGTACGCCTGGAGTCCAGCGCCGCGCAGAACGGCGTGAGCAACGTCGTCTACCGCTCCGGCAGGAGCGGCTATGTCGCCGTCCTCGGCAACAGCTCCGGTGCCGACCGCACGGTCCGCGTCACCGTCGGCGGACGGAAGTTCGTGGCGACCGTACCGGCGGGGTCCTTTGCCACCTACCGCTGGTAGGCAACTGCCGGCCGGTACGTTCGGCCGGCTTCGTAGACGCCAAACCCCGCTGGCCGCGTCCGTGGTCGAGCACGAGGTGCTGAGGCCGGGCGGCGGCCTTTCCCGATGCCGGGCCCGAGAGAGGAGCGCGGCGCGGCCGCCGTCGACCTTTCCGCCGTCCTTCACGCCACCGCGCGCTGCACCCACGAGAAGCCGCCCGAAGCCTCACCGCCGCAGTGCTCGACGCCTGCCGCGGCAACCTGACCAACAGTGATCCGGTCTGAGTCCCGTGGGACTGGAGCGAGACCGGCGGCTCCGGCGAGATGCCCGGTGATGCCGAAGGCGTCCATGTCCCCTCCGGTGCAGGCGATGAACTCCACGCCCAGCAGCGGGCCCATTCCGGGCATGCTGACGATCACTTCCGCGTTGCGATGCTCGCGAAAGCGGGCGGCGACCGCTGGCTGATGCCGGCTATCCCCTAGCCC
Organism: Streptomyces sp. NPDC058274; assembly: GCF_042881375.1. Classification (NCBI taxonomy): domain Bacteria; kingdom Bacillati; phylum Actinomycetota; class Actinomycetes; order Kitasatosporales; family Streptomycetaceae; genus Streptomyces; species Streptomyces sp. NPDC058274. The sequence goes on from NZ_JBHVXW010000007.1 coordinate 26,861, forward strand.
AGCGCCACGCGCGGTCGGCCGCCGGGGCGTAGCGGCGATAGGTGAGGATCCTCAGGTCCAGCGCAATCTCGTCCCCCTCCTGCAGAGGTTGCAGGTCCCGGCGCATCCGTGCCTGGCCAGCCGCTCTTCGAGTTCGTCCAGTTCCGCAAGGCGCGCGGTGATCGGTTCCAGCAGCTCGGGATCCAGGATGCACAGATCGTAGAAGCCCGTTGGTGGGGTTTTTCGGAAAAGGGTGTGATCGAGTGACTTTGCACACGAGTTTGGGCAGCACTCGAAACTCTGCAGACGTCGAGCAATTCATGGCTTCGGGCAGCACGGCCCCTGCCAAGAGTCTGGCAGGGGCCGTGCTGCAGAGAGCCGAGGCGGGCCCGGGACCTGTCCCTGGATGAGCAGCATCCTGGCCAACACGGCTACCGTCTGCTGGTGGCCTGACAGCCCGGCGTCACTTCAGGTGTCGGGTGAAGAACTGGGCCGCGGCGTCCCCCGCGAACTGCGGGACGCCGGTGTGCCCGCCCATATTCGCGTGCAGCGTCTTCTCCTTGGAGCCGAAGGCGTCGAACAGGTCCAGGGCCGCCTGCCGGTCGTTTCCTTCGTCGTCCCACTGCAGCAGGACGTGCAGCGGAATGGTGACCTGGCGGGCCTCCTCGAACATGGCGCGAGGGACGAAACTCCCGGCGAACAGAACAGCGGCCGAGATACGCGGCTCGACCACCGCCAGCCGGGTCCCGATGGCGATCACTCCCCCCGAGTACCCGACCGGGCCACCGATCTCGGGCAGCGACAGGAGGGCGTCCAGGGCGGCCTGCCATTCCGGGACCGCCTTGTCGACCAAGGGGAGGATGAGGGCGTCGATGATCTCGTCGCTGACCGGCTCGCCGGCCTCCATGGCCCGGCGCAGGTTGGTGACGGCCTGCTCGGCGGCGGGCAGGCGGGGCCGGTCGCCGCTTCCGGGGAGCTCGATGGTGGCTGTGGCGAAGCCGTTCGCCGCGGAGTGCCGGGCTCGGCCCACGAGTCGGGAGTACGCCTTGCGCATCCCGAGCGGCGGGGGGCTGAGCAGGATCAGCGGCGCTGGTGCGGATGTGGATGCGGATCCGGGCGTCCAGAGGATTCCGGGGATCTCACCGAGGGTGAATTCGCGCTCAAGGACAGCGTCGTCGAGACGCTGTTGGGAAATGAACTGCATGGTCGTGCCTTTCGAAAGTGCCATGGAACGGCGCTCCCGGACGACCTATCGCCCGACCGCGACCCCGGAGGGGAGCACCCATGTCGATACGTTCACGGGTACCACCTCCTCGCTCCATTGCACGGCCTCCGGAAACGTAGCAGTGGCTGTCGTGGTTCCGCCAACGGGTTTTTGCGGGGGGGGCTCTGTGGCCGAACACCACGGCGTCGGAGTCACGCCTGTCACTGGTCGGGAAGCACATGTCCGCCACCGATTAGAGCACCGAAAACCGGCAACCAACCACTGACGGACGATCTACTGCGCAGACAGCCGCCCATGACCAGCGTGAGCACCCTGAGCACCGGTCACGCCAGCCCATTGACCTGTGACTTCAAGTTAGCGGAGGCCCAGTGGTGCTGACGCGCTGCGTCGTCAGAACGGATCGTCAGAACCGCGGCCCTGCAGGGTGGCATCACGTCCGCAATGCGGGCTCTTCCACTGCTGGCCCATCAACTCGTGGCGATCCACGCGTTCCGGCCCGCCGAGCGGCCCCGGGAGTATCAGGCGCTGACGACCGCTGACACCGCCGTGGTTGCGAACGGCGCCTATACGGCGGCATGGCCCGCGGCAATCCCCGTGATCCGCCAGCCCGCGCCACCCTATAAGGGCGATTCCTGCACCGGGACTTGCAACCTGGCAACGCGCTGTTCAATCTCTCGCCCTCAAGGCGGGCGGGTGTCGGATCACCGGCGTCGTCGACTCGGCGCAGGCCTCGGCGCGGTGCCCGCGCCGGGCGCCATGCCCGGCTTCCAGTCGACCTGCGGCGCATTCACTCACCGGCGATTTGGCACCGCCCCGATTTCTCACCAGTAGCCGGACAGGGCCGGCTCAGCTCATCCCTCGATGCCGGTGGAGGTGTGCGGGGCGCCGACGGGCTTGGACTCGGGGGAACCGCGCTGGCGTAGATAGACGGAGAGGATGGCCATGGAGGCGACGGCCAGAAGCTCGGACTGCCAGTTCTGCAGGCTGCGGCTCCAGAAGTCAGCGGACGCGATGTAGTGCGTCCAGTCGATAGGAGCCTGGAGTTGCCTGAGCTGCTGCTCGTTGTAGGCGGCGACACCGGCGATGGACTGGGCCAGCCAGGACAGGAGGAAAAGCGCGGCCATTACCAGGCCGAGCGATCGGGAGAACACGGCTTGGCGCACCCCGCCCACCCGTGCCCAGCGTGGTGCGTTCGGGCCCGCGTGTTCACCCACTCGCTGGTCCTTGTCCGATTCAGTGCCGGCCTTGTGCATTTCCTTCGATTCGGGCGAGCCGCGTTGCAGCAGCCAGACGGTGGCGAAGATGTACAGGGAGAACTGCAGGTACTCCGACTGCCAGTTCTCTGTCACGTCCACGGCGAAGTCCGAGGACGTCAGATAGTCGAGAAAGCCGATCTGCGCGAGCCCGTCGGTGGCGAGCTGGTTGTTGAACTCCGCGCGGCCCGCGATCGCCTGCCCTGCGAGAGCGAGCAGGAACGCGATACCGAAACCCAGAGTTATGCCGTTGTCCTGTAGGAAACGGCGCGTATCGCGCTTCCTTGCGTTGCCGCGTTGCGGAGGCCCAGATGAAGTCATCGCCGCATCAGCCCCACAGCAATGAAGTAGGCCAGACCGCCGAGGACGACGGTCAGACACAGGACGAACATGGTGCGCATGCGTCAGCCTCCTTTGACCGAGCACTGGTATGGCTGACCGGAGCGTGGCTGGCATCCGGCGGCAACGACCTTCCAACCGGCTGGGAACTGCGACAGGAACAGCGTGTCCGATGCCAGCACCGCCCGCGCCTGACGACCGTAGACGTCCACGTTCCGGACCGGGCCTCCAGCCGGGAGATCTTGTGCGCCGATGGCTTCGTCGCAGGCCTTCTTCTCGGAATCCTCTACCTCGCTGAGTGTCTCCGGAGCCAGAGCCGCACAAAGTGCTGCCCGGTCGTCTCCGGCCAGGGCTTGCTCGAAGGCCGTGGCAGCAGCGGACGCGCTCGCGTCACGCTCTCCCGTACCGCCGCAGGCGGACAAGCCCAGCAAGAGCAGAAGTACACCCAGGGGAATGGGCACCCGTGTGATGCGCCGCCGTTGTCCGCTCACGCTGGCTTCCTCTCGTAGCAACACACTCCCTGCGCTCATCGTGGCTGCCGCCTACCCGAAACGCTGCTGGACACGCCCATCTCGAGGCCGGTGACACTTGCGCTGCTGTGCCTTGACCTGCCAGAGGGGACCAAGCGTGGAGATGGTTGAGCAGTTCGTACTTGCAGCGTGAGCGCTGCCCAGCTCCTCGACGGCGCCGGCATCACTCTCCATCGCCACGGCACGCCACCGAGCGCCGAACTCATCCTCACTCCGGGCGCGGCCAGGCGCCTCGCCGTCCTGGCCCGCACCCCGCTCCCCCAGCTGACGTGCGCCCTGTGCCACCTCCCTCTCAGCGACGCCGCCCACGACACCGAGGCGATCGCGTACTGGAAACGACTCGAAGCAGGGCAACAACCCGTCCGCGCCTGGACGCTGTGAACCCGCCACCGAAGCCAAAACGCCGCCGACACCGCCTGGATCCACCCATCGCCGCACCAGCTGGTGTGCCCACGCCACCAGCAAGCCGCCCCCGACCCACGACTCACCTCCACCGTCCGCACCCGGGAGGTGCCCGAGCTCGCCGCCACGCACCACGCCCACCAGCGCCTGCTACGGCATCCCCGCGCCGCCACCGCCTGGATTACAGCGCGCGCCCTCACCACCCGCTGGTACGACCATCAACAACACCTCACCCACCGCTAGCGCACCCGCCTGACCCAGCTCCGCGCGACCAACCCCCACATGACCACGACGGGCAGCGCCTCCCCCGCACTCCTGGCACGCAACCTGACCACCGACCCCGAACCCGTCGCCCTCGTACGCACCACCCTGCCGAGCGGGCACCACCACACCGCCAACGGCGCCCTCACCCTCATCTGCCCGCCGAATCGGTCTGGCCCATCTGGCCCCCAGCACGAACGTCCCGCTCCGCCTTCCTCACCCACACACGCCGCTGACCAGCGCAGGTCCCCCTCCAGCCCAGCGGATACGTGCAGCCACCTATAGACGTGCCACCACACTCAAGGGAAAGCCAAGATCGTTCCTACACAACTACGGCATCGCAGGCCAACCACCCGAACAACCCAACCGAACAGACCAACAAGCCACGCGCATCACACCCAAACCAGACCGCTCCCCCGGCTCCAAATCCTAATGAAGAGACAGGACACCAGACCAGAACGCCTCAGCCCTTGAAGATCACTGGCAGCCCGTCACAGCCCGCACGCTACGACGGGCTGAATGTGGCCGGAACACGGCGGACAGCCTCAAGTTGGCCGAGCTATCGTCTAGTTGTTCTAGTTGTAAGCGAACAACTCTCGTCAAGGAGGTGGAAAATGGATCGCTCCGATCAAACTTCTCGCGTCCAGCAGTCGGGCCGGCAGCGGTGGTTCGTCGGACTCCCCTGCCTGGTCGCCGCGCTGGTGGTGGCTGTGGTGTTCACCGTGTCGTGGCCGAACCTGCCGAATCCTATGGCCGTGCACTTCAACGAGGGGGGAGATGTCAACCGCTCTGCCTCCCCGGTGCAGATGTTGCTGATCTCCCAGCTGACCTTGCTCACGGTGGGCGCGGGGCTGTCCCGGAGCGCCGTGCGGGGAACGCTCGCACTGCGGATGCTCTATGCCACTTCGGCGGCTTCGGCCGTCTTCCTGGGGTATCTGTTCACGGTGGCGGTTCTGGTGAACGCTGGCGCCAGCACCGCTGTCGAGGTGCGGCTGCCGTTGTGGCACCTCGCCGTTGCCGCGGGACTGGCTGTGGCCGCCGTCGGTGGGGTACGGGTACTGATGGGCCGGAGGGGCCCTGCTGGCACAGATCAGCGGGCAGCCTCGGGATCCGTGGGCCTGCGGCCGGGCGAAAAGGCTGTATGGGTGCGCAGTGTGGGCCCGCGGTGGCTGGTGGCAGCCGGAGTGCTGGGCGCGGCGGCCGGCGTGACTGCGGGTGTCCTCGGATGGGCTCCCGGTTTCTGGTTGTGGCCGGTGGGGCTGTTGTTCGCAGTGATGGCCGGCGCCCAGGTGATCATCCACGGTGGCGGGCTGACCGTCCGGCTGCCGCTGCTCCGTGTACCCCGGATTCACATCCCGCTTCAGCGGATAGAGCGGGCGTGGGCCGGGGAGATTCATCCGTTGGCAGACCTGGGAGGCTGGGGCTACCGGGTTGCCAAGGGCAGGCGCGGACTTGCGCTGCGGTCCGGGCAGGCAGTGTGGCTCGAGCTGGACGACGGCGTGCAGTTCGTCGTCGCCGTGGATGATGCCGCGACGGCGGCCGGACTGCTGGGCGACCTGTTGGCCGGGAACGCTCGGCGGGACCGCTGAGATGCTGATTCGTATCGACGCCGGCTCTGCTCTCCCGCTGGCGGAACAGGTCGCGGCCTCTGTGCGACGGGCTCTGGCCGAGGGCGCCCTGGCACCCGGCGACCGGTTGCCTGCTGCTCGCGAGGTGGCGCGGCTTCTCGAGGTCAATGTGCACACCGTCCTGCGCGGCTACCAGCAGTTACGTGATGAAGAGTTGATCGATCTACGGCGTGGCCGGGGCGCTGTGGTGACCGCTGTCCCGGCGCAGGCTCGACTGCGTGAAGCCGCGTCTCAGCTGGTGGCGGCAGCTCGTGAGGCCGGATTCTCGGAGTCCAGGGTCGTCGCATTGGTGCGCGCCCGCTGGACGGAGGAGGTGTGACCCGTAGGCCGCTCACGCATGCGCAACTCCCCGCCCAGCGGCAGGCACAGCAGCAGCACGCCGGCCCACATCGCCAGAGCGAAGCTCCACAGCCCCATCATCACGGCGATGCACAAATGGAACCCCGTACCGGCCGCGAGCAGCGCGTAGCGCACCCGTTGCGGTACCAGTAGGGCAGCTGCCAGGGAGATTTCGATGAACAGCGGAGACCATGTCAGGACGGCTACGCCGACGGGGTTGGCGAGTACCGGGCCGACCAGCGTATGCAGCCATCCGGGTGCGCCGAAGGCCAGGCTGTTACCCCAGTACCACATGCTGGTGCCGTCCGCCCACTCTGCATGGGGCATCTTCGACACGGACGCCTGGAAGTACACGAACGACATCTGCAGCCGCACCACGACCAGCGCACTGACGCCGGCCAGTAGCAGCCAACGCGGGTGTGTGATGTTCGGGTCGGCAGCGTTCCAGTGCCATCGACGGCGGTCGCCGAGAGCGGGCAGTATCAGCAGAAGAGTCAGGACAGCGGTCATCTGGTCGCCGCCGTCACCGATCGCGATGCCGGTGAAGACGCTGAAGCTGATGTACGCATGAGGAAGCGCCGTCAGCCGCGGCCGCCAGCCGCTGGCCACGATGAGCAGGATCGCCACACAGGCCCACCGCATTGCGTCGAGTTCATCGCCGGGGACGAGACAGAAGGCCCCGCCGGCCTCGACGCCGTGGCAGGTGGGGTGGTTGCCCTGGAAGGCCACGGGACGAAACAGTGTTGCTGAGTCGCTGAAAGCCAGGGTAAGAAGTGTCCCGAGCGCGAGCAGCGTGCGCGCGAGACCGTACACGTTCGTCCAGGGAGCAGGGGTGCGCACCGGTGTGTGGCTCAGCATGTGACGTCCAGGACGGTGAGGCGGTCGGGGGTGTGAGTGGCGGGCATGATGTCGCGCCAGGCGAAGGGCACCGGCTTCTGCTCCACGAGCGCCACCCGGCCGCACAGGGTCGGTTCGGGAACGCGGTTGGCGACCGCTCGCGGTGCTTTCGCCTTGCTCAGGCACGCCGTCAGGTCGAGGTCGCATTTTGTCCAGCGCAGCCCATGAGCGTCTGCGAGCAGAAGTGCCATCTCGATGCCTTGGGAACGTGAGCGCCGGTCCAGGCCAAAGGCGTTGTGCGGGGCCCCGTGGGGGGCCAGCAGCCGGTCCTCCCAGGCACCGTCATTCAGTACGTAGGGCTGCAGTTCGCTGTCGCGGGGCGACTTGGTGAAGAAGCTCCAGCCTTCAGGCACCAGTCGGCTCACCGTGGTCGCAATGGCGTCCTGCCCAGGGAAGGTGAGGGTGTTGCCGGGCAGATGAATCTGAATTACGTACAGCGCGGGCAGCAGCCAGGCCACGGTTGTCAGCATCACCCAGCAGCGGGAAAAGCCGATAAGAGAACGCGGCTGTTCCACCATCAGCGGTAGTCGCTCTTGCCAGTCCTTGTGCCTTGTTGGCATACCCCATGTGTCCTTCCAGCTCGCCGGGGGCGGGCGTGGAGCGCGGCAGGCAGCCGGACTGCCGCCTGCCGCGCGGTGGTGAGTGGGTCAGATTGTGCGGAGCTGCTCGGTGAATGCGGCGATCTGCTCGTCACCCTTCACCGGAGCGATGGAGCCGCCGGGCGCTGACCACCACAGGGCAAGCTCGACCACCACGTTGACTTGGGAAGCCACGTTGATTCCCCCGACCACGTTGACGAACGCCACGACGTTCACGGTGACCGCGCACGTGCCAACGCCCGTGCCGTCTTCCGATTGCACCTTGCTGATCTTCTCGATCTGGGCCGTACCGGCATCGACAGCGTCCTTGACCCGGAACGGATTGCCGCTGCGGACGTCCGCCGAGAACTTGGCTAAGAATCCCGGTGAAGCCTTTTCGACCGCAGTAGTCAGCTCGGCGATCGCCTTGCGTGCTTCAGGGGTGTTGTTCTTCTTGAGCTGACCGCTGCGATCCCCGATGAAGGCGTCACTCTTCAACAGCTTCTCGCCGACGGTTCCCTGGCCGAAGTACAGGCCGGTGAACAGCGCCTTGCCGTCTGCTCGAGCATCGGGCACGTGCACCGGGGCCGAGGCGTGCACTGTCGAGCCGGCGGGCGCGTCAGCCGCGTGGGCTGCCGTGAAAGCACCGCCGACCAGAAGTGACCCTGCGGCCACCGAGACCAGAATGGCTCTCTTCACGTTGCGTACCTTTCTCCTTGGATCGTCGCCTTGTGATCGGCCCGGCCTTTGCCGTTGACTCCGTCGGTGTCGCACGGTGCTAGATGTCCGACGGCGTCCTCAGCGGGTGGTCAGGCGCGGGCATCCCGGATTCCGCAGTCGCCGCCAGGCCAGGTGCCGTCGCGACCACCGCAGCGGCCGTATCGGCACCGAGAAAGCGGATTCGCGGGTTCTACGAGCAGGCCAAAACGGCGTGCACGTAACACGCGTTGCATCAGCTTCCCCCCACGGAAGACGAGTCAGCGACCTCAGCGGTTACCGAGGCCTCACAAGCTGTCACACGGGCGGCATATGTGCATGAGCAGGAATCAGCCCCACCGTTTTCCGGGGATGAATACGGACATCAATGCGCGAGTCGACCCACGCAATGGGTGGAATTTTTCATTCCGTGAACTACTCTTGGATATTGCACTGACTGAAATTATCCGATCAACGGCAAATTCTCGACGCCTGCACTCATGAGCCGCGCATTTTCAGACAACATCGGACCCACTTCAACGCTAGAATAGTAACCCTTTAGCTTGGATGACCTGCGAGTTTGCCCGAGGGGCGCCTCCTGGCAAAGTTGTCTCAGGGGCGGCAGCAACCCCTTACGGCAGGCCCGCACTTCGGGTATTAGCAACCTCAATCTCACAGGATTTCCACAGCTACATGGTCCGCGAACCGGACTTCCCTGAACTGGGGTTGCCGAGCCATGACGGGCCCGATGGCCTCGACTGTAATTCCCCGGCCTTGGAGATAATTGAGTAAACTTGAAAAAATATGCCCTGGTTGAGAGGTTGTCCTAGGCCAGCTGCCGCTCCTCGGAACCACAGATTCGAGATGCGAATTATCCGCTGAATCGTTTCTGAGCTGTCCGTAAACCTTGGGCGGCGCCTCAGGGGAAACAAAGGCGTCCACGGCGGCAGATGGACCTTTGACGTCTGCCCGCCCCGTGAGCGCCTCAACAGAGCGGCCTTCAGTCGGACCCTGCGCCGGCGTCGGACGTATCGGCGTTCGTCCCGCTCAGGAGCGGCACCACCCCCTGCCCGTTTCCTCCCTCGGGACAGCCCCCTTTGACCTGGCCTCCTCCACTTCGGGCGGCGGCGTCCGACAACCCCGACGATCCGCGCCCGCGTCAGGAAGTGTCCCAACTTCCGGCCCCGGTCTGCCTACGCGGCCGCTACGGCCGCCGGTTCGCCGGCGTTGGTGAAGCAGGGACCTTTCCGGCTGTCTCGGGCGACGATTGCCTGTACCCGTACCTGAGTTCCGAACCGTCACGCGGCCTCGTACAGGTGCTGCGGCTTCCCGAGCGCGCGGACGTCCAGCGCGCCGACGTACGTAAACCGTGTCCGCGAGTCGGGGTCGAATGCGGCGACGGATCGCAGCAGTTGCCTCTGCGCTTCGACGGTGGCGGAGTCTGCGGGCGGCGGCGACGATGGCCTCCAGCAGCCACCGCACGGTATTCGGAGGAGGGATGGCCGTCATGATGCGGAACGTATCGCCGGCCACTGGCAACGTCCCGAAACACGGGAGAGGGTGGCGCAAACGGGACAGCGGCGCGGACGGCCCAACATCCCACTGAAGAACGACCGTTCATGGAGCGCGGCTAGAGGGATAGGTTGCCGACATGTCACTTAGCCCAGATGACGAGATCCACAGTCGCGAGGACTTGGTCGCGTTCGTCAGCGCGCTTCACCAGGAATACCTCCGCGATGGCAGTGAGTGGGAGAACCAGACTCTCGATGCCTTCCTGGAAGGGCTCGTCGGGTGGCTCCACGGCTCGGCGGGCTGGTATCGAAACTTTGGCAAGGAGTTGCCTGCTGCTGGAGACTGGACCTATTTTGCGCGAGCCCTTCAAGCGGCGAGGAACTACGAATGAGCGGCAAATGCTCACCGCAGCCATGACGCACGGCGGGTCGCTACGCGCACTCGCAAAGGCAGCAGCTGTCCCAGGTTGCCCCCAGGTGCCAGGCTGGGATCGCGTGATGCCGAGGTAGCTGACTTCTGATGGTCTTTCCAGATGTCGTGATCCCCTGAGCGCAAGGATCAAGAGGGTTAGAGACGGTGTACAAGGCGTGCCTGTTCCAGAACGGCATGACCGTCAAGAGAGTCTTCGCGCACGAGATCGACGTGGTATCGCAGCTGGCTTGCTCCGGAGATCACGGCGGTGTTGGTACGGACGACGGCGAGGTGATCCGAGTCGGTCTCAGATGTCGGACGGTCCGGGCTGGGTATCCGGGCTGCGGGAGCTGGTCGGGGCGGGTGCACGACTCCTATCTGAGGTTTCCTGCGGGCCTCCCCGTGGTGGGACGGCGGGTAATGCTGCAGCTTCGTGTCCGACGATTCACCTGCGAGGAACGTTTCGTGCGGGCAGCGGACGTTTGTTGAACAGGTGACGCGACTAACGTGCCGACGCAGCCAACGCACTGCGCGAATGCGGTCGGTGGTGGCCGAGGTCGGCGTCGCCCTGGCCGGCCGGTGCTGGCACTCGCTGTCCGCTCAGCTGATCACAAGCACCAAGGGATCGAGCCCAGCTTGGGTCGGCATGAATCGACGGCCCGCGTTACCCAGGCGGTCACGGCGTCGTGATCTGCCGCGATCGCGTGCAGCTCACGGGTCTTCTCCTGGGCTTCGACAATCCAATGCGACAACGCGCCCTCTCCTAGGTACTCGCTCGAAGTGATCGCGGGCCGTGTCCGGGTCCCCGGTGAGGGCGGATACGATCCCCGCGTCGCAGCTGTCCCAGAGGAATCCCCGCCGCACCGGCCTGAACGTCAGGTATCGGGCAACGTTCGGCAGAGCCGGCACCTTCTCCCTGAGCGCGGTCACGTTCGTAGCCGCCTGGCGGTTGAGGTCGAGCGCCAGCGGTGTGAACTGGCCCTCGGTGCGGAAGAGCTCGGGGGCGGTGTGGACTGCGTCCACGTGCAAGGCCAGGTGGACCACGTAGCGCCACAACCGCATTGCACCGACGTACAGACCGCTGCCGCTCGTCCGCGGCAGGGTGAACTCCACAACCCCGAGCCACCACCCGTGATCATCAATCCACAGCCGCGACCGTCCGCGTTGGGCCAGTCCGAGCGGCTTCAGGGGCTCCCGCGCCGCTGAGGTGATGATCCGGAGGAGCGAACTGCGATCTGCCACGTCCGACATTATCGACCGCCCCACCGACACCACCGGCGGTCGTGGTGGCACCAGGCACAGAAGCTGTTCAGCAACATTGAGCGTTACCGCTCCACAGAAGTGGGGCCAGAGCCTGACTACGAACCGCACCTGCCGATGAGTTCTGACAGCGGTTTCTGCTTCGTGAGTCCGGGAATTTCGGTGAGTTTTGACACCGCCTCGGTTTGCTGGGGGACTTTTGGGAATCGGGGGTCTCGATCCGCCAGGGTGGGTCAGAAGTGTGTGGCGATCCCGAAGACGCGGCGGATTTCTGCCATGTCGTGCCGATCCCGTTCCGATGGTTTGTATCCCTGGTGGAAGTACACCTGCTGCTCGGCGGAAAGGCATGGGACAGGCGTCCCCTTGATGGTGCCCGTCACGAAACACGCGGAGGGGTAAGTGAAGGGACGTTGTGGTTCGGGTGACACCTACACTGCTGAGCCGTCATCAGCGAAGACCAGCGGATGAAGGTCAATTTCCCGTTCGTCCGGAGCGGTCACGACGAATCGGATGGGCCTCCAGTTCAGGCTCTCCGCAAAACCCGCCGCGGAGAGGGCCGTCAGCACAGCGGCTTCCTGGTCCTGGCGATGCATCAAGTCCAGGTCGCGATGGTCTCGGCTCTGCTCGCCGATCAGCGCGTCGATCCCCCATCCTCCGCCGATCCAGACATCTGCCTTCGCCTGCCTCAACAGGGCCACGACGAACAACACGTCATCAGCTGTCATCACCCGACGCAGGTTAGAAGCGCCTGACCCGGGCTGCGAACGATTTCCCTCGGATGAGACAAGGACAGGCGAGGAGGGGCCGCCGCGATCGTCAGTGAGTGGCCTGTTCGGTCCTGGCCCGGGTCTGGGCGAGGCGGAAGGAGTCGGTGGAGGTCTTGGTAGCCAGTACGTACTTCACCCGGCAGCCGGCCATCGCGCCCTCAATACCGCTTCCCGATGAGAGCGGCTGTGTCGTCGCTGACCGACAGACGGTGTCACCACTCACGAACACAGCCACCAGACCTGCTTACCTCGATTCCCCTCCTCGCCCCCGTGTCGGTCGAACCGACGAGAGCAGTACGGAGCTCTTGGAGGAACTTGAGATCCAAGACGCTCGGGGTGGGCATGCGGGGGCGGGGCGGACATGCTTGGCCTCGACCGGCCGACGCACAGGGGGCCGCCGTGGAGAGGGTTCGTTCGTCATGACCACCACCGATGCTCTGCCTGGCCGAGCCGTGCGCTCGCTGCCGTTGACGTTCGCCTGCGGGGCTGCGGTGGGGGTGCTGGGCGGCATGATTGGCCTGGGCGGAGCGGAGTTCCGGCTGCCGCTACTCATCGGCGTGTTCGGGTTCGCGGCCCTGTCGGCGGTCATTCTGAACAAGGCGATGAGCCTGATCGTGGTGCTGACCGCGCTGCCTGCCCGGCTGGCCTCGGTGTCCTTCTCCGACCTGGGCGCGCACTGGTCGATCGCGGTAAACCTGCTGGCCGGGAGCCTGCTCGGGGCCTGGGTCGGGGCGTCGTGGGCGGTCCGGATGCGGACCGCCACCCTCTACCGGGTGCTCGCCGTACTGATGGTCCTCATGGCCGCCGCCTTGGTGGCCACCCATACCTTGGAGTTGGGCAGTGCAGGGCTGAGTGGAGCAGCGCGCATCGTGGCTGGAGTGGTGGCCGGCTTCGGGATCGGTGTGGTCGCCGCGATCATGGGCGTGGCCGGGGGTGAGCTGCTGATCCCCACGATCGTGCTGCTGTACGTGGTGGACATCAAGACCGCGGGCAGCCTGTCACTGCTGGTGTCATTGCCGACGATGCTCGTTGCCTTCGCCCGCTACAGCAGGGATGGCAGCTTCACTGTCCTGCGGTCCAGCCTCCGCTTCACCCTCGTCCTGGCGGCCGGCTCCATGGCAGGGGCGCTACTCGGCGGACTGCTTCTCGGTGCGGTCCCCGATGTCGTGCTCATCCCCGCCCTCGCGGTGATCCTGCTCGTCTCGGCGTTCAAGACCGCCCGCCACGCCGCCGCCGCACATACTCCACGACCGGCCGCACCCGGCCCCAGTTGATTTCAGAACGAGGTGGGGATGCGAGTACCCCTCGCATCGCCGCCCGCGCCTGCGAACTCGTCGACCAGGGCACCCCCATTCGAGGCCGCCTGCCGCATCATCATCGGCAGCGATCAAGGTTCACGAACCGATCAGCCCGCCGGGCTGGACGTCTTCGCGGAGCCACGTGGCGAGCGGCCGTCGAGATGGGCGGACAGGGCCATCACCGAGCGCGCCAGATACTGGACGTACTTGATTTCGCTGATGTATCGAGCTCCGGGAGCGAGGTCCAGGCGCCGGCGCGCCTCTCCGATCGCAGCGAAGGCAGCGGTACGCAGGTCAGCCTCTCTGGGCAGGAGCTCGCATCAGGTCTTCGACCCGCGGGATCAGCAGCATCAGGTGTCCGCGTAACTGCGTGATGCGACTCATCAGGTCGGCGCTGTCCCGTCGCAAAGGATCTGGTCTCCGAGACCTGCTCTTGCTTGGATTGACCAGTTCAAGTGAGACGCGGCGGCATTGAAAATCTCGGATGATCTGGTCCGGGGAGAGCAGATACTTGTGTCCGTCTCAGCTGATCTGGTTCGCCTGGGGCGTTTCCACCCGGATGCAGGGTCCGTGCTGAAGCTGGCAGTCCAGCCATGCGGCGATGTCCGCGATGACCGCCGCGTCGACGTGCTGAGGTGCCATGTACCCGGCGGGCGTCGACGGTTCCGTCCCTGGGAAGAAGAGGTGGTCGTCGGCTTCGTGGATCTGGATGGTGACGTTCGGACGCCCGGCCAGTCCCTCTCGCCAGAGGGACAAGTCATTCTCGACGGTGACCTGGTAGTCGCGGCCGCCCTGAAGGATCAGGAGCGGCTTGTCCAGGCGGACGGCGGTGGCAACCGGGTCGTAGAAGCGCAGGTCCAGCCAGTACGAGGCAGGAAGGCCGAAGGGCAGGTCCTCACGGGGCGTACGAGGTGACAAGGCGGTCTCGACGGTCGCGGCCTGACGGGTGATCTCCTCAAGGACCGCCTCGGAGTGCGGGCCAGGGTCGAGGGCGGCGAGGTGGCCCACGACCCGGACGGCCGCCCGGTGCATGGGCTCGGCGTCACCCGCCAGGATCACGACGCCCGCGACGGACGGCTCGGTCTCGGCGACCCGCGGGGCGACCTTGCCCCCCATGCTGTGCCCGACGACGAACACCCGGCCGACATCGACGTGCGTCTCCTCCTGGAGCAGACGCACGGCGGCAACGGCGTAGGGGACATACTCGCGTGTCATTGTGAAGTCGTCCGCGGCAGTCACTTCCGCCGCGTGCGTGAAGGTCACCTTGTCGTGGCGCAACACCGCCACGCCGCGGCTGGCCAGACCCCAGGCGAGGTCCTTGAGGGGCTTGTTGGGTCCGCTGGTCGCGTCCCGGTCGAAGGGACCTCCGCCGCTCAGCAGCACGACCCCGGGCCACGGGCCGTCGCCACGCGGAACGGTGACGGTGCCGGCCACTGAGAGAGCACCGGCTCCGACCTTGACGTCGCGCTCCTCGAAGGCGTCCGGATCCGCATAGGAGGGCGCCGCCCACGGTTCGCCGACAGGGGGCGCGAGGCGCAGCCCGTTCAGCAGGCCAGCGGAGTCGACCGACATGACGGCGGTGAACTGTCCCCGCTCGCAGACCACGGGAACACTGACACGGATCAGGTCCGGCCGCAGGCTCTCGCTCGACGGTTCGCCGAGGTCCGTGACCGGACCGGTTCCCGCGGTCTCGGCGAGCCAGGCCGCCTGGAGGGTCTCGGCGGTCAGCGCAGCACGCAATAGCGGGGCGAACAACGCAGCGATCTCTCTGAAACGGCCATCGCGCGCCCACGCGACCACCATCACGGCGGTCGCTTCCGCAGTCTGCATCCCCTCACCTTTCTTAGATTTGAGAAAGGTAGCATGCATGAGAAAGTGAGGGGATGAACACCTTGGAACTCCTGGCGCATCCTGTCCGCCTCCGCGTGGTCCACGCACTGCGCGGCAGGCGGGTCCTGACCACCGGGCAGCTGTGCGCTCTGATCCCGGACGTGTCCAAGGCGACCGTCTACCGGCACGTCGACCTTCTCGCCGCGGGCGGCATCCTCGACGTCGCCGACGAACGGCGGGTGCGGGGCGCCGTCGAACGCCGATATCGGCTGCGGCAGGAACGCGCGGGCATCGACGCGGAAACCGCGCGTGCGCTCACCCCGCAGCACCACGAGCGGGCATTCGCTGCCGCCATGGCCGCCCTGGTCGCGGAGTTCGGCGCTTACCTGGAGCGCGAAGGCAGCAATCCCGTAGACGACCTCGTCGGCTATCGGCAGCACGCAATCTGGCTCAGCAAGGACGAGCTCGTAGCACTGATCGGCGCGATGCAAGCCGCCATCGCGCCTCTCCTCGCCAACGAAGCGTCGGGCGAACGTACCCGATACCTCCTCAGCCCCATCCTGTTCCCCGCCGAACAGGCCGAACAGCAAGACTCGCTGTAGCCGACACCGCCGATCACCATGAACCAGATCATCTGAGATGACGAGCGAATCAGACCAGATCACTTGGGACGGGGGCCAGGTCGACAGAGACGGGACAGGCGCGCTCAGGGAGTTCGGCTTTGTGGCCTGTCCTGTCTCAAGCGATCGTGGGCAGAGCGGGCCGTTGGCCTGGGGTACCCACGATCGGATGAGACAAGCGCGGGTACCTGTCTCAAATGATCGTGGACATCCTGTGCGAATCAGGGCGGGCTGAGAAGCTGGGCTCATGATGGAGCGGGCCGGTCGTGTGCAAGGTGAGGTCGTCAGCCAGGGGAAGTATGCGCGTGTCGAGCGGGAGAGACGGTTCTTGCTGGCCGGCCCTCCGACTCCTTCGTCGGTCACTGTCACCCGTGTGATCACTGACCGGTATCTCGTGGGGACACGTCTGCGTCTGCGACGGGCCGAGCGCGCGGACGTCGGTGGTTGTGAACTCAAACTCACCCAGAAAATCCCCGCCGATCGGCCGGGTGCCGTGCAAGGGCTGATCACGAATACGTACTTGTCTCCAGCCGAATACGACTTGCTTGCCTCGTTGTCGGCCGCGGTGTTGTCCAAGTCGCGGTTCAGCGTGCCTCCCTTGGGCGTTGATGTCTTCGACGGTCCTCTGCAGGGCTTGGTCCTGGCGGAGGCCGAGTTCACCAGCGATGAAGAGGCACTGGCATTCGTGCCTCCTGCGGAGTGCGTGGCGGAGGTCACGGACGACGCTCGCTTCACCGGCGGGAGACTGGTCGGGGCTTCACGGGAGGACTTGGTGGCGTGGCTGGCCGAGTACGGAATCCAACCAGAGGTGCGCTGACGCGATACGGCGAAGGTACGGACCGAGTCCGGATCCTCTTGCGACACGCCGGATCTGAATTGGACGAGGAGGAGGCGGTCGACCTCCCCAGGTGTCCCGCCGCCTCCCCGGCCAGCCTCCGTCCTTTACCCGCCGAAGACCGGGCCATGCCCACCCCACTCATCAAGATCACACACGGCGGAGCGCACGGCCCCGGGGCTTGAGCAGCAGGCAATCAAGATCCCCGACAGCGTCAGGCACTAGAGCTGGAGATATCAGCTCGGCGAGCACACGTCCCAGCCAGATCGCCTCCGCCGCCAGCTCGCCCCGGCCGCCGTAGCTCTCGTGGACCAGGCTTCAAGGACGAGGTCGTCATCCACGGCGCCCTGCCGGCAACTCGATGTCGAGGTCGTCCGCCGCACCGACGAAACCATCCATCAACGTCACCCGCAGCTGCTTCGGACGCCCATCCGCCAAGGCTTCCTCGCCCAACCCGGATGAGGCCGCTACCAGAAACGGGCTTAACGTCCTCTCAGTCGGTGTCGGTTCTCTGCTCCGCCGCGGTGTCGTAGGCGGCGCGGGCCTCGGTGATGGCGGACCGATGCCGCTCGGCCCAGCCCACCAGACCGGTCAGCGACGCGTGGAGCTCCTGGGCTATGGGCGTGAGGCCGTACTCGACCTTGGGTGGCACGGTCGGATACACAGTGCGAACGAGTAGTCCGTCCCGCTCCAGCCTGCGCAGGTTGAGGGTGAGCATGCGTCGGCTGATGCCATTGATGGCGCGTTCGAGTTCGGTGAAGCGGACCGGGCCGTGGGCGGCGGCGATGAGGATCCCGATGCTCCACTTGCCCGCCACGCGGTCGAGCACCTCGGTGACCGGGCAGGCTTCGTCCCTCAGTGCTTCGGTAACACGGGTGTGACTGCGTGACATGAAGGTGCCTCCTTCCGATGAGCGGCAAGGTTATCGATGATGGCTGCTGTAACAAGTCGTAACCCAAGGGGGAGATATGCCTGTTCGCGCTCTCGTCGTCGATCCGTCCGCATCCGCCGCCGTCCGCCTCGCCGAGGTGCCCGATCCCGTGCCCGGCCATGGGCAGGTTCTGGTGGACGTCTCCCACGCCTCGTTGAACTATGGCGACCTCAATGATGCCCGCTCCGGTCGGGTCCCTGTGGGGGCGGTGCTCGGTGCGGACGCCGCGGGAGTGGTCATTCAGGCCGCAGCGGACGGAACCGGCCCGGCGGTGGGCACCCAGGTGGTGGCCCTCACCGCGGGGGCGTTCGCCGAGCGCGCCGCAATCGACGTGGGTGCGCTTGCCGAGGTGCCGAAGGGACTGCGCCTGGCGCAGGCGGTGGCGCTGCCGGTCGCCGGAGTAGCGGCGCTGCGCTCGCTGCGGGCGGCCGGGCTCGGACCGGACAAGAGGGTGTTGGTCACCGGGGCCTCCGGCGGGGTCGGCCGGTTCGCCGTCCAGCTGGCGGCGCGGGCCGGTGCCCACGTGATCGCGTCCGTGGGCTCGACCGCCCGGGGCGAGGGGCTGGCCGAGTTCGGCGCCGACGAGGTGCTGATCGGGCTGGCAGGACTCCGGCGACCGGTCGACGTGGTCATCGACAGCATCGGCGGCCCTCAGCTGGTCGCGGCATGGAACCTGCTCGCTCCCGGAGGCAGCGTGCAGAGCGTCGGCTGGACATCCGGGGAGCCGGCGGTCTTTCCGCCGTATGCGACCGTCGGGCCTGCCAAGTCGCTGACCTCCTTCGTCATCGAAGGCGATGTCGGCGCGGACCTGGCCATTCTCACCGAGCTGGCTGCAGAGGGAGCCCTCATCGTCGAGATCGGCTGGCAAGGGTCGTGGGAGCGCTTCGACGAGGCAGCCGAGGCGCTTCGCGGACGTCGGATCCCCGGAAAAGCGATCCTGGAGCTGGGATCCGGTGAACTGCACACCCCGGTACCTTCTCCTCAGGACTAACGAGGCTGTGAGCGAAGTTCCCGGCTCACGCGGGGTCGTCGCCGACGTGGGTAGGGCCTGGAGTCTCAGGTGATGTCGCCACCCAGATGGCAGCTTCATGCAACGGGAACCGGCACGGGCAGCTGATCGTCATGCAGAGCATGCCTTCTGCTCACATTCTTGGTTTCGACCCGCACGCAGTGCCTGGTATGGACGGGGACGCCATGCGCGCAGTCCTGGACGAGGAACTGGCCCGTTTTGGCGAACATGCCGTCGATGCTTCCATGACGCTGATTGCGCCGGACGAATCAGCCGAGTCCATGGTGGTCGCGGCGCTGTCCGAACGAGACTGGGACGTCGTCGTCATCGGGGGTGGGATACGCAAGCCTGAACCTCTGCTGACGTTCTTCGAGCAGGTCGTGAACCTGGTCCGGCAGCATGCACCGGGGGCCGCTATCGCGTTCAACACCAGCATCGACGACAGCGTCGAGGCAGCCATGCGGTGGCTATGATCCCCAGCCCGGCAAAGATCAACTGAGATGGGGTAGAAGTCGGGCGCGACGTGGAGGCGGCCGCACGGGTTCCTCGTGTGTGACGACGAAGGAATGGGCCCGTGCGGCCTTGTCCCATCCAACCTTCACGGGTATTTCTCATGCGCATCTCGGCGGTTTGATCGAGGAGTTGGCCGCTCCATGGACTGCACGCCGTCAGTCCGCGCTGCAGGAGCGGCGAGGCGGAAAGCGCAGGCAGCAGCCGGGCGCCGGGCCGAAGCGCGATCTGGTGTTCACCGACCGGGTGCTGGTCACCATGGTCCACCTGCGTCACCAGCTCCCGCACGCCGCTCTTGCGGAGCTCTACGGCCTGGAGCGGTCCACCATCACCCGGGCGATCGCGGAGATCCGCCCGCTGCTCGCCGAGCGGGGCTTCGCCGTCCCCGACCGGCCAGGGGTGCGGCTGCGCACGCTGACAGACGTGTTCGCCTACGCCGCCGCCGAGAACGTCACCTTGCGGATCGACGGCACCGAGACCCAGGTCCGCCGCCCGAAGGCCCACCGGCCTGGCCGGTGCGCGTTCGTCTCCGGCAACAGGAAGCAGAACACCATGAAGACCACCACCGTCAGCGACTCCCAGGGCCGCACCCTGTGGTCCGGGGCCGACCCGCCCGGCCGCATGCATGACCAGACCGCGATGCGCACCGAGGGCATCGCCGAGCAGCTCCGCCTGCACTCGCAGGTGAAGGCGGAGGTCGACGAGGGCTACCGAGGGCTGGCCAACGAGTTCCCCGACCAGGTCAGCGCCCCGCCGAAGGAACCGAAGGAGGGCGCCCCACTCGGCGAGCAGTACGCCTGCCGCGAGATGCGACGCCGCCAGTCATCAGCGCGGATCTGCGTCGAGCACGCCAACGCCGAGCACAAGCAATGGCGCCCACTGCAACGCTTCCTCGGACGGCGCGAGCACTACCCAGCGACCCACCGTGCCATCGCCGCCCTGGTCTCCGACCGCGCTGCCCAGCGCGCCACCCGACGCAAGCCGAGCACCGAACTCGTACCCGTCAGCATGACGGCCTGCTGAACCGCCCATCAGCCGAACGCTCAGGCCAGCACGCCCCGAACGCATTCGCTCACAACCTCGTAAGTAGGTGTTTTTGATCCTGCGCCGAGAGGAAAGCCTGACGAGGGCACCGCTGAGGATCAGCGATCTTGTGCCAGTTGAAGACTGCCAGCAGGATGGGCCTGGCAGAGTTCAGCGGAGGGCGGGCAATTATGGCTGTTCATTGGGTGAAACTCGAACTTGACGTTACCGGTTTCGATCAGGACCGCTTCGAGCGGTATGTGACGAAGTGCCAGTCTCAGGGCTTACGCTTCACGACTCTCGCAGATCTGGGAGACACGCCGGAGCATCGTAGGGCGCTGTATGAGCTCAACAAGGAGTGCTCTGCCGATATACCGGAAAGAGGAGATTTCTACTCCTCTGATGAGTATGCCAAGCGGCGCTTTGAGGTGGCGTCCTACGACCCGCGGGGCGTCGTGATCGCCTTGGACGGCGAGGCCTGGGTCGGTATGGCGGCGACGTCGAGGCATGAGGATTTCATGTTCAACGAGATGACTGGTGTGAGAGCCGGGTATCGAGGTCAGGGCATTTCGATTGCCATGAAGACGTTCGGGATGGCTTTCGTAGAGGAGTGCGGAGCGAGCAGGGTCCGTACCTTTCATCATCCGGCCAACTCGAGCGCGATTGCCATGAATCGGAAGATGGGCTTCGTCGACGCGGTTGACTGAGCGATGTTCCCTCCGCTTCGTCACCCCGGCTCGTGTCCGCCGGGAGTTTCGGAACCTCCGCCCGCACCTGCACTGTCCGGCTCGTGCACCGAAACCTTCAACACCCGGTCCAGGAAGGCCACTGTGCGAGCCGAATGCCGGCCGCGGTCTGCATGGTTGTTGCGTCGTCGAACACGCCGAACCTCGTCGTCGCAGATTGGTTCCGCGACCGTAGACCCACTCGGGCCGACCAACCCGAACTGTACTTTCGGGCGAACTGACAGTTCGGGTTCGGCGATCATGCGAGCTGTGAGCGTTCGAGGAGTCCGGCGACCTGTTGGCGGAAGACACGGCGAATCCGGCCCTGCTAGGGCGCTGGCCGAAGCGGTGGCGCGGGGACCGCGGGTGTGGACGCCGAATGGGCGTTGGGAACACGAAGGCCTGCGCATCGCCAACCTGCCAACTTGCCAACTACGGAAGCGGACTTGCTGTACGCGCTCTTGCGTGAGCTGTCCGGACTGTTCGTAGCGCCACCGAACCTTCCCGACCCGTCAGGGGCAGCGCCCCGGCTCAGTCCGTTGTCTTGGTCGCCAGCTCACACGCGCGCACGTACTCCTCCACCAGCGGGCGACGGTCGTCGGCGCGCCAGGCCAGGGCGAAGCGGCTGGGCGAGATGCCCGTCACCGCTCGGGTGACGACTCCGCCGAGGGTGATCAGCGGGGTGTTCCCGGCTGCCAGGAGGACCACGCCGAGACCCGCGACGAGCGCCTCGTACGTCTCCTCGGTGCTTGCCACTTCCGCGCCGATAAGTGCCGGCTTCCCCGCGCGTGCGTCGGTGGCGAGCCAGTAGTCCCGCAGCGGCCCGGCGCTGTCAGGCAGCGCAAGGAAAGGCTCGTCCAGCAGGTCGGTGAAGTCGATGATCTCCCTGTCGGCGAGCGGGTGGCTATCGGCCATGGCCACGAGGCGGGGTTCCTCGGCGACCACCACCCACCGGTAGCGGTCTGAATCGGGCAGCGGTAACCATACGAACGCTGTGTCGGACGTTCTGTCGGCGAGTCCGGCGGTCGGGTCGTGCCAGGAGACCTGGCGAAGTCTGATGCGGGCACCGGGGCGCGCGGCGGTGAAGCGGGAGCGGATCGCCGGCAGCACACCGCCGCGTCCCGGGCTGGTACTCATCCCCACGACGAGGACGGCCGCCTGGTCGGCCACGACCCGGGCGACTGTCGCCTGGGCTGCCTCCCACTCGGCGAGAATGCGCTGCGCATGCGGCAGCAGCGCTGTACCGACTGCGGTCAGGCGCACGTGGCGCCGGTCGCGCTCGAACAACGCGGCCCCCACTTGTCTCTCCAGCATTCTGATCTGCTTGCTCAGCGCGGGCTGAGAGACGTACAGCCGCTCGGCAGCTCGCGTGAAGTGCAGTTCCTCGGCCACTGCGGCGAAGTACCGCAGGTCCCGTCCGTGAACGTCCACAACCATCGGTTATCACAGCAGATCTTGGACGGGCAACCGGTGTGTCCCGCACGGTAGTTCACACACGGACCGCGAAGAGCAGCGGATCACCCGTCGCGAGGAGAAGAACGTGAACAAGGTATGGCTGGTCACCGGGGCGAGCAGCGGGTTCGGCCGCGCGATCACCGAGGCGGCGGTGGCTGCGGGCGACATCGTGGTCGCAGCCGCCCGCCGCACCACGCTGCTCGACGACCTGGTCGTCGCGCACCCGGACCAGGTCGAGGCGCTACCGCTGGACGTCACAGACATCGCCGGCGTCCAAGCCGCGGTCGACGGCGTGGCAGCCCGGCACGGCCGGATCGACGTCCTGGTCAACAACGCCGGACGAGGCATGGTGGGGGCAGTCGAGGGGACCACCGACGCGGAGCTGCGGGACCTGATGGACCTGCACTTCTTCGGCCCGGCCGCGCTCACCCGGGCCGCGCTGCCGCACATGCGCCGCCGGGGCTCGGGCGCCATCGTGCAACTGACCAGCATGGGTGGGCGGTTCGCCTTCGCCGGAGTCGGCGCCTACTGCGCCACCAAGTTCGCCCTGGAGGGGCTCTCCGAGGCCTTGGCCGCAGAGGTCGTCCCGCACGGTATTCGGGTGCTGATCGTCGAACCCGGCGCGTTCCGTACTGGCTTCGCCGGCGCCGCAGCACTGCAGCTCGCTCCGACCATGGAGGCCTACCAGGACACCGTGGGCCCCGTCCGTTCTGGGCTGCCGGGCGGAAGCGGCGAGGAACCCGGGGACCCCGCCAAGGCCGCGGCCGCCATCCTCACCGCTCTCGACGCCGACGAACCGCCGCTGCGTCTGCCGCTCGGCAACGACGCCGCAGACGCGATGACCGACCACCTCGACCGCGCCCGCACCGAACTCCGCTCCTGGGAAAAGCTGACCCGCTCCACCGACTTCGAGGACTGACACCTCCATCGGCGTGAACGGCCACGTCTTCACGTATCCGAAGCGCTGGCGGCAGCCGTCCGTACCCGGGCTGCCGGCCGGGACGGCGTCACCAGCGTCGGCTGCCACGGCAGCCCTCCCAGCGGCTCGTGGCACGGGGCCCGACGCCCGGTCCCACGAGCACCACCGGTGATCGGCTTCGTCATCGCCACTGCCCCTGGCCAACGGATCGTGAAGCCGCCGGACAGCAGGCCCCGGTCGCGGGACGAGGAACCGACCAAGAGGTCGAACGAACCGGGTTCCACGACCCGGCGGCCGTCCGTGATGACGAGGGTGCAGTCGGCGACGGGCAGGGCGAGTTCCACGTCGATGCTCTCGCCCGGGGGTAGCTCGACCTCGCGGTGGGCCTTGAGTTCCTTGTCGGCCCAGGCCGCGGAGGTGACCAGGTCGCGGAGGTAGACCTGGACGGTTTCGCGGGCGGGGCGACGGCCGGTGCTGGCGAGGGTGACGGTTGCGCGCACCTGGTCTGCAGAGCCGAGTTCCGGGGTGTGGATCCGCAGGTCCGTGTAGAAGATGTCGGTGTGCGAGAGCCCCTCACCGAAGGCGGACCGGGGGCCTGGGTGAGATCCGCATAGCGGTCTCCGTGCTGACCACGGATCTGGTTGTAGTCGAGCTGATCACGACGACGATCACGGTCTTGCCGGTTGCCGCGAGGTGCTCGAGGAGATCCGACCTGACCGCCGATCAGGTTCAAGGTGGCCGTCGAGGGGCGCAGCTCGGCGGCCCGCGCCGGCCTGATCCCGCGCGCCAGGTTCACAGGCAGTGGCTCTGAACAGTCCACCGACGGGGCCCTGCACGAGGCTGTCAAGCAGCTGCGCGCAGCCTGGACGAACTCCACCGGCGGCTACCCGATTCCGTGACCGACGATCCTGAGGCACTGGCGACGGCACGGCGCGCTGCCGGCCCAGGCCCGCCGTCTGGCCGATCAGCTCGTCCCGGGCTGACCGCTTTGAGGGCGGCGCCGACAGTGGTGTTACCTCATGGCCGTCGGCCTAGGCGGTGCCCGGCGTTCACAGCCAACCCTTACGCCGGAAGGTCCGGTGCAGCAGGGCGCAGGCACCTGCCATCACCGCGACGGCGAGCGGGTATCCGTACGTCCAGCTCAGTTCCGGCATGTGAGCGAAGTTCATGCCGTAGATCCCGGCGACGAGGGTCGGGGTGGCCAGGATCGCAGCCCAGGCGGAGATGCGGCGCATGTCGTCGTTCTGCCACGTTCCCACCCGTGCGAGGTGGGCGTCGAGGGCAGAGTTGAGCAACTCGTCCAGCGACCGCACCTCGGTGTCGGTGCGGTGCAGATGGTCGGCGACATCGCGGAAGTACGGCAGCATCTCCTCGGGCCACCCGGCGTGGGGGCCGGTGAAGTCCTGCACCACCGGGACCAAGGGCTGGACGGCGTCGCGGAATTCCAGGACCTCCCGTTTGAGGGAGTAGATCGGCTCGGTGAAGTCTTCGCGTTCCGTGGAGAATACGCCCCGCTCCAGCGCGGTCAGGTCGGTACGGACCTGGACGGCGGCCTCGGTGTAGGAGTCGACGACCGTGTCCAGGACGGCGTGCAGCACGGCGACGGGCCCGAACCGCAGCATCTGCGGATCCTCACCGAGCCGCCGGGCAGCCTCGCCGGTGGGATCGGCCGGGCCATGACGGACGGTCAGGGCGAAACGCGGACCGGTGAAGACCATCACCTCGCCGGTCTCCACCTCGCAGCCGTCCTTGACGTACCACAGTGTCTTCAACGCCACCGCGAGCACGTCCCCGTACCGCTCCCGCTTGGGCCGCTGGTGCGCCTCGCCGGCGTCCTCGACCGCCAGCGGATGCAGACCCAGAGGGTCCGCCAGTTCTTCAAGATCACGTGGGCCCGGGTCGTCCAGATGGACCCAGCAGAACTCGCGTTCCCCCACCCGCTTCAGGCTGTCCAGCACCGCCGTACGGCCACCATCGACCTGTCGGAAGTCCACCTGCTCGGGCTCGCCCGCTGACTCACGGTAGATGACGCACCTCATACTTCCCGCCTGCACCGCCGCGGCGATTACATGCCTGCCGTCCACCGACAGCCAGCCGCTGGCACGCCGCCCGCACCTGACGGCCACACTTCCTCCACGCCGCCCGGCTTTCCGTCTGGCCGGGCGGGGCTACCCGGACGGTTCGGCTGCCCGGCACGAAAGCGCCCCGGGTACCCGGAAGCGCACACACCACCCAGGGACCCGCGCTTTCGGTCGCTTGTGGCTGTCACAGCAGCAAGCGCCGGGCCAGGCGGGGAGCACGATGAACCACGGCGGCTGCGGCCAGACCGACCGCGGCGCCCACGGCGACGTCGGAGGGGTAGTGGGCGCCTGTGTGTACGCGTTCGGCCGCCACCACGGCGGCCGGCACCGCACACGCCGCGCCCGCCAACGGCCACACCGCTGCCACCGCGGCACTGAACGCCACCCCCGCGGCGGTGTGCCCAGAAGGGAAGGAGGAAGAGTCCGGGCGGTCATGGACTTCCTCGTGCGAGATCCATTCCTTCGGCGGCCGACGCCGCTGCCACACCTGTTTGAGCACACAGTTCGAGGACAGTTCCGCCACGGCCATGCTCGCCAGGCCGGCGGCTGCGGCCCTGCGCCCCCGCCACCCGGCGGCGGACAGGGCCGCAGCGCAGCCCCACCACAACTTGGTGTGCTCGGCCATCTCTTCCACCGCCGGCAGCACCCGGCGTACGCAGGTCGACGGCCACGACGCCACCCACCGCGTCAGCCGGTAGTCACCCTCACGAAGATCCGCCAGCACTCTCATGACCTGCGACTTCCCGGCCTGAGCAGCACCTAACTCGATGACCTCGGCATTTACCTGATTCGAGGCGGCGCCGCGCGTCCACCCACGAGAGCGGCGGATTCCCCGGTGGCGTCAACCAGGTCACCGACGGCAGCAAGTGCGCCCAGCTGTGCACGGACTGGGCGTTCCACGGCGTCGGTGACGGGTCGACGCGTTCGGTCTGTTCGCCGACACCGCACCGCGACGAACGGCCCCGACGGCCCCGAACGCTGCGGACGGGCGGCGATCGACTCCGCGCAGAACCAGGGCGCGTTCAGCAAGCTCCACCCCAGCGTGTGGCGGCTGCTGGACGATGACGGGTTCTTCGTCGACACCCGCGGCTTCAACCGCTGCTCAGGGACGGCGACGACTGCATCTGGCGTAAAGTCAGCGCCACCCAGCCCTCAGACAGGGCACGCCGCCCCTCCCCCACTACGACATCGACAAGACCGTCAAACGCCCCGAGAACCTCAAGGCCATCGGTAAACCGGGCAGGTCCTGGTAGATAGACAACAAGCTCAGGATCCGACCTGCGTCCGCAGGCCCTCGGCGAATGCGCGGGCTGCGGCCAGGTCGTCGGCGTTGGGCCGCCCCTTGCGGATCCCCCCGACCAGCTTGAGCGGGGTCCACGTGTCATACGCCCGGCAGGAGAAATTTCCCACGACCTCGAAGCCCCTCCCCTCAAGGGCCTGGACCCCCCTCCTGTGCGATCAAGTTCGGGATGCTGTTCGAGGCCGGAAGAAAAGAACAAGCTCAGGGCTGGTCGTACCAGGCAAACGCTGCGATCCGCCAGCCCTCGGAGGTGCGGACGAACTGGATGGTCTTGGTCCCGCCTCCCTCGAACGGCTCACCATCCAAGACCCCGGACTTGCGGTACTCGCCGAACCGCGACGCGATATCGCCCGCGATCTCTGTCCGTTCAGAGGTCTCCCACTCGGAGAACTCGACCAGCCGACCGTCGGTCAGCAGCCGCCGGCGAGGCTCGATGAACTCGTCCACGGTGTACACCGTGAACTCCGGGCCGGCCTTGACGATCACACCACCCGGAAGAACCAGCCGGCGGATCCGGGCCACGTCGGCAGCCTTGCCACCCCGGTTGTCAAAGGCACCGAAGAACTCGGCGGTCACGACATCTATCTCGACCTTGGACATGGCGCGACAGTAACAGCGAGGGGCCGCCGTGCGGATCTCGAATTTTGGCTCTGTCTGGAGTTCCGTGAACCTCGTGGCCGGGTGCGGATCCGGATGCGGAGGAGCCGGAAGGATACCCATCTGGATTTTGTGACATAGCCGTTCACCGGCCCGGCTGCCGAGCTCGACGGCGGCGGCACGCACGCACGCAGTCACTGCTTCAGCCCGAGACTGGAACATCGATACCGGAAACAGCACATCTACGAGCGCCCCCCATGACCAAGACCTGATGCTCTGCTCTGGACGAGTCGGCATTGCGCTCATCCGCTTCACCGCACCGTGCCGTCGAGTTCGCGATGCCTCATCACACCGGGAGGCAGGTCCGCCACCCGAGATGGCCGACGAAAGAACAGCTGTTGCCACAGAATTGCTCTGTCGTTCGTAGCGGCGAAAACATGGGCGGCGAAAAGGTGGGCGGCGAAACGCCGGTCTCCCATACCGGTCCTTCACTTATGTCACATGAACACTGCGGGCGTCACCTTTCCCGTTCGGCCCGCCTTACGCATCGCCTCTCTCCCAGCGGCTGCCGCCTTATCGTCCTATTGCGCTCGACCGGTGTCCGCCCCCCGCCCTTCCCCGCTGCCCCCAGTGGCGCGGGTCCGCCGAGCGGCGACGAGGGCCGCAATGCCGGTACCGACGGCCAGGACCACCAGCCCACGCAGCCACACCTGCGCCTCGATCTGTGTGGCGAGCAGGACACACGACAGGGCGCCCAGCACGGGGAGGGCAGTTGGAGCCCGGAAGTGGTCGATATCGCTGGATTCCCTGCGCAGGACGAGCACAGCCACGTTGACCATGAAGAACACTACGAGCAGCAGCAGGACCAGGGTGGACGCCAAGGTGGCGACGCTCCCGGTGAGAGTCAGGAGCATCGACAGAACGGTGGTGGCCGCGATCGCCACCCAAGGGGTTCGGCGGCCGGGCAGCACCCTGGTCAGGGCACCGGGCAGCAGTCCGTCCCGGGCCATACCGTAGGCCAGGCGAGAGGACATGATGCCGGTGAGCAGCGCACCGTTCGCGACGGCGACGAGCGCGATGGCACTGAACAGCCGGGCCGGTACGCCGCCGGCCGCCTGCACCACCTCCAGCAGTGGACCGCTCGACTCAGCGAGCCGATGGGTCGGTACGGCTGCGGACGCGGCGAGGCCCACGAGTACGTAGACGGTGCCTGCGGTGGCCAGCGCGCCGAACAAGGCGCAGGGGTAAGACTTCCGGGGGTTACGGGCCTCCTCCGCTACGTTCACGGACGTCTCGAACCCGACGAAGGAGTAGTACGCCAGCACCGACCCGCTCAGCACGGCTGTCGCCGCACCCTTGTCAGGAGTGCCGAGCTGAGTGAGCCGGCCGACATCGCCGTCACCGCGCAGCAGCAGCCACGCCCCCAGTACGATGACGACGGCCAGTCCGCCCACCTCGACAATCGTGGCGACGACATTGGCGCGTGTCGACTCCTCGATACCCCTCGCGTTGAGCAGCGCAAGCAGAAAGAGGAACAGTACGGCGACGAGCCCAACGGGCAGCGTCACGAAGGCCGACAAATAGTCGCCTCCGAATGCACGGGCGAGTGCGGCCACCGAGACGATACCGGCGGCGAGCATGCAGAAGCCCGCCAGAAATCCTGCAAACGGTCCGAATGCGCGTGTGGCGTAGTGGGAGGCTCCGCCGGCCCTCGGGTACTTGGTCGCCAGTTCCGCGTAGGAGGCGGCGGTGAGCAACGCCAGGAGCAGCGCGACGAGCAGCGGAACCCATACCGCCCCACCGGAGTCGGCGGCCACTTGGCCCACCAGAACGTACACTCCAGCGCCTAGCACGTCGCCCAGGATGAAGAAATACAGGAGCGGTGTGGTCAGGACGCGCTTGAGTCCCGGGGCGCCCGCCTCCACTGGCGTTGGTTCAATGACTCTCGACATAGCGCATCAAGTCCCCCGCTGGACGAAAACCACGCTCACCTGGAGCTGGGATGAGCGAGCCGACACTCGGGCCGACTCATGATGAGTTTGCCGCCGGCGATCGGAACCCGCGCGGCGTGGCCCGATGGCCAACGGGCGCATTCCGGACCGAGCGGCACACCCAGGTCGCGCCTACGACAGAAGAACAGCCACGCCCAGCCCGACGGCCCTTTGGCAGCACCCCGAAAACGACCGCGAAGTCGCCCGAGGACAGCGGCACGCGCACGCCCGCGTGGGCCAAGACCGACCGTAGGAGGCTCATCGCCACGGCCTGGCCCACGTGCATGGTCCACTTCGCCGCCACGGTCGTAGCCGCTGCTTGGTCCGACCCGGGACGTATGAATTCGGGTCGGCGGGCGAATTGGTTCCCGGTCTTCTCGCAGAGCGTCAGCGCGCCGCACCCACCGCTCCCGCGATCAGTCCCTGCATGGAGCCTGCTTCATTGTGCCGATCCGGGTACTCGACACCTGGCAGGCATTACTTCCGTCCGCGTTCCCCTTCTGCGGCGTCGGGCGGCGCATAGCGAACCTGGAGAGAACCCATGTATTCCGGCTCGACAAACGACGGCGAAACCGGCGACGGTCCGTCCACATCCCGTGCGCAACCAGTAGACGGCGTGCGCGGGGAGAAAGGCGGTCATACGTACGCGCCGGGCGAGGCTGTTCCTCTCGGTGGCTATGCCGTGCTTGCGGGCGTTTACTGCGCGGCGACAGGTGTGGCTGCACTGTCCCTGCGCAGGTCGGGGCGTCCGCTGCCCCCCGGCATCCCGCCGTGGGACCTGCTGGTGCTCGGCACAGCCACGTACAAGATCTCCCGGCTGGTGACCAAGGGAAAAGTCACGAGTTTCCTTCGGGCCCCCTTCACCCGTCGTCAGGAGGCAGCGGGCGGCAGCGAGGTCGCGGACGAGCCGCGTCGGCGGGGGACGGTGGGGCAGGCGATCGGTGAACTCCTGTGCTGCCCCTTCTGTGCGTCGACCTGGACGGCCACCGGTCTGGTCTGCGGATATGTGGCCGCCCCACGCGCCGTCCGTCTGGCCGCCGCCGGACTGAGTGCCGTGGTGATTTCTGACTGGCTGCAGTATGCATGGAGCTTCACCCAGCAGCAGGTCGACGGATGACATGACGACGATCACGGCGTGGCCCGACGGCTCGCGCGCCGCGTAGTCGGGATCGCGACCTTCGTGATGCGGAACAAGCAGTATCTGGTCGCGCTGCGCGCCGAGAAGAGGGGTCCTGGTGCTTCAGACCCTTCACATAGAACGCCAGCTCGGACGCGGCGACGCACACCTGCTTGGCAACATGCTCGACCGCGTCGGGCGGCAGCTCCAGACGCATCTTGGGAAGGAGTCCGGGCCATGTTCGGGATGCTCAGCGTGCTCGCGGAGCTCCAGCGAGAGCTGATCGTGGCGAACACGAACGACGGGCTCGCCTCCGCGCGGGCCGCGGCCGGGTCGGCGGGCGCCGGCCGAAGCTCACGGCCGACCAGGCCGAGCTCGCCCAGCAGCTCTACGACGCCCGGGAGAAGACCGTCCAGCAGATCGCCGACATGTTCAACGTGCCCCGTTCCACGGTCTACGGACACCTCGACAAGACCAAGTCCGTGCCCCGCCGGCCGAAGAAAACCACTGCGGCGAAGCCCTAAAAGCTACCGGCGGATTGCTTGTCACCTGGTTCACCGCTCGATATCGGCAATCCCACTCCTACGACTTCCTGTCCCGCACCGGCGGCGGCGCACGGGTAACCAGTGCAACCTGCACGCAAACACAGTGGTCGGCGTCCCGAGATCGGTGAGAGCCCGTGAATGGATCAGCTCACCATGGGCACCCGGCCCGCACGGACAGAATGCCCTTGATCTCACAGAACAGCACATTTCATCGCGGCGAGGGCCGTCTGGTGAAGGGCAGCCCGTACAGCGCAGCAGGGACCCTCCCGCAGAGAAAGGACGATCCGTGTCCCCCACCCCCCAGTCTCGACGGCCCGAACCGAACTTCCCGCAGCAGGACCAGCAGCACCCGGGATGGACGGGACCCATGGATCCTCCTCCCGATCACGGTGAGACCTCATACCGCGGAGCCGGACGGCTTCACGAGCGCAAGGCCGTCATCACGGGCGGGGACTCGGGCATCGGCCGAGCAGTCGCACTGGCCTTCGCCCGGGAGGGCGCCGACGTGCTGTTCACTTACCTGCCCGAAGAAGGCAAGGAGGCCGAGGAGACCGCACGGCTTGTCCGTGAGGCGGGCCGCGCAGCTGTAGCCGTCCCTTGCGATATTCGTGAGGAGGAACAGTGCCGGCGTCTGATCGAGCGCGCGGTGCAGGAGTGGGGCCGCATCGACATCCTGGTCAACAACGCCGCCTACCAGATGTCTCAGCCTGATGGCATCCAAGCGATCACCACCGAGCAGTTCGACCGCGTGATGCGAACGAATCTCTACGGCATGTTCTGGCTGTCGAAGACGGCTCTGCCGCATATTCCGCAGGGCGGGTCGATCATCAACACGACCTCGGTGCAGGCCTATCAGCCCAGCCCGCATCTTCTGGACTACGCCATGACCAAGGGCGCCATCGTCACGTTCACCCAGGGGCTGGCTCAGATGGTGGCCTCCGACGGCATCCGCGTCAACGCTGTGGCCCCTGGTCCGGTGTGGACGCCGCTGATCCCAGCGACCATGCCGGACACCACCGAGTTCGGTAAGCAGTCGCCGCTGGGGCGTCCGGCGCAGCCGGCAGAGATGGCACCGGCCTATGTCTTTCTCGCCTCCCCGGAGTCGAGCTACATCACCGCAGAGATCGTGAACGCCACGGGCGGCTCCCCCATCGGATAGCACGCTCTGACAGGACGAAAGAGGAAAGTATGCGCGCACTGACGTGGCAAGGCCGACGGGATGTGCGGGTGGAGACGGTCCCCGACCCTGTCCTGCAACAGCCCGACGATGTGATCGTAAGAATCACATCCACCGGAATCTGCGGCTCTGACCTGCACCTTTACGAGGTACTTGGGCCCTTCCTCGACCCGGGGGACATCCTCGGTCACGAGGCGATGGGCGTCGTCGAGGAAGTCGGCCCCGACGTTCACGCGGTCGCCCCCGGGGACCGGGTCGTCATTCCGTTCAATGTCTCCTGCGGTACATGCTTCATGTGCTCTCAGGGCCTGCACTCGCAGTGCGAGACGACACAGGTCCATGCGTACGGATCGGGTGCCGCCCTGTTCGGCTACACCAAGTTGTACGGACAGGTGCCCGGGGGGCAGGCAGAGTATCTGCGGGTGCCGTTCGGCAACCACCTGCCCATCAAGGTCCCCGAAGGGCCGGCGGACGACCGCTTCGTCTACCTCTCCGACGTGCTGCCCACCGCGTGGCAGGCCGTCGAGTACGCGGCGATCCCGCCCGGCGGCTCACTCACCGTGCTCGGGCTCGGTCCGATCGGAGACATGGCCACACGCATCGCCCAGCACCGCGGCGCGGGCCTGGTCATCGGCGTGGACCTCGTCAACGAACGTCTGGATCGGGCCTCCGCGCACGGGGTCACCTGTCTGGACCTGCGCCGCCACGAGAAGGACCTCGGCGAGGCGGTCCGCGAGCTGACCGGTGGCCGCGGCACCGACGCGGTCATCGATGCGGTCGGCATGGAAGCGCACGGCAACCCGGCCGCCAAGGCCGCTCAGTGGGCGACCGGACTGCTCCCCGACGCGCTGGCCCAGCCGTTCATGCAGAAGGCGGGCCTGGACCGGCTCGGCGCGCTCTACGCGGCGATCGACCTGGTAGTCCGCGGCGGCACTGTCTCCCTGTCCGGGGTGTATGGCGGTGCCATGGACCCGATGCCGCTCTTGCGCATGTTCGACAAGCAGATCCAGTTCCGGATGGGACAGGCGAACGTGTGGCGGTGGGTCCCGGAGATCCTGCCGTTGCTGAGCGATGAAGACACTCTGGGCGTCGACGGGTTCGCCACTCACCACCTGCCGCTGGAAGACGCGCCGGAGGCCTACGCCGCCTTCCAGGCGAAGCGGGACGGCATGATCAAAACCCTTTTGCGTCCCTGAAACCGCCCTCCTCCCTACGTGGACGACCACGGCACGCAGGCGGTCCGAGTTCAGCAGACACGCTCGTCGGCGGGGCATAACGGCTGCCGCCATTTTCGGACCCCGACTCCCCTCCCCGGAGGGACGGTCATCAGCGGTGCGCGCCGAAGAAGAGCAGCGGCCGCCTTGCGCCGGCCTGCCACCCGCTTGGCTCAGCCAGCCGTCGGACCGGCCAAGGAGGTGTTCATCTGGATGGACGATGGCGTGAGTCCCGGTGGCAGAACCGGGTACTCCAGCTCAGCTGATCGCGTGGCCCTCCTGACTGAATCAGTGCTTGTCTCCCGTCCCACTCAGTGATCGGAAAACACTGTGACTGCCAAGAAGAAGAATCCCGTCACGGCGAAGGCCGGCAAGGTCGCCAAGAAGGTTCAGGAACTCGCCCACCCCGGCAACGAGATCCCCGGCGCGCCGAGCCCGGTGCCGCCCCCGGTCGATGAGCCGACCGACCCGGCCGGTCCGCTGCCGCCCAAGCCCGACCAGCGCGGCCCGGACACGTACAGCCCCACCGGACAGAAGACGGGCATCCCGCAGGCGGAGGTGGCACAGGACGGCGAGTACCTCACCACGGCGCAGGGCGCGCGACTGTACGACACCGACCATTCCCTCAAGGCAGGGCCGAGGGGTCCGGTGCTGCTGCAGGACCACCACCTGCGCGAGAAGATCACCCACTTCGACCACGAACGGATCCCGGAGCGCGTCGTGCACGCCCGCGGTGCCGCAGCCCACGGCATCTTCCAGGGCTACGGCACAGCCGAAGGGATCAGCAAGGCCGCGTTCCTGGGCAAAGACGTGGAGACGCCGGTGTTCGTGCGCTTCTCCACAGTGCTGGGCTCGCGCGGGTCAGCCGACACCGTTCGCGACACCCGTGGCTTCGCGACGAAGTTCTACACCAGCGAGGGCGTCTTCGACCTGGTCGGCAACAACATTCCGGTGTTCTTCATCCAGGACGCGATCAAGTTCCCCGACGTCATCCACGCCGGCAAACCGCACCCGGACCGGGAGATCCCGCAGGCGCAGAGCGCTCACGACACGTTCTGGGACTTCGTCACCCTGCACACGGAGGCCACTCACCACACGCTGTGGAACATGTCCGACCGCGGAATCCCGCGCTCCTACCGGATGATGGAGGGATTCGGTGTCCACACCTTCCGCTTCGTCGACTCCGAGGGTGCGACGACGCTGGTGAAGTTCCACTGGAAGCCGAAGCTCGGAGTGCACTCCCTGGTGTGGGAGGAAGCCCAGATCACCGCAGGTGTGGATCCCGACTTCCACCGCCGGGACCTGGCCGACGCGATCGAGGCCGGAGCCTTCCCGCAGTGGGAACTCGGCGTGCAGACCTTCCCCGACACCGACGACCAGATGTTCGAAGGCATCGACCTCCTGGACCCGACCAAGATCGTGCCGGAAGAGCTGGCCCCCGTCCAGCCGATCGGACTGCTCACCCTGAACGCGAACCCCTCCAACTACTTCGCAGAGACCGAACAGGTCGCCTTTCACGTCGGACATCTCGTGCCCGGCATCGACGTCACCAATGACCCGCTGCTCCAGGGACGCCTCTTCTCCTACCTCGACACCCAGATCAGCCGGCTCGGCGGCCCCAACTTCGGCCAGCTGCCCATCAACCGGCCCCACACCCCCGTCAACGACATGCTCCGCGACGGCATGCACCAGACGGCGGTCCACCGCGGGGTCGCGCCCTACCGGCCCAACTCCCTCGACGGCGGGTGCCCCTTCCTGGCGGGCGCGGACAACGCCGCCTACATCGAGGCTCCCGAGCAGGTACCCGCCTCCCGCAAGGTCCGGGACGCTGCAGCCTCCTTCGACGACCACTACACCCAGCCACGGCTGTTCTGGCTGAGCATGACGCCCACCGAACGCGAGCACATCGTCGCCGCCTACACCTTCGAACTCAGCAAGTGCTGGGAAACGGCGATCAAGGAACGCGCGCTGACGGTGCTGGCGAACATCGACGCCGAACTGTGCGCGCAGGTCGCCAGCGGCCTCGGCCTGCCCGCCCCCGCGCCGACTGTGAAGCAGAGCGACCCATTGCCCAGCCCGGCGCTCTCCCAGCTCGGCGGCACCTGGCCGCTTGACGGCAGGATCGTCGGCATCATCACGGAAGGCGATCAAGACCTGACGGGCGTGCGCTCAGTGCGCCAGGCCGTCCTGGACGCCGGCATGGTGCCTCTGGTCATCGCCCCCACCGGCGGAGTCCTCGACCCCGAGGGCGAGCCCGTCACCGTGCAACGCACCTTCGCCAACGCCCGCTCCACCGAGTTCGATGCCCTTCTCCTCGCCGGCGCACCGGCCGTCGGAGCCGACGGCTACGGGGCCCGTGACGCCAAGGCCGACGACGACGCCGCGATCGTCGCCGGAATCGACTCCCGTGTGCTGCTCCTGGTAACGGAGGCATACCGCCACGGAAAGGCCGTCGGTGGTTGGAGCGATGGCGTGGAAGCACTGGCCGCCGCTGGAATCGCACTCGACGCTCCGGGCGTGGTGAGCGCTGACACCCCGGAAGCGACATTGGAACATCTCACCGAACTGCTGACCCGCCACCGCGCCTGGGACCGCTTCACCCCCTCGGTCTGACGCGTTATCTGTGCGGTCTCCGGCCCTGCCCGGCTGGGGACCGTGCAGAACGGGGCGACAGAGGAGGGCTCTGGAGGGCTGGGTTTCGATGACCCGGGCCCCGGCGCCGGCCTGCCAGGCGATGATGCCGATGCTGTGGGCGACGGTGTCTGCATCTCGCGGGCGATGCGCAGCCGTTCTGCGGTGATGGCCTCGGCGGCGACCCGGGCGTGCAACTCTGCGGTGTGGGCGCGGGCCTGATGCGACGAATTACCGATGAGCCAGGCGATGACCACGGTCAGGGCCACCAACAGCTCCTGCGCGATGCTGGAATCGTCGCCCGTGATCAACCGCAGGACGAGGTAGCCGGCGAGTGTGCCGAACGCTGCGGCGGCGCGGTGAGCGAGCTCCGCCGAGGCTGGGTGGCTGCGAAGTAGCAGAGGGCGATATCCCCGGCCAGGAACTGCATGGGCGGAATCCCATTCCGACGCCAGGCCACCGTCGAGCTGACCGTACCGACGATCACCAGACCCTTCGCCGCGGAGGTCCTGCGGCGCAGCACCGCGCTGCACCGCGCAGCACCGCGCAGCACCGCGCTGCCGGCCAGGATCAGCACGAAGGCGACGGCGAGCAGCGCGTGGGCTCCGAGCGAGTCGAGCCCGTCCTGGGCGTAGTTGAGCGAGTACGTCGGCCCTTTCGGCATCACTAGGTACTCAACGATGGGTTCCACTGTTGCCGCGTACCACGCCAGTGCAAGACCAACAGCCGCCTCCGCAACCAGACCGGAGGAACCTGGAGCCGATACGCCGCCGGAGATCACGGAAGGTCACCAGCAGGCTGGGCACCCCGGGAACCAGCGACAGCTGATCAGGGGAGGCCACCAGTACCGAGGCCGTACTCAGGCACGGCGATCGACCCCGGTGATGAGTTTTCACGCCCGTCCACATTCGAATTCAGGTCCCCTTCCGGACGGACTTCGACGCCCATCTGTCCCGGCGCGGTGGCACCTTGATCAAGCGCACCAACGCGATGCGACGGAGAACGCGAACCCCGGGAGGTACGGCGGAGACGAGCGAGACGGGAAGGGTGGACATTCCGCACCCTGCGGCCACGAGGTGGAGTTGGGCAAGCCAGTCGCGGACGGTGTGGGCGATCTCGGGACGCTCGTCCGGCGGGAGTTGGTGCACATCGACTCAAGGAGTGAACCGCTCCCTCTTGTCTCTGCTGGGCGTCCTGGATTCCGGCGAGGGGCGGCGGTTGCCGTGCCAATCCAGTATGAGGACCGTGGCGTCGTCGCGGAGATCGCCACGGCAGGCGTCGAACACCGCGGCGGTCAGGCTTCGGACGGCTTCTCGCGGATGCAGCGCGCGGGTCTCGTGAATGATCGAGGCCAGGTCGACGGCCGCGGCACCACGCTCCTGCATTCCGTCGGTGAGCAGGATCAGGCGGTCGTCTGGACGCAGTTGCAGTTCCTGTAGGCGATAGGAGGTCGGTGCCGCCACACCGAACGGCAGGTTGACGGCGAGTTCCACCTCTTCGACGATGCCGTCGCGCAGCCGCAGCGGCCGAGGGTGTCCGGCGTTGACCAGTTCACACCGACCTGTTTCAAGGTCGACGCACAGCAACTGGCCGGTGGCCAAGCCGCGGCCGTGGCTCATCAAGGCCTGGTGGGCATGGCGGGCTTGCTTGAGAGCGTCACAGCCACTGCGGCGGGCCCGGCGCAGTGCGCCGACCAGCAGGGTGGCCAGCAGCGCGGAGTTCGTGTCGTGGCCCATGGCGTCCGTGATGGACAGGTGCAGTGTGTCGCGGTCAAGGGTGTAGTCGTAGGTGTCGCCGCCGATGTCGTCGGCCGGGACCAGCCCGGCAGCGAGGGTGAACTGGGGCGCCTCGCAGCAGGGGGCTGAGGGGAGCAGCTGGTGTTGGATCTCCGCGGCCAGGCTCGTCTCGGTGGTGCGCCGTCCCAAATGGTACAGATCGGTGAAGCGGCGGTCCGTGACGATGATGTAAGCCAGCGCGTGGGCCGCGTCGCGGACCTGCCGCAGCACGGTGTCGTCGGCGCACTGCAAGGTCACCTCCAGGAGGCCGATGCAGTCGCCGCGGTTGGTGACCGGCGTGATGACGCGCTGTTCGCCCTGGCTGTCCGGTTCCACATGCTGGCGCTGGCTCTGCAGAACGCTGTCGTAGATGCTGCCGTGCAGGTCGACCGGTTCGGCATGATCGTCGACCTCACCGCCGGCCGCGGCGAGCCGTACCAGCCGCTGGCCGATGAGGTCGACGAAGAGGAAGGACACATGGGCGGCACCGAACCGCTTTTGCAGATCGTGTGCCACCACGTCGACGGACTCACCGGGCGAAGCCGCCTCCGCAGCGGTCAGCAACTCGCCCAGTTCCAGATCTCCACTCTCCATGGCAGCCTCCTATCGGTTGCCGCACCTTCTTCCCCGAGTCTCCGCAACATCACCTACTGTCCCCATCGTGCCTGGTCAGAGCAGCAGGCCAAGGAGCACGGGACGTTCTTTCTCGGCCGTGGCGCGATCGACATCATCGGGCAGACGGGAGCGCTGGGAGCCCGCTGCCCCTTTCTCATACCTGCCCGTCCCATACGAGCTGACCTTCGGCTCCGGACGTGATGGCCGCCGACCGCCGCCTCCCCAGATAGAGCTGTGGCGCAGGGAAGCCCAGCACCTCAGAAGGACGATGAAGAGTCGTCCCATCGCCGACAACGCTCGCGGCATCCTGATGCCCGTCTGCTCCTGCAAGCTTCAACCCAGCAGCTCCACCCGATAGCAGCGCAAACAACGCGGTTCAGGAGCTAAAGCCCTCTGTGGTGGCTGTTTTCGAACCCGAGCATGATCGTTCTGTTCTCTTTCGGATTTGGGGGTAGACGCGTGGCCTGAACGGTCAAGGCTCAGGAAGCGGGCGGATCGGCATGGATGGGGCTGGCCAGAACAGGGTTGGGCAACTGAATGAAGGGCTGGTCAAGGCGTCGCAGGCGTATGAGGGCAGTCCAGGCGACATTGCGCAGGGGCGTGAGGTGGCCCGGGTCTTCCTGACGCGCTTGCAGTCCGTTCACGGTCTCCCGGTGTCCGCGCGTGTGATGGACGTGGTCCAGCTGGTGGTCAGCGAGTTGCTGACGAACGCCTGCAAGTACGCCTCCGGCCCATGCCTGCTTGACCTTGAACTGGCGGGCGGCCGGGTCGAGGTGACGGTCTGGGACAGCGATCCAGTACTGCCGGTGGCCAGGGCCGCCGACCCGGGCCGGGTCGGGCAGCACGGCCTGGAGATCGTGATGGCCGTGTGCCAGAGTTTCGAGGTGCACCGCGAGCCGGTCGGCAAACGCACGACTGCCGCGGTGATGCTCGCGGACGACCCGGGCGGAGACACCGCCGGACTCCAGCCGTGACGTTGCCGGTGAACTTCCTCACGCCTCGGGCGGGCGGGCCCGTGTCCGCATCCGCATCCGCAGGAACCAGAGCGATCTACTCATCCTGTGGCAGGGCTTCCTGAAGGGCTTCTACGAACTGGGCGTCCACTACCGGCTCGAGGAGGACATCGGCACCCTCGACACGATCGTCGACCTGGGTAGCAACACGGGTCTTGCCGCGTCCTACTCCACCGCCCGCTACCGCCCCCGCACTTTGCTGACCGTGGAGCCGATCCCGCAGAACGTGGCCGTCCTGCGGCACAACGCCACCCAGTCCGGGTCTCGACTGGAAGATCGAGCCCGTGGCTGTTGCCGCGGAGTCCGGGACGGCTCAGTTCACCGTAAGCGCGTTCTGGGACACCTGCACCGCCGTGCCCGCAGTGGCCGACTTGCGCCGCGCCCGCCCCTACCGGCTGGAGAACATAGGTATCGAGGCCCTTGGTGCGGTCGAAGTCCGCGGGCCTTGCCCATGGGGCTCGCCATGGCCGCACCTGCCGACGCCAGGACCTCGCGCCCCTCACTTCACCGTCTACTCGCCCAGACGATGGTGATCTCGGGGTGCATTAGACGGAGGCCGAAGACGACAGCGGCTGTCCGCGCGTATCGACCACCATGTGCCGCTTGCGGCCATTGACATTTTGCCTGCGTCGTAACCGCGGGAGTCCTTGCCAACGGTCGAGGCCGCTTTCACGGCAGCGGAACTCCTACCATGGCACACGGTCTGGGGCTTCATGGCCCGGGGGGCGGCGGCCGGGACCGGTAGGGCTCTCCTTATGTGGAATCGAGCCGGGCTAATCGTGCGGCCGATTGCAGAGGAAGCAGCCGTCCCAGAGCGGGAGCGCGTTGAGGACGCGGTGGCGCACGCACGAGGCCATCGCTGCCTCGTCCCGGCCGGGGAAGCCGCGTGCGGCGCTGCTGTCGGCGGGCGGGGTGCAGGACTCCACCATGGTCGTGAAGCGGTGCAGGTAGTCATGCACGCGGGGCGGGTGGTAGTCCAGCTCACTCCAGCGATGTCCGCTCGCCGCGAGTGATGTGGCACGCAGCACGAAGTCCTTCGCTCGGGCGCGTTCCCGCTCCGTCGCACCCCAGTCGAACTCCGCCAGGTCGAACCCGACAGCACCGCGCCCCATGACGTCCTGGTCCTGCAGGGTCAGCAGCGCCGCGAAGCGGAAGTCCCAGTCCTCGGAGGCGAGATCGGACACGGCCAGCATCAGCACGTCGATGAACACCGCGGTGGCGCCATTGGACAGGTCCAGGTCGTGGTTACCGTCGGAGAAGATGTTGCTCACCGACCTATGATGCGATCCCGGCCCTCCACCTGCTTGGAGAAGACGCATGACGGTTGCGAGCACCGGCAAAGTGGTCGTGAACAGGGTGATGTCCCTCGATGGGTTCATCGCCGGTCCCGGCCACACGATGGACTGGATCTTCGAGCACATGACGTCGGCGACGTTCCCGGAGGTCATGGCGGCCACGGGCGCCATGCTCATCGGCCGGGGCACGTACGAGGTCGGCAAGCGCATGTCCGACGAGAACACCGCCTACGACGGCGGGGCGCAGTTCGTGCTCACCCACCGCCCGCCCGACGAGCCGGACCCCAACGTCACCTTCCTCACCTGTGACATCGAGGTAGCCGTGGCCACGGCACGCCGCGCCGCCGGGGACAGGAACCTGGAGATCCTCGGCGCCGACGTGGCCGCCCAGTGCCTGCAGCGCGGCCTCGTCGACGAGATCCTGGTGTACGTGCTGCCGGTGCTGCTCGGCGACGGCATCCGCTTCGCGCCGCCGGGCCTCGACCGGATCGACCTGGAACCGTTCAGCAACGTCCAGTCGGGCGGGGTCACCATGCTGCGCTTCCACGTGCGCAAGTAGGCACGGTCGCAACTACTGGCCTGCTGTCATGGCCCCCATCCCGTGGGGCAAGTTCCCCACTCCTGCTGGACATCAACTGGCCCGACGGTGGCTGCAGTTCATGGCGAACATCGGTCGGGCAACCGGCTCATGGCCACGCTCGCCTATGACGGTGCCTTGCACCGAGAGGAGTTGGTCCAACTCGAAGTCGGGGACTTCGAGCACGCGCAGCGCCTGATCCATCTGCGGGCAGAGACGGCCGAGTTCCAGAGGGCCAGGGAAGTCGCCTTCGGCGTCACCTCGTCTCAGCTGTTCTTGGCCTACCCCAACGAACGACGCGGCATGAATGGGAATGGATTACCCCGAGGTTCGATCCCCGCCGCGTTCCCGCCTTACCGCTGTCGGTCCGGGCCGGCCGCGCCCCAGCCCCCCGGATCATCGACGATGCCGCCTGGGCCAAGCTGATGGCCGCCGGGCTGACACTGACCACCGACGACTTGCGCGCCTACGGGACACCGCGGGCGAAGGCTGCCGGGTGGCACGCGAACTACTACCCGATCGAAATGATCCGTGCCCTGATCGGGGTGTGGTTGTTCGGCGGTCTACGGATGGACGAGATCCGTCGACTCGAACTCGAATGCGTCCGCTGGGACCAGGCCACCGACCCGACAGCGGCGAGATCTACCGCGTCTGCCTGTTGCACATTCCGGTGAACAGGACGACGCTACTCCCCTTCGCAGCCGCCCACTGTACACACGCTGTCTGAACCCCGTGGCCCGTCACGGGCTCCCTCGGGTCGCTGCGGTGAACGCGCCTCAGAGGTACCGCTTCCGCCGGTGGAGGTGGTCAGGGCGCGGCCGCGGCCATGCTGGTGTCGTCGGGGCGTTGCACAGACCGAACCGCAGGTGCTCCACGTAGTAGAGGGCCTGTTCGAGGAGTTCGGCGACGTGGTTGTTGTCGTACAGGGTGTAGATGACGGAGCGGCCGCGGCGTTCCTCGTCGGTGGCCTGGTGAACCACGGGGCGTGCAGTGGAGTTGAGACCGCCCACCGATGAAGCAGCCTGAGACTGCGCGGAAGGCACAGGTCGGAGCTGCCACATGAAACCGAGCGCGAGACCGTACTGCCGTACTGCCGTACAACCCTTGGGCCTGGCGAGTCGTCATAACTACCGTACGACGCACCATGACCATTCACCGCATACTGGTTCCAACGGGGGAAACACATGAGCTCGGTCCGCAAGGGCATCCGCAACCGCGTCCGCACACGCCGTGCTTCCACCGCGACCCTCGCTCTCCTGATGGCGGGGATCCTGGGGACCGCCGGGGCGTCCAGTGCCGACACGTCGGCACGGGCGCAGCAGAAGAAGCAGATCGCCTCGTCCGTCCTCGGGAGCGACTACAAGATCACCCTCACCGCCCTGCAGTCACCGGAGGACCAGTACGCCGCCACCGTGGAACTCCGGGTCTACAAGCAGAGCGGCGGTGCCTGGAAGGAGACCGACCTGGTCACCGTAGGCGATGTGAACGGGTGGTTCTGGTACCCGCTCACGGGCAGCGGCTCTGTCTGCGAGTTCTCGACCGCGAGCACGGAGCCCGCGCCGCTCACGGTGAGCCTGCTGGTCACGCCGTCCATCGGTTGCTCGGACCCGGTGAACTACCTGGTGAAGGAAGGCCGGGTGTACGCCGACTGACCGGCGCAGCCAGGACTCCGGTGGGTCGGCCCCTCTGGCCCACTGGTCTTCTCCGACGAGGCGGCCGCATCCACCCGCCGTTCGATGGTGACGGGGGCGTTCCAGGCGTCGCGATACTGGTGCCCGTTTCGGTGTGGCGGACGAAGGGGGCGAAGCCCTTGGTCGGGTCGGTCAGGGTGAGTTCAGAGGACTCATAGCCGGGCCCTCCCCAGCCCGCTTCCTGGTGACGGCCGGACCGAGGTCGGTGCGGACTGGTCACGCCGAACGTGAAACTCACCAGCGAAAACGAATTGGTCTCACCAGCCACCGACTCGTGGGCTCCCGTCGCCAAATTAAGCACCACAGTTGGGCCCGCCCACGGTAGTTGTCACCACTGGTGTCCGCGGATCTGCGGCTCGATCAGCAAAACACATCGGCGGTCCCCGGATCGGCGGGCTCAAGTCACCAGAACTGCGCGAAACACGGTGGTGGTCACCGGCTCCGGCGCATGCAGTCCCTCATGGATGAGCGAAGGTCTTCGACCCGGGATGAGGGCGAACTTCAATTTCGTAATGATCCACATGTCTTTTACCGGGAGGGACCATGGCCGAAGGCCACAGCAACCAAGGCGCCAATCATGCGGAAGCCTCTGACCATGTCGTGGACGAGCGGACCGCAGTTGAACTCACGTACCAGCCCCAGTCTGCCGACATCCTGGTCGGTCTGCGGGTCCGCGAGCGGATCAAGCGGACCGGGCTACTGCTGCGAAGCGTGTTCCTCCTCCTGTGGGTAGGGCAATGGCTGGTCTCCGCCGTGGTCCGCGGGGGTGTCGACGTGGTCTCGACGGTTCTGTTCTTGCTGGTCGTCCTGCTGGTGTGGGGGTACCCGCGGCTGCAAGCCGCCCAGACGCAGCGGCTCGTCGGATGGCAGGGCGACTACCGCGCCAACGTGTCTCCGGCCGGGATCACCTGCCGTACCGACCACGTCACACTGATCCAGAAGTGGTCCGTTTTCCAGGGTTACCGGGAAACGGCAGATCACTTTGTCCTGCTCAGCCGGGATCCCAACATGCTGTGCCTCGACGTCTTGCCCAAGCGGGGCGTGCATGAGGCTGGAGACCTCGAGCGCCTACGGGCGATCCTGGACCAGTACACCCCTCGCGTGTGACAA
The DNA here is from genome assembly GCF_042881375.1 of Streptomyces sp. NPDC058274. Taxonomy (NCBI): domain Bacteria; kingdom Bacillati; phylum Actinomycetota; class Actinomycetes; order Kitasatosporales; family Streptomycetaceae; genus Streptomyces; species Streptomyces sp. NPDC058274. The sequence continues at coordinate 70,822 of NZ_JBHVXW010000007.1, forward strand.
CTCTGACGCGCCCCAGCGCCCGGACACAGCGGAGGTGGCCAGTATTGGGGAGCGCTCCCGAATCGTCCGCATCGCGCCGGTACGGCCCGCCCGGCAGCCTTCTCCCTCAGGCCCTCAGGCCCTCAGGCCCTCAGGCCGCACGGCGTCATCGGGCGGCCGCTTCGGCCTCGTCAGGCTGAGTCTCGGACCGTCAGCTCCGTCCGGAGGATGACGTGGCGGTAGGCCACGGACGGCTCCTCCATGTCCTCCAGTAGAAGTCGGATCATGGCCCGGCCCATCTCCTCCAGGGGCTGACGAACCGTGGTCAGGCGTGGCTCGGTGCGCTGAGCCAGCGGGAAGTCGTCAAAACCGATCACGGAGACGTCCTTGGGCAAACGCCGTCCCGCGGCACGCAGCGCTTCCAGGGCTCCCGCCGCTGTGGTGTCCGACGCGGCAAGGACGCCGTCGATCTCTGGGTGCCGCTCCAGCAGTTCCGTCATGGCGCGGCGCCCGCTGTCCTGCGTGAAGTCGCTTTCGGCGACCAGGGACTGCTCGCGCTCGAGGCCGGCCAGGGCCAGGGCATCCTGGTAGCCGCGCAGCCGGCACTGCGCGACGTACATGTCCAACGGCCCGGTGATGGTGGCGATCACCGTGCGACCTCGGGACAGCAGGTGGGAGACGGCGCTGCGCGCGCCGCCGACGTTGTCGACGTCCACGTAGCTGACGTACTCGTCGCCCGAGCGGCGCCCCAGCATCACGGTCGGTACGCGCACCTCGGCGAGCATGTCCGGGAGGCGGTCCGCCGCGTGCACGGACATCAGCAGGACCCCGTCGACCCGGCCGCCGCGCGCATACTCCAGGAAGCGCCGGCGATCGGCGTCCGAGCGGACCAGGGTGAGCATCAACTGCATTCCGGTATCCGCCAGCACGTCGCCGAGCGAGCCGACGATCTCGGAGAAGAACGGCTCCGCGAACACTCTCCAGTCGGGCTCCGTCAGCACGAGGGCGACGGCATCGGTTCGCCGCCCGGCCAGGGAGCGGGCCGCGAGATTGGGGACGTAACCCAGTTCCTCGATGGCTCGCTGCACGGATCGGCGCGTCGAGTCCTTCACGCCGGCCGAGTTGTTGATGACGCGGGAGACCGTGCCCCGCCCCACCCCGGCGTGAGCGGCCACCTCTTCCAGCGTCGGTGTGCCGAGGCGTCGCCTGCCCATGACCACCTCCCCCAAGAGATCACCGATCTTACGGACCGAAGGGACCGCGCACACGGCTTCCGCACGTGGCCCGCGCATCGTCGGTCAAGGGGGCGCCTGGTTCGCGTGGTTCATGAGCGGTTGCGCTGCACGCCCATCGCCTGGTGCGGGCCTTGCAGCCATCCAACGTCCACCGCCACGGTCCAACGCCCGGGCGTCCAGGGGGAAGAGAGCGGGACCCGCCCGTCGGCGCGGAGGCCGGTGGGGCGGGTCCCGGGTGGACGGACATGGCACGGCTGGAGTCCCGTGAGTGCTCGGCGGTTGACCGGCCGGCGTCAGGGCTCGGGGCGCCGTGCCGAATCCGTCAGGCGGTGGTGCAGGGAGTGCCGTTCAGGCTGAATGCGGTCGGCTTGACGAAACTGCCGTCGTAGGAGGCCTGGAATCCGAAGGAGGCCTGGCCGCCCGGCGCGAGGTACGCGTTGTGCGCCGCGTTGGCGGCCGTCACCGCGCCCGACGACGGCGAGATCCCGGCGTTCCACGCGTTGGTGATCCGTTGTCCGGCGGGCAACGCGAAAGCGAGATTCCAGCCGTTGACCGGGGAGGAACCCGTATTGGCCACGGTGACGTCGGCGGTGAAGCCGCCCTGCCACACACTCGTACCGTAGGTCACCTTGCACGCCGCGGGACCGCCGGGGCCGCCCGGGCCGGGGGTATTGCCGCCGAGGCTCACGGTGGAGGAGAACGAGGTCACCGCCAGTCCCGCGCCGTTCTGCCAGGGCTCGAAGCCGGCCTGAACGCTCGTCAGGTACCAGTTGTTCTGGGCGAGTCCGCGGGAGACGGCGTTCCGGGCGAAGTCCATCACGTCGAAGCTCCAGCTGTCGATCGCCGATGGCGCCACGAACGACAGGACGTCGTTGGTGCCGTTGTTGCCCGACCACACCTGCCACTGTCGTCCGGCGACGGTGGCGGAACCTACCGGCGAACCCACCGGCTGTACCGCACCCACGCGGTTGAACCAGATCATGATCTCGGTGCGGTTCACACCGTCGGTGCGGGGCGTCGGGTCCAGCCAGATGTCGTAGGCGGCGTCGTAGGCCGCACCGCTCACGTAGCTGTAGGAGACGCTTGTGGGGGCGTCGGAGATGGTGTTGAGCCGGGCCGGGAGGCTCGTGCCGGGCGAACAGTTGGTGTAGTGGCAGCCGTTGTACACGGACGGGTAGGACTTCGGAGCGCCGTTCGTGGGGACGGAACCGTCGGCCTGGGCGATCCTGAAGCCCGAGTCCGTAACGGCGATGCACTGGGGTGCGCTCGTGCCCCAGCGGTTGTTCTGCACGACGTAACGGCCCTTGATGGTCGTGGAGCCGAACGCCTCGCAGATCGTCGTATCGGCATGGGACGCCGAAGCACCGGTGAGAAGCGCGGCCAGCGCGACGAGTGAGGTGAGCAGCGCACCGGCCAGGGCGCGCACTCTGCGGACTTGGTGAGGTGACGGTTGCATGCGGGTCCTCCGCGATGGGTGTGGGGGTGCAGGGGCGCGCCGTTGCGGTTGGGAGCGCTCCCGTTCGGTTCTCCGCCGGGACTGCAGGAGTTGTTCATGCCCTGACGAGATGAGACGTCTGGGACTCGAGCGGCGGGATGAGGGGGTGTTCACCGGGCGGCCCCATCGGAACCGCCCGGTGGAGTGACCCCGTCTCCCTGCGACGGGGTCGCGCACACGGAGCCTCAGCGGGGGCTACTCGAGGAGTTCCGCGTACGAGCCCATGGCCAGGGCAATGTCCGCCTGGGCCCAGAACCGGTGGTAGGTGAAGACGGGCGCGGCGCCGCCCTTGAGGTAGGCCTCGACCTTCGACCAGGCCGGGTCGTTCTTGTAGAAGGACCGGATCGAGGCGAACGTCGAGGACGAGTTGATCGCTTCGCCGTTCGGCATCGTGCCCGTCCAGCCGCTCGGCACGTAGACCGGGTCGTTGAACCGGCTGTAGTCGGTGCGGGTTTCCGGAACAGCGATACCGAGGCTGTCCTGATAGTTGCTCCACATTCCGTCCAGCAGCGCCCTTGCCGTCGACTTCGCCTTCGCGTCCCCGGACTTGGCGCCGTAGTACGTGAGGGTCTTGGCGTACGCGGCCGCCACACCGACGTCGTTGGTGTAGTCGGCGACGGTGACGTGAAGCCCGTTGTTGGCGCCGGGACTTGAGGTGTTCCAGGTGTCGGGCTGGCCCGACCACTGGAGTGTGGAGGGAATCTGGTAGGTGCCGTCCGGGTTGATGGTCGTCTTCGACAGAGCCCACTTGACCCATTTGTCCAGGACCGTCTTGGCCTGCGGGTCCCCCGTCTGCTGGTAGTACTCGGCGACCCGCTCCATCGACCACGCCTGGAAGCCGAACCACTGGTTGGACGGCGGGTCGTGGTAGACGGGCTGCTGGTCGTAGTACATGCCGTAGAAGGTCGGCGTCCCGGCCGGCGGGGTCGCGTAGCGGCCCGCCCAGCTGTTGGTCGAACCGCCGGCGATGGCGCCCTCACTCGACTGCAGCCAGCGGTAGAACTCCAGTTGACGCTGGAGCGACTTGCCCCAGTCGGCCGCGCCTGACGGGGACTTGGGCTTCAGGTCGGTGTCGGCGCTGAGTGCGTACGCTGCGAGCGGATTCTGGTAGCCGCTGTGGGCGTAGCTGGAGCCGATGCGCCAGGCCCAGCCTCCACCGGTGTCGGTGGAGCCGCCCCAGGCGTAGTACCAGGAGAGCAGGTAGTGCGAGGCGTCCTTGCCGGTGCCGGCCGGGCAGGTCGACGGGCCGACGCAGTTGCCGATTTTCTTGAAGTACTTGTCGTACATGGCGTAGCGCAGGTAGTCGCCCATCTTGGCCGCCTTGGCGACCGTACCCGAGACGGCCGAGCCCTTTCCCTGCCGCTTCGCCCACTGGTCAGCCCAGTAGGCGGCCTGCACCGCGCGCGCGTCGGCGTCCGGGGCGGTGGTGTACTTCCACTGCTTGGCGTACGACTTGTCCCCGGTGAACAGGTCCAGGTAGCCGTTCTTGCCGCCGAACTTGAAGGCGTCGCAGGTCGGCTGGGGCACCGTCTCCCACACCGATTCCTGCGGGCCTCGCTGGAAGGTGTTGAGGTACGACGGTCCGGTGGCGCTCGGGCCGGCCTCGCACGTGCCGCCCGGGGTGTTGCCGAACCCGTAGGTGTTGTCGACGTCCTGGATCCAGTGCATGCCGTAGACGTCGTCGGTGTTGTAGGCCGACTTCAGTTCACCGGCCAGCGGGTCCGAGCCGGCGGCCACGGACGGGTCGAGGCCGGTCGGGTACTGGTTCGGAGTGTCCTCCTCGGGCGCGTAGGTGGCCGGCCTGGAGGCGTTGTAGAAGGAGTTGGTCGGCTGGTCCGCGTGCGTGGGGATCATGTACTTCTCCATGACGTCCCAGGCGCCGTTGAACTTGTTCCAGTCGCCGGTGACCTTCCCGTACATGGCCTGCAGCCACAGGAGGTAGCTGTACGCCTCCGAGGTGGTCTCGTGGCCCTGGTCCGGGGCCTCGACGATCAGCGTCTCGACCGAGTGGTAGGGGATGCCCTCGGGTGAGAAGTAGCCGTTGGCCGGGTTGGTGATCTTGCCGTACAGATCCAGGAAGCGGGCGTTGTACGTGCCCGTCGCCGCGATCTGGGTGACGGTCACCGTCGCCTTGCCGTGTCCTGCGGCCGTCGACTCGAAGGTCGCCGCCCCCGTGCCGGTGGAGTCCGCCGTGACGGTCACCTTCTGCGCGGTGTTCCAGTTCGACGGGGTGAAGGTGAGCGAGGCCCCGCCGGTGAGCGACAGGCCCGAGTTGCCGCCGGTCCGGGCGGTCGTCACGGTCACGTTGGCCGAGGGCTGGGTCGAGAGCTTCACCTCGTAGGTGCCCGTCTTGCCCTGCGGGACGGCGAGTTGAGTGGTCGAGGCGACCACGGCGGGACCCGCGGCGACGGTGATGCCGACGGGGGTGGACTCCGCGGACGCGCCCAGGCTGTCGTACGCCTTCGCCACCAAGGAATGACTGCCCACGGTCAAACCAGAGGCGGAGTACGTGTAGGGCGCGCTCGTGTCGGTGCCGAGGAGCGTGGTGTCGTCGTAGAACTCGACCTTGCCGATCGTCGCGCCCTCCGCGGCCGCCGCTGTGGCCGCGAGCGGCACGGCGTCACCGCGCGAGTAGACCGCCCCGGCGGCCGGGCTGGTCAGCACGGTGATCGGCGGCTGGTGGGCACCGACGCAACTGGTGCCGTTGACCGCGAAGTTGGCCGGCGCGGTGTTGCTGCCGCTGTAGCTGAACTGCGCTCCCGCGGAGACGGCGCCGCCGGGGGCGATGGTGCCGTTGTACGAGGCATTCTTGACGGTGATGGCCTGACCGGCCTGCGACCAGGTTCCGTTCCACCCGTTCGAGAGCTTCTGGTTGCCCGTGTAGCCGTAGGTCAGGGTCCAGCCGTCGATCGCGGCGGTGCCGCGGTTGGTGAGGGTGAGGTCGGCGGTGAAGCCGGAACCCCAGTCGTTGGTCTTGTAGTCCACGCTGCACTGCACGGTCGCCGCGTTCGCGGTGGTCGTTCCGGTGGCGAGCATGGACAGGGGCAGGGCGAACGCGGCGGCGACGGCGGTCCACACCCGCCGTACGGCTCTGCGTTTGCGTCCGGGATCCATGTGCTGTTCCTCCTTGCGTCACGCGACTCACGGAGAGGTGCCAGGGCCTGAATCCAGTGGGAGCGCTCCCATCGTGGGGATGAAGGCGAGCGCGGTCAAGATGCTGGGCGTTCAAAGTTCGAAGTGAGCCAATCCGGCGAAAAGTTTCGCAAGGACCCTATGAAACACCGTCAGTTGACGCTAACTTCCTCCCCACCAGTGGGAGCGGTTCCATCAGACGACGCGTCCGTAGCGGCGCGCGAAGCTGTAAGGACTCGCTCATGCGACACCCCCCGCATTCAGTTCTTTTAGTCAGCGACGCAATCACCAGCACTGTCCTGCCCGGTGCCATCGGCCCGGGGAGCCACGGCCGCTCGCGCCGTGGACACGAACTCCGCAGCGGCGCCGTCGACCGGTGCGCGATCGCCGAGCCGGATGGCGACCGCTCTGCGCATCTCCCGCGTCACGACGGTCCGCAAGCCCTGGAACGGCAGCCCGAACCGCGGCGACATCGCCGAGCTCTCGGTCGCTCACACCGGGTCCCACGGCATCAAGTCCGCGCTCGCACCGCAGGGGTTCGGGGTCGGCGGTCGGTGCCTACGAAGGCCACCGGGCGACCCCGCGCCTGACCGGGCGACCCCCAGCATGACGAGGCTCGAAGCGCCGGCATGACGGCCGCGCCTTCGAGTCGACGCCGGACGCGCCGGACGCACCGACGCACCGACGCACCGACGCACCGACGCACCGACGCACCGACCACTGGAACGCCACGCCTGCCTCAGGTGTGTGGCCCAGACGTCGGCTCGCGTGACCGTCTGCCCGGTCTCCGTCCGTAACTCCCCATCCAGAGAAGGAAACCCGCACTCATGAGTCACACCAGAACATCGCTTCTCGCCGCCCTGACGCTGGTCGCCGGGACGAGCGGGACCGCGCTCGTCGTCGGCCAGGCCGGCGCTGCCACCTCGTCCATCCCCTGCACCGTCGACTACAAGGTGCAGAGCCAGTGGGACACCGGCTTCACCGCCGCCGTGACCATCACCAACAACGCCGCCGCCAAGTCGAGTTGGTCCGTGAAGTGGGCGTACGCCGGCAACCAGAAGGTCACCAACGCCTGGAACGCGAAGCTCAGCCAGAACGGTGCCGACGTCACCGCCGCCAATGAGAGCTACAACGGCACTCTCACGAGCGGTGGTTCGGTCAGCTTCGGCTTCAACGGCTCCTACAGCGGCACCAACAACGTGCCCGCCACGTTCACGCTCAACGGCGTCACCTGCAACACCGACAACGGTGGCGGTTCCGGCGGCGGCACCGGTGGCGGTACGGGCGGTGGCGGCGGAGGTGGCGACACCGGCAGCCGTGCCGACAACCCCTACACGGGCGCCAAGGTGTACGTGAACCCCGAGTGGTCCGCCAAGGCCGCCGCGGAACCGGGCGGCAGCCGCATCGCCGACCAGCCCACCGCCGTCTGGCTGGACCGCATCGCCGCCATCAACGGTGTGGGCGGCGGCATGGGCCTGCGCGCCCACCTCGACGAGGCCCTGAAGCAGAAGGGCTCCGGCGATCTCGTCGTCCAGCTCGTCATCTACGACCTGCCCGGCCGCGACTGCGCCGCCCTCGCCTCCAACGGCGAACTGGGGCCGGGCGACCTCGACAAGTACAAGTCCCAGTACATCGACCCCATCACGTCGATCCTTTCCGACCCGAAGTACGCGGGCCTGCGCATCGCCACCGTCATCGAGCCCGACTCACTGCCCAACCTGGTCACCAACGCCGGCGGCACCAACACCACCACCGACGCCTGCGTGACGATGAAGAGCAACGGCAACTACGAGAAGGGCGTCTCCTACGCCCTCGACAAGCTCGGCGCCATCGCGAACGTCTACAACTACATCGACGCCGGTCACCACGGCTGGCTCGGCTGGGACAGCAACCTCGCTCCGGCAGTACAGGAGTTCGCCAAGGTCGCCACGACCAACGGCGCGAGCGTGCACGACGTGGCCGGGTTCATCGTCAACACCGCCAACTACAGCCCCGTCAAGGAACCCAACTTCAAGGTCACCGACACGGTGAACGGTCAGACCGTGCGCCAGTCGAAGTGGGTCGACTGGAACCAGTACGTGGACGAGCAGTCGTTCGCGCTCGGGCTGCGGGACAAGCTGGTGGCCGCCGGATTCGACGCCGGTCTCGGCATGCTGATCGACACGTCCCGCAACGGCTGGGGCGGCTCCGCGAGGCCCAGCGGCCCCGGCCCGACGTCCTCCGTCGACGCCTTCGTCAACGGCAGCCGCGTCGACCGGCGCATCCACGCCGGCAACTGGTGCAACCAGAGCGGCGCCGGACTCGGTCAGCGACCCACCGCCGCCCCCGCCGCCGGCGTCGACGCCTACGTGTGGGTGAAGCCGCCGGGTGAGTCGGACGGCAACAGCGCCGCCGTTCCCAACGACGAGGGCAAGGGGTTCGACCGCATGTGCGACCCCACCTACGGCGGCAACGCCCGCAACGGCAACAACCCCACAGGAGCCCTGCCGAACTCACCGCTGGCCGGCCACTGGTTCTCCGCCCAGTTCCAGCAGCTGATGCAGAACGCCTACCCGCCGCTGCCGTAGCCCCCTGACGCGGTGAGTGTCCGCCGGAGTCCGCGCTCGCTGAGCGCGGGCCCCGGCGGAATCGCGGCCTGCGAGCGGCCGGTGGAACGGTGTCGGGCAGAACTTGGCAGAAGGCTGGACCGGCGCGGCTCGGCCGCGCCGTGCGAAGGCCGCGCTTCTGCCGCGCGCCGCGCTGCATTGAACCGGTGACTGCGGGGCCCGAGTTGCTGACGTGTCAGGTCACCGAGGTGTAAGTCGGACGCGCCCATGGTCGGTAGGCATCCTGACCTCGAATCGCCGGAGACTCGGCCCCGGGCCCTTGGCCGCTCGACGCGGGTCGACGTTATTCGGTTGCCGCTCCCCGTGTCCGCCCTTCACCATGGGCGAGACACCGGGAGCTGCCCGGTGCTCCACGAGAGGAGGCACGACCGTGACTACGACTGTCCTCGGCCTGCCCGCAGACCGCCTCTCTCTCACCTCATGGAGCACCTCCAGCGATGTCTCACGACGATCTCTCGCAGCACCCTCAGCACCCGGCATTTTCTGACGCCTTCATCACCGACCCCTACCGCTACGTCCCGCCGCCGGACGACCTGGGCGACGTCGACGACCGGTTCGTCTTCGACTTCCGTTCCTACGACGACCTCGAGGACGGCCAGCGCTGGTCGACCTGGCTCAGCGTCGAACCCCTCTGCCGGGGCCCTGAGCCGCTCCCGGACTGGGTGGTGACCTCGCAGGGCGCGATCGACACCGAGCTCGGCGTCCTCAAGACCGGCAAGGAGGCCGACGTCCACCTCGTCGAGCGCTCCGACCCGCTCGACCCCGCCGCCGGCGTGGTGATGGCGGCCAAGCGGTACCGCTCCCCCGAGCACCGGACCTTCCACCGCTCCGCGTCCTACACCGAGGGCCGCTCGATGAAGCGCTCACGTGACGAGCGGGCCCTGAAGCGGAAGAGCACGTTCGGCCGGCAGATCGCGGCGGGCGAGTGGGCGGTGTCCGAGTGGGGCGCGCTGGTGCGGCTCTGGAACCTCGGGCTGCCGGTCCCCTACCCGGTCCAGATCGACGGCACCGAGATCCTGATGGAGTGGATCACCGTCGTCGACGCGGACGGCGCCGTCGAGACCGCGCCCCGGCTCGCCCAGACTCGGCCCTCCCCCGAGCTGCTGGCGGCGTACTTCGAACAGCTCACCGATGCGCTCGCGACGCTGGTGCAGAACGGCTTCGTCCACGGCGACCTCTCGGCGTACAACATCCTGGCGGCGGGCGAGCGGCTGGTCATCATCGACCTGCCACAGATCGTCGACCTGGTCGGCAACCTCAACGGGATGAACTTCCTCCAGCGCGACTGCGCCAACATCTGCGGCTGGTTCCGCTCGCGGGGCCTCGATGCCGACGAGCACGCGCTGTTCGCGGAGCTGATGGCGCACGCCTTCTGAACGGGGCCGCTCGCGGGGCTCCGCCAGGTGGACTTGGCGGCGGACCTTCACTCCGGCGGGCCGGAACCGCAGCGCGCGGATATGCGAGCGCAGCGGTCCGCCGGAGCACTTGCGCCAGGTCACCTCGGTGAGGGCGTCCCGGCCGGCGGCCTCGGCCAGGCTGGCGACGGCGGCCGGTCGGTCGGCGGTAGTGCGGCGCGGGCTTGCGGCCGTTGTCCGACCAGGGCGGGGGCGTGCGGCACCGCGGCATTCCAGGCGGTGGCCGGGCGCCGTTGAGTTACTCGCGGACCTGGGCGTTGACCGTGGGATGCGCGTCAGCGCTGTCCGCGCCCAGGCCCGCGAGCAGACGCAGCCCGTCCTCGGCGGGGCTGCCGGGGGCCGCGGACAGCACCAGCAACTCCATGTCCGACTCATCCGGGAGCGCGAAGTTCTCCTGGTGCAGTTCCAGCAGTCCGACCAGGGGGTGCCGGTACGCCTTGCGTCCATGTGCGCGGGCGCGCACGTCCGCGCGGGCCCAGAGGCGGCGAAAGCGCTCGCTGCCCATCGCCAGCTCGCCGATGAGCGAGGCCAGACGGGGGTCCTCGGGGTACTTGCCGGCGGCCAGGCGCAGATGCCCGACCACGTCGAGGGTGCATGTCTCCCAGTCCGCGTAGAGGCCGCGCTCGGCCTCCTCGAGGAAGATGTGCCGGGCGGTGTTGAGGCCCGGTATCGGCCGGCCGTAGAGGAGCCGGCCGAGGCGGTTCCCGGCAAGTACGTCCAGGCGGTGGTCCATGATCAGCGCCGGTGCGTCGGCGACCAGGTCCAGGACGCGCAGCAGCTCCGGCCGGACCCGCCCGCTCGGTGCCTTCGCGGGGCGGCGGCGCTGCTGGGTGAGCCGGCAGAGGTGTTCGCGTTCGGTCTCGTCGAGGCCGAGGACACGGGCGAGCGCGTCGAGGACCTGCTGGGAGGGCTGGGTCGCGCGGCCCTGCTCCAGGCGTACGTAGTAGTCGACGCTGACTCCGGACAGGTGCGCGACCTCTTCGCGGCGCAGACCTTCGACCCGGCGGCGGCTGTCGGTGGGGATGCCGATGGCCGCCGGGTCGACCCGGGAACGCCGGGTCCGCAGGAAGCCCGCGAGATCGTCCATGTCCTCAGTATGGCCGCGGTGGTGCCCGTGATGGTGGTCCTGCCATTACCAGGAAGTCCGACACCAGGAAGTCCCGTCCTACGGAAGAGGCGCCCCTGAACGCCGGGCGCCTCGGCGCCCAGGATCGAAGGCACACGATCCGAAGGAGTTCCCATGAAGACGCTGATCGTCCACGCCCACCCGGAGCCGACGTCGCTCAACAGCTCGCTGAAGGACCTCGCGGTGTCCACATTGGAGACCGCCGGGCACGAGGTACGGGTGAGCGATCTGTACGCGATGAACTGGAAGGCGGTCGTGGACGCCGCGGACTACGGCCCCCACGCCTCAAGTCCGCTGAAGGTCGCCCCGGACTCGGGCCGGGCCTTCGACGCCGGGACGCTCACCCCGGACGTCCGCGCCGAGCAGGAGAAACTGCTGTGGGCCGACACGGTCATCCTCCAGTTCCCGCTGTGGTGGTACACGATGCCCGCGATCCTCAAAGGCTGGGTGGACCGGGTGTTCACCTACCACTTCGCTTACGGCGTCGGCGAGCACAGCGACACCAAGTACGGCGAGCGCTTCGGCGAAGGCACCCTCGTGGGCAGGAAAGCTCTGCTGTCGGTGACCACCGGCGGCCCGGAGTCGCATTACGCCCCTCGCGGGATCAACGGTCCCATCGACGATCTGCTGTTCCCGATCCACCACGGCATCCTTTACTTCCCCGGCATGGAGGTGCTGCCGCCGTTCGTGCTGTACGGCGCCGACCGCATGACCGGCGAGGACTACCCGGACGTCGCCAAGGCCTGGGAACAGCGCCTGCTCACCCTGGAGTCGACCGAGCCGATCGCGTTCCGGCGGCAGAACTTCGGTGACTACGAGATCCCCTCGCTGCACCTCAAGGAGGGACTGGAGCCCGCGGGCCGCACGGGATTCGGACTGCACGTACGCGGCTGACCGCCGGCGACGAACGGGACGAACCGGGGGCGAACCCGAGGAGCAGCCCGAGGTGCGCTTCCCGTTCGGCGCACGAAGGAGAGGCGCAGCGAAGACGTGTCGCGCCGTCCTCCCCAGGCCGGCCGCGCCTCTGTCGTGGACGATGACGAGGGTAGGGCAGCAACGGAGCTGACCTGGAACAACACCGGTGTCAGCTCGCTCCGTTCCCCTGCCTGGCCAGTGCTAACTCGGCAGCACGTCCTTGAGGAACACGATCCCGTCACTCCCCGCCAAGTGGGCCGGGTCGAGCGGGGAGTAGCCGAACCACGGGGATACGCGGTGCGCGGGCCGCGTATCGCCGAGGGCGGTGGCGAGTCGCGGGGCGTCGACGACGCAGCGGTCCTCCGGGAGCGCGTACAGAAGTCCTTCGAGGGTGTCCGGCGGCGGCGTGTCCACTCCCTGGTGCCGGATCGTGCCGAGGGCCGTGGCCACGAAGGCGTACTCCTCGCCGAGTTGGGCGCTCACGAGCGCACCGGCGCTCCACCACTCCACCGGCCCCTGCCACATCTGCATCGTGCTCTTCTCCCGCTGGAGATGGGAGTTGTGGGCGTGGACGAGTGCCGGGCCCCGAGCCGCGACGGCAAGGAGATTGTGGGACATCATCACATCCCGCAGCGCGCACAGCCGCGTCATGCGGGCCGGTGAGGTGTCGGCCATCCAGTAGTGGTAGCGCAGCAGGCCGGTCGCGGTGCGCCCGTACAGCCGCGCGCGGTCCAGGTCGTCACGCGAGGTGGCCGTGATCAGGTGCGGCGTCTGTGCGTCGAGCAGCGCCACCAGATCGTCGGCGAGCAGCCGCAGTTGGCGTGCCTCGGGCGACTGGCCCATGGACTGGGCCGGGTCCATCATCGCGGCGGGATTGGTCCACTGGTCGTCGGCGCCGAGCAGGTGGTCGAGTGTTTCCACGGCGCAGGGAAGCAGGTCTGCGTCCACCCGGGTCGAGAGGTAGCCGTGGAGTGCGCTGAGGGCCTGGCGGGGGCTCGCCGCGCCGGTGATCTCCAGCGGGCCGTCGAGACCGGCGAAACGGAGCCGCTCGGACGCGGGCCGGCCATCGTTGTACGCACGCATCCACCGCACGAGCTCGCGGTTGGCCGCGGAGGTGCCCCAGCCGTGGCTGAATCCGTGCTGCATGACCTTGTCGAGACTGCCCGTGCCCGAGGTCACGTAGTCGTCCACCACAAGGCCCATCATGCAGTCGCTCTCGATCGCGATCGTCCCGTAGTCCTCCTCCTCGACGAGTTGCCGGAAGAGCTCGTTGCGCAGGTCGAGCAGCGACTCCTCACCGTGGGTGGGCTCGCCCAGGGCGAGCAGCCGAGGCCGGGCCGGGAACAGCCGCATTACGGCAGCAGCCTCGACGGCATGGGCGCTGTCCTTGATGTCAGTAGCCATGCCTTCAACGCTATCGCTGAACCTTCGATTGAAGCTTTTCCACGATATCGTCAGGATCATGGGGCGAAACCTTCAAAGCGGTGAGCGGCTCAGGCCCGTCGACCTGGCGCGCGGGCACGGTCTGTCCACGCAGGCGATCAGGAATTACGAGGAGGCGGGCATCCTTCCGGCCGCAGGTCGCACACCCCACGGTTACCGCACCTATACCTCGCTGCACGCCGGAGCCTTGCGCGCATTCCTTGCCCTGGTGCCGGGCCACGGACACCGAACGGCGGCGTCGATCATGCGGGCCGTGAACCAGGGCGCGGTCGATGAGGCGTTCCACCTCATCGACGAGAGCCACACCCAGCTCCTCGACGACCGCCGGACCCTCCAGGCCGTGGAGAGCGCCCTTCGCGACCTGGAACCCACAGGGGTGTACGAGCCTGAGCCGACCGCGGTGCCTGCGGCCGACGGCACGTTCATCGGGCCACTGGCAGGAAAGCTCGGGATCCGGCCCGCGACGCTGCGCAAATGGGAGCGCGCCGGGCTCGTGCGGCCACGCCGCGACCCGGGGACCGGCTACCGCGTCTACGACGAGGCCGACGTACGAGATGCCCGGCTGGCCCACCAGCTCAGACGGGGCGGCTACCTGCTGGGGCAGATCGCGCCGCTGATCGACCAAGTACGGACGGCCGGCGGGCTGGAGCCCCTGGAGGCCGCGCTGACTGACTGGCACGGTCGGTTGTCCGCCCGCGGGCGGGCGATGCTGGCGGGGGCCGCGGAGCTGGAGGCGTACCTCGCGAGAAGGGACCAACCAGGGCCTGAGCGCGCCCTCGAGGCTGAAGAACACCCGCTGAGCTGAGCTTGAGTTCTGTCCAGATCCCCTGAAGCGGCCTTCGGGTGGAGGTTTCTGAGCCCCCGTTCGGAAGCGAGCCGGGGCGAGGCGCCCTGGCTGCGCCTGCTCGCGTGACCGCGGTAGACGATCGGGCCGACAAAGGCGTCGATCGTGGCTTCTCGGTGCGGTCGGTCAAGACAGGATCTCGACGTACCCGTCGGTCCCGTGCACGCGGATCCGCTGCCCGTCCCGGATCAACCGGGTGGCCTGCTCCACGCCCACGACGGCCGGCAAGCCGTACTCCCGGGCGATCACTGCGCCATGGGTCATCAGGCCGCCCACCTCCGTCACCAGGCCCGCGATTCCGACGAACAGCGGCGACCAGCTGGGGTCGGTGAAGGTCGTGACCAGAATGTCGCCCGCCTCGAGATCGGCCTCCGCCATGTCAAGGATGACGCGGGCTCTGCCCTCGATCGTTCCGGCGGAGACTGCCAAGCCGACCAGGGCACCGGTCGGCACGTCGTCGCGCCGGTAGGACCCGGCAACGGCCTCGCCATCCGATGTGAGCACCCGGGGCGGTGTCAGCGCCTCGTACGACCGGAACGCCTCCTTGCGCTGCTGGATGAGCTGGCCATCCACCTGGTTCGAGCGCACGACCTGGTGGAACTCCTGGAAGGTGAGGTGGAAGACGTCCTCCTTCTCAGCGAGTACGCCTGCCTGCGCGAGGCGCTCCGCCTCCTCCAGCATGGCCTGCTTGTAGATGAAGTAGCGGCTGATGATGGCGTACTTCGGAAACTCCCGGTACCCGGCGAAGGACCGGACCTGGTCGATCATCCGCTTGGTCTCGGCGGCCTTCTGTTCCCCGTCCGGCAGGGCCCGCAGGCGTGACAGCACGTCCTGTTCCTTCTGCTGCGCCTCCTGCCGCCCTTGCTCGAAGCGCCGTTCGGCGGCGCCCGGCTCGAAGTTCCTGATGTTGTCGAGGATCAGGGGTACGAGGGTGGTGGGGCGCTCGCTCCAACGCGGCCTCGTAATGTCGATCTCGCCGACGCAGCGCATGCCGTACCGGTCGAGGTAGGTCTCGATGGCGTCACGCGCTTCTGTCCCGCCCGTGAGCTTCGTCAGGTCGTCCAGGAAGCCCTCGTCCTCGACGCCTTGCAGGAACGCCACCACCTCTGGATACGGACGGATCACGTCCGCAACGTCCAGTAGCGCCAGTCCCATCTCCGACGTGACGTTGTCGGGGGCGGACAGCGTGAGTTTGTCGGCCGCGTTCTTCTCGCCCAGCCATTCCTGCAACTTGTCGTTGAGCCACCAGGTGGCCTCCATCCCCGCCATGATCGCCTTGAGGTTCAGCGGATCACCGAGGACTCGCTTGTGCTCCTCGAAGGCCTCCAGAAGGAAGTCGAACAACGCCGGTCCGGTCTTGTTCCGGATGTCGCGCCCCAGGGCGGCGATGGACGCCCGGCTGCGCTCGATCAACTCGGTGACGATGGCCGGATCGGCCCCGACCGGGGCGGGCGCACCGCCAACCGGCGGCCCGCCGGGACCCGGACCGGCGTCCGGGAGCGATGGGACGAAGTCGTCGCGGTCGAGGACGGTCTCCAGAGCGTCTCTGAACAGGGGATCGCCCTTCCCCATGACGTCCAGCAAAGCGGCGCGGCTCGCGGGCGAGGCCAGGCGCTGGGTGACGTCGACGAACAGCCTCCCTCCGGCCTCGTGCATCGGCACCATGGCCGTCAGCTGCCACATGGAGAACCCCAGGGGTTTCATGGGGTCGGTCATCATCTGCTGATGACCGACGGAGACGTAGACGTGATTGTCCTCGTCGCCGGCCTCGGGGATGGGGAACAGCGTGGTGATCGGCCGGCTCTGAACGATCTGGAAGTCATCGTCGGCCAGGCACCATTCGATGTCCTGCGGACGGCCGAAGTGCGCTTCGATCCGCCGCCCGAGCTGCACGAGCCGCACGACCTGCGCATCCGTCAGCGCCGGCTGCTCCTGCCGCTGCGAGTCGATCGCCACTTCCTGCGTACCGCCATCCGGCAGGGCGTGAACGGCACGCTGTTTTACGGCGATGGCCTTGGCGACGACCTCGCCGTCCCGCACCTTGAAGACGTCCGGGTTCACCAGGCCGGAGACCAGGGCCTCGCCGAGGCCGAAGCCGGCCTCCACGGTGGCGACCTTCCGGTTGCCCGAGACGGGGTCGGCCGTGAACAGGATGCCGGCCGCATGCGGGGAGACCATCTGCTGCACGACCACGGCCATGCGAACCGTACGGTGGTCGATGCCGTTGCGCCGGCGGTAGGTCACGGCCCGCTCGGTGAACAGTGAGGCCCAGCACCGGCTGACGTGCCGGAGGACCGCCGCCGGCCCCACGACGTTCAGGTACGTGTCCTGCTGGCCGGCGAACGAGGCCGTCGGCAGGTCCTCTGCCGTCGCGCTGGACCGGACGGCGTAGGCGACTTGCTCGCCCAGGTGGCCGACCGCGTGGGTGATCGCCGTCGCGATACCGCCCGGGATGGCAATCCCTTCGATGGTCCGGCGGATCTCCGCGCTGAGTGTGCGGATCGCCTCCCGGTCGTCCGGGTTCACGCGCGACAGCTGATCGAGCCGATCGCCGATCGACGGTGCTTCCGCCATGACCCGGCGGAAGGCGTCCGTCGTCACGCAAAAACCGGCAGGCACTTGAATACCTGCGATCCGCGACAGCGCGCCCAGGTGCGCGCCCTTGCCGCCAACGACCGCGCCCTGCATCTCGTCGACCTCTTGAAGATCCAGCACATACTGCGCGGTCATGGCGATTCCTCCGAGACGGTCCTGCTCCGTTGCACTGCACTGGCCGATCGAATCACCGGCGCCTGCAGCTCTGTCGAACTTCTTGTCGGGCATGTCCTCGTCTCTGGTTGTCTTCCCTCTGGCCGGCCGGCCGCTCCGCCCAGTCGGGCGGCGCGCACACCCGCACTTCCGCCCTGAGCTGCCTGTGACTGCACTGCCAGTCCCACCGCTGGTTCGAGGTCGCGGTGTCCCCCATGCGTCGGCAACAGCACACGCGCGTCGTGCCCTCGTTTCCGCAGGTTGCGGCCTCGGCCGACGATTCTGCGGCACCACCCGGGCCTTGCCGCAAGCCCCCCGGTGCGCTATAAGTTGGGAAGGGCAAGGAGAGACATCTCCTTGCCTTTGTCTTTTGCCGTCCGCTGGAATTGCCGAGTTTCTCGCGAAGCGGCGACGCGCCGTGTACGGCAGTACGCGACTCCGGCCCAGGCGGATCGTCGAGTCGCCGGCGCGACCTGCTCCTGCGGCACCTGGACGCGGCAAAGGGCGCCACGGAGCGTGATGGCCAGCGCCGGCGCCAGGGCGAGAGACGCCCTTGTCTTGAGAGCCCTGCCGGTGCGCATGCCGCAGCTGACCTCCTTGATGTGTGCGTGAGTTGATGTAATGACCGACGTCCCGGTGCTTCAGGTGCCGTCAGGTTTGTGTCAGCCGGGCGCTTCGTACGCGTCACGCCGCCCGCACATCCCGTAGCCGGCAAGCCGGCTGGGCTCGGCGACGTGGGTCCGGCCGCGGGCGAGGTGGCCGGCGTCGCCCGCGGCCAGCGCTGCGAGCTGCTCGCCGGTGTGCTCGGCGGCGGCCAGCGCACCGGCTCGCCAGCGCGACTCCCATGCGGCGATGCGGGGCGCCACCAGCCGAACGGCCGCGGCGTGGAAGGCGCGCAGGGGCTCGTGGTCGCCGTTGAGCAGGGCGGTACGCAGCCGCAGGTAGCCCTCGACGGCCAGGTCACGGCGGCGGTGCGCGGCGACTTCCGCCTCGGGCCCGTCCGGTAGTTCGACCGCTGCCGCGTACGCATCAGGGTCGGCGAGTATCTGCGGGGGGAAGGTGAAGACCGCGTCCCCGGCCTCCGGCAGCCCGCTGTTCTGCATCAGCACGGTGACCCGCAGCCCGGCACGCTGGATCATGCGGTGCACGGTCCCGGGGCTGAACCAGACCACCGATCCGGGCGCCAGCGCGGTCTCGGCGTAGCCGTCGACCAGGTTCAGGGTCTGCACCGCGCCGGTGCCGCCGGTCACCACATATGCCTCGGTACAGGCCAGGTGGAGGTGCGGGCTGCCCCCGCACACTCCGTCGGCCGCCTCCCACTCGTACGCGCTGACGTGGGAGAGGCTCACCCCGCCGGGAAGGGGATCACTGTGCTGCATCGCGGTCTCCGCTCATGAGCCGGTCCCCCAGCCAAGTTCCTTGAGGTAGCTCTCCACCCGTGGCCGGTCCCAGGCCCCGTCCGCGACCACGACCCGGTAGCGGTACCGGAAGCTCTCCCCGGCCGGCAGCTCGAACTCCTGGTGGAAGGACCAGGAGAAGGCGACCGAGGGCAGCGGCTCGGAGCGTACGAACCAGTGCGAGGGGTGGATGGCGTTGGCGTTCTCCGGGGCGTGCGCGAAGACCAGTGTGGAGTGCGCGTCGACCCCGTCATGCTCCCCGGTGAACGCGATCCAGGGCGCCTCGGTGGCCGGCGCGCCCATCAGGTCCGCCGCCCCCGCCTCGCCCCGGCCGCCGCGCGTACCGGGGCCGAGGACATCGCCGCCGGTGAAGTCGCGGGGGCCGCGCCAGGCGAGCGAGGTGTAGCCGGCGGCTTCGCGGCCCGCGGTGGTCGGGGAGCCGAAACGCAGGGGTCCGCCCCGGGTGTTGGTCAGCTCGACCGACCAGTCGAGGGCGTAGCAGCCGGCGTCCGCATCGGCCGGGTGCAGCACGACCGTACGGCGCTCGCGCGCCCATTCCCGGCCACCGTGCGCCAGCCAGGTCAGCAGTTCCGTGAAGCGCAGGCGGTCCGTGTCCGCCTCGAAGCTCTCGAAGGCGTCGTGCCGCAGCGAGCCGACCAGCTCGGGCACCGCCTGGTACTGCGCCTCAGGGCCCAGGTAGGAGTTGCCGCCCCAGAAGTTCTGTCCGGACAGATGACTGGCGGTCATCTGAAGGCCCTTGTGCCAGCGGTGGTCGGTGGGCCGGTAGCCGCTGACCAGGTGGCCGGCCGGGGTGCGCAACGGATGCACATACGGTTTGGGCGCCTCGAAGGGTTCGGGGTCCGGCGCGTATACGTAAGCCAGTAGCTCGACTCCGCCGGCGGCGACGGTGATCCGCTCGCCGTGGACGTGGGTGACGGTGATCCGCCGGCTCATGCGTTCGCCTCTGTCCGCGGGGCCCAGTCCGGGTGGTCGCCGTGCATGGCCGAGTAGTACGGGTCGGCGGGGGTGATCTCGCCCGCGTGCACGGGCCGGCCGGTGAATGCCGCCTTGTAGAGCGCGGCGATGAACTCCACGGTCCGGCGAGCGTCCTGGTCGCCGCCCGGTGGCCGTGTGCCGGCCTGCATGGCGTCCAGGACCGCGGTGAGCTGAGCGGCGTGCGAACTGGGCTGGTCGGCCGCGGGAGTACGCCACTGCCGGACGCGGTCCGCGGCGGCCGGGTCCTCACGCAGTTGCGGGGCGGCCGTGTAGACCCAGTCCTCGTTGCGGTGGCCGTAGAGATGGGTGAGCTCCACGGTGGCGTCGGCGCAGTCGATCCTGATCCTGCTGACCTCGTCGGGCGACAGAACGCTGTTGACGACGGTGGCCAGGGCGCCGGAGCGGAACCTGACCAGCGCGGTCGAGACGTCCTCGCTCTCCACCTCGTGCACCAGCCGGCCGGCCATCGCCCGGACCTCGGTCCAGTCGCCCAGTAAGTGGAGCAGCAGGTCCATCTGATGGATGCCGTGGCCCATGGAGGGGCCGCCGCCCTCGGTGGCCCAGCGTCCGCGCCAGGGCACCGCGTAGTACACCGTGTCGCGGTACCAGGTGGTCTGGCAGTGGGCGACCAGCGGACGGCCGAGCGCGCCGGTGGACAGCTGTTCGCGGGCATGCACGGCGCCGGAGCCGTAGCGGTGCTGGAAGACGACGGAGGCGTAGGGACCGGCCGGGTCCTGTTCGGCGGCGGCGATCTCGTCGTACTCGGCGAGCGAGAGGCAGTACGGCTTCTCGCAGAGGACCCAGGCGCCGGCCCTTAGGGCGGCCACGGCCTGGGCGCGGTGCAGGGCGGGCGGGGTTCCGATGAGCACGAGGTCGGGGCGCTCGGCGGCGAGCATGTCGGCAAGGTTGCGGTAGCCGGTGACGTTCCAGGCGGGGGCTGCCTCCGCGGGAGACCCGGGCTCGGCGGGCAGGGCGGCGGCGGCACGGAAGGCGTCCAACCGCGTGGCGTCCGGGTCGACCGCCGCGACCAGGTCGACCCGGTGGCCTTGGGCCCGGAGTGCGGCCAGATGGCTGCTGGTGGCGATCCCGCCGGTACCGACGACCGCCGTCCGGACGGGACGGCTGCTGACTGCTGCCATGGACAGAGCTCCTCGCTACGGAAAGCGCTTGCTGGCGACCGTAGACTTGGCACTGATGACAGGACAAGGGTGAGAACCCATAAAAGGGCCCAGGCGTCGCCCTCGCGTCGGCGACTTCGTGATCAATGCACCCAGTAGGCCGACGGCGACTTCCCCAGGCTCTCCAACTCGCCTTCCATCAGCCTGAATACGTCAACTACCCGGCCTCGCCGGAAACCGTGTCCTGGCGTCCACAGTGTGGGCGTGCATGACCTGCTGGGCGCGTGCGTCGTCGCGGTCGGCGATGGCCGAGATCAGCTCGCGATGCTCCACCCAGGCCTGGCGGACGTTGGGTGTGAAATACCGGCGGACCCTTTGCTCGACATGGGCGGCCAGCTCCGCGAGTACCGCGTTTCCGGCCAGTTCCATGACACAGGCGTGGAACGTGGCGTTGGCGATCACGACCGCGCCGACGTCGTCGGCGGCGACCGCGGCCTCGCCGTTCGCGCACAGTTCGTCCAGCCGGTCGAGTCCCTGGCCCGAGGAGCCGATCGCGGCGAGGCGCGCCGCCTCGGTCTCCAGCAGGGTGCGGACGACGAAGAGCTGGTCGGTCTCGTCCTCGGTCGGCTCGTGGACGAAGGCGCCCTGGGCAGGGCGAAGGTCCACCCACCCTTCGGTGTTCAGCTGTTGCAACGCCTCGCGTACTGGCTGCCGGGAGACCCCGAGGTGGCCCGCGAGTTCGCTCTCCACCAGGTGCTGGCCAGGGTGCAGCGACCGTGAACTGATGAGGTCCAGCAGCGCCTCGTACACCTGCTCGCGCAGCGACGCCGGGCGCTCCAGCTTGGGCACTGATTCTCGCGGCAGCCCGTTGAACAGCATCTTGGCCTCCGATGACCTCTCGTAGCCCTCAATCTACGGGCCTCACTCGGCGTGCGGGAGAGGATCGAACACGGGAACTGGACTGTCGGCAGCCCCGTTTCGTCCGCTGGGCACGACCAACTCGCCGGCACGCCTCAGGCACCGGGCTGCCACGCCTTCGTCGAACGGGCACCGCGGCCCGGATGCAGTGGCGGAGCCGGCCTCTACTGCTCGACGGAGTCAGGGGCGCGGTCAGGTCCAGGGCGGCTGGTGGTGTCTCCGTCGCTGCGGCGCGATGCCGATGCCGATGCCGATGCCGATGCCCAGGATGGGTGCCAGGCCGGCTCGGGGAGCGGTGCCAGGCTTCCGAAGTGGTTGATGATTGCGCGGAGCCCTGGGTGTGGGTTCGCTCGGGGGAGGATGAGCGAGAGCGGGTAGGCGAGGGTCGGATTCACGACCGGGATGCGGCGCAGGTCGTGGTTGGTCGGCCAGATGTAACGGTCGCGCGAGCCTACGAGGGTGGCCACGTCCGCGGAGTCCGCGAGAATGTCGAGGAGTACCTCGTTGCCGAAGTTCGGGCCCGCGGCGTCGATGCGGAGGTCGAAGTCGGTGGCGAGCTGATCGTAGAACTCCGCCCATTCGCTTCGCGGCGCGATACCCGGCACCCAGATCCGGTGCCCCCGCAGCTGGGTCGGCGTCAGGGTGCGCGCGGCGGCCAGCGGGTGCCGCGGCCCGACGAGGAGTTCCAGCGGGGAGTCGAAGGCGTGGATCATTTGCACGTCCCGCGGCAGTGTCGCCGGGTCGGTGACCGAGCGGAACGAGGCGTCGATTTCGCCTGCCTGGACGGCGGCGACCGCCAGGCGCGGGTCGTTGACCCTGAGCGTCACCACGTCGAGGTCGGTTTCGGGATGCGACCGCCAATAGTCGTGCAGAACGACGGCCTGCGCGGATCGCAGTCCGAGAACGTCGATCCGAAGAGCCCGCGAGCCCGGTCTGATCGCGGTGATGGCGCGATCGACACCCGTGACGATGTTCCGGGCGTGCGGGAGGAAGGCCTGGCCGTCGAGTGTCAGCTCGACCCCTCGGGCCGTGCGGGTGAACAACCGCACGTCGAGTTCGCGCTCAAGGCCGGCGATCCGCTTCGACACGGCCTGTTGCGTCACACCGAGCTCGTCGGCCGCGTGTTGCAGCTGTCCGAGCTCGGCCGCGCGGACGAACGATCGCACCGCCTCGGTATCCATTGATCCAGCATAAGTGTGCCCAACTGATGGTTGTGGCTCGCCCGGGAGTCGGTTGTTTGATCCCGCAGCAGCGCGGACGGTGTGATGAGGAGATCCAAACATCCGTTGTCACGAGGGAGTCGCATGCGCGTGCAGTTGGGGCGCAGCTTCGGCTGGCTGTGGTCGGCCTACGCCGTCAGTACGTACGGTACGTGGATTGCCTTCGGCGCGTTCCCGTTGATCGCGGTTCGCGTGCTGCACTCGCCGGCGTTCGCCGTGTCGCTCCTGGAGGCGGCCGGGCTTGCCGTCGCGGCGATGGTGGCGTTCTCGCTCGGGCCGTGGGTCGAGCACCGGGCCAAGCGTCCGGTGATGATCGCCACGGACCTCGTCCGGTTCGTCGCGATGGCCAGTGTCCCGATCGCGTACGTCCTCGGCCTGCTGTCCTACGGCCAACTGCTGGTCGTCTCGGTCGTCTCCGGAACCGCGAGCATCGCCTTCACCGCCGCGTCCGGCGCGTATCTGAAATATCTCGTCCGTAGCGATCACCTCCTTGTGGCGAACGGAAGGTTCGAGGGCACGAGCTGGGTGGCGACCGCGGTGGGGCCGCCCCTGGGTGGCGCACTCATAGGGTTGCTCGGCCCGGTGATCACCGTCATGGCCGACGCCCTCAGCTATCTGCTGTCCGCGCTCGGGGTCCTCCGCATCCGGGGCGGCGATGTCGCGGCACCCCGCGACCAGGCCATCAGGCTGCGCGGAGCCGACCTTCTCGGCGGCTGGCAGTTCATCCTCCGCGACCCCGCGCTACGGCGCCTGTTCCTCAACTCCATCCTGGTCGGCGGCCTCATCATGGCCACCCTCCCGCTCCTGTCCGTCCTCCTGCTCGGCCAGTACCACTTCCCGGCCTGGCAGTACGGTCTTGCCTTCGGTATCCCGGCACTCGGCGGCTTCGTGGGTGCCCGTCTCTCCGCGCGGCTCGTGACCCGCTACGGCCGGCACCGGGTCATGACCGTCTCCGGCCGGCTGCGATCGCTCTTCCCCCTCGGCCTCGCGTTCGTCCGCCCGGGCATCCCCGGACTGCTCACCGTGATCATCGTCGAAGGCCTGCTGATCACCTGCATGGGCATCTTCAATCCGATCTACGCAACAGAACGCCTGCAACGGACTCCCGCGGATCATGCCGCCCGAGTCCTCAGTACATGGAGCGCCAGCAGCAAGCTCGTACAGGCTGCCCTGATGGTGATCTGGGGCGTACTCGCCACACTGACCAGCCCACTCGCCGCGATCACCCTGTCCGGCGTGCTCCTGCTCGCCACCCCGCTCCTGCTGCCCAAACGGGCGCACCTGTCCGCACTTGAGCCCGCCGCGGCGGCCGCAGACGCCCGGGCCGCATGACTCACCGCCACGCCGCCGGCACGAGGCCGACTCCCTCATGGGCTGAAACTCGCACGCGCCGGACAGGAAGCCCAGGTGGCGAGACGACGCCGACCGAGTCGAAGGTGGCCGGCTTCGGGTGCCGCACCCCTTGGGCCGATTGGCTCAGGCGCGCTGCACCCCGGTCGTGCCGCCGGTGGAGGATCGGAGGGGAGACGGTCTCGGGACCGCCAACCGGCACCGCCCCACCGCGTGAGAGGTTCGGCCATGAAACCGTTCGACGACGACCCCCTCGCCCGTCAGGCTCAGCTCCTCGTCGACAGGTTCACGTGCCCGGCAGAGCTCGCGTTCCGGCTTGCCGAGTACGGACAACCGGGTCACCACTCGACACGAGATCGTTCCCTGTTCGGCCGGCGCATGTTCGTCTGGTCCGACGACACCCGCGGCGTCGCGCCGGCGGCAACGTGACCGCCACGCCGCGCGGGGACGAGCCGGGCGGCCGCTACGGCGAGGCCGTGTTCCGTCCCGAACAGGCCGGCGAGGGAGAGCGCATCGACTTCGGCGCCCTCGCCTACGACGACATCACCATGGCGCGACTGCGGGCACTCGGGGCCGGCCCGGGGTGGCGTTGCCTCGATGTGGGTGCCGGCACGGGCACGGTCTCCCGCCGGCTGCTGGACGAGGCCGGGGTGACGAGCGTTCTCGCCGTGGACCGCGACGTACGGTTCCTCGCCGAGCGGGTCGTCCCCGGGCTCGACGTGCTGGAGGCCGACATCACAGCCCCAGACGTCGTCCCCGGCCGGTTCCAGCTCGTCCACGCGCGCTTCGTGCTGATGCACCTGCCCGAGCACGACCGTCTGATCACGCAACTCGCCGAACTCGTCGCGCCCGGCGGTGTGCTGGTGCTCAGCGACGCCGTCGACCTGACGAGCGACCGGGCGCCCAACACGCCGTACACCGCGGCGATGCGGGCGATGTGGCAGGGCCTGCAGGCCACCATCGGCACCGATATCTCCTGGGTACCGTCGTACCCCCACCTGCTGCGTGGGGCGGGGCTCGTGCCCGTCGCCGCCGAGATCCATGTGCCGCCGCTGCTGCCCGGCAGTCCCATCAGCCGCTTCTGGGGGGACACCTGGGAGCGGAGCAGAGCGGCGATGCTCGCCACCGGTTTGGTCGACGACGCGGACATCGACGCGGCGATCCGGTACCTGGACTCGGACGAATGCGCCGCGTTGTCAGCCGGCATGCTCACCGTCTGGGGATGGAAACCCGGGGACGCCGCCGCCCCACGCTGACCCGTCCCCGCCCCCGCCGCCGCCCCCGCCCGCCCCCGACCGCGGCTTCGCCAGTCCGGAGGCCACGGGCGCTGGGCGCACTGCCCGCGAGTTATGTCTCCGGCCCGACAGTCCTTGCCCAGGCCTTGCGGGCGAGCAGGTGAATCTCCTGGAACTGCCGACGGTCGGTGGGCTGAGGCTCGCGCACCAGCCGGGCCACCTCGGCCAATCCGGACTCGCGCAGCATCGCGGCGAGGTGATCAGGCCACCACCGATAGGCCGGTGCGACCGCGTGATCAAAGACCTGCGTCGGATGAGACGGACCATCGGTTGCCGAAAAGCCGACCAGAAGGTGGCCACCAGGTGCCAGCACACGATGGAACTCCGCCAGGATGAAGGGGAGTTCGTCCGGCGGAGTGTGGATGATGGACCAACGCGAGAGTACGCCGCCCAACGCGCCGTCAGCGATGTCCAACGCGGCCATCGAGCCCACGTCGAACCGCAGGCCCGGACAGGCCTGTCGAGCCAACTCGATCATCGCAGGAGAGGCATCAACACCAAACGCTGTCAGCCCCAGCTCTTCCATATAAGCAGTGACATATCCGGGCCCACACCCCAGGTCCGCGACCTGGCCGGCCCCACTCGCCCGTACCGCCTCGGCGAAGGCACCCAAGATCGCGCGGTCCAGGGGACTGTCACGCAACGTGTCGCGGAACAGCTGCGCATAGGTGGAGGCAGCCGCGTCGTAGGCCTCGCGGGTGGCGTCGAGGGCATCGTGTTCGACCATGCTCGCGACTGTAGTTCCTGGCGCTGAGGCGAGAGTTCCCTCTCGGCCTATGGCCCTGACGTGGAAAAAAGAGCCACGAAATTCGGGCGGTGATGTCGAGAACCCGTGGCCGGCTCCGTCCCCGTGGTGAACGCGACCACAATGGGTCACACCAGTACCGAGGAGAACCAGCATGGCCAAGTACCTGTTGCTCAAGCACTACCGTGGCGCTCCGGCCTCGGTCAACGACGTGCCGATGGAGCAGTGGACGCCGGAGGAGATCTCGGCCCACCTGCAGTACATGCGCGACTTCGCCGACCGGCTCAAGGGGACAGGTGAGTTCGTCGACGAGCAGGCGCTCGCTCCCGAGGGGACGTTCGTGCGCTACGACGGCGAGGGGCGGCCGCCGGTCACCGACGGACCGTTCGCCGAGACCAAGGACCTCATCGCCGGCTGGATGGTGATCGACGTCGACAGCTACGAGCGCGCCGTCGAACTGGCCGGGGAACTGTCGGCCGCTCCCGGCAAGGGCGGGGAAACAATCCACGAGTGGCTCGAACTGCGCCCCTTCTACGGCGTGCAGCCCACCGTCACGGAATGACCCCCGAAGTGAACGAGACCCTGCTCCGCAGCCTCACACCCAGCGTCCTCGCCATCCTCGTCCGCCGCGGAGCCGACTTCGCGGCGGCCGAGGACGCCGTACAGGACGCGCTCGTCGAGGCAGTTCGCGTATGGCCGGCCGACCCGCCACGGGATGCGAAGGCCTGGCTGATCACCGCCGCCTGGCGCAAGTTCCTCGACGCGACCCGGGCGGACACCGCCCGCCGCCGACGTGAGGACCTCGTCGACGAGGAGCCGGCGACCGGGCCCGCGACCGCGGTGGACGACACGCTCCAGCTCTACTTCCTGTGTGCCCACCCGTCGTTGACACCGTCGTCCGCCGTCGCACTCACGCTGCGCGCCGTCGGCGGGCTGACCACCCGCCAGATCGCCCAGGCCTACCTGGTGCCCGAGGCGACGATGGCCCAGCGCATCAGCCGGGCCAAGCGCACCGTCTCCGGCATACGGTTCGACCAGCCCGGCGATGTCGCCACCGTGCTGCGCGTCCTCTACCTGGTCTTCAACGAGGGCTACTCCGGCGACGTGGACCTCGCCTCCGAGGCCATCCGGCTCACCCGGCAGCTCGCGGCCACGATCGACCACCCCGAGGTGGCGGGGCTGCTCGCCCTCATGCTGCTCCACCACGCCCGGCGCGCCGCCCGGACCGCGCCCGACGGCAGCCTGGTGCCGCTCGCCGAGCAGGACCGCGGCCAGTGGGACACCAAGTCGATCCGCGAGGGCGTAGAGATCCTGCAGGCGGCCCTTGCCCGCGACAGGCTGGGCGAGTTTCAGGCCCAGGCCGCCATCGCGGCGCTGCACGCCGACGCGCCCACCGCCGAGGAGACCGACTGGGTGCAGATCGTCGAGTGGTACGACGAACTCGCCCGCCTGACCGACAGCCCCGTCGTCCGGCTCAACCGTGCGGTCGCCGTCGGCGAGGCGGATGGACCACGCGCCGGCCTTACAGCACTCGCGGCACTGGAGGACTCACTGCCCCGCCACACCGCGGTGGCCGCTTACCTCCATGAGCGCGACGGCGACCTGACGACCGCCGCACGGCTCTACGCCGAGGCGGCCCAGAAGGCACCCAACCTCGCCGAGCGCGACCACCTGACCCGCCAGGCCGCCCGCCTCAACGCCGGCCGGCGTCATTGACGGGGCGCGCTCGAATCTGCCGCCCGCAGCACTTGGCGCGGCCCCGTGGCCGGAGCGGTCGCCGCAAAGTGAGCAGGCACTGGCTCAGCACTCGCGCGCGTACTCCCCTGCGGTCCGCCAGCCGGCGGCAGCCGATATCAGCGCAAGGTGCGCGTCAGTGCCCCTCCGAACGGGCGGTACGCGGGAGTGCGAAAGCGCAGGGTGCCCGTCCAGGGCCCCTCCGAACGGGCGGTACGCGGGAGTGCGCAGCCGGTCAGGACGAGGAAGAGCCGCATGTGCCACTTGAGGCATTCAGTCCGGCAGGGGTCGCAGCCTGCCGCTCCAACGCTCGTCGTCGACCCCGCCGGGTTCCCTCAGGCGGATGCCAAAAGCGCTCTCTGCCAGCGCCAAGACGCTGTGAAGAGGTGCGACTTGACCGGGGACGAGCCCGAGCGGTCTCATGGAGTCATCGAGCCTTGACGGGTCCTGCCCGGTCGGCTCGATCGCCTGGAGCGTGTGAAAGTCGACGACGATCTCGCCGCCGACCGCGTACTTGAACCAGTGCATCGGCTTCTCGTTGTAGTGGAGGACGACGGCCTCAGTCCCCACGGAGGCGGCCCTCAAGATCCGCTCATCGAGTCCGTGCATGCCGCCCCGTTCCCACGCCCACGTCCACGAGCCCTCGATGCCGGTGGTGACGACGGGTTCTTCATCGTCGAGAAGGTCGTCGTCGAAGTCGTCCGACAGGTCGATCTCGTCGCGAAGGGCCAGGGTTTCCGGATCTACCCCCATGCGGGTGAGCAGCTCGGCAGGGGGCAGGTCCCGCACGAAGGTCAGGGTGTAGATGGGGAAGTCCCCATCCCGGAACATGTCCAGGCCGGCGCCTGCGTCTCTAGTCGTCATGCCGCGGATGCTGCCACACACCACTGACATCCCTATCGGGCGTGGTCGTTCTGTCCCGTACAGGCGAAAAACCGCAACGCTCTGAGCCGCATCAGTCCGGCTGGGCGAAGGTCACCGAAGCAGTCCACAAAGCGGGCGGATCGTCTCCCGGTTCGGCCGTGTCGGCGCGGCCTGCCACCCCGACCACCACGGCGGCCGCCTGCCCGACGGCCCCTCGGCCGTCAGCCCCGGCGAGATCCTGTGTTGCGCGCCAGGACACCACGCGTCAGCCCCGCAGCGGTGCCGCCAGTCGTGCCGGCGACCCCGCGACCAGGGCGGTCTGGGCAGGTACGGCGTCGGGGTAGATGAACTCGGCACGGGCGTGCGCGCCGTCGCCGACTGCGCCCATGCCGCACAGCACGGGCAGGCCGAGGGCGGCGACGAAGTTGGCGTCGCTCGCGCCGCCGACGGCGGCGTCGGGCGTTCGTCGCGGCCCTTCTCCTGCGCGACCGCGCGGACGAGGCCGAGCAGGGGGACGGAGGCGGCGTTGAGGGTCATCGGCGGCCGGTTCCCGTCGTGGTCGAACTCGATGCGGACGCGGGGGTCGCGCATCCTTCGTACGAACCGATCGACGGGGCTTCTTCAAGTCCGCATTCGCGCGGTGCGAACCGGAGTTCGTGAGCTGAGCCGGAACCCTTAGCGGGGCAGTCCTCGAACGAACCCGGCGACCAGCGTCGCCACCGCTTCCGGAGTCTCCATGTTCATGAGGTGGGTGGCGTCAATCCGGTTGACGCTGACCGTCGGCCGGGCGCTGGAGAGCAGGGCCAGCTCCTCAAGGACCCCTTGTGCGAACCGGGCGCTGAAGTCGCCGAACCACTCCATGCCAGGCGCAGGCGGAAGCTGTCGGCCGGCCTGTACCAGCAGGAGCGGGGAGTCGACCCCCTCCAGCCATGCCGTGACACCGAGCGCGAAAGTCCTGTGGAGTTCGTCGAAGAGCTCCAGCGCCTCCGCGCGTTCCGGCAGCGTCTGCCACTTGCCGTCGGGCAACGGGCGTACGGCCGCACGCGCAGCGGCCTCCGCATGATCGGCGGGAATGCCGAACCGGACGGAATTGACGACCTTCTCCTCGATGTACTCGGGTGGCGCGATGGCCCCGGCCGAAGCCAGCAACGTCTCCCTCACCCGGTCGGCGCCGGGGTACTCGCGTCCCCACCAGAAGCCGTCGAGATTCACGGCGGCACGGACGCGTCGCGGGTTCACCCGGGTGTACTCGACCGCGACCACTCCGCCGAGGGAATGGCCCACCACCACGGCCTCCGGCACGCCATGCGCGTCGAGCGTGTCCGCGATGTGCCCCACCACGGTGGGGATATTCCAGGGGGAGATACCGGGAGAGCGGCCGTGCCCCGGAAGATCGACGGCGAGGACACGGTGTCCGGCGGTGAGGAAGGCGGCCGCGGCGTCCCAGTCGGCGAACGACCGTCCGTAACCGTGCAGGAGAACCAGTTGAGGGCCATCGCCCCCGTAGTCATGAGCGTGCAGGAGTGTCATTGGACGTCACTGTAGGGCGGCACACACCCGCTCGAACACCGATTAAAGATCTCCGTCGAACGCGAGGTTCAGAGACCGGCGCACGGGCGGGACGTGCCGGCAGTCGGACCGTCAACTGTCGTAATCGACCGTCAACTTCTCGGATACGGGATACGTCTGGCAGGTCAGCACGTAGCCGGCTTCGACCTCGGCCGGTTCGAGGGCGTAGTTGCGGCGCATGTCCGCTTCGCCGTCGGTGATCCGGGCTCGGCAGGTGCCGCACACGCCTCCCTTGCAGGCGAACGGGAGATCGGGACGGATCCGTGCGGCGGCGTCGAGGAGCGTGGTGTCGCGCGGCAGTCCGTCGGTGGTGGAGCGGCCGTCGAGAGTGACGGTGACCTGGCTGACCGGTCCGTCGGCTGCTGCCTCTTCGCGGCGGACGGGCTGCGCGCCTTCGTCGGCGTAGAACAGTTCTTGGTGGACTCGCTCGGCGGGGACTTTGAGCCGGTCAAGTACCTGTTTGGCATCACGCACCATGCCGTGGGGACCGCACAGCCACCAGTGGTCGGCGGCCGGGACGTCGATCAGTCCGTCGATGAGGGCGCCGAGACGGTCGCCGTCGAGCCGGCCGGAGAGGAGATCGGCCTCGCGGGGTTCGCGCGAGAGGACGTGCGCCAGCTGGAACCGGGTGCGGTACTCGTCCTTCAGGTCGGCCAGTTCGTCGGCGAACATCACGGTGTCGGTGCGGCGGTTGCCGTAGAAGAGCGTGACCTCGGTGCGGTCGTCCGCCGCCAGCACCGACTCGGCGATGGACATCATGGGTGTGATGCCGGAGCCGGCCGCGATGAGCACATGGTGGCCGGGCACCGCGGTATTGGGCGTGAAGGCTCCGGTCGGGGCCATGACTTCGATGGTGTCCCCTGCTCTCACCTCATGAACCAGCCACGAGGAGAAGAGCCCGCCGGAGACTTCGCGGACCCCGATGCGTGGCGGGGCCCCCGCCGGCGAACAGATCGAATAGGAGCGCCTTTCGTCGCGCCCCTCGATGTCGCGTCGCAGGGTGAGTGACTGGCCAGGGCTGAAGACGAACTCTTCGGCCAGAGCGTCGGGGATGTCGAAACGGACAGCGACGGCGTCCTCGCAAAGACGCTCCACCGCGGCAACACGCAACGGATGGAAGGCCGGGCGGCGCCGGCGTGCTGTCGCCGGGGCACCGGCGGTCGGTGCCATCACCTCTGCCATCAGATCTCCTTGACGTACTCGAACGGCTCGCGGCAGGTGAGGCATCGCCACAATGCCTTGCAGGAGGTGGCCGCGAAACGGGAGGTCTCTTCGGTGTCGACCGAGGCGCAGCGCGGACACGCAACGGTGCGCCGGGTCGGCGACAGGTTCAGGGGAACAGGTCCCCCTGGGCGCATCGGTGCCGCCAGCGGTGGTGCGATGCCGTGTTCGGCCAGCTTGCGCCGCCCGGTGGCGGTGATCCAGTCACTCGTCCACGGAGGGTCCAGGACCGTGCGGATCGCGACGCGGTCAAAGCCGGCTTCGCGCAGGCGCGCTGCGACGCCGGCGCGCATCTCGGCCATGGCCGGACATCCCGAGTAGGTGGGGGTGAGGCTGGCGACCACGGTCCCGTCGGCCGCGATGGTGACGGCGCGCAGGACGCCGAGGTCGGCCAGGGTGAGCATGGGCAGCTCGGGGTCAGGAACCCGTTCGGCGATGTGCTGGGCGCGCCGGGTGTCGGCCAAGGTGGTCACCATGTCGCCTCCGGGTGAGCGCGGGCGACACTCTGCAGTTCGGTCAGGAGCGGGGCGAGGTGTTCCGTGTGCCCACCCTGCCTGCCGTTTCCGGGAAGGGGCGAGGCTTCCGGCATGGGCAGTCCGGCAGCTTCAAGGACTTTCCGAAGGTCCGCGAGTACGTCGCTCCGCGCGTCGTGTGCCGCGAACAGCTCTTCCCAGTAGGGAGCCAGAGCGTCCAGGGCCACCTGAATGCGTGCGTGGGACTCGTCCGTGCCGTCTCCCAGGCGCACGGTCCACTCGGCGGCGTACTGCCGGTGATAGGTGAGTTCCATGACTCCTTTGGCCGCGATGGCGGCGAGCACCGGGTCAGGCGAGGAGGTCAGCTCGGCGAAGTGGGCGAGGCGCCAGCTGGAGAGCACGAGCAGCCGCGCGACGGAGAACGCGAAGTCGCCGTTGGGGAGTTCGGCGAGGCGTACGTTGCGGAAGTCGTCGGCGTCGCGGAAGTAGGCGTACGCGTCCTCCCCGCGTCCCGTGCCGTCCGCCATGCCGCAGCGGGCGTACAGCAGTCGGGCCTGGCCCAGCAGGTCGAGCCCGATGTTCGCGAGCGCCACCTCCTCTTCCAGTTCGGGGGCCCTGGTGACCCATTCGGCGAGCCTCTGGGCAAGCACCAGGGCGTCATCGCCGAGCGCCATGCAGCAGGCAGCCAGTTCGGCTGCGTCGATGTCCTCGGGGACGGCGGTGTCCACCCCGTACAGAGGGTCTTCGAAGCCGGTGCCGAACGCCCAGCGCGAGTCGCTGTCGTCGTGCCCTTCGGCCAGGGTCATGTAGACGTGGTCGTCACTCATCCCCAGCTCCTAGATGTGCGGGACATCGTCGGGGATGTCGTAGAAGGTCGGATGCCGGTAGACCTTGTCGGCGCTGGGCGCGAAGAAGGGGTCCTTCTCGTCCCGTGTGGAGGCGGCGATGTGCTCCGAGCGCACGGCCCAGATGCTGACGCCTTCATTGCGCCGCGTGTACAGGTCGCGGGCGTGGGTGAGCGCCATCCGGTCGTCCGCCGCGTGCAGTGAGCCGACATGGACGTGGTTGAGACCGCGCTTCCCGCGGATGAACACCTCGTACAGAGGCCAGCTGCGGGTGTCCTTCTCCGGGCTGCTCATACTGCTGCCTCCTCACGAACTCGGGCGGCCACCTTGGCGGCGTGGACGCCGGCGGCTTCACGCACCCACGTGCCTTCTTCGTGGGCGGCGCGGCGGCGTTGCATCCGCTGC
The DNA here is from genome assembly GCF_042881375.1 of Streptomyces sp. NPDC058274. Taxonomy (NCBI): domain Bacteria; kingdom Bacillati; phylum Actinomycetota; class Actinomycetes; order Kitasatosporales; family Streptomycetaceae; genus Streptomyces; species Streptomyces sp. NPDC058274. The sequence continues at coordinate 103,910 of NZ_JBHVXW010000007.1, forward strand.
GTGTTGCACGGGCCGTTGCCGCTGATCACTTCCTTGAGCTCGGAGTAGTCGGGAGTTCCGAAGTCGTGGTGACCGCGCTCTTCGTTCCAGCGCAGCTCGGGGTCGGGCAGGGTCACACCGAGCTTGGCCGCCTGCGGCACCGTCATGTCGACGAAGCGCCGGCGCAGTTCGTCGTTGCTGTGCCGCTTGATCTTCCAGGCCATCGACTGCTCGGAGTTGGGTGAGTCGTCGTCGGGTGGGCCGAACATCATCAGGGACGGCCACCACCAGCGGTTCACCGCGTCCTGCACCATCTCCCGCTGTTCCTCGGTGCCGCGCATCATCGTCATCAGCAGCTCGTAGCCCTGACGCTGGTGGAAGGACTCCTCCTTGCAGATCCGGACCATCGCGCGGGCGTAGGGCCCGTACGAACTGCGGCAGAGAGGGACCTGATTGCAGATCGCCGCGCCGTCCACGAACCAGCCGATGACGCCGATGTCGGCGAAGCTGGGGGTCGGGTAGTTGAAGATCGAGGAGTACTTCTGGCGGCCTTCGATCAGCCGCTGCGTCAGGTCTTCCCGGTCGGCTCCCAGGGTTTCGGCGGCCGAGTACAGATACAGCCCGTGGCCGGCCTCGTCCTGGACCTTCGCGAACAGGATCGCCTTGCGGCGCAGCGACGGGGCCCTGGTGATCCATTCGCCCTCGGGCTGCATGCCGATGATCTCGGAGTGGGCGTGCTGGGCGATCTGCCGGATCAGCGTCTTGCGGTAGCCCTCCGGCATCCAGTCGCGCGGCTCGATCCGCTGGTCACGAGCGATCGTCGCCTCGAAGTCGGACTTCAGTTCCTGTGCGGCGTCACCGTCGGGTGGTACCGCGGGGCGTGCCGTGGTCATCTCTGCCACCTTCCCTACCGACCATTCGTTCGGTCCATCATACGGCGAGTGCTCCCCTGTCTGGCAAGCACCGAGCAAGCATCAGTGCCCGGCGAAGTACGGCGGCTGTCCGGCGAGGAAAGCGCGTACGGCATTGCGGTGGCCCTCCGTGGCAGCCAGGTGCTCCTGTGCCGCGGGTCACCATGTGTAGAAGCCCTGTCCCGTCTTGTGTCCGAGTTCGCCGCGCGCCACCTTGTCCCGCAGGAGCTGCGGTGGCGCGAAGCGGTCACCGAGGGTGGCGTGGAGGTACTCGGCGATGGCGAGCCGTACGTCGAGGCCCACTAGGTCTGTGAGGCGCAGCGGTCCCATGGGGTGCTTGTAGCCGAGCCGCATCGCGTCGTCGATGGCCTCGGGCGCGGCGACGCCTTCTTCGACCATGCGCATGGCCTCCAGACCCAGGGCCAGACCGAGACGGCTGCTGGCGAAGCCGGGGGAATCCTTGACGACGACGTCCTGCTTGCCGAGCGCCTTGGTCCATTCCAGAGCGGATTGGACGGTCTGCGGAGCGGTCTCAGGGGCGACCACGATCTCGACCAGCGCCGAGGCGGGCACCGGGTTGAAGAAGTGCATGCCCAGGAAGCGGTCCGGGCGGCGGAGGACGGCGGCGAGGTCAGTGACGGACAGCGAACTGGTGTTGGTGGCCAGGACCGTCGTATCGTCCACTGCTTCCTCGACGGCCTTCAGCACGCGGGACTTGAGCGCGGGGTCCTCCGGTACGGCTTCCACGACCAGCTCGGTGTCCGCGGACAGGGCATCCACCGTGTGGACGACGGCCACGCGGCGGGCCACGTCCCCGGCGGACTCACCGAGATGGCCTCGCTCCTCGGCGCGCTTCAGGCCGGCGGCGATGCGGTCCATCGCTGCGGCGGCAGCCTCTCCCCCGCTCTCCACCACGGTCACGACCGAGCCGGCGGCGGCGAAGGACTGGGCGATGCCCGCGCCCATGCGGCCGCCCCCGATGACTGCGACGGTCCTGGGCGACGACGTCATACCCGGCTCCTCTTCTCAAGAAAGCGTGTCATGCGGTCCCTCTTGTCCTCACCCTCGAACAGCACCGCCTGTGCCAGGTCGTCGGCGACGGGGTGGGCTCCGGGCGAGTCGACGACGAGCTTCGTCAGCCGCAGGGCCGTGGCCGACGAGCGCGCCATGCGATCGAGCAGTGCGTGGGCTTGCTCCAGCAGCTGCTCGGCAGGGACGACATCGATGACCAGGCCCACGGCGTGCGCTTCCCGGGCATCGAGATTGCGGCCGGCCAGGAGGATCTGCTTGGCGACCGACTCGCCGACCAGTTCCGGCAGACGCCAGCAGGCGCCGGCCGCCGCGAGGATGCCGAGGCCTGGTTCGGGATTGCCGAAAACGGCACCGGGGCCGGCCATGCGCAGGTCGCAGGCGTAGGCCAGCTCGGCACCGCCGCCCAGGGCCCAGCCCTCCACCGCGGCGAGCGTGGGCATGGGCAGCCGCCGGACCCGTTCGAACAGACGGCTGTTGATGCCCTGCAGTGCCTGGTCCCGGCCGCGCTCGAGCAGTTCGGCGATATCGGCGCCGCCTGCGAAAACGCCGCCATGACCGGTCAGCAGCAACAACTTGGGCTCGCGCTCCAGCAGTTCACACACCTGGTGCAGCTCGCTGATCATGCGGCCGCTGATGGCGTTGCGGGCCTCGGGGCGGTGCAGCGTGACGACGACCCGGTCGGCTCGTTCCTCCACCAGCAAGGTGTCGTACGGCAGGTGATCAGTAGGGGCAGTCATATGCGCTCGACCAGCAGTGCGACACCCTGGCCCACGCCCACGCACAGCGTGGCCAGGCCGCGGCGGCCGTTCTCGCGTTCGAGCCGGCCGACCAGGGTCAGCAGAATGCGGGCACCGGAGCAGCCGAGCGGGTGCCCCAGGGCGATGGCGCCGCCATCGGCGTTGACCTTGGCCTCGTCCAGCTTGAGACGGCGGATGACGGCCAGCGCCTGGGCGGCGAACGCCTCGTTGAGTTCGACGGCGTCCAGATCACCTGCCTGCCATCCGGCCCTGGCCAGAGCCTTTTCACTGGCGGGAACCGGGCCCAGCCCCATGAGGTTGGGCTGCACACCCGCGGAGGCGGAGGCAACGATCCGCGCCCGCGGCGTGAGCCCGTAGCGGTCCACGGCCTCCTTGCCCGCTATCACCAGGGCCGCGGCCCCGTCGGACAACGGTGAGGACGAGCCCGCCGTGACGATGCCGTCCTTACGGAAGACGGTCCGCAGGGAACCCAGCTTCTCCAGGGTGGTGGAGGGGCGCGGACCCTCGTCCCGGCTCACCTCACCATCTCCCACCGGGACGGGCACGATCTCGCGGTCGAAGCGGCCCGCTTCCTGGGCGGCCAGGGCACGCTGATGGCTGCGCAGGGCGAACGCGTCGGACTCGGCTCGGGTGATGCCGTCCAGGGCTGCGACCTCCTCAGCGGTCTCCCCCATGGACAGCGTGATCTTGGCTGCCTGGGGTCCGGCGCCCTCGGCTACACCACTGTCGGCGGCGGCGAAGCGCGGATTGGTGAACCGCCAGCCCAGGGCGGTGTCGTGCACCTGCCCCGGCTTGGCCCAGGGCGTACCGGGCTTCGCCATGACCCAGGGAGCCCGGGTCATGGATTCCACTCCCCCGGCGACCACGAGATCCGCTTCTCCCGCGCGGATGCTCTGTGCGGCTGCCGCGACGGCTGTCAGGCCCGAGGCGCACAGCCGGTTGACGGTGTAGCCGGGCACGGAGTGCGGCAGCCCGGCGAGCAGCACGGCCATCCGTGCCACGTCCCGGTTGTCCTCGCCCGCTTGGTTGGCGGCTCCCAGGATGACTTCGTCCACGGCTTCACCCGGGACGGCGGAGCGGCGCACAGCCTCGCCGACGACGAGGGCCGCCAGGTCGTCAGGGCGTACGGAGGCCAGGGCGCCGCCGTAGCGACCCTGCGGGGTCCGGGCGCCGTCGATCAGGTAGACCTCGTCCGACATCAGACAGACTCCTCAACAGGGGCGGGCCGGCGCGACGGCAGGATCGCGAAGCGGTCGGCGACGAAGGCGAGCAAGGTGCGGTGACGTGCGAAGCAGTCGAGATTCTTGGGGTTCTTCTGCGGCATGCGGGCCACCTCTTGACAGGCAGGGGTCTTGCTGGATTACTTGGCCGTGCCGCACGCTAACCGAATGTTCGGTCGGTCCACAAGGTGGTGGGAATGACGACCCAGCTGCCCGGCATGACTCCGGGCCCTGTCGAGAAGATGTTCGCCGCTGACGAGGCCTCGCGACGGCTTGGCATCGAGCTGCTGCAGTACGGCGAAGGGACAGCCGTGGTCCGGATGACCGTGACCCCTGCCATGGTCAACGGCCACCGGATCGCCCATGGCGGTTACCTGTTCCTCCTCGCGGACACGGCATTCGCCTGCGCCTGCAACAGCCACGGACCCGTGACGGTCGCCGCGGCCGCAGACATTGACTTCGTCGCTCCCGCGCACGAAGGCGATGTCCTGGTGGCCACCGCACGCGAGCGCACCCGGTTCGGCCGCAGCGGCATCTACGACGCGAGTGTCCTGCGCGGCGACGAAGTGATCGCGGAGTTCCGCGGCCGCAGCCGGACGCTCCGCAGCACGCAACATGAGGAGCCGCAATGAGCAGCGAAGTCATCGTGCCCGAGCGCCTGGAAGCCCGCCGGGGAGACCCGCTTCCCGAGGCATTGCTGGATGACGCCGAACGGATGTCACGTGAGGAGATCAGATCTCTCCAGCTGACCAGGCTGCGCAGCACACTCCAACACGCTTACGAGAACGTCGAGTTGTACCGGCGCAAGTTCGACGAGGCCGGGGTCGGGCCCGATGACTGCCGCAGCCTCGAGGATCTGTCCCGTTTCCCCTTCACCACCAAGGCCGACCTGCGCGACAGCTATCCCTTCGGCATGTTCGCCGTCCCGATGTCCGAGGTGCGGCGCGTACACGCCTCCAGCGGGACCACCGGCCGTCCCACGGTCGTCGGTTACACGGACAACGACCTGTCCATGTGGGCCGACGTCGTGGCCCGTTCCATCCGGGCCGCCGGCGGCCGCCCGGGGCACAAGGTCCACATCTCCTACGGCTACGGCCTGTTCACCGGCGGACTCGGCGCGCACTACGGCGCCGAACGGGCCGGCTGCACCGTCGTCCCCGCATCGGGCGGCATGACCGCACGTCAGGTGCAGATCATCCAGGATTTCCAGCCTGAGATCATCATGGTCACCCCGTCCTACATGCTCACCCTGCTCGACGAGTTCGAGCGCCAGGGCGTTGATCCCCGGTCCACCTCGCTCAAGATCGGGATCTTCGGCGCCGAGCCGTGGACGGAGGAGATGCGCCGCGAGATCGAGGAGCGCCTGGACATCCACGCCGTCGACATCTACGGCCTGTCCGAGGTGATCGGCCCCGGCGTCGCACAGGAGTGCGTGGAGACCAAGGACGGACTGCACGTGTGGGAGGACCACTTCTATCCAGAGGTCGTCGATCCGCTCACCGACGAGCCGCCGGCCGAGGGCGAGAGCGGCGAACTGGTCTTCACCTCGCTGACCAAGGAAGCCCTGCCGATCATCCGCTACCGCACGCGCGACTTGACTCGGCTGCTGCCCGGGACCGCCCGCCCCGGCTTCCGCCGGATCGAGAAGATCACCGGCCGCTGCGACGACATGATCATCCTCCGTGGCGTGAACGTCTTCCCGAGCCAGATCGAGGAGATCGTGCTGCGCACGCCTGGCGTGGCTCCTCATTTCCAGATCCAGCTCAGTCAGCGGGGACGGATGGATCACATGACGGTCCAGGTGGAGGCCAAGCCTGACACCGGCCCCGGCCAGCGCGAGGCGGCCGCGAGGATCATCACGCAGGGCGTCAAGGACGGTGTCGGGGTAACCGTCGAAGTCGCCATCGTGGATCCGGAGACCTTGGAGCGATCGCTGGGAAAGCTCCGCCGGGTCAAGGACACGCGCCGGCACTGAGTCGCGAGGACTCTCCGTAGTCGCCGAAAAGGGGCGGTCGCCGGGTCCCGGCGCCCGCCCCTTTTCGGCCGGGTCGACCTAACTCAACGGGTCAGCTCGCCTACGAGCCGGTGCCGGCGTTTTTGGCATCATGCTGTGATTGCCAACCGTGGATCAGGAGGTCGAACACTGTTTCCACGGTCGCGCGTGGATCGTGCCGGCCCTTGGCCAAGATCGGGACTTCCAGGACGAAGCGCGCGAGTGCCGAGCATGCGAGATCGTCCGCCTCCCGGCCGAGTTCCTCCGCGAGGACGGCGCTGAGGGCGTCCGCGTGCCGCATCCACATACGCTCGCCGTACTCGCGCAGCGCGGGCGTTCGGTCCACCAGTGCGGTGAACCGGTCCAGACGCGGGTCCGACGCGATCGCCACCCAGGACGTCAGTGCGTGGGCGCGCAACGCCTCGACCACACCCTGCCCCTTGGGCCGTTCGCGGACGGCGGCGGTCAGCGCCGCCTCGACTTCCTCCTCGCGGTCGAAGACCAACGCCTCCTTGCTCGGGAAGTGCGCGAAGAGGGTCGTCGTCGACACATCGGCCTTCTCGGCGATGTCACGAACGCTCACTCGTTCGAAACCGTGCTCCAGGAAGAGCTCCAGGGCGGCGTCGGCGATGGCCTGCCGAGTCGCGGCCTTCTTGCGCTCGCGGCGGCCAACAGTCGGGGTCTCGGGCATGACGCCACTCTACCCCATAGGTGAACTGAAGCAGAAACTGTAACAGTTGCACTTATGGACTCGCTTCTGCTTTGGTGGTCCAGGGATGCCGCCCCCAGAGGCGCGGCACCGGGCACCGCCATGCCGTGGCGTCACCGGGACCCCACCGACGAAAGGAACCCACCGTGGACTCTCCGACGCCCGCAAACGCTCGGATCAGCATCATCGGAGCCGGCCCGGGCGGGCTTACGTGCGCCCGCATCCTGCAGCAGCACGGCATTCCGGTGACGGTGTACGACCGCGATCCGGACGGGAGCTCCCGCAACCAGGGAGGCTCACTCGACCTGCACGAGGAAGACGGCCAGCTCGCACTCCGCGAAGCGGGCCTGCTGAAGGAGTTCTTCGCGCTCGCCAGGCTGGAGGGTCAGGAGATGCGCCGCCTGGACCCCGCAGGGCGCGTCCTTGCCCACCACCTGCCGGACGAGGGTGAAACGGCCTGCCCCGAGATCGACCGCGGACAGCTTCGCGAGCTCCTGCTGGGCTCACTCGCGGCCGGGACGGTTCAGTGGGGGCGCACTCTCGCATCAGTGAGCGGACCTGCCGACGGGCCGCGCACGCTGACGTTCACCGACGGGACGACCGTCGAAGCGGATCTCGTGATCGGTGCGGACGGCGCCTCCTCCCGGGTCCGCACCGCCCTGTCGCCCGCGACACCGCGCTACACCGGGGTCAGTTTTCTCGAGGCCTGGTTCGACGACATGGAGACCGCGCACCCCGAGCTCTCCGAGCTGGTCGGCAAGGGCAGCGCCCATATCGCCGACGGCGAGCGCGGTCTCTTCGCGCAGCGCAACAGCGGCGACCACATGCGCGTCTACCTCATGCAGCGCGTCCCGGTGGACTGGATCACGGCGAACGGGCTGCGCCCCGAGGACACCGAGGGCATCCGCGCGCATCTGCTGAACGAGTACGCGGGCTGGTCACCGCAGACACTCCGGATGATCACCGACAACGACGGCCCCTACGTCGACCGTCCCCTCTTCGCCCTGCCGGTGCCGCACACATGGGAGCACTCCCCCACGGTGACACTCCTGGGAGACGCCGCCCACCTCATGCCACCGCTCGGCGTCGGCGTCAACCTCGCCATGCTCGACGCCGGCGAACTCGCGCTCGCCCTCGTCCACGCAGTCACCATCAACGACGCTGTCCTCAGTTACGAGAAGACGATGGTGCCGCGCTCGGTCGCGACGGCCCAGACGCTCGAGGGCGGAGCTGAGCATCTCCTGTCGGTGTCCGACTCCGACGAGATCGCGCGGTCCGGTCAGGGCCGCTCCTGAACACGTTCAGCGTGCACCGCGATCTGCGGTCGTGCAGGTGGCGGGAGCACTTCCGGTGTTGCCCTTCCCGTCAACGGTGGCTGGTGGCGAGCCCGCGCCGAGATCAGGGGAAGCATGCGGTCGGAGCGGCGTACGACGGGGTGCTCACAGGCACCTCCGTCGGCTCGGCCACCCGGCCGGCAGCTGCTCCTCCCTACTGCTTGACCGCCCCGGCCAGCCCGTTGATGAAGAACCGCTGCAGCACGATGAAGATCAGGACAATGGGCAGCAGGGTGATGACCGACCCCGCGCACACCAGGGTCCAGGCGGTGGAGTTCTGGCCGATGAAGTTGAACATGCCCACCGACAAGGTGTGCAGTTCGGGGCGGGAGAGGGTGAAGACCAGCGGGATGAAGAAGCTGTTCCAGGCGTTGATGCAGGCGAACAGGCCCACGGTCGCCAGCATCGGCCCGGACAGCGGCAACATGATCCGCCAGAAGATCTGGTGGAAGCTCGCCCCGTCCACCCGGGCCGCGTCCTCGAGACCCCGGTCGATCGTCGTGAAATACCCCATGAAGAGGAAGGTGCCGAAGACCATCCCGCCCGCCGACTGGACGATGACCACCGACCAGAGGGTGTTGAGGAGATGGAGCCGCTGGATCAGGTCGAAGACCGGGATGATCGTGTAGCCGTGCGGCAGGAAGAGCGTCACCCCGACCAGGCCCAGCCAGAGCTTCTTGCCGGGGAAGTCGGTGCGGGCCAGGACGTAGCCCGCCATGGAGGTGGCGAGCAGCGTCACGATGACCGTGCCGGTCGCGAACAGGACCGTGTTGACGAAGAACCGGCTGAAGTCCGCCTGCGTCCAGGCCTCGCTGTAGTTGGACCAGTGGAACTCGGACGGGACCGGGTTCAGGCCGCCGGAGAAGAAGCCGTCGGTGCTCTTCAGCGAGCTGCCCAGCGCCCAGAGGAACGGGTAGAGCCAGATGACGCCGCCGCCGAGCAAGGCGAGATAGAGCAGACCGCGCCGGCCTTGGCGCAGGCTCAGCCGCGTTCGCAGTCGCGGACGAGGGGTGAGGGTGAACATCGAGGCTCCTTCACTGGTGGGCGGCCGTGCGCCGTCGGCTGATCTGGCGCAGGGCGAGGACCTGCAGCGTGGAGAAGGCGATGAGCAGCAGTCCGTAGAGGAACGAGGCCGCGGAGGCCAGGCCGATGTCGGGCTGGGCGGCGGAGCCCGGGGAGCCGCCGAAGGCCAGGTGGTAGATGTACGTGTTGACGACCTCGGTGGCGAAGTACGGGCCGCCGCCGGTGAGGACCTGCACCAGGTCGAAGACCTGGAAGCTGCCGATGAAGGCCAGCACGACGATGACGACGCCGACTTGGCGCAGCATCGGGATGGTGATGCGGAAGAAGGACTGGACCGGGCCGCAGCCGTCGAGCTTCGCCGCCTCGTACAGCTCGGCCGGGATGGTCTGCAGTCCGGCGAGGAAGTAGACGAGGTTGTAACCGAGGGTGTGCCAGATGCCGATCGCGATGATCACGGCCAGGGCGGTGTGCGGGTTGCCGAGCCAGTCGATCTGCCCGTTGGTCATCCCGGTCTTGGCGAGCAGACTGCCTGCCGAGTCACCGAAGTTGGCGAGCATGAGCTGGATGACCACGCCGACCACGGCGGCCGAGGTGACGACGGGGATGAAGTAGACGGTCCGGAAGAACAGGGCGAACTTGAGCTTCGGGTTGTTCAGCACCAGCGCGAGGGCCAGCGCCAGCACCAGTTGCACCGGCACGAGCACGAACGCGTAGACGAAGGTGTGCTCGACGGCGCCCCAGAAGACGCGGTCGTGCAGGATCTGCCGGAAGTTGGCGAGGCCCACGTAGTCGCCGGGTTCGCCGATGCCGTTCCACCGGTAGAAGGTGTAGCCGAAGGAGGCGAAGATCGGGTAGATCACGAAGGCCAGCAACAGCACGGCCATCGGGGCCAGATAGGCGTACGACCACTTGGCGGCGCGGACTCGGTGCCAGAGGCCGGGCCGGGGAGCGACCGGTGGTGCGGTCCGGGGCGGCCGTTGGCGCTGACGGGTGGCGAGGAGTGACATCGTGGCGGCTCACGCCTTCTTCGTGGTGTACGGCTTGGTGGGATCCCAGTCCGCGAAGACGTAGTCGGACGTGCTGACCTTCTTGCCCTTCTTGGCCACCGCGGCGACCGCGTCGGACAGGAGCTGGAACTTCTTGTCGGCCAGGCTGCTCAGCGCGCTCTGTACGTCCTTGATCTGACCGGTGTAGATGCCGGTCACCACATCGCTGATGTCCGGCTTGGGTGCGCCGGGTGCGACGCCGGCCAGGTCCGGGTTGCGCACCAGGGGGACCGGGCCGCGCAGCACCTGCCGGGTCATGCCGACGAAGGCGGCGAAGGGCTTGGAGTCGATGCCGTCCGGGTCGTTGTCCGCGGGGTGGGCCGAGACGCCGTTGAGGTCCTTCACCCAGCGGCGCCCGGCGGCGGGGGACGTCAGCGCGTCGAGCCACTGGAACGCCTCGTGCGCCCTCTTGCTCTTGGCCGAGACCGCGGCGAAGGAGCCGTTGCCGACCGGGTCGGCGTAGTAGTAGCCCTTCGGGGTGGCGGTCGGCGAGGGCAGCGTGACCAGGCTGTAGTCGGTGAACTTGTGCTGGGTCCACTCGGGTTGGTTCCACACGCCGCCGACGGTCATACCGAACTTGCCGCGCTCGAAGAACGCGCGGGCCGCTTCGTCGGAGAGGCTGACGGAGTTGGGGTGGAAGAAGCCGCGCTTCTTCCACTCGACGAACAGCTCCAGGAAGTCGGCGTACGCCCGGTCGGTGCCGTACGTCCACTTGCCGACGCGGTAGTCCATGCCGGTGGCTGCGCCGGTGGGGGCGCCGCCGGGTGCGCCGGCGCCGCGTACGAACAGGTCCAGCCACCAGGCGAGGACTCCGATGCCGTCGGCGTTGCCGAAGCCGAGTCCGTACGACTTGCCGCCGCTCTTCTTGGTGATCGTCTGGGCGGCGCTGGTCACCTCGTCCCAGGTCCTGGGGATCTTGACGCTCCCGTCCGGGTTGGTCAGGCCGACGGACTTGAAGACACCGTGGTGGATGTAGAGCTGGTACAGCGGGCCCGAGCCCTTCAGCGGGGCCGAGTAGACCTTGCCGCCGAAGACGTTGGCGCCTTCCAGGAAGGTGCCCTCCGGGAAGCGCGACTGCCACTCGGGCGTCGCCCACTCGTCGAGCGGGCGCAGCCAGCCCTTGGCGACCTGCTCGGCGACGCTGGGCACCTGCGGGATCATGAAGACGTCCGGCGGGTTGCCGCTGCGGTTGGCGAGCGCGACCAGGTCCGGGTACTTGGCGTTCTGCTGGGTGGTCTTCTTGACGCTGACGCCGCTGTGGGCCTTCTCGAAGAGTTCTATCTCCTTGTCGACCCAGGGGGCCTGGGTGACGTACCAGTCCCAGTAGGTGAGCGCGTCCGCCGAGGCGGAGGGGGAGCCGGAGCCGCATGCGCTCAGGCCGCCGCCCAGTGCGACGGTGCCGGCGCCGAGTGCGGCGGTGCGCAGGAGGCCGCGTCTGGAGAGGTTCGACGAAGTCATCTGATGTTCCTCCGAGGCGGAGAAGAGGGATGCTGAACGGTGGCGTGTAACGTTCACTGAACCGTTTACAGTAACCGGGACGTTAAGGGTGCGTGTCACGGCCGTCAAGGGGTTCGACGAGGCTCTACGTGGCGATTCTCCCGAGCGCGGCAAACCCGACCAGCCCGGTAGCTGCCTGGGCGTAGAGAAACCCTGGCAAGTTGTGTAACTTTTTCATCGGTGTTACTTACATCGGCCGTTCGCCGGGGCGAGGAGAAGCAGAGCATGGCTCAAGGTCGGGGTTCCGCAGGTCGGGCGACGATTCGTGACGTGGCGTCGCGCGCAGGCGTGTCCGTCGCCACCGTCTCGCGGATCCTCAGCGGGGCGTACACGGCTCCCCCGGCCACACACGAGCGGGTCATGGAGGCCGTGCACGACCTCGACTACGTGGTCAACGCCAACGCCCGCTCCCTCACCACCGCTTCGGGGATGGTGGCGATGGTGGTCAACGACATCACCTCACCGTTCTTCATGAACGTCGCCTCCGGAGTGGAGGAGCAGGCCGTCGCCGACGGCCGGGTCTGTCTCGTCTGTTCCACCCAGGGCGTCCCGGAGCGCGAACTGTCGGTGATCAACCTGATGCGCCAGCGCGGCGCGGAGGCGATCATCCTGGTCGGCGGCATGGCCGAGACCGAGGAGCACCTCGCCCAACTCACCGCCGCCGCCGAGGGGATGGACCGGGCCGGCGCCCGCCTGGTGCTCTGCGGCCGGACGTGGCGGGGCGCGAAAGCACCGGTGGACGTCGTGGAGTGCGACATGGAGAGCGGCGCCTTCGCCGCCACCAGCCATCTGCTCTCCGCCGGCCACACCCGGGTGGCCCACCTGGCGGGCCCGCACGAGTTCAGCGTGGCGGGCCAGCGCCTCGAAGGCTACGAACGGGCGCTGCGCGCGCACGGCATCCAGCCCGATCCGGCGCTCGTCGCCGAGAGCGACATGACGCGCGAGTCCGGATACGAAGCGGCCTGCCGGCTGCTCACCGACACCGACGCCACCGCGATCTTCTGCGCCAACGACATGAGCGCCGCCGGCACCATCGCCGCCGCCCGCGACCTGGGCCGCTCGGTCCCCGACGACCTCTCCGTGGTCGGCTTCGACGACATCCCGCTCGCCGAGGACCTCTATCCGCGACTCACCACCGTGCATGTCCCCCAGCAGGAACTCGGCCGCTCCGCGACCCGCCTCGCCCTGCACCGCCGCCCCACCGATCCGCCGAGCCGCCGTGTCGTGCTCGGCTCGCACGTCGTCGTACGCCAGTCGGTGGCGCCCCCGGCCCGCCTCAACACCGTCGGAAGGGCGGACAGTTGATACCCGAAGACCGGCTCCTCTCCCCGTACACCGGCTGGACGCGTACGCACTGGGAGGCACTGGCCGACGCACAGCTGGCCGCCGTCCGCCCGTACGCCACCGACCGGCACGCCCTGCTCCACCTGCCCGGCCCCGCCAGCCGCTCCGGTCGGCACAGCGACGGCCTCGAAGGCTTCGCCCGCACTTTCCTGCTCGCCGGCTTCCGTCTGGCCCACTCCGGCGACACCGACCCGGGCGGCCACGCCGCGTGGTACGCCGAAGGCCTGGCCGCCGGCACCGACCCGCACTCCCCGGAACGCTGGCCGAGCATGCCCGAGTGCGGGCAGGCCAAGGTGGAGTGCGCGTCGGTGGCGATCGCGCTGCACGAGACGCGGCACTGGATCTGGGACCGGCTGGACGACGGCGTACGACAGCGGATCGTCGCCTGGATGACGGACCTGCTCCGCAGCGACGTCCCGGACAACAACTGGGTCTGGTTCCGGGCGATCACGTCGGCGTTCCTGCGCTCGGTCGGCGCCCCGTGGAGCGCGCCCGACATCGACCACGCGATCGAGCGGACGGAGGAGTGGTACGCGGGCGACGGCTGGTACGCCGACGGGGGCGGCTCGTTGCGGCACTTCGACTACTACTCGGGCTGGGCCATGCAGTACTACCCGCTGTGGTACTGCCGCATCTCCGGCGCCGACGCCGGCCCCGCCCTGCTCCCCCGCTACCGCGCCCGGCTGCGCCGCTATCTCGACGACGCCCAGCACCTCGTGGCGGCCGACGGCGCTCCGCTGTACCAGGGCCGCTCCCTCACGTACCGCTACGCGACGCTCTGCCCGCTGTGGGCCGGCGCGGTCTTCGACGCCACTCCCCTGCCCGCGGGCCGCACCCGCCGTCTGGCCAGCGGGGTGCTGCGGCACTTCACCGAGGCCGGCTGCTTCGACGGACGCGGGCTGCAACCGCTGGGCTGGCACGGGGAGTTCCCGGCCATCCGGCAGCCGTACTCCGGGCCCGGCTCGCCGTACTGGTCGAGCAAGGGCTTCGCCGGACTGGTGCTGCCCGCCGAGCATCCGGTGTGGACGGAGAAGGAGGAGGCGCTGCCGATCGAGACCCGGGACGTGCAACGGACGCTGACCGCCCCGGGGTGGCTCGTCTCCGGCACGGCCGCGGACGGCGTCGTACGCGTCGTCAACCACGGCAGCGACCACGCCTTCGGTGACGGCGTCGAGGTGGAGGCGGACGACCCGACGTACGCGCGCCTCGGCTACGCCTCCCACGCCGCCCCCGACAGCACGGAGGCGAGCCTGAACGACCCGCTCGACTCACACATCGCCCTGCTCGACGCCGAAGGGCGCCCTTCGCACCGCCGCCCGCTGACCCGGTTGCACCTCAGTGAGCGCACCGCCGTCTCCCGGCACCGCGCTCACTGGCCGCTCGGCCCCGTACCCACCCCGTACGCCCATGACCTCGCACCCAGCTTTCGCACGGGCCCGTGGATCACGACGGCGTCCGTGGTGAACGGCCCGCTGGAGGTGCGGCTCGCTCGGGTCGACGGCCCGGTTCAGGAGCCGCTGCGGCTGCGGCTCGGCGGCTACTGCCTGGCCGCAGCCGAGCCGCCGTTCACGCACGGAGGGACCGGACCCGGCGCCTGGGTGCGCCGCCCGGACGGCCTGTTCAGCACGGTGGTCGCGCTGCGCGGTTTCGACGAGGCGGGCATCACCACCGCACGGGACGCCAATGCCTTCGGCCCGCACTCGGCGACACCGTGGCTCGCCACGGCCGCGGAGGTCGAACCGGGCACGGTGTACGCCGCGTTGGTGTGCCTCTCCGGAGCGATCGAGGGGCCGGACGCGGCCGAAGCCGTACGCCTGGAGATCCGTTACGGCAGTGACGGCACCGCCCTCGCCTCCGTCACCTGGCCCGACAGCACCAAGGACAACGTCCGCCTGGAGGCGCCGAGTTAGCGAGCTGGTACGGCGTGGGGCGCGGGGTGTCCAGGGGGCCCCCCCCCCCCCCCCGGACACGTGGCGGACCTGGGGGACACGTGGAGTACGGCTCGATAACCTTGCCGACGCCACCATGAA
>NZ_JBHVXW010000007.1:118795-322105 GCF_042881375.1 Streptomyces sp. NPDC058274
CCCCACGCCCGCGGGGGCGGGCCGGGTTCGCGGGGGGGTCGGGGGGGGGGGGGGGCGCGGCCCCCCCCCCCCCCCCCCACGCCGGGATCAGGTGCCGTACGTCGGGATCAGGTGCAGTACGTCTCGATCACGTGCCGTACGCCTCGATCACGTGCAGTACGTCTCGATCACGTGCCGTACGCCTCGATCATGTTCCGTCGATGAGCCGGACGGCGATGGCGGGGCTGAACTGCCCGGCGGGGACGGTCGGGGCGATGCCGCACTGCCCGTCGGAGTTGCCCGGCGTCTTGACCCACAGCAGCAGGTCCTCGCCGCCGCCCACGCGTGCGGTGACGCCGAGTTTGCGCCCGGCAGGGTTGCACCATTCGCCGTTGGAGCCGTTGCCGTTGCGGCTGGTGTCCACGACGAAGTGGGAGCCGCCGCCCAGCGACGAGTTGATCGAGTTGCCGTAGGTCTCCGAGGACGACGTGGTGTAGAAGTTCGACACGTTCAGGGAGAAGCCGCGGATGTTGCTCACGCCCGCGGAGTTCAGCCGGCTCGCCATGGTCGCCGGGGCGACCCAGTTGGTGTGCCCGGCGTCCAGATAGGCCCAGGTGTTGGGTGCCTTCTGCTGGAACATCTGGGTGGCGTAGGAGAGCATCGCGAGGCGGTCGCTGATCTGCGCGCTGGTCAGGCAGCTGAAGTCCGACAGGGCGTCCGGCTCGATGACGACCACGGCGGGGCGGTCGCCCACCGCCGCCGCGAAGGTGGAGATCCAGGTGCGGTACGCGGCCACGCTCGCCGCGCCGCCGGACGACTCGCCGCCGCACGCGTCCCGGAGCGGGATGTTGTACGCGACGAGGACCGGCAGCTTGTCGTGGCTGTCCGCGGCACCGACATAGCTGGAGACGGCAGGTCCGATGCCCCCGCTCTCGGCGGCGAACCAGCGGGCGATCGGCTGGGACGCGATGGCCGACTGGATGCGCGCGGCCCGCGTGTCGGAGGGGTTGTTGCGGACCCAGACGGCAGGGCCGGAGTCGGGGTTGGAGTAGAAGCCGCTCGTCAGGGAGATCGGGCTGGCGGCGGCTGCCGAACCGGCCGCCAGGAGCGGCAGCGGCACAACGAGCAGACCGATCAGGGCAGTTCGGACCGTGACGCTTTTGAGTGAGGCAGTTTTGAGCAGGGCTTTCCAGCGCATGGTGAGTCCCTATCTCTGGAGGCGGGGCTGCCGTGGGCCCCTCGGCTCGGCTCCCGCCCGCGCTCGTCCGGCGCGGGCGGGGCCACGGCGGTGATTCAGCGCGCTGAGTCGGCGGCGAAGGCCGCCACCCAGCCGAGTGCGGAGTTCCAGTTGATCGCGATCTCGTTGGTCGAGTACGAGTAGATGTCGTCGATGTAGCAGGTGGCGGGGGCGCAGCCGGCCAGGTTCTGTTGCGCGACCGGGTCCTGGAGGGCGGAGTCGGGGCCGCCGGCCAGTGAACCGGGCGGCGGGCTGGGCAACTTGGGGTCGATCTGGTGGGCCCAGATGCGGTTGTGCTGGTTGTGGCTGGCCTTGGTGCCGTAGCCGGTGACGAAGGACTGGTTCAGGGCGTTGCGGCCGAGGAGGTAGTCCATCGACTCCAGCACGGCGCTGCGGTAGACGTCCCGGGGGGTGATGTCGTAGGCGGTCGCGATGACCATGGAGTTGTTCGCGGTGACGCTGTTGGAGCCCCAGACGTAGGCGCCGTCGGTGGGCAGGCTGGTGTTCGGATAACCCTGCGACCGCTCGTCCCGTACGAATCCGTCCGCGACGGCGAGGACCCGCTTGCGTGCGGCGGCGACCATGTGGGCGGAGAAACGGCTCGGCAGCCGGACGACGGTGAGGTCGGCCAGCGCGCCGGTGTCCCGCCAGGAGAATCCGGCCGAGGTGATCTTCGTGTCGATGCGGGACAGGTAGGCGCGGTCGTGCGTGGTGGCGTAGAGCTCGGTGGCGGCCCACGAGAACTCGTCGGAGACGTCCGTGTCGGCGTACGCTCCCCCGCCGACGCTGTCGCTGCCCGGCGCGTACACGTCGGGGTGGGCGAGCGCGGCCTTCCAGGCGGTCTCGGCCGCGGTCAGGCACTTGTGGGCGAAGGCCGCGTCGTAGCGGGCCCACACCCTGGCGCACTGGGCGCCCGCGGCGGCCAGGTTGAGGGTGGCAGCCGTGGACGGCGCGTGCAGGTAGCGGGGCTGGGAATCCCGGTCGGGCTGGGTGGGCAGCGCGGTCCAGGCGAGGTCGTGGATCTTGTGGTGGACCATGCCGGCCAGCGGCTCACCCGCCGGCACCTGCATGCTCAGCAGGAACTCCGTCTCCCAGCGGGACTCGTCGAGTACGTCCGGGACGCCGTTGTCGTTCTCGGGGATGCTCAGCAGTCCGTCGCGCAGCCCGGCGGTGTCGCCCTGGGCGCGGGAGCGTTCGTAGGAGTCCATCAACTGCCATGCGGCGAGTGCGCCGTTGACGACGTACTTGCCCTGGTCGCCGGCGTCGTACCAGCCGCCCCGGACGTCCAGGGAGTAGTCGCAGGTGCCGGGCAGGCAGGGCACGTCGGTGTCGCCCTTGTTGGGTGCCACGCCGATGTGTCCGGCCGGCCGGGCGTAGGCGTCGCCGGCGTACTGGGCCTCGATGGGGGTGCCGCTGCGGACGTCGTAGAAGTAGCCGAGCGCGTCCTTGCGCAGGGCCGTGTAGGGGTTGTCCGCGATGGCGAACGGATAGCTGGTCGCCGCGCCGACCGCGAGCGTGTATCCCGTACCGGCCTTGCGCACCGCGCTGAAGTCGGCGATGTGCACATGGTCACCGGACGCGGTGTCCGTGCCCTGGACGTGAGTGCGCCCGGTCTTGACGACCGCACCCGAGGCGTCGGTCAGGCGCCAGCTCACGGGCTCTGCCGAAGAGTCGACGATGGACGCCTTCTTGGGACCGTGGACCGCGTAGCCGTACTGGTTCGTCCGCACCGGGGAGCCGAAGTCCCGTCCGCCGCCGGGCGGGATCGCGCCACCGGTGAGGGAGACGTCGTCGAGGCACAGGGTGAACGGCTGGGTGGCGCCGCCCTGTTGGAAGGACAGCTGGGCGTGCAGGTCGGCGGTCGTGGACGTCCCGGTGAACTGGAAGGTCTTGGGCGTGGTGGTGACGGCGGCGGTCTTGTTCAGGGTGGTCGTGAACGGTGCGGCGGGCAGCTGCAGTACGGCGTGGAGGGACACGTCCCGGGTGGCGGAGGCGGTGAAGCGGAGCGTGTAGGGCCGGCCGGCCTCCAGCGGGATGTCGTTCTGGCCGATCATGGAGTCCCATACGTTGACAGTCCCCGCGGGGACGTCGGCGCACAACCGGCCCAGGTTGATGGTGGACGGCGTGTTGGCGCTGCTCCACCAGGGCGCCTTCACGCTGTCGAACGTGCCGTTGAGTACCCGCTCGTAGGGCGCTTCCGCGGCGTGCGCGGGCGTCGCGGCCAGGGCGACGGTCAGGACGGGCGCGAGGAAGACCGCGCCCCATCTGGTCTGGCGGAACATACCGGGCCCTTCTCGATGACAGGGTTCCCCGGCTCGGTGCGGCGTCAGTGCCAGATGGTGGGCGGGGACGGCGAGGCTGTCAAGACTTCAAACACGGGGGTCTTTTCTGCGTCCTGACCCTTCACAGACCGCACGTGCCCCTCCTAGTCTGCGACTGTAAGCGCTTCCAGTTTCTGTTGGAGGCATCGCACAGGTACCGGCCGAGCTGTGGCGTCACCCCAGATCAGCATCAGTATCCGCGTCATGGACGAGAGCGCTCCGATTGTTAGCGCTCTTGGAATGCCAGCAGGTGGAGGTTCAACTCAGTGAGCACGTTCGCTCCCGGCTTCCTTTGGGGCGCCGCCACATCGAGCTACCAGATCGAGGGCGCGGTCACCGAGGCCGGCCGGGGTCCCTCCATCTGGGACACGTTCGCGGCCACCCCGGGCACTGTCCGGGGCGGCGACACCGGAGCCGTCGCGGCCGACCACTACCACCGCTTCCCCGAGGACATCGCGCTGATGGCCCAACTCGGCCTGCGCGCCTACCGCTTCTCCCTCGCCTGGCCCCGGATCCAGCCCACCGGCTCCGGCCCGGCCGACCAGCGCGGCCTCGACTTCTACCGCCGCCTGACCGACACCCTCCTCGACCACGGCATCCAGCCCTGGCCCACCCTCTACCACTGGGACCTGCCCCAGCCGCTGGAGGACCGCGGCGGCTGGCCCGCCCGCGACACCGCCGAGCGGTTCGCCGAGTACGCCGCCCTCGCCCACGAGGCGCTGGGCGACCGCATCACCCACTGGACCACCCTCAACGAACCGTGGTGCTCGGCCTTCCTCGGCTACGCCACGGGCCGCCACGCCCCCGGCCGCCGCGAGCCCGCCGCCGCCGTACGCGCCGCCCACCACCTGCTGCTCGGCCATGGCCTGGCCGCGGAGGCACTGCAGGGCGACGCCCAGGTCGGCATCACGCTCAACCTCACCCACGTGTCCCCGCTCACCACCGAGCCCGCCGACCTGGACGCGGCCCGCCGCATCGACGGCATGCAGAACCGCCTCTTCCTCGACCCGCTGCTGCGCGGGGCCTACCCCGACGACGTCCTCGACGACCTCCACCAGGTCACCGGTTCCGGGCACGTCCACGACGGCGACCTGAAGAGGATCGGGGCTCCGCTGGACTACCTCGGCATCAACTACTACGCACCGATGGTGGTCGCCGCCGGCTCGACGCCGGCCGAATCCGCTTATGTGGGCTCGCCGTTGGTCCGTATCGCCGACGGGGGCCGGGCAAGGACCGCGATGGGCTGGGAGATTGACGAGAGAGGACTCCTGGATCTTCTCCTGCGCCTCAAGGACGACTATCCGGCCGTACCCCTGTACATCACGGAGAACGGTGCCGCCTTCGACGACGCGGTGCGGCACGGCGAGGTGCACGACCCGGACCGGATCGCCTACCTGGACGGCCATCTCCGTTCCTGCGCACAGGCGATCGACCGTGGCGTGCCGCTCAAGGGCTACTTCGTGTGGTCGCTGCTGGACAACTTCGAGTGGTCCTTCGGTTACACACCCCGCTTCGGCATCGTGCACGTCGACTACGCGACCCAGCGCCGCACGCCCAAGGACAGCGCCCGCTGGTACGCCGAGGTCATCCGGAGCGGCGGTCTGTGAGGCGGTCCGCACCTACTGTGCTGCTACCCGCCGCCCCGTTCCTCCCTGATCCATGGCTCCCTACTCCCGAATCCGTCCGTACGAACAGGAGCAGCCCCACATGACCCGACGGCCAC
The DNA here is from genome assembly GCF_042881375.1 of Streptomyces sp. NPDC058274. Classification (NCBI taxonomy): domain Bacteria; kingdom Bacillati; phylum Actinomycetota; class Actinomycetes; order Kitasatosporales; family Streptomycetaceae; genus Streptomyces; species Streptomyces sp. NPDC058274. The sequence continues at coordinate 124,056 of NZ_JBHVXW010000007.1, forward strand.
CGACGCTCGACGAGGTGGCGCTGCGCGCCGGGGTGTCAGTCGGAACCGTCTCGCGTGTGATCAACAATCGCCGGCACGTCAGCAGCAAGGCGCGGCAGGCAGTGGAGAGTGCGGTGGCGGAGCTGGGCTATGTGCCCAACGTGGCGGCCCGTTCGCTCGCCTCGCAGCGCCGCGGCGCGGTGGTGCTGGCGATCTCCAGCGACGACCCCGCGCTGTTCGCCAACCTCTTCTTCGCGGAGGTGATCACCGGTGTCAACGCGGTCATGGAGGAGACGGACCTCGAACTGCTGCTGGTCCTGGCCGCCTCCGAGCGCGGCCGTGCCCGGCTCGCCCGCATCCTCCAGTCCCAGGGTGCTGACGGTGTCATGCTGCTGGCCGTGCGTGAGAACGATCCGCTGACGAAAGTGGCCGAAGCGGGCGGCGTCCCCGTGGTACACGGAGGCCGCCCCCTGGACCGGGCCCCGCGCTGGTACGTGGACGCGGACAACCGGGGCGGGGCCCGCCAGGCCGTGGAGTACCTGATCTCGACGGGCCGCCGCGCCATCGGCACCGTCACCGGCCCGCTCGACATGCACGCGGGTGTCTCCCGCTACCTGGGCTTCCGCGAGGCGGTCGCCCTGGCCGGCCTGAAGGACCACCGCGTGGCCCACGCCGACTTCAGCGAGGCGGGCGGCGCCGCGGCGACCACCCGTCTGCTCGACGAACACCCGGACCTGGACGCGGTGTTCGTCGCCTCGGACGCCATGGCGGCCGGTGCCCTGCGTGTCCTGCGTGAACGCGGCCGCTCCGTCCCCGAGGACGTCGCGGTCGTCGGATTCAACGACGTACTCACCGCGCAGCACACCCAGCCCGCCCTGACGACGATCCACCAGCCCATCGTGGCCCTCGGCAGCGAGATGACCCGCATGCTGGTGCGCGTACTGGGCGGCGAGGAGCCCACGCCCCTGATCCTGCCGACGGAACTGGTCATCAGGGGATCCGCGTAGCGCGGCTGATCCCACGCGTCGGCACCCACGACCGAGGCCCGCGATCCCAACGGGCATGGCCCTCGTTCTCACGCTGACCACGTGCCGTGCCGTTGCGTACAGCCCGGCCGGAGGAAGCGGCGCTCCGGCTCACCGTTGTCCGACAGCGGCCTCAACACCGAGGTGGCGTCAGCGGGCTGGGAAGTGGCGCGGGACAACCGCCAGACCGTCATTTCACCACGGCATCACGAGTAGAAGCGGTAGACCGCCTGGGCGACGCAGGCGGGCTTGGCGCCGCCGTCGATCTCCACGGAGAGATCGACGACAAGTTCGGCGCCGCCCTTGATCTCGGTCGCAGCGGCCACAGCGCCATGCGCACGGATCTTGGAGCCGGCGGGAACCGGCGCGGGGAAACGTACCTTGTTGAGGCCGTAGTTGACCGCCATGCCGACATCCTGCACGCCGAGCAGTTCGCTCCAGAGCGGGATGAGCAGGGAGAGGGTGAGGTAGCCATGCGCGATCGGGCCGCCGAAGGGGCCCTGCTTGGCGCGCTCGACGTCGACGTGGATCCACTGATGGTCGTCGGTGGCGTCGGCAAAGGTGTTCACCCGCTCCTGGGTGATCTCCAGCCAGGCGCTGTGACCGAGATCGGCACCGGTGAGGCTGAGCAGGTCGGCGATGCCGTGGGCGGTACGAGGCATGGGAGGGCCTTTCTTGTGGCGGCGGGCTGTGGTCAGTTGTTCCCGTAGGCGGCGCGGAGCGGGCCTTTGAGCAGTTTTCCGGCGCCGCTGCGCGGCAGTTCGTCGGTGAAGAGCAGGGATGCGGGGATCTTGTACCGGGCCAGTCGCCCGTCCAGATGGCCGAGCAGTTCCCCGGCGCTCGCTGCCGCGCCGGGGCGCAGTACGACGACTGCGCGGCCCACCTCGCCCCACTTCTCGTCCGGCACGCCGAACACAGCGCATTCGGCGACCGCGGGATGCTCCAGCAGCGCGTCCTCGACCTCGGCGGGGTAGATGTTCTCGCCGCCGGAAATGATCATGTCCTTGAGCCGGTCGACCAGCCGGACGTAGCCGTCGGCGTCGACCGTGGCCAGATCGCCGGAGCGGAACCAGCGACCTTCCCGGAACGCGGCAGCGGTCTCCTCGGGCAGGCCCCAGTATCCGGGCGAGACGTTGGGACCGGCCACCACCACCTCCCCCGGCACTCCGCGCTCTGCCGGAGTCCCGGTCGGGTCGAGCAGTTGTACGTCGGTGAAGAAGTGCGGGACGCCGGCTGTGCCCGCGTGGGTGAGCGCGTCGGCGCGGTCCAGCAGCAGGACACCGGGGGCAGCCTCGGTCATGCCGTAGCCCTGGACGAACGCGAGGCCCCGGTCGAGGTAGCGGCGGATGGTGCGGGCCGGTACGGGCGCGCCCCCGCACAGCAGGTTGCGCAGGCTGCTCAGATCCGCCTCGGCCCAACCCGGCGCGGCGGCAATGGCGTCGTACATGGCCGGGACGCCGAACAGGCAGCTGATCCGATGCCGTGCGATCAGTTCCAGGGTGCGGTCGGGGTCGAAGGAGGATTCCAGCACGGCCGTGCCGCCTTTGAGCAGCGTGGGCAGGCAGGTCATGTTGAGGGCGGCGGTGTGGAACAGCGGGGCGCTGACGAGGGTGGTCTCCTCGCTGGTGAGGTCCACGTCGACCAGCACGTTGAGGCTGTTCCACAGAACGTTGCCATGGGTGAGCATGGCACCCTTGGCCCGGCCCGTCGTTCCCGAGGTGTACATGATCATGCAGAGGTCGTCCGGTCCGACGGGCAGGTCCGGGACGGTGGCCGGCGCAGCGGCCAACAGTGCCTCGTACGCCTCGCCTTCCGCACACAGGCTCTCCGTCGGCAGTTCGGCCGTGGTCGCGGCGCTCCGGCGCACGTGCAACAGCAGCCTGCTCCCGGAATCCGCCAGCTGGTGGCGCAGTTCGGGCGGCGCGAGGCGGGTGTTGAGCGGTACGAAGACCGCTCCCAGCAGACCGGTGGCGAACAGCGTCTCCAGGAACGCCGGATGGTTGGGCCCGAGGAAGGCGACCCTGTTCCCGCGCCTGACGCCACGCTCGCGCAGCAGGTGCGCGAGCCGGTTCGCCCGGTCGTGGAGCCGGGCGTAACTGGTGGTCCGCTCGTCGTGGATCAGGGCGGTGCGGTGCGGGGTCTTCCGGCTCCGGCGGGCGGGCCAGGAGCCGATGCCTTGGTTCTGCAACGCGGGACTCCCTTGTCGTGCGTCATTTGCGGAGGCCGAGCAGCCGTGCGGCGTTCTCCTTGAGGATCTTCGGACGGACCTCGTCCTTGATCGGCAGCTCGGCGAAGTCGGCGAACCAGCGGTCCGGGCTGAGCAACGGATAGTCGGAGCCGAACAGCACCTTGTCCTTGAGCAGGGTGTTCGCATACTGCACCAGCTGCGGCGGGAAGTACTTCGGCGACCAGCCGGACAGGTCGATGTGGACCTGCGGCTTGTGGGTGGCCACCGCCAGCGCCTCGTCCTGCCAGGGGAAGGAGGGATGGGCGAGGACGATCGGCATGCCGGGAAACTCCGCGGCCACATCGTCCACCAGCATCGGATTGCTGTATTTGAGCCGGATCCCGCCACCGCCGGGCGCGCCCGCGCCGATACCGGTCTGGCCGGTGTGGAAGACGGCGATCGCACCCACCTCCTCGATGGCCTCGTAGAGCGGGTAGGCCATCCGGTCATTGGGGTGGAATGCCTGGACGTTGGGGTGGAACTTGAAGCCGCGCACGCCGAAGTCCCGGACCAGCCGCTGGATCTGCCGTACTCCCGACTTCCCCTTGTAGGGGTCGACACTGGCGAAGGGGATGATCACGTCGGGGTTGGCCAGGGCGGCCTCGGCGACTTCCTCGTTGGGCACGGCCGGAGTGCCGGTGGCGGCTTCCGCGTCCACGGTGAAGACGACGCACGCCATCTTCCGCTCGCGGTAGTAGGCCGCGATCTCGGGGAGGGTCGGGCGGCGGTGCTCCGCCTTGAAGTACGCCCCGGCGGCAGCGTCGAGCTCTCCGGAAAGGGAGCCCTGGCCGCGCGAGGACACCTCGGCATGGGTGTGCATGTCGATGGCGACGAGTTCGTCGACGTTCATGTCCCCTCGCTCCTTCACAGCTGCGGGGCGGGGATGCCGTAGGTCTCCGTATGCCGGCCGACTGAGACCGGCCACGCTGCGGCGATGGCGTCAGCACTCCAGCCCCCGTCCGCGTAGGCGACCGAGATCTCCTGGGGATGCGACCAGAGCGCCAGCTTGTCACCGCCGATACCGACGCACTGGCCGGTGACCTGCTGGGCAGCGTCCGAGGCGAGAAAGGCGACCAACCCGGCGACGTCCTCGGCCGTGCCGAAGCCCGCGCCCTTGCGCAGGCCGTCGGGCAGCGGCGTGCCGTGCTGCTCCAGCGCCTCGACGTGTGCGGCGAAGGCGGGAATGGTCTTCGTCATGGCGGTGGCGGCGACCGGGATCACCGCGTTGGCGGTGATCCCGGCCCGGGACAGCTCCATGGCCCAGGTGCGCACCATGGCGGCGATTCCGGCCTTGGCGGCCGCGTAGTTGGTCTGCCCGAAATTGCCGCGCTGCCCGGCCGGGGAGCCGGCCACGATGATCCGCCCGCCCTCCCCCTGCTCGCGCATCCGGTTGACGGCAGCCCGTACGCACGTGAAGGTCCCGCGCAGGTGCACCTGGACGACGGTGTCGAAGTCGTCGTCGGTCATCTTCCACAGCACGCGGTCGCGCAGCACACCCGCGTTGGTGACCATGACGTCCAACCGCCCGAAACCGGTCATGGCCCGGGCCACCAGCGCCTCGGCGGCGTCCGTCGTGCCCACGGCCGCCACTTCGGCGACCGCGCGCCCGCCGGCCGCCTCGATCTCCTTGACGGCGCCGGCTGCCGCCTCGGCGTCCACGTCGTTGATCACCACGGCCGCGCCTGCGGCGGCCATGGCCTTCGCGTAGGCGAGGCCGAGGCCTCGGCCGCTTCCGGTGACGACGGCGACCTTGCCGGCGAGATCCATGAATCTGCTCCTTGGCTGGGCGGAGGGGATGAATTCAACTTAGGCACATCGATGTCGGCCGTCAATGGATTGCCCAATATTCTCAACCCGCCCGCACTCGCTCTACGCTGTGCCCGTGACCAGCCTCGATCCCGCCCCCCGCCCCCAGTCGCTGATGCTGAGCTTCTTCGGCATCCACGTGCGCGGCCGTGACATCGCCCTCTCCTCCAGCTGCGTGATCGACGCCTTCGCCCGGATCGGCATCACCGAGGAGGCCGTCCGCTCCACGCTCACCCGCATGGTCAACCGCGGTCTGCTGGAGCGTCACCGCCAGGGCCGGAAGATGTATTTCGCGCTCACCCCGCGCGCCGCCGCCGTACTCCAGGACGGGCACGACCGGATCTGGCGCACCGGCGCGGTCAACCGTGACTGGGACGGCCAGTGGACCCTGGTCGGCTTCTCGCTTCCGGAGGCATGGCGGCGCGAGCGGCACGACCTGCGTTCCCGCCTGACCTGGGGAGGTTTCGGTCCGCTGCAGAGCGGGCTGTGGGTGGCCCCGGGCGAGGTGGACGTCGCGGCGCTCGTCGCCGGCCTCGGCCTGGACGCGCAGCTCCGGGTCTTCCGCGGCACCGTCATCGGCCCGACCGAGGTGGCCCAGGTGCTGGAGTCGGCCTTCGACACCAAGGCCATCGCCGCCGAGTACCGCGCCTTCCTCGACCGCTGGACCGCCGACGATCCCGCGGACGCACCCCAGGACTTCGCCCGGGACCCCTTCGCCGGCCAGCTCCTTCTGCACACCGACTGGCTCGAACTCGTCCGCCGCGACCCGCATCTGCCCGCCGAGCACCTTCCTGCGGACTGGCCGGCCATCCGCGCGGAGGCGCTCTTCCAGGACCTGGCCCGCCGCTGTGCAGCGCCCGCCCGGGCGGAGGCCGAGCGAGTGCTCGACGCCATACCGACGGGCGGCTGAACCCGCGAATCGCCCACCGGGTCGCCGCTGCCCATCCGACCGACCGGCACAGGGCCGGGCCGTTCGCAGGTCACTCGTCCCCGTCCGCGGGACATGTCGGCTGGTCCCGTCCTCGGGACCCGTTGGCTGGTCCCGTCCGCGGCACCCGTTGGCTGGTCCCGCCCTCGGGACCCGTTGGCTCGTCCCGTCCGCGGGACCCGTTGACTCGCCCCGCCCTCGGGACCCGTTGACTCGCCCCGTTGGCGACGCATTGACGGAGGTGACCTGACCGGGATCCGGGCGCCCGGGCCCCACTCGTCACGCCTCGTCCTCCGATCCACCGCGCGACCATGCGCTGTCGCGACTGCGCCCGCTCGTGCTGCGACCGGCGACCCTCCACCCCGGACCTCGAGCGAGACACTCCGCGGTCGGTCTACGACGAGCCCATCAACCTCATTCTTGGGCAACCTCTTGACCGCCGCCAAAATATCGCCCTACATTCAGGGCATTCTCTCGGTCGGGTCCGCGCTCCCGCTCAGGCCCCTTCACGCTCCACCCACCTCCGCGAGAAGAAGTACCCCACCATGGCCAAGCGCTTCCTGGGCCGCCTCGCCGTTCAGCTGCCACAAGCCCAAGCTGACGGGCTACGCCACCCAGAGCGGCCTGGACCGGGCAGGGCAGCCGCACGGCTGCAGCCATCGCGCCGAGGTGGACGCCCTCAACCACGGCACCGAACTCAGCTTCGACGCCGACCTGGAGACCCCGCACGCCGCCCCCGCACACCACGCGGAACAGGCAGCCACCCGCTGGACGCAGCGCACGTCCACGGTCGGGCAAGGCCTGGACGTGCCGCTTCACGACCTCCGCACCACCACTCACTCGGTCGGCCATCGTCCGGCCGCCTCATCGCTTGCCGACCCCGACTCAGCTCTCACTCACCTGTTCCCCAGGAGACCCTGTGTCCGCAACGACGCGTACCCGCTCGTCCTCCGACGCCACAGCTCCAACAGACCTCGTCCCCGGCACGCTGATCGCCTGCTGCCTGGTCGTCTGCCTGGCCCAGATCGGCGTCGCCATCCCGGCCACCCTCAACGGCCTGTTCCAGGAGCACCTGCACCCGATCGGCTCGCAGCTGACCTGGATATCCGACGCTTTCCTCCTCCCGATCAGCGTGCTGGAGCTGACCTTCGGCGTGCTCGGCGACCTCTTCGGCCGCAAGCGACTGCTGATCGGCGGCACGCTGCTGATGGCGGCCGGGGAGATGGTGTCCGCCACTGCCGGCGGCGTGCACATGCTCTGGGTGGGCCAAGCCCTGGCCGGGCTGGGTGCCGCCGCACTGTTCCCCACCTCGCTCGCCATGATCGTGGCCGGCACCCGCAGCCACCGCGACCGGGCCAAGGTCATCGCGCTCTGGGCGGCCTTCCTGTCCACCGGTGGCGCCCTGGCACCCGTGCTCGGCGGGCTGACCGGCAACTACGGCTCCTGGCGCTGGTCCTTCGTCGTGGTGGCGATCCTCGCCCTCATCGGCGCGTTGGTCAGCCAACTGCTCGCACACGACTCCAGTTCACCGAAAGGCCGCTCGCTCGACATCGCGGGCCAGATCACCATCGGCGTCGGCCTGTTCGCGCTGCTCTACGCCGTCATCCAGGGCCCGACGGACGGCTGGGCTTCGACGCCGGTCCTGGTCGCCTTCGTACTGGCGGCGGTGTTCCTTGCCTTGTTCGTCGTTGCCGAGCAGCGCGCCACCTCACCCCTGCTACGGCTCGACCTCTTCACCAACCGCGCTTTCGCTGTCTCCTCCGTCGTCGCGGTGGTCGGCATGTTCAGCTTCCTCGGCACCGCCTACGCAACCAGCATCCGACTCGGACCGATCCAGCACCAGAGCCCCCTGCGCACTTCCGTCGCCTTCCTGCTGCTCAACGGCCTCACCCTGCTGTTGACCCCGCTCACCTCCCGGCTGCTGGCACACCTCCCCGCCCGCAGACTGCTGGCCCTGGGCCTGATCCTGATCGCCGCCGGCGACTTCCTCGCCGCCACCCTGTCCGTCGACGACCGCGCCCTCACCTCACTGGTGCTGCCGCTCGGCCTGGTCGGGGTGGGCTTCGCCTTCACCGTCTCCTCGATCACAGCCACCGCCGTCAACACAGTGCCCACCTCGCTGGAAGGCATGGCCAGCGCCACCACCAACCAACTGCGCGACTTCGGGTTCACCCTGGGCCCGGCCGTGATCGGCGCCATCGCACTGAGCCAGGCCGCCGCCAGGTTCGACACCGCCCTGACCCACTCCGCCCTCCCGGCCGCCTCCAAGTCCGCCGCCCACGCGGTCGCCTCAGCGGGCGGCCCGCTCGCAGTCAACTCGGTCCCGGCCGCCTCGCCCCCGGGCGCGGCCGTCCCGCTGGCCGAGCAGGCACTGGGACACGGCTACTCCCTCGGCTACCTGGTCTGCGGCTGCGCCGCGCTTGCCGCCTGCCTGCTGGTCGCACTCGTCCTGCGCGGCCACGACGCGCAGCCCGACCAGCCCGTTGCCAGCTGAGCCCGCCCGCACCCATCGCACCGTGTCCCGGTCGCAGTTCCCTCCCCCAGCGACCGGGACACACCGCGTCTCCCGCGACATGGCCGATGGACAGGACCACTTGGTGAGTGCGCTCGGCCGGGCTGTCGGGCAGCGGGAGTGACGGGTACGCCGTCCACGGCCATGGCGGTCCGGGGCGCTGGGCCGTCGAGCGCGCCTACGGCCGGCTCATGCGGCAATGTCGCCTCGACCGCGGGACTATGAAACCCACCCGCACCGCCCCGAAGCCCTGATCCGCCTCGCGATGATCGCGGAGACGGCGCTCACGAGCCGATCCCCGCCGCCCCCGGACCGTCCCCACCCCCGTGGGACCGCCCATGGCCGGCGCTCGAGTCCCGTACGAGGTTGGTGCGCACGGTCGGCTCGGGCCGGCCGCGCGCACCATCCATCACCTACAGCAGGTGTCCGTTCCTCTCGTCACCGGGCGGGCAGTTGCCTGGCGCAGCAGATGGCCATCGCCCGGCCCACGAGAGCTGGTGTCGACGCGCGCGTACAGGTGTCCGCTCAGCGGTTGTGGTGTCCGTGGTGTCCGCCACGGTGGCCGCCCCAGGACTGGGAGTCGACGAGCCGGCCACGGTCGTTGGCCAGGGTGGCGGTGTCGGCGCGGTTGTCCCATGCGTAGTTACGGCGGCCCTGGAAGAGGTCGCTGTCGGAGTTCCGGCCGAAGCCGGTGTGGACACGGACGGTCGCGTGACCCTCCAGGCGGTAGTGACGGAAGGTGTAGGTGTTGCCGTCCCTGTCCTCCGACAGGGTCCAGCCGTCCAGATTGACGGCCCTGCGGGAGGAGTTGTGGATGTCCACCCACTCCTTGTTCAGGGAGCGGCTGCTGCGGTCGTCGTGCCCGGGCGAGTCGTACTGCACTCCGCTGATCTCCACCTGCGGCCGGTGCGGGCGCCGGTCCTGGTCGGCGGAGGCCGACGCGGCGGCCGAGCCGACGAGAGCGCCGGCCGCAAGGACGGTCGCGAGGAGACGGCGGGCGGTAACAGGCGTGGAAGCAGACATCAATGCCCCTCATTTCGAGAGCTCGCAGACCCTGCCAGTGCAAGCACTGCGGGTGCTGCTTTGTGCGGGTCCCGGCCCGTTGGCCGAGAGCCCGTAATCTGCCGCCCCCAACCGACCTGTGTGCATGAAATGTGAACGAAGTTACTGATCACCCATATTTCTGTGACAGTTACGTTCATGGACCATTTACTGGGTAAATGCACTAGGTTGACGGCCCCTCCTTCACACCGGCGCGTCAGCCCTGGACCGGCCCCTCATCCGCCAGTCCGCGCCACCCCAGCACTCACGGACACCTCACCCGAAAGTGCGTAACACCGCTTCACCGGCCCCGCGGGAGTTCCGCACCTCGATCCTGGCGTCCCAGGGCTCCCCTCGGCCGCCCGTCCGGGTGCTCAAGGGGCGCAAGCCTCGGCGATCGCCGGGCTGTTCTCGTAGAGGTGGTGCCGCTTGATCCGGCCGTCCCCAACGGTGAGGTGCGGAGCGAAAGGGCCCTCGAAGGACTTCCCCGTCGCACGTACGGTCCCTGACACATGCGTGGCTGAACTCCGCCAGTGCGGCCGGCTCAGCCGGCGCGGCGGCGGTTTCCGGCCGGGCAGTGGACGCCTTCGGCGCACACGGCGGCTTCGCGATCGCCGCCGCGGCAACCACAGTGATGGCCGTACTGGCTACGGCCGGCCTACGTGCGATGCGCAGGCCGCGGCGCTGAAGACTGAAGGCTGAAGACTGAAGGGTGAAGGCTGAAGGCTGAAGAACGGGGTCAGCGCCTGGTTCTGATCCCGGAAGGGGCAGCGCCTGTTTCTACCCCCGGAACTCCAGGTCGAGGTACGAACGGCCTGGTTCGAGGAGCATGGCGGCGCACCGATAGCCTGCGTCATCATGATGCGCCCTTGGGTCTTGCCGATGCTGCTTGTGCTCTGCGGCTCAGTCGTCGCGACTGGTCTGATCCTCAGCGGGAGCACCGGCGCAGCCGTTGCACTCCTGCTGGTGTTCGTGCTGCTGGCAGGCGTGAACTCGCCTCTGATCTTCCCGAGGTCCATCAGTGCGGTAGAGGCGCAGAGCCGCAGCTCTGTCGACCGCCGGCCGGTCGTCTTCTGGCGGTCCGGCTGCATGTACTGCCTGCGCCTGCGCTTCCGGTTGGGCCGTAGGGCCCGCCAGTTGCACTGGGTCGACATCTGGCGTGATGAGGCTGGAGCGGCAGCGGTGAGGGCAGCCAACGACGGCAATGAGACGGTGCCGACCGTATTCGTAGCGGGCCGGCCTCACACCAACCCCGATCCCGAATGGGTGCGCGAACAACTCTCCCCTCCCACGTGACCGGGAGCGGTGTCATATCGGAGAGGCGCCTGCGGTTCCCGACGGACCGTCAGCCGGTGGGACGACGTCTTGACCTCCGTCGGCGTCGTACGACGCAAACGGAGGTCAAGACACACGCTCACGCCTGCGTCGAGTTCTTCACGTACGGCGACTCAGCCACGAGTTCGGGCGCGGACTCGGGCGCGGGGCCGCCTTCGCTGAGGCCGAACGGCTCGTGGGACGTGCGCAGGAAGCCGGGCGCGTACCAGGCGGAGCGGCCGAGGAGGCGCATCGCGGCGGGTACGAGAATGCCGCGTACGGCGACGGCGTCGATGAGGATGGCCAGTCCACTGCCCAGGCCGAACATCTGCACGAAGCTGAGCTTGGCCGTGCCGCGGAACAAGCTTGAGGACATCCATCGCCGGATCCCCGTACACGTGAACACCGCATGCGGCTGACCCATCCGATCCGGCGTCTGGATGAGGCTCCGAGCAGTGATCGCAGGGAACCCGCTCGACGATGGGCCTCCTTGAGGAGATCCTTTGGGCATGGAGTTCCTCTGCTACCACCGCGACCGGCCCGACTCAGGAGCGCTGCGCGAAGACCTGCTCGAAGAACACTGGTCCTACATGGACCAGTACGCGAAGGAGATGATCGCCCGGGGCCCGACGTTCGCCGGTGACGGCGCCACCCTCACCGGAAGCGTGCACATCGTCGATCTGCCCGATGCCGTCGCCGCGCGCGCGTTCGCCTTCGACGAGCCCAACTACCAGGCGGGCGCCTACCGGGACGTGTTGCTGCGCCGGTGGCGCAACACGCTCGGGCGCACCATGTGGGAATTCCCCGGTGGCCCGAGCGACGGCAACCGGTACCTGGTGCTCGGCCTCGGCGCAGGGCAGGCCGCCGATCTCACGGTGCCGGCCGACCGGGACGAGCTGATCGCCTACGGGCCTCTGCTGTCCGACAACGGCGAAACCTGGCTGGGCACAGCTGCGTTGGTCCGGGCGCCGGACCCTGACGCGGCCCGCGCCATCCTGACTCCGGACCGGTACGCCGACGTTGAGGTCCACATCTGGCAGTTCGGCGGGCGTCGGTGACGGCGTAGGGCGTGCCGGCCGGCCGCCCACGGCGGCGGGATCCCCGAAGCAATGGGCTCCGGCAGGTTCATCCTGGCCGGTGATGCCAGTCCTGCCGGTCCGGCCGGCGCGGCGGAGTAGGCCGCTGGTCGCGTTCCGCCTGCCTGGGGAAACCCCTCGCCCAACTCGACAGCCCTCCATCGAAGGGCGAGGATGTTGAGGGGAGGAATGGTCAAGACCTGTGGATCGGCGCACCACACCCTCCTCCACCGCCGCGTCGCCGGTCACGCTTGACCTTCCACCCTTCTCGGCCGTGATGGAGCACCTGGGTCCGAATCCGGGGCGGTCGGACTCCAGGAGGCCCATGGCGATGAGTTTCGCCGTGATTGCCGGTCTGTATGAGTACAGGCGATCAACCGCAGTCGAGGAGAGCATCATGACCGCTGCCTATACATTCGACGTCTTCTCCAGCCTCGACGGCTTCGGCGCCGCCGGCGGCGACTGGACCGGCTACTGGGGCAAGCAAGGCCCCGAACTCCTGGACCACCGCCTCGCCCTGTACGGCGAGGACCAGCGGATGGTCTTCGGGGCCAACACGTACCGGCTGTTCGCGCGGATGCTCGCCTCGAGCACCGAGGAGTCCGATGTGCGTGACCCATGGGTCACGCGGATGAGGAGCCTGCCGGCAACGGTGGTGTCGACCACCCTGGAGGGACCTCTCGACTGGCCGGACGCGACCGTAGTGAGCGGCGATGCCGTCGACGTCGTCGCCCGGCTCAAGGAGGAGTCCGAGGTCCCGTTGCGCTCGCACGGCAGCCTGTCGATGAACCGGGCGCTGATGGCCGCCGGCCTGGTCGACCGCGTCCAGGTGACGCTCTTCCCGGTGATCACCGGTCGGACTGGACTGGACCCGATCTTCCAGGGTGCGGCCGACTTCGACCTGGAGCTGATCGAGAGCCGGACACTCGAGGGCAGCATCCAAGAGCTCATTTACCGGCCCGCCCTGCATGTCTGAGTCCATCCATGCACCCCGCCCCTCACGTAGCCGAACCTGACCAAAGCTCCCGCCGGCCGACATGCCGACCGGTCTCATCGCCGCCCCCTGGCCACGCGGCCTGCTGATCGCCTCCTGATCCCCCGGGTGCTACGACGAGTTGACCGTTCTCGATCCTCCCGCCATCGCGGACCAGGACGACCGGGTGGGGTACGTTGACAGCGCCTCGCGCTTCTGGTCGCTCGCCGGCACCTAGGACACTGACGCACAAGCAACCACACCTCGCCGGCGTGAGCCGAAGCCTCTGCCGACGCGAGAGGTCAGATGGCTCAAGACCATTCAGGGAGCCTTGATGGTGACGCAGGGCCTCGCGTTGATGGCCGACGGGGCGCCGATACGCTGGATGGCGCTGGGGGACACGGCTCGGCAGCCGCCCGTGGTCATGCTGCACGGCGGCCCCGGCCTGCCGGACTATCTGGGCGATGTCGCCCCCATGGTCGCGGACCTCGCGCCCGTGTACCGGTACGACCAGCGGGGAACCGGCCAATCCCCTTGGCGGGGCCGCCATTCCCTCGCCCGGCACGTCGACGATCTCGCCGAGCTGCTCGACGCCTGGGACGCGCCGAAGGCCGTACTGATTGGGCACTCCTACGGCACCGATCTGGCGAGCCGGTTCTGCCTGAGGCACTCCGACCGGGTTGCCGCAGTGCTGCTGATGTGCGGGCCGTTCGTCGGTGACTGGCGTACCGGGGACCGAGCGGAGCGCGGCCGCCGCATGTCCGCGGCGCAGCAGGATCGGCTCCGCGAATTGGAGGCGTTGCCGCACCGCACGGAGGAACAGGAAGTCGAACTGCTCACGCTGGCCTGGTTCGCCGACCACGCCGACCCCGAACGCGGGTGGCTATGGGCCGCGCAAGGCGCCCGGCGGCGTCGCCCGGTCAACTGGGCCATGAACGGCGAACTCGGCAGGGAAGGCCGCGCGGATCCGCTCGATGACCACCTCGTCGATCTACGTGCGCGCCTGCCGGCACGGGCAGAGCTCCTCGGAGGGGTCGACGATCCCCGTCCTGTGTCCGCACTGGAATCACTCGCGCTCCGGCTCGCTGTTCCGCTGACTCGGATCGAGGGCGCAGGGCACGAGCCCTGGTTGGAGCAGCCCGACGCCGTACGGACGCACCTTCGGCGCTTCGTGCAAGGCGTCGTCGGCACATAGGTGCGCGCTGCAGCGCAGCTCGCGCCGGTACCGCGTGACGACTCACTCGTGTGGCAACTGCGAGACGCCATACCAGGGCGGAGGTGAGGGACGGGACAGCCTTCGGCAAGTGCGAGGCGCGCCGGCGCCCAGGCCCCTGGACAGGCTCGGGAACCTCCCGGAGACCGCATGCGCGAGGACGCGTTCCGTAACGCCCCACCTCTCACTCGGACGGGGCGGAGTTGGCCCGTAAGCTCCACGGCCGTTGAAAGGTTCGTGGCAGGATGTGCCCTCGATCAAAGCTCCCCAACTGGTGCCGCCCACCCGAGGTAGGAAGACAACGATGACTCAGTACAAGATGCGCCCCAGGCGGAGCTTCGGCCTTGTCGCGGCAACTGTGCTCGCGGGCCTGGCGATCACAGGGTGCGGCCCTGATGCGTCCGCCAAGAAGGAAGACAAGTCGACGAAGCCGCTCAAGCTCGGCGACCCCAGCCCGGAGACGGTGGTACTCGGGTCGTACGACACAGACGGCAAGTTCACTGTCACGCCCAAGAAGGTGTTTGAGGGCAAGCCGGAAGACGTCAGGGAACTCGGCAACGACGCCGATTATGCGGGCAAGAAACTCGCCTGGATCTACGTCAACTCCAAGCTGGTCGGCGGCGACAAGTCCGTCAAGGCGCCCATGTTGTTCACCAATATGGGCGCGGTGGCCGGAGCGAGTGGTGCGGCCACACGCCTCCAGCTCATGGGCAGCCTCTCGAGCAGGCCCAAGGACTGCGTCAGCGAGGACGTTCAGATCACCTGGAAGCAAGGCGAAAGCCACACCTGGTGCGAGCCGTTCATCATCCCGGCCAACTCTCACGTCACCCAGGTCACCTACTACCAGGACCGCTTCAAGTGGTCGGTGAAGTAACAGCGTTGGCTGATCAGCCCGCCGCTCCTCCTGGATCACTGCGCAGGCCGGCGGGAGCTGCGGGGGCATCAGACGCATGGCTGACGTGACGGGCTGGAGCTGCCGGTTGGGGCCTGTCCGGCGGATGTCCCCGTAACCCCTGCGACACGGCGCACCTGCTGCCGTACAGCCGCGTCGCCGCCGAGCTCGCCCTCGCGGAGCCGGACGGGGCGGAGGAACAGCCCACGACGGCCGGGCAGGTCGAGGCGGCCGTCGCACTCACCGTGCGGTACGAACCGGTGCCGCTCAGCCTGCCCAGGCTCGCCCACATCCAGGAGACGGCCCGACGGTTCGGGGGCTGAGAAGTGTCCGACCCAGCCCCACCGCTTGACCGCATTTAGAGGCACCTCTAAATTTAGAGCACTCTCCACGTTTCAGCGAAGGGGCGTGCCCGTATGCAGACGGTCGACGGGGGCCTGCGTGAGCAGCACAAGGCCCAGCGCCGGGAGCGGATCCTCGACGCGACGCGCGAACTCCTGAGGGACAGCCCGGAATTGGTGATCAGCACCGAGCGGATCGCCCAGCGAGCGGGGGTCGCCCCGGCCACCGTGTACAACCTCATCGGACCGCGCGACAAGATCTGGGAGGCGCTCGCCGCCGGGTTCATGGACGAACTCGAGCGACGTCTGGCGGGGCTGGGAGGCGAGGATCCGCGGGAGGTCGTCAGGTCGACCGTCCTGCTGTTCGTGGGCGACCCGGTCGTGTCTCGCCGCATGGTGCGTGAGTGGGAGGAGAGCGGCGTCGTGCTCGACCGCAGTCCGCTCACTCAGCTCCGCCGGGCGATGGCGCACGCACGGACACAGGGCCGCTTGCGTGACGACATCGACGTAGACGCCTTGGCCGCCGTTGTCGCCGCCTCGTGCGTGGGTGCGTTGCATCAGTGGGTCGCCGCCCTGATCGATGACGACCGGTTCCTCGCGCGCGCTCTGTTCGCGCTGGACGTCGCGCTCGCCGCGGCGGCCGCGGATCCCTACCGCGACGAGTTGCTGGCGCCGCTGCGAACCCGTGGCGCAGTATGAGGGCGGCCGGCGCACTGCCACGGTCCCGACGCTTCGTGGGCTGCGGCGGGATCGTGCTGACGGCGGATGTGTGGGGTGAGGCGTCCTCGCCCCCTCTCGTCCTGCTGCACGGCGGTGGCCAGACGCGACACGCCTGGGACCGGACCGGCCCCCGACTGGCCGCGCTGGGGTGGCAGATCATCGCCCCGGATCTGCGTGGGCACGGCACCAGCGAATGGTCAGCCGACGGTGACTACGACCTCGGTCTGTTCGCCGAGGACGTCCGGGCACTCGTCGCCGAACTCGGCGGGCGGCCGGTGGTCATTGGTGCCTCGCTCGGAGGCCTGAGTTCGCTGCTCGCGGCAGGAGAGGCACCCAGGGCGGCGATGCGCGCTCTGGTGCTTGTCGACGTCGCCCACCGGCCGGATCCCCGGGGGGGTCGCCGGATCGTCGAGTTCATGCGCCGCCGGCCGGACGGATTCGCCAGCCTTGAGGAAGCGGCCACGGCGGTATCCACCCACCTGCCGCATCGACCACGTCCCGACGGCCCCGAGGGGATACGGAACAACCTGCGACGCCACGGCGATCGCTGGGTCTGGCACTGGGACCCCCGGATGCTGGACAGCTTCGAGGGCCGGATGGATCCGCCCGGCATGGCGGAGCGGCTCCTCGACGCCGCGCGCCACGCCGACGTGCCGATCCTGCTCGTCCGCGGCGGGAACAGCGACGTGGTGCGCGATGACATCGCCGAGCAGTTCTGTGACAGGGTTCCCCACGCGCGGCGCGTCGAGGTGGCCGGCGCGGGCCACATGGTGGCCGGTGACCGGAACGAGCACTTCATCGATGCGATCGTCCCGTTCCTACGAGAGTTCAAGTGAGTGTGGGATTCCGCTGGGATCCGTTCCGGATGCCGGGATCAGAGGAGCAGGGATTCGCGGTCGCTGAGGCGTCGGCACCTGAGCGCGCATGGTCTTCTCCCCCTTTGCGGCAGGTCAGTTCAGTCGAAGTCGGTCAGCCCAGGCGCCACTGCTGGTTGGCGCCACCGTTGCAGGTCCAGAGCTCGAGCGGGATGCCGTTGACGTTGCCGGAGGCCTGATCGCCGCCGGTGACGTCGAGGCACAGGCCTGACTGGGTGCCGGTGATGGTGCCGTTGGGGTTGAGACTCCACTTCTGGTTGGCGCCGCCGGTGCAGGTGTAGAGCTGCACCTTGGTGCCGGGGGTGGTCCTGCTGTCGTAGGCGTCCAGGCACTGGGTGCCGCCGTAGAGCCGGAGTTCACCGGCGGCGGTGAGGGTCACGGACTGGTTGGCGCCGCCGCGGCAGTCCCAGATCTCGATCTTGGTGCCGGGGGCGGTCTGGTTGTCGTACGCATCGAGGCAGCGGTTGGAAGAGGCGCCCACCAGCGGGTGGGTGGTGCCGACACTGGTGCCGCTGCCGGTGGAAACCCGGTACATCACGGAGCCATGGGCGGGGACAGCGGCCGAGATGGTTCCGCCGGTGCTGCTGACGACGTGTGACCAGAGGTTGTTGAGGCGGTAGGAGGAAGCCGCGGGCAGACCGACCGCGGATGCGGAGGTGGTGATGGTGGCCGGGGAGGAGTTCTCGTTGAAGAGCACCACCGATACATCGCCGTTCGCCAGTGGTTTGCTCAGCACGTGGAGACCGCCCGAGGAGGACACCTCGGTTCCCTGCTTGCCCAGCGAGTCCTGGTCGACCGCGATGACATCCTTGTTGCCGTAGAGGGAGAGGGTCGCTGCGGAAGCCTTGCGCAGGTCGGTTCCGGCGATGAGCGGCGCGGCCATCTCCGCCCAGAGGCTGAAGTGGGAGCGGTCCTCGGTGAACGACATGCCGTTGCCGACTTCGAGCATGTCGGGGTCGTTCCAGGCGCCGGGCCTGGCGTACGGGGCAAGCTTGACGTTGGCCTTGTAGATCGACGTCACGGTGGAGAAGTTGACGTTGATGTCGTCGGTGGTGCGCCAGCTGTTGCCGACCCCCGCACCCCAGGTCCATACGCCGGCCAGGCCCCAGTTGCACAGGCTGTAGACGATCGGACGGCCGGTTCGAGCCAGGGCGTCGCGCATGGCGGTGTAGCGCTGCTGGTCGGGCACGTTCTGGTGGTTGCAGTTGTCGTACTTGAGGTAGTCCACTCCCCAGGCGGCGAAGGTGTTGGCGTCCGTCTGCTCGTGGCCGAGGCTTCCGGGGTAGCCGGCGCAGGTGGCGGTGCCGGCACTCTCGTAGATGCCGAGCTTGAGGCCTTTGCTGTGGACGTAGGCGGCGGTTCCGCTGATGCCGTCGGGGAACTTGACCGGATCAGGCACCAGTTGACCGGTGGAGTTTCGGGCCTTGGTCATCCAGCAGTCGTCGATGTTGACGTACTGGTACCCGGCGTCCTTCAGGCCGGAGGAGACGAAATAGTCGGCGGTCTGCTTGACCAGCTGCTCGGTGACGTTGCAGCCGAAGGCGTTCCAGTCGTTCCAGCCCATCGGGGGCGTCCTGGCCAGTCCGTTGTCGAGGGCCTGCGCGGGCGGGGCCGAGCGGAGCACCAGCAGCGCCGGGGCGAGGACCAGGAGAAGCACCATGGTGAAGGCGGCACTGAAGGGTCTCATGAAACGTGACGGGACGGTCATATCGGTGTCTCCTGTTTCGCCGTGCGGGGCCGGTCGAACGCACGTGCCCGACAGCGTCGTGCAGTTGTCGGGGTGTGCACCTATGGAAACGTAACCATCGCAGAAGCTCCCACCAGTCGGCACGGCCGTCAATGGGCCCGGGCCAAACTGTCGTCAGGGTGCACTACTCGTGCTGGTACTACATGAACGACGCGGGCCCGTACCAGGAGCCCCTCCGTGGAGACTGCCGCCGCCCGGGGTTGAGAAACAGGGCGGCGGCAGGCCAGGCCCAGGCCACTCAGCAATCAGCCGGCCGGTGTGCGCGACACCCGCGCCGCGGGCGCCCGGCGGGACACCCCCGGGCCGCCGGCACGTCCGGCCAACTGCCCGCCCAGCGCGGCGAGTCCGGCCAGCAGGACGGTCATACCGACCGGCACCAGCCAGTGATTGCGTCCGAAGCCCATCGCGACAGCCAACACCACGGTGCCTCCGGTCACCAGCACGGCCGTCCAGGCCCCGGCCCGTCGTGCGACCGCGGCCAGCACGGCGAACACCACCAGGCCGACAAAGACGAGCTGGGCCCCCACACCGTAGATCAGCTGTTCCGCACCGGGAATGTCCTTCACCCCCGCGAACATGTCCTGCAATTCCGCCCGGTCCGCCGCGCGGAACCCGCCCACCAGATCCAGTGCCAACTGCACCACGTTCGCCAGTGAACTGAGCAGGACCATCACCACACTCACCCACAGCGCGGTCCTGCGCCCGGCCGTCGGTCCCGTCCCCGGTCCCGTCGCCGGTCCGGCGTCGTCCGGGGTGATCAGCCGGCCGAAGCTCAGGCTCATCGCCGCGAACAGCAGGAATCCCGCCAGCCAGACCGCGTGCGCGGCCGTCCACCAGCCGCCCGGCTCCGCCTGCCCGTTGATCGGCCGCATCAGCAGCCACCCGGCAAGGAAGCATGCCGGCGCGGTGGTGAACATCAGGCGGACGGTCGGAGTCGTCGGGCTCATCGGCCTTGCCGGAGTCATCGGATGTGCCATGCGGTTCGTCGTCGGCTTCATGCCCAGAACCATCCCAGCGGGCGAAAGCCACGTCACTCATGGCCGCCCCCACTCCGCCCGGGGGTTATCCCCCGGACTCGGGCTGCTGCCGTGGTCGCCGAACTGGCAGCGGCACCAGAGGTGTTCTACCGACGTGGTCGATGGCGGGCCGGACGAATGCGGCCGCATTCCGCCAACCATTGGAATGCGGCCGCATACTGTCGGCGGATCGGTCAGAGGGCGGAAAGGTCGATTGCGCGGTCGACATCCTGCGGCTTCAGCACCCGCATGATGCCTTCCAGCAGGTAGTAGTCGGCGTACGGGAGGGAGATCTCGATGCCGTCCTCAGCGGGCCGGTTGCGGGTGCAGCGGGCTACGACCGCCTCGGCCCGGGAGGATTCCCTGGTCAGGCATGTCCGGGACAGTGCGGTCAGCAGCTGCAGCGCTACCGTCCGGTAGTGCTGCTTGTCCGCTGCCGCGGCCAGGTCGAGCAGCCCGCACGCCATGATGGCGCCGGCCGACGCGTCCTTGATGTCATGGGGCTGCTGCGGTGCACGGTAGTCCCATACCGGGACGAAATCCGGACCGAGTGCGCCTATCGCATAGTCGGCGAGTTTCCGCGCGGTGGTGAGGAATTGGCGGTCCCCGGTCCGGCGGTAGATCGTGGTGAATCCGTAAATGCCCCAGGCCTGCCCTCGCGCCCAGGACGACGTAGGACTGTAGCCCTGCACGGTGCCCGGTCCGATCTCCGCACCAGTGACCGGGTCGAAGTCGAAGACGTGCGGGATGGATCCATCCGGTCGCAGGAACGCATGTTGGGCGGTTTTCGCGTGTTCCACCGCGATGTCGAGATACTTCTCGTCGCCGGTCTGCTCGCTCGCGAACGCCAGCAGATCGAGGTTCATCATCGTGTCGATGATGACGCGGCCCGCGTTGTTCGCTTCGTTGAGACCGCCCCATGCGCGGATGTAACGACCGCGCGGGTTGTATCGCTGGATCAGCGAATCGGCCGCGCGTACGGCGCCGGCGCGCCAGGTGTCTTCGCCTGTCAGGCGCCAGGCGGTCACCCATGACGGATAGAACAGGAAACCGAGATCGTGGGTGCTCGTGTCGTACTGGCGGGGAGCAAGCTTGCTCGCCGAGTCGAGCGCAAGTCGGCGGAAGGTGTCATCTCCGCTGTAGAGCCAGGACATCCACAGCGTTCCTGGCCAGAACCCGCCGACCCAGTCGCCGTTCTGGCTGTAGACCCATTTCTCGAACTTCGTGCCGACGGGGAAGCCGTTCACATTCGGCGCGACGGAACGGACCTTCTCCACCGCGTAGTCGGCCGCGGCTCGCAGCGTGCGCGTGGTCGACGCGGCTGAAGGCTGACCAGATTGTGCCTGCGCGGCCTGTGGCAGGGATGGATACGCAGCCGCTGCGCCCGCTGCCGTAGCCAGTACAGCCCGCCGAGACATCCTCACGAGTGTCTTCCTCTCAACTGATCGACTATCGGTGCATGCAGGTAGGTAGGTCAGGTAGATAGGTGTCGACCCGCCGGCTGTCGTCCAGTGCCGGCGGGTCGAGGTCGAACGCGGCTACCAGGTGAAGGTGGCCGTGGTGCGGGCCGGGAGGGTGTAGACGAAGGACTGACTGCCCCAGTTCACGCGGACCGACTGTGCGCTGGTCCCGCCGTTGTGGGCGATGAGGGCCTTCGATCCGTCCGGATTGCGCCAGGCCACGTTCTGGATGGTGCTGTTGGCCGTCGAAGCGATCCGGTACGCGCCCGGCTTGACGAACTTGGTCAGGTGACCGGTCGTGTAGTACTCGATGGTGTAGTCGACCTGGCCCGCCCTAGAACCGCCTTCCTGGACGGTGACCAGACCTGTGCAGGTGCCACAACCGCCGTTGTGCGGGCCCATGTTCTGGTTGAGGGCGAGGCCCCACTTGACCAGGCTGGTGCTCCAGTTGCGGGCGTAGTTCACGATGTCCGCGAGATCTTCGTTGTGCTGATTGGCGATCCAGGTGCCACCGGAGTGCTCCGTGCTGAACTGCTTCACGCTCGAATACTGGTTGTGCACCTGGGTTCCGACCGCCGGATCACCGGAGTAACCGTGCCAGGCGATGCCGCCGAACAGGGGATCGTTGCGCACACCGGTATCGCCGAGGACGCCGGAGCCCATGGTCGCGTAGTCACCGTAGTTCCAGTCGTGGACGAGGACCTTGGTGGTGATGCCCGCGGCACGGAAGGCCGGGTAGACGTGGTTCTTGGTGAACTCCGCCAGGCCGGACGAATTCCAGTTCATGCCGGGGTAGTTCATCGCCGTCGGGTTGGACGCCTGGCAGCAGTTGGGTTCGTTCTGCACCGAGATGTAGTCGACCTTGATGCCGGCGGCCTGGTAGCTCTGGATGTACTTCACCAGGTACTGGGCGTACGTGGGGTAGTACTCCCACTTCAGCCAGCCCATCTGGTCCATCCGGCCGTTGTCCTTCATCCAGCCCGGGGCGCTCCACGGCACGGCCATGATCCTCAGGGCCGGGTTGAGCTGCTTGGCCTGGACCGTCAGCAGACGGACATTGGTGTCGTAGCCATTGGCACCGAAGTCGTTGAGATTGCAGCAGGTGTCGTCGAGTGAGACATTGCCCGGGCGGGAGAGGTCGGAGGCTCCGATCGGGTTGCGCACGAAGGAAAGGCCGATGCCCGCGGTAGGCGAGAACAGCTTCTGCATGACGGCGTCGCGGGTCGCCGCGCTGACCGCGCCGCCTCGCAGCAGGTAGGCGGTGGAGTCGGTGATGGAGGCGCCGCCGCCCTCGAACTGCTGGTAGGTCGTGTTCTCGTCGACGGTGATGGTGTGCTGAGCCGTGCCGCCGGCGGGACCGAAGCGCAGTGCGGTCTGCTGCTGGAGCCCCCGGGTGACGTTGCGGCCGGCGGAGTCGGACGTGGTCGTCAGCCACAGATTGACCGGCTCGTTCGCCGCCTGGGCCGTGCTGCCCGTCGCAGTCAGCGTGGCCGCTGCGACGGCGCCGACCAGCAGGAGGCGGGCTGCCTTGGGCAGGCGCAAAGACAAACGGATGCGTGCCATGTTCGCCCTTCGAGGTGGGGTGGGCGTCGACTGTTCACGTATGAGAATGAACTGTTGATATGTGACCAGCTGTCGAGAACTTAAAGGTCTGAACCATGACCGTCAAGACTGTGGACACACCGGCTCATCGGAGATTCTCGCCAGGGCGGCGCTGATACCAAGTGCCGTGCAGCGCCGCGCCATTCAGGGTGAAGCCGCCGTGGGCAAAAAGCCCTGGCGGGGCTGGTTCACCGAGGAAGCCGTGCGCCGGAAAGGTTCCTCTGCCGCACCAACAGATTGGTCGGCTCCCCAAGGCGATTCGGGAGCCGACCACGGGTCCGGCCCCCGGGCGGTCGCGGCTGCGAGGGCTGCCGCGTCAGCTGTTCTGTGCGCCGTTCCAGACGTCGTACGCGGAGTTGCCGTACGCCGAAGTGGCGGCCGCCGATCCGTAGCTGCCGGAGTAGGCGCCGGTCTGGATGGCGGAGCCGTCGGACTGATAGTTCTCGATCCAGGCACCGCCACTGGCGCCGCCGGTCAGGCCGATGCAGTTGTTCATCAAGCGCTGGCCGTCAGGTCCGGCGTAACCCTGCCCCTCGCACCAGACGGCGTAGTCCTTGTCGGCCGGCAGACCGATGATGTGCGCGTAGTTGCTCGACCAGTTGAAGCCGAGCCCGGTGGAACCGACGACGTCCTGGACGCGCCGGCCGCCAGGAGTGTCCAGAACGAGGAAGGCGCTGTCGTTCTCCTGGCCGCCTCCCGTGACCCAGCCCGCGCTGCGCCACCCCCACCAGCCGTAGGGCGCGTTGCCCGAACTGTAGTTGGGGGCGAATCGGTAGTTGGTGCCTCCTTCACCGAACCCGCAGTGACGTGCGGTGGCCAACACAGATCCGTTGTTGCTCGTGACAACGTTGCCAGAGCAGATGTAGTCACCCTTGCCGGGGATCGTGAAGAGCAGGCGTCCCACCGTGCCCCACACGCTGGCCTGCGCCTGAACTCCCGAGCTGCCACTGGGTCTTGTCGCGGGGATGTGCACAGGATTGCCGGTTGCCTCGGCTGCTGAGGGGGAGGAGGGCGTCACCGTCGAAACGGTGGACGCGGGCATCACCTTGGCCTTGCGGATCCGCTCCGGAGTCCAATAGGCGTCGAGTTGAGCGCGTGACTGGGTGTTGACGACCGTGGCGGTCCCGGTGGGGGAACCGGTCGGCCGGTCCTGCGCGACAGCCGAGGTCGGCGCCGACACGGCGCACAGACCCACGGCGGCGAGAGCGGTGAGGGCAAATCGACGTAAGCGCATGGGGGCCTTTCTGGTTCGGGGAACGATCAAATCGCGCTCACTGTCGCACGCGCTTCCACAGGAGATCAACGGGACCCGACAAGGGTTCTCACATTGCGTCAGAGGGCTGGTACGGGATGAGGAGATTTCGGTGCTTCCCGCAAGGGCGGACGGCATGATGATCGGCGAACTGGCCTCCGTACACGCCCTGTTGGAGCGTCATGAGAGACGGCGGCCACGGCTTGTTCGATCGAATGATGGACGGAGCCGGAGGCGAATGTCGGCACCGCCGGAGTGGCGCGAGGGCCGGACGACGAGCTCCTGGAGGGGCGGGCCTCGGCTTCGCGCTTCGACTACACCTGTGAGGCGGCAAGCAACTTCAGCGCGGCTTCCTTGAGTTGGGGATCCGCGTCTGTGGCATTGCCCGAGCCGAAGGGAGGTTGAGGGTCGTATTCGATGGCGAGTTGAAGCGCCTTGGCCGTGTCGTTGTCCGTCATCAAGGATGCGAGATACAGGGCCATGTCCACTCCCGCCGAGACTCCGGCGGCGGTGATGATCTTCCCCGAGCGTACGTAGCGCTGCGGCAGGTAGGTCACACCGAACGTGGACTGGAGGTACTCCGCGGAGGCCCAGTAGGTCGTCGCCCGCCTGCCTGTGAGCAGTCCGGCCGCGGCGAGGACGATGCTCCC
Organism: Streptomyces sp. NPDC058274; assembly: GCF_042881375.1. Classification (NCBI taxonomy): domain Bacteria; kingdom Bacillati; phylum Actinomycetota; class Actinomycetes; order Kitasatosporales; family Streptomycetaceae; genus Streptomyces; species Streptomyces sp. NPDC058274. The sequence goes on from NZ_JBHVXW010000007.1 coordinate 148,705, forward strand.
GGTGCACACAGACGTCGTCCAGCGGGTGTGCCGGTGCATGGCGCGGATCCAGCTCAGCAGCACCTCGTTGGTCATCGCGGCGACGGTCCCGCGGTTCCCCGCACCCGGCACCAGCAGGACGTCCAGGCGATCGACCTCGGTGATGGACTGCTCGGCGAGCACCGCTACGTCTCCCGTGTCCGTGCGCACCGGCCCTCGCTTCTCGGAGATCATCGTCACGGTGGCGTCCGGCAACCGGGACAGCACTTCGGCCGGACCGGTGGGGTCCAGCAGACTGAAGCCGTCATACAGCAGAATGCCGATGTCCGGGCCCGAACTGCCCGATGGGGCCTGCGCTGTTCCAGTCCCCGTTGCCGCCGTGGCGGTGGCTGCGAGCGCGGCGGCGGCCACGGTTCCGCGCAGCACATTTCTGCGTGTCGTCGCCTGTGTTGGGTGCGTCATGTGCCGGGAGTCTGCTGCGCCGGAGCGAGGCGTGGGGGTGCCATGTCCGGCATCCTGCGAATCCTGTCCCCTGTGACCCCGTAGTGGTCGAGGAATGCCTGCCGAAGTGTCTCCGCGGTCCCGAATCCGCAGCGGCGGGCGATCGCCGCCATGGGCAGTGCGCTGGAGCGCACCAGGCGGGCCGCGGCTGCCGTGCGCGCCCCGCGGACGGCCCGTGCCGGAGTCGTACCGAGGTGGGCGGTGAAGAGGCGGGTCAGGTGCCGGGAGCTGATACCCGCCCGAGCTGCCAGAGCGGCGAGCGTGAGGTCCTCGGCCAGGTGTCCATCGACGTAAGCCATCAGATCTCGCACCAGCCGGTTCTCCGGTGGCGGCGCTGCCAAGTACATGGAGATCTGCGCCTGGTCGGCCGGCCGGTGGAGGTATGTGACGAGTTCACGGGCGACGGCCCGGGCCAGCGTCGGCCCGTGGTCCTCTTCGATCAAGGACAGCGTCAGGTCGAGCGCGCTGGTGACCCCGGCGGAGGTGTAGACGTTGCCGTCGCGTATCCACAGGGGGCCCGTGTCCACGGCCACGGTGGGATGCCGTTCAGCGAGCCGCTCCCCCCACCCCCAGTGGGTCGTCACCCGCTTGTGGTCCAGCAGTCCGGCCGCGGCCAGGACGTACGCGCCCGTACAGACGGAGGCCACGCGGCGGCTCTGTGCGGCCAGTCGGCGGACCTGACCCAGCAACTGCTCGTCCGCCGCCGCGTCTTCACAGCCGACACCGCCCACGACGATCAGCGTGTCCAGGCGTCCCGTGACCGCTTCCAGACTCAGCCCGGCCCCCAGCACGATCCCCGCGGAACTGCGCGCGGCCCGACGACCGACGGTTCCCAGTTCGAGGGTGTACGGCGGGGTCGCGCCGTACCGGTTGGCGATGTCCAAAGCACCGCTGGGACAGGCGATGTCGAGGATCTGTGCGTCGTCGTAGGCGACGATGAGAACGCGCCTGTGGTTGTCCATGCCCTTGATACCAGCACAGTCCGGTAGGCCGTGAGCACTCGTATGCCACCACCGGACGGTACCGGTGTCGATCACGTCGCGGCCCCGTCACTCCCGTACACCGGCTGTGTGCATCACGACCTTCGCCGTCATGCCCTCGGCTCGTGCGACGATCCCGAGGCGCATGCGCGGTTTTAGGTGTGAAGGTCCTTCAGCGCGCGCCGCAGAGCCAGCTGCATCTGTCGCGGGAGGGGCTTGCCCTCCCAGGCAGCGACCACGGCTGCGGCCGTCTCCGGGAGCTTGACATTGCACTGGCGGGAGATGTCCGTCAGCAGGCCCCTGGCCGGCCCACGGCTGCAGGGAGTCAGGACCATCACGATCCCGCGGGCCTGGTCGATGGTCGCACGGCCGGCCATGGCCCGCCGGAGGTGGTCGATCTCGGCGCGCAGCGCGGTGACGTTCTGCCCCGAGGGGGTGTTGCGCCACGAGGCCTCGGCCTTCAGGTCCCAATATCCTTCGGGGAGCATCGTTGTGCGTGACATGGCTGTACCTCTCGACGGTCTAGGTGCGTCCGGTCTTGCCGAAGCGGTGCCCGGAACCTCTGGGTGCCGGCGCTGCTTCGCCGTCAGACGCGGCGCTCACGGTCCCGCCGGTCCTCGCGCCTCCAGCGCGCCCGGTGCCGACGGCTGTAGCGCCGATCCCAGCGGTCCTGCCGGTCACGGCGTTCCTCGTAGTCGCGGTACTCCCCCACATCGGAACCGTCGCGGCGACCCCAGCCTCTGCCACGATCGCGCCTTGAGCGGCTGGCGACGAACACCAGCACGGCTGCGGCCACCCACCAGAGGGAGTTGAGGAAGCCGAGACCGAACAGCACCACAATCAAGAGGAGAAGCAGGACGGCCATCATGGCCTCCACGGAGCGGAACGAAGACATCGCTGCCGGGGACTGGGGCCTCACTCAACAGCCTAGTCCTGCCCGGAGGTTATGGATACGGCCTGGCGCGCAGGCGGTACCCGTCGATCACCCGGAAGAATCCATTGCCGCACCGACAGATCGGTTGTCCCCCAATTTACCGACCGCAGGTAGTCCTGCCCGTGATGTCCGTCTGGGACTGTGACCAGCACGTCCCGGGCTTGTTTACCGACCGTGTCCGGGACGTCTGTCATGTTCTGGAGTCGGTACGGAGGACGAGTGGCACGGCACGTGGTGGTCGGGGACTTGCGGGTCCAGCAGACCGAGCGGAAGAACGGGCGGCGGTCGTGGACGATCGTGTGGCCCGAGGGGACGGCCGCCCTCAAGGCCGCCCACACCGAGATCCTCACCCAGCGCACTCGGATCGGCGAACTCCTGGGCCAGATAAGCGACTTGCAGGACGAATGGACCGAGGGCGCCATCCAGCGGATCACAACCGGGAACACCACCCTCAAACAGCGCGTCCGCCAGCTCACCACCGACAACCGCACCCTCGACGAACGGCTCAAGGCCGCCCGCTCCAACCTCCGCTTCCAGGACCGGCGCGTCGCCGACCTCGAAGCCCGCATCACCGAACCGGCACCGAAGTCCTGATCCTCCCACCCAGCCGCTTCACGACCCGACCCTCTCCCGGCGGACGCCATGGAGGGCTGGATGATGTTGCGCTTACGTCCAGCTCGGTGTCGTCCCTTTGGGGTCTCCGAACGGCACTGGCCGACCGGTGAGGGCGTCCAGGAGGAGGCGGTCACCGAGCGGCCGCGACAGTTCCACCCTCACGTTCTGTTCGATCATGTCGGCGGGGCATGTGCCGCCTTCGGCCCCCTTGATGGAGGCGTACAGTACTACGCTCTCATCTGTCTCCAGCGCTTTGGCGAGGGGGCCGTCGTCGCAGGATCCGTGAGTGGCCTTCACAGTGATGGAGCGACCATCTGCCGCCATTCCGACCAGCTGGGTGACGCTCCTGAGACCGCCAATAGCCCCTTGTCGGGCTTGTTCGATCGGCGGCTTGGGAAGCTTTGAGGGGGTTACGGCGACACGCTTGAGCGGGGTGTCGTAGTTCTCCAGTGTAAACAACCATGCGGGAACGGTTGCGTTACCGCGGCTTGTCACGATGGTTGTTCTACCGGGCCGGGCCCCAGTTACGCTCAGGTGGGGTCCGGCGCTGCGGTTAAGGGCGAACGACTGGTATGCCTTCTTGGCCTCAATCAGTGGGCGGGTGAGATCTTTCCCGTTTCCCCAGTCCACCTTCCCGAGGGCGGGGGCTGTGCTGGGCAGATCGCCGCGCAGGACGAAGTTCTTCGTTTCGTAGGCTCGCTCGTCCGCCTTACTGCGCCAGCCGGATTCCGGCTTCTGGACCGCGTCGGCCATCGGGTAGTAGCCCTGGGCCCAGGCAGCGGCCGCTGCAGATGCCCGCCAGGCATCGGCTACTTGACGGGCGCGCTCCTCCTGCATGCGCAGCGACTGATCGTTCGCATGCCCATCGTCTGTGCGCTGATCATTGCCGCAACCAGCAAGGAGGCTCGTACTCAGGAGTGATACCAACAGCATGGAGACGGAGCGCTTCGTTTGCGTATTCATGAAGTCCTCTGTGGGGTCGACGAGGGGTTGGCTACGGAACACAAGGGCGCGGGGACTCTTCAGCACCCAGCGCTGACCGACTCCCACACCTTCGACGCGGAGGGGCGCATCAGGGTTCACTCACGGCCTCTCGCCGCCCGCTGCACCTGCGTTGGTGTGGCGGAGCCGCAGGCAGCGAGAGGTCGTCCGTGGCCCAGTAGACCTGCAGCCCTTCCCAGGAGAGCACCTCGTCTACCGGCTCGTAGAAGCTGGAACGGTCCGCTTGGCTGTCGGAATCCCCGCATGGCTGGTCGGCATAGCTGCCGCCCGAATTGATGCCCAGCGCCGTCTCACCGCTGAAGAGGGGTCCTCCGCTGTCACCATGCACGGTGCAGTTACTCGCCTCGACCATGTTGGTGAGGGTGGTGCCGTCGGTGTAGGTGACCGTCGCGACCGTCGCCAGCACCATGCCCACCAGGTCCTGGCTCATGGTCCCCACGCGCTTCACCTTCTCCCCGTCGAACGCGGAGGCAGAACGCGAGATCTGCCCTTCCGAGCCGTCCGCGTACTGGATCGTTCCGTACGGCGCGACATCGCTGTTGCTGTACTCCACCACTCCGTAGTCGGACTGATTCACGTCGTTGCCGTAGGCCCAGTCGATGGCCCTTCCGAGGGGAATGTCCCCGCTCCTGCGGCGCCAGGTGACAGCGCCTTCCTCCATGCAAGGTGCCGTTCCAGACGTCTCGAACACGAATTAAAGATCTCCGTCCAACGCGAAGTGCGCACACGAATCACTTCTCGCTCGAGCAGATGGCGTCCCCTGGGGGTAACTGACCGAGGGGTTACGGGAGTTGTCCCCCGTCCCCGCCGTGCACGAGACGGTCCCGCCAGTAGAGGAACGTGCGCTCCGGTTCGGCCAGCAGGTCCCAGGGGTGGCGTGTCATGTGAGGGCCGATGCGTCGGAAGGCGGGGGCTGCCTCGGCCGGGCGGTGGGCCTGGATGAGAGCGAAGGCGAGGATGTTCAGATCGAGGACCGTTTCCGCGTGCGGCGACGCAGGCGTATGGAACCAGCCGGTGAGGGCCGCGTCGATTTCGACGGCCGCCTGCTGTTCGTGCCAGTGGCCACTCGCCCCGAGCGCGGCCAAAGGCGTCTGCCGCAGGCGGTGGGCGACGAGTTCCACGCGGGCTGCCACGGGGAGCAGGACGAGCGGCGATCCGTGCGGCGCGTGGGCGGCGGCCTGCCGGGCGAAGTCCATCATCTCGGGGACCGCTCCATGTCCGCGTGGGGACAGATAGCGCAGCAGTCGATGGTAGGCGTTCCGATGGCACGGGGCGCGGGTGACGGCCTCGGTCCACACGGGCACGGCGTCCCGGAGTGGGACCGCCATGGAATGCATCAGGGACAGCAGTGCAAGCCATGGAGTCGGGTCCCCGGGGCATGCCGCGGCGGCGCGCAGGCACACCTGCTCCGCCCGGCGGGCCCCGGCTCGTCCCTCCGCGGCGGCCGTGGCCGACCGCGCGCAGGCCACCAGCCCCAGGGCGTCCGCGTCCCCGGGGCGGTCGGCGGCCCAGCGTTCGCTGACCACCCGTGGAAGATGTCCCGCCAGTACGAACATCCGGTGCACCCGGCGGTCCCAGTCCTGCCCGGTGGTGCGCAACAGTTCCGCGGCCGGTTCCCAGACGGAGCGGCTCCGGCCGGCGCCGAGGCCGTGGAGTTGCTGCCCCGGGCGGAGCTCGGTCAGGGTCGCGTGCAGTTCGTGGTCGTCGAGTTCGGGGCGGATCAGCAGGGCTTTTCGGCGTCTGAGCATCTCGGTCCCGGTGTCGGTGGGCGGGTGATGCGGGGCGGGCGCGGCGTCAGGGCTGGGAGGCGCGCCCGCCCCGCGGTCCGGGGGGGCCGGTGCGTCAGCAGCAGCGGCTCTGGGGGTGGGTCTCCCTGTGCAGGGTGCGCAGCACCTCGTACTCCCGTCGGGTCGGCTCGGGGGCGAGCGGGTGGTGGCTGCGGTGGCGCGCGCAGTAGCGGTCGTACTCCGCCTCTCCGGTCAGTTCGCGCAGGTACCAGCGCACGGTCCGCGCCCAGTGCCGGGCGTTCATGAGCGGGCCCCCGCCAACGGCTCGTCGGCGTGTTCCGGCACGTCGATGCGGGACTCGACGTACGGGGCCTCGGTTGTCGGCAGCGCCCAGGGCGAGCGCATGGCCCGTGCGCACACCACGGCCGCGTTGCCGATGACCACCGCGACCAGGAGGAGGAACAGGGCGATCAGGACACCGTCGACGGTGGAGTTGGTGACCACGGTGTGCATCTCGTCGAGGTTCTTGGCAGGCGACAGGACCTGGCCGGCGTCGATGCCGTCGGCGTAGCGGGCGCGCTGGGCGAAGAAGCCGACGCGCGGGTCACCGGAGAAGATCTTCTGCCAGCCGGCGGTGAAGGTGATCGCGACCACCCAGGCCAGCGGGATCGCGGTGACCCAGGCGAACCGCAGCCGCCCGGACTTGATGAGGACCGTCGTACAGACGGTGAGGGCGACAGCCGCGAGCAGCTGGTTGGCGATACCGAAGAGCGGGAAGAGCTGGTTGATTCCGCCGAGCGGGTCGGTGGCGCCGGTGTAGAGGAAATAGCCCCAGGCGGCCACGACGATTCCGCTGCACAGCCAGATACCGGGCTTCCAGTTGACCCGGCCGATCGGCTTCCAGATGTTTCCGAGCATGTCCTGGAGCATGAAGCGGCCGACCCGGGTGCCCGCGTCGACGGTCGTCAGGATGAACAACGCCTCGAACATGATCGCGAAGTGATACCAGAAGGCCTTCATCGCCGAGCCGCCGAAGACCCCGGAGAAGATCTCCGACATGCCGACGGCCAGCGTGGGCGCTCCACCGGACCGGGCGATCAGCGTCTGTTCCTCCACCGAGGCGGCTGCGTGGGTCAACTGGTCGGGGCTGATGGTGAAGCCGAGACTCGCCACCGCGTGCGAGGCGGACTGGGCCGTCGTGCCGAGGAATCCCGCAGGTGCGTTCATCGCGTAGTAGAGACCGGGTTCCAGGGTGGCCGCTGCGATCAGCGCCATGATCGCGACGAACGACTCCATCAGCATCGCGCCGTAGCCGATCATCCGGACCTGGGATTCCTTCTGGATCAGCTTCGGGGTGGTGCCTGAGGCGACCAGGGCGTGGAAACCGGACAGGGCCCCGCAGGCGATGGTGATGAAGAGGAAGGGGAAGAGCGCCCCGGCGAAGACCGGGCCCGCACCCGAGGAGGCGAAGTCACTCACCGCGTCCGCACGCAGTACGGGCGCGGCGACGACGACACCCACCGCGAGCAGCGCGATGGTGCCGATCTTCATGAAGGTGGAGAGGTAATCACGCGGCGCGAGCAGCATCCACACCGGCAGGACGGAGGCGACGAAGCCGTACCCGACCAGGCAGAAGACGAGGGTTGTCGGGCTGAGGGTGAACGTGTCCGCCAGTGCGGAGTTCTGGATCCAGCTGCCGCCGACGATCGCGAGCAGCAGCAGCGCGACGCCGATCAGGCTGGTCTCGACGACCCTGCCGGGGCGGATGACGTGCATCCAGAAACCCATGAACAGCGCGATGGGGATGGTCATGGCGACGGAGAATGTGCCCCAGGGGGAGTGCGCGAGCGCGTTGACCACGACCAGGGCCAGCACACCGAGCAGGATGATCATGATGGCGAACACCGCGACCAGCGCCGCCGCGCCGCCCGCTCTGCCGATCTCGTCCCGGGCCATCTGCCCGAGCGACTTGCCGTCCCGCCGCATCGACAGGAACAGCACCACCAAGTCCTGCACCGCCCCGGCGAAGATCACCCCGGCAACGATCCAGAGGGTGCCCGGCAGGTACCCCATCTGGGCCGCGAGCACCGGACCCACCAGCGGGCCCGCGCCGGCGATCGCGGCGAAGTGATGGCCCAGCAGCACCCGGCGGTCGGTCGGCTGGAAGTCGACGCCGTCCTCCAGGCGTTCGGCCGGCGTGGCCCGGCGGTCGTCCGGCTTCAGCACTCTCCGGACGATGAAGCGGGAGTAGAAGCGGTAGGCGATGGCATACGAACCGAGGGCCGCCACCACCAGCCACACCGCGGAGATCTTCTCCCCCCGGGCCAGCGCGAGGACGCCCCAGGCGACCGCGCCCGCCAGGGCGACGGTGGTCCACAGCAGGATCGACCGTGGTGTCATGCGCCGGTGTGGGCGCGGTGGCCCTTCCGGCGCCGGGAGAACGGATTCAGGCATGGCTGATGTGGGCATGACGGCTCCTCGCCTGGGTGATCGTGTGTGGGGCAGGGTGCGACGGGCGCGCCCGGATCAGCGGGGGTGACGTTCTTTCCTGGCCGACCCGGTCAGGGATCGCGGCGTTCCTTCCGGGTCAGCGCGTACGCGGCGAGCAGGCAGAGCCCGCACCCCGGTACCCAGGCCAGCTGGTACCAGTAGAAGAACGGCGTCCCGGCGAGCCGCGGACTCTCGCCGGCGTACCAGGGCACCCACAGCAGTCCCGCGGCGGGCGCGAGGAGGAGCAGGGCGACGGCCACGTGCCGTAGCCGCGGATGTCCGATCCGTGCCATGACCTGGGCTCCTCTCCCCTCCGCTGTCGGTATGTGGAAGAGTTGTCCACCCGCCGGAAATGGTTGACAGCGAATTTCCAGAAGATTTCCCGCCGGTTTTCTGTCCACCGAACCGGCACCCCGCGCAACTCTCCGGCGAGGGCTTCAGGCACACCAAGGACGGTGACCCATGGCGGATGGCGCGATGACCGCGACATTCCTCGCCGTGATCGGCGGAGCATCGCTGCTCGCCGTCACCGCCCGCCGCCTGCGCCCGAGCGACCGGCTGCCCTCCCTCGAGGGCTGGGCGCTGGCCGACCGGAGCCTTGGTCCCGTGTGGACGTGGCTGCTGCTCGGCGGCACGATCTTCACCGCGTACACCTTCACCGCAGTACCGGGACTGGCGTACGGCAACGGGGCAGCCGCCTTCTTCGCGGTGCCCTACACCGTGATGGTCTGTCCACTCGCCTTCGTCCTGCTGACCCGTCTGTGGAGCGTGGCCCGCCGCCACGGTTACATCACGGTGGCGGACTTCGTACGCGGCCGGTACGGCTCGCCGCAGCTGGCGCTGGTGGTCGCGCTGACCGGGATCCTCGCGACGATGCCGTACCTGGCGCTGCAACTGCTGGGCATACGGGCGGTGCTGACCGCCGGAGGCGTCTCTCCACGAGGCGCGGCCGGAGACCTGGTCATGGTCGCGCTCTTCGCCGGCCTCGCGGTGGCGACGTACCGGCACGGCTTGCGCGCGCCGGCTGTCATTTCCGCACTCAAGGCAGTGGCCGTCTTCGTCTCGCTCACCGCCGTGTGCTGGCTGGTTCTCGAACGGCTCGGGGGACCCGGCGCGGTCTTCGAGGGAGCGGCCCGGCGGCTCGGCGGCACGGATCCGGCCCACTCCCCGCTGCTCCTGTCCCCCGCCCAGCAGCCCGCCTACGCCACACTCGCCCTGGGCTCCGCGCTGGCCCTGCTGATGTACCCGCATGTGCTCACCGCGGGATTCGCCGCCGACGGTCCACGCACGGTACGCAAGGTCTCCGTGGCCCTGCCCGCCTGGACGGGGCTGCTCGCGCTCTTCGGCTTCCTGGGGCTCGCGGCCCTCACGGCAGGCGTGCAGGCCCCCAGAGGGAGCGCCGAGTCCGCCGTGCCCATGCTGGTCGACCGGCTCATGCCGGCGCCGCTGGCCGGGCTGGTGTTCGCCGCGATCACCGTCGGCGCGCTGGTCCCGGCGGCCGTGATGTCGATCGCGGCCGCCACCAGCTTCGTGCGGAACATCTACGTCGAGTATTTCCATCCGACGGCCACGCCGAAGCGGCAGGTCCGCGTCGCCAAGGCGGTGTCGCTCACCGCGAAGGTCGGTGCCGTCGCATTCGTGTTCGGACTGCGCGACCAGGACGCCATCAACCTCCAACTCCTGGGCGGGGTCTGGATCCTGCAGATCTTCCCGGCCGTGGCCATCGGGCTGTTCACCGGCCGGCTGCATCCGCGGGCGCTGCTCGCCGGGTGGGCCGTCGGCATGGCTTCCGGCACGTTCCTGGTGGTGCGCGAGGGTTTCTCGTCGGTCGTGCCGCTGGGCACCGGGGCGGGACCGCTGGAGATCTACGCCGGGCTCGCGGCCCTCGTCCTCAACCTGGCCGTCGCCGTGGCGGGCACCGCGGCCCTCGAACGCCTCGGCGTCCCGCGCGGCGCCGATGCCACCGACCTACCGTCCCGCCTGACCGTCAGGCGGCGCCCCGAGACGGGAGCGAACAACCCGTGAGAAAAAGGCAGAACCCCCCGGTCACGCTGCCGCCGGTCCCGGCGGCCGCCGCCCCGGCCGAGCCACTCGCTCCCGCGACGAGCGATCCCGCCGACGTGGAACGGGAAGCCGCCCTCGCCCGCCTCTTCGAACTGCATTACTCCGCGATGCTCCGCCTCGCCGTCCTCCTCGGCGCCGACGACCCCGAGAACGTGGTCGCCGAGGCGTACTACCAGCTGTACCGAAAGTGGCGGCGGCTGCGGGAAACCGAGGCTGCGGAGGCATACCTGCGCTCCACAGTGTGCAATCTGGCCCGGATGCGCATCCGGCACCTCCAAGTCGCACGCAAGCACGTGGAGAACCCGCCCGAGGACATCATCGCCTCCGCCGAGAACACCGCTCTCCTCCATGACGACCAGCGCGTACTGATCGCCGCGCTCCGGCAGCTGCCTGCCCGACAGCGCGAGGCGCTCGTCCTGCGGCACTGGCTCGGACTCAAGGAGAGCGAGATAGCCGCCGCGATGGGAATCTCCTGCGGCTCGGTCAAGACACACACCGCGCGCGGCATCGCCGCACTGACCCAGGCGATGGAGGCCCGGCGATGAACAACACCGGTCCGGACCGTACGGAGAAGGAACTGAGCGAGGCCCTGGCGGCGCTGGCCGACGGAGTGCAGGCCGCTCCCGACGCCTACCGCACGGCCCGCGGCGACTGGCGACGGCGCGAACGCCGGCGGCGGCTCGTCCTCGCCGTCCTGATCGCCGTCGTGTTCACCCTGGCCACCCTGATCGGCCTGTGGGTCCTCAACCAGACCCCGTCCGACCCCGGCGTCATCTTCTCGGGCGCCCGGAGCGCGGTCGCCTCCGTACAGGTCACCGGCATCTCACGCTGAACGTCCACGGATCAGGACGTGCCGGTGCAGCCGCAGGCGCGGCTGCACTCGTTCCAACTCCTTGCAGATGATTCCGGATCACGGCCACGTCGCCCGGGCCGCCGCGGCGTCCGGTCAGTTGGCGGCGAGGAGTTCGAGCGTGTCGATCACACGGTTCGAGAAGCCCCACTCGTTGTCGTACCAGGCGACCACCTTGATGTGGCGGCCGTCGACGCGGGTGAGGGCCGAGTCGAAGATCGCCGAGGCCGGGTTGCCCGTGATGTCGGACGACACGAGTGCGTCGTCGGAGTACTCGAGGATGCCGGCGAGCGGCCCCTCGGCAGCGGTGCGGTACGCCGCAAGCACGTCGTGGCGCGTCACGTCACGGGCGACGGTCGTGTTGAGCTCGACGATCGAGCCCACCGGAACCGGTACGCGGATCGAGTCGCCCGACAGCTTGCCGTCGAGGTTCGGCAGCACGTGGCCGATCGCCTTGGCGGCGCCCGTCGTGGTCGGCACGATGTTGACAGCGGCGGCGCGGGCGCGGCGGGCGTCGCGGTGCGGACCGTCCTGCAGGTTCTGCTCCTGCGTGTACGCGTGCACCGTCGTCATGAAGCCGTGCTCGATGCCGGCGAGGTCGTCCAGTACGGCGGCCAGCGGCGCGAGCGCGTTGGTCGTGCACGAAGCGTTCGAGATGACCGTGTGCGCGGCCGGGTCGTACGCATCGGTGTTGACGCCGAACGCGAGCGTGACATCGGCGCCGTCCGCCGGCGCGCTGACGAGGACCTTCTTCGCACCCGCGTCCAGGTGGGCGCGGGCAGCCGTGGCCGACGTGAAGCGGCCGGTCGCCTCGAGCACGAGGTCGACGTCGAGCTCGGCCCAGGGCAGCTTCCCCGGTTCGCGCTCGGCGAGCACCTTGATGCGACGGCCGTCCACGACGAGGGTGTCCCCGTCGGCGGTCACCGGGCGGCCGAGCCGGCCCGACGTCGTGTCGAAGGCGAGCAGCCGCGCGAGGGTGGCGGGCTCAGTGAGGTCGTTGACGGCAACGACCTCGAGGGTGCTGTCGCGTTCGAGGAGTGCGCGCAGCACATTGCGCCCGATGCGGCCGAACCCGTTGATGGCAATGCGAGTCATGAGAAGTGTCCCTTCGGTAGGACACCAGGTTCGCGTGCAGGATCCGCCGGTGGCAGCCGCGGGCGTGCCATGATCCGAAAGGATCGCGCCACGGGGCTACGGGGCGGCGGTCGACGCATCTCACTGCGGGTTACTCGCCCTGGGCGAAGGTGCGCCGGTATTCGCTCGGCGTGGTGCCGAGGATGCGCTGGAAGTGCAGCCGCAGATTCACACCGGTGCCGAGACCGACGTCGGCGGCGATCTGCTCCACGCTCCGCTGCGAACGTTCGAGCAGCTCACGGGCCACGTCGATGCGGGCGCGCATGACCCACTGCATCGGCGTGTACCCGGTGTCTTCGACGAAGCGCCGCGAGAACGTGCGCGGCGACACCCCCGCTTGCCGGGCGAGTACCGCGAGAGTGAGGGGCTCGCCCAGCCGGTGCAGCGCCCACTCGCGGGTGGCGGCGAACCGCTCGCCGAGCGGCTCGGGCACACTGCGGGGCACGTACTGGGCCTGACCACCGCTGCGGTACGGGGCAGCGACCACTCGCCGCGCCGCGTGATTCGACGCGGCCACCCCGAGGTCGCCACGGAGGATGTGCAGGCACAGGTCGATGCCCGAGGCGGCCCCGGCCGACGTCAGCACGCTGCCCTCGTCGACGAACAACACGTTCTCGTCGACCTTGACGAGCGGACGCCTCGCCGCCAGAGCCCGCGTGTAATGCCAGTGAGTCGTGGCGCGCTTGCCGTCGAGCAAGCCCGTGGCTGCGAGCGCGAAGGCGCCCGTCGAGATGGCGGCGAGCCGCGCTCCCCGGTCATGGGCAGCGATCAGGGCGTCGACCACGGCCTGTGGCGGGTCGTCGCGGTCGGGGAACCGATAGCCCGGGACGAAGACGATGTCAGCCCACGCAAGCGCGTCGAGACCGTGACCCACGTAGTACGACAGGCCGTCGCCGCCGGTCACGAGACCGGGTGCCGCGCCGCACACCCGCACCTCGTACGGCATGCTCGCGCGGGTCGCGAACACCTGTGCAGGGATACCGACATCGAGCGGCTTCGCACCCTCCAGTACGAGGACGGCGACGCGTTGCAGGCGGGAGTCGGACACGGGAAAAGAGTACGTGGGGTGTGGGGCCGGTCCGTTCGTCCGTCGCTGACGGCGCCGGGCATCGTCGGGTCTCCGGGGCGGGGGTTAACCCGAAGGACGAAGGGGCGTCAGCAGGAGTGCGACAGGTGACACCGGGTTCCTAGATTTGTGGGCGGGAACGCGGTGCTTTCCGACCAAGGGGGAAACGTGAGACGACGTCGACGGCGCGGGGTGCGGCTCACCGTCGCAGGTACAGCGCTGGTCTCGGTCCTGGCCGTTACGGCACCGGGAGCGGCGGCACGGACCGGAGCGAGGCCGGGAGACTGCGGGGCGCATACGGCCGTACAGCGGGCACTCCAGCAGCTGACCGGCGCGGACGGCGTCGCCGGCGCGGCGATCGAGGTGGACACCCCGGGATGCGGGAAGTGGGTCGGCACCAGCGGGCGAGCCGACGTCAGCACCGGGAGGCCCATGTCCGGCGCGGACCGCATCCGCATCGGCAGCAACACGAAGACGTTCACCGCGACCGTTCTGCTTCAACTGGTCGCCGGCCACCGGGTCGACCTGGACGGAACGGTGGACGACTACTTGCCCGGGCTCATCGACACCAACGGGTACGACGGCCGGAAGATCACCGTACGCCAACTCCTGCAGCACACGAGCGGGTTGCCTGATCACGTGGACGGCCTGGACTGGGATCACCCGGAGCACTGGCAGTCGCACCACTTCACGCCGCGGGAACTGGTCGCCCTGGCACTCACACAGCCCGGTCCCCAGCAGGCCTGGTCGTACTCGACGGCCAACTACATCGTCCTGGGGATGATCATCCAAAAGGTCACCGGCCACTCCCCCACCAACGAGATCACCCGTCGGATCATCCAGCCCCTGGGCCTGGAGGACACCTACTGGCCCGGCACCGACCCGACGATCCAGGGCCCGCATCCGCAGGGCTACCAGCACATCGAGAAGGACGGCCGGACCGTGCTGGCGGACGTGACCGACTTCAACATGACCTACGGCGGAGTCGGCGGCGCGCTGGTGTCCACGCTCTCCGACGAGAACCGGTTCTTCACCGCGCTGCTCAGCGGCCGGCTGCTCCCACCCGCTCAACTGGCACGGATGAAGGACACCGTGGTCACCGACGCGGACAGGACCTGGCCGGGCGCCCGCTACGGGCTCGGGCTGATCTCCACCCCGCTCGACTGCGGCGGCCTGTACTGGGGCCACGGGGGCACCACACCCGGGTTCGAGACCAACGGCGGCGTCGCCCCGGACGGCCGTCGGGTGCAACTGGTCCTCAACCAGACCATCGACACCCAGCAGGCCTTCGACGACCAACTCGCCACGATCCAGACCGCGTTGTGCGAAACCCGCTGAACGCACTGTGGGCGCACGGGAATCGACAGAGCTGGACTCGAAGCCTCCCGCTCCTCCGCCTGCCCGCCCGAACAGACAGGGACGACATGATCAACAAGAGGACCAGGCCGGCAAGGGACCTGGGGGCCTTGGCATCCGCCGCAATATTCACCGTCCTCGCGGCGATGCCCGCGGCGCCCGCCGGCCGGCAGTCCGCGGGGATGACCGCGACGACGGCACTCCTCGTCCGCTACGCACACCAGAAGGTCACCTGGACGGACTGCCGGCAGGGTCCGTCGGACACCGTCGGCGAGACACTGGACCAGGCCGGCGCCCAGTGCGCCACGCTCCAGGTTCCGCTCGACTACAGCCGCCCCACCGGTCGCGCCATCAGTATCGCCATCTCCCGGCTGAAGGCGACCGACACCGGCCACCGCGTCGGCGCGATGCTGCTCAACGGCGGTGGCCCGGGCGGCGGTTCCATCGACCTGCCACCGGACATCAGCTCCCTCATGAACGGCGTCGGAGCGCGCTACGACCTGATCGGCATGGACCCAAGGTCCAGCGGCCGCAGCACCCCGGTGGACTGCAAGTGGCCCATCAGCACCTGGATGCGCTCCCCCGGCGCGAGCCGCAGGGACTTCGACGCAGTGGTCGCCCTGCAGCGCGACCTGGCCGGCCGCTGCGCGAGGACCAACGGAGCCCTCCTGCCGTACATCAGCACCCGCAACACCGCCCGCGACATGGACATCGTCCGCGCCGCGCTCGGCGAACCGCAGCTCTCCTACTACGGCGCCTCGTACGGCACTTACCTCGGTGCCGTCTACGCCCAGATGTTCCCCGGCCGGGTGGGCCGCATGGTGCTGGACAGCGCGGTCGACCCCGACGACTACGGCGCCGAGGACATGCTGGCCGACGCCGCGCCGGCCAACGAGTCCGCACTGCACGACTGGGCGACCTGGACCGCCGGCCACAACGCCGAGTACCACCTGGGCGCCACCCGCGACTCCGTACTCCGCACGGTCGACGGCATCATCGCCACCGCAGCCGAGCAGCCACTCGAAGTGGGTGACCACCGGGTGGACGACCAGTCCCTGCCCTTCGTTCTCATGAACGGCCTCGACAGCGACCAGGACGAGGCAAGCGCGTCCCTTGCAGCCGCGGTCCAGGTGCTCCACCAGGCGGCGGAAGGGCGGGCCGCCGAGCCCACCGCGGATCTCAAGGACACGCTGGACTTCCTCTTCACCGGCGTGGAGTCCGCGGCGGGCAGCTCTCAGGTCGCCGTACTGTGCGGCGACAAGCCCGTCGACCGCAACCCGCAGGCGTACTGGCGGAGAATCCAGCAGGCGAGGGTCGACCGGCCCGTCATCGGACCGCTGCTGAACAACATCAGCCCCTGCGCCTTCTGGCCCACCGCGCCCCGGGAAAGGCCCACCCGCATCGACAACGGCGTCCCCGCCCTGATCGTGAACTCCACCGGAGACACCAGGACCACCTACCAGAACGCGCAGTCGCTGCATGCCAAGCTGACCGGTTCCCGGCTGGTCACCCTGCAAGGAGCCCGTATCCACGCGGTCTTCCCCCGCTACGCGAACAACTGCGTCAACGACACGATCAACGACTACTTCCGGACCGGCGTCCTGCCCGCCACCGATCTGAGCTGCACCAGGACCTCTGCGGCTCCAGGGCCCTTCCCTTGAGCGAGCATCGACGACACTGATCGTGTCAGGATGCTCGGCATGTCTGATCGCGCGCGGAGCTTCGGAGTGATGGCGGAAGCGTACGAACGGTTCCGGCCGGGGTATCCCGCGGCGCTTTTCGACCTGGTGACGGCGTACGCGGGTCAGCCGATTCGGACCGCCCTCGAGATTGGCGCCGGGACGGGCAAAGCGACCCGCCTGTTCGCCGAACGGGGGGTCGCGGTCACGGCGACTGAGCCGGACGGAGCCATGCTCGCCGAGCTGCGCAAGCACGTACCTGCGAGGGTCAGAACGGTGCAGGCCGCGTTCGAGGACTTGCGACCGGGCGAGAGGTACGCGCTGGTCTACGCGGCAGCGGCGCTGCATTGGACGAATCCGGAGAGCCGTTGGTCGCGTATGGCCGCGCTGGTCGAACCCGGTGGCGTGTTCGCCTCGTTCGGCGGCCCGATCCGGCTTGCCGACCCGTCTGTGCAGGAAGCTGTTCGCGCGGCACGAGCGCCATTCTTGGACAGCGACGAGATTCCGTCCCCTGACGGGACGCCGGAGGGGCACGACATGCAGTGGCCGGGAACGGAGCTCCAAGGGTCCGAGTGGTTCACCGGCGTCCAACAGTCCGTGATCGAACGGCACTTGACGATGAGTGCTCGCGACTACGTCGGCCAGCTGTCGACCATCTCGGCTTATCTGGTCTTGCCGGCCTCTGAGCGAGAGCAGGTGTTCAGCCAGATCATGCGGGTTCTGCCTGAGACGGTCGAGATCGACGCCGACATCACCGTCCATCTCGCGCGTCGGCGCTCCGAATAGGAGCACCTCGCCACTTGTTACCGTCCGGGCGTGCCGGCTTCGACAGCCGCACTCAGGCCTCGATCACGACCAACTCCGCACACGTCTCGGGGTGCCAAGCGGATGCAGCGGCCGTCCGCGAAGTTGCCGTACTGCGGCAGAGCCTGCGTCCATCGCCGCAATGAAACAACGGGTGTCAGGACGACCACGAGATCGATCTGATCAGGGTGAAGTTGAGAGAATACGCTTGAGTCAATTACATCTGCTGGCGCCTATCACTGCCCCTCCGTTGCAGCCATTGCATGGCTGCAACGGTGTTCTCCTGGACGACCCACCTGTCGAAGTCCTCCAGGAGGTATTCCGACTCGACAGGCTTCAGCCGAATCTGTAGCCGCTCATCCATCCACCAGATCTCGAAGTCAGTCAATCGACCGCCAGCCGACGGATGGCCCTCAGCATGAGCGCGCGAACTGCGGGATGTGCTCGCTGATCTCGGAGCGGGCCCAGCCTTCCGCGTCCTCAGCGCCCAGATCTTCGAATCGATCTCGCAGCTCACCCGCCGCGTCCTGCTTGTCCTTGGGCAAATGGGCCAACCACTCACCCCACGAATCGGTCATCGCGGCAGCATGTCAGCACCGCCGATCGCCTCGGTGTCCGGGGTTCGGGGTCCCTGAGGCCAACCCACCTTCACATGTCGGTCGGTCACGACAGCGAGCCCAGGACGAAGGGGCCGGCCTGCGACTGTCCGCGGCGGGGCAGACCCGCCGCGGACCCGGTCAGCAGGTGAGGTTCGCGCCCGGCGCGGTGTGCAGGATGCGGGTGAACGCGAGGTAGAGATCCACCCGGTGCTGCACCTGGTCGGGGCGCCCGCCGTTGCATTCGGTGGAGCCGTTGAGGCTCCAAATGGTCTGTCCGAAGCCGTGCTCGCCGGTGATCGCGTCGTGCCCGGTCATCGTCCCGGGGCCGGTCTGGGTGTTCCAGTACCACAGCGCGGTCATCCAGGCCACGGCCGGATCGGTCTCCACCAGCCAGGGGTTGTTGAGCAGGTCGAGGCCCAACGCGTCGCCGGCGGCCTTGTAGTTGAAGTTCCAGCTCAGCATGATGGCCCCGCGCCCGTAGTACGCGGAGGTCCCGGCCGGACAGCCGTAGGGCTGGGTGGCATCGCAGAAGATCGGGTAGGTCTCCTCGTTCTGCGCCCGGACATAGAACAGACCGCCGGTCTCGTGACTTATGTTGGCGAGGAAAGCTGCGGCCTCCTGCTTACGGACGGTCCGGCTGCCGGTACGGGCGAAGGCGGGGTACGCCTCGGTGGCTTCGAGCAGCCCGTCGTAGGTGTAGAAGGAGTTCCGGTCCGGGAACATGCGCTCGAACTGCGCTTCGCTCACGACGAATTGGGAACCGTGCCGGCCGGGGGTGGCGGCCTGAACGGGGGCGGCGGCCGTGAAGAGCAGTCCGCACAGCGCCGCCAGCGCGGCAAGCATGGCCCTGCTTCTTGACCTGACCATGAGTCATTTCTCCTAATTGCCACGGCAGTTGGTGGCGATGGGGGGTGATCGATCGACAGGGCTACCCCTTCCCAGCGCCGGACCGTCCTAGGCGCGGTTCCCGGTGTACGTCCCGCTCGGCGGCGTCCGCCTTCACCTTCCGGAGGAGTTCGTCCGCGGCGCACCTGCACTGGTCCGGCGCGGGAAGCCCGAGCGGGGGCCAGGTCCGTCGGGAAGCGAGAGCACCGTCACTTCGGGCCGAGAGCACCGTCACTCCAGGCCGAAACGCTCAGGAGTCCACGGTGGTGCTCGTGTTCCGGATCATCTGCTGGAGCGCCTTCAGGGTGGTGACGTAGTCGGCGTCGTCGATGTTCTGGTGGATGCGGGCGCGGATTGCCGGGGCGTGCTTCTGGAGGCCGGCACGAGCCTCGTCTCCCGCCTCGGTGATCCACAGCCTTCCCTCGCCGTCGCAGGTAAGCCAGCCGCGCTCCAGCAGGACCTCCGCCTCGGCCTGCAGGTCGTCCTCGGCCCGGATGTGAAGCCGTGTTCGGCTTGCCGAGCACGGTGAACGCTATGAGTGCCGCATAGGTCACTCCGGTCCCGTACGGCCTGTTCGTCGGTTTGAGACCACAGGTGCAGCCGAAGACCTCGTGGCTCGCATCAACCTCGGTCACTGAGACGCGGCCAGGCGTCCTGCCCCTCGCACATGCGTGAGGGACAGGGCGGCCGCCGGCACGCGACCTGGCCTCTCATCCCAGCCAGGGCCTGTCCGATGGACCGTTGCCGAAGCCGACTTCAACGAGTCTCCTCAACCGGTCACGTTCCCCTGTCGCAATCCGTCAGAGCAGTGACAGCACAGCAGCATGAAAGCTCGGAGGAGACGGCAATGGAAACACGTTCGATCACGGCGGAGATCCCGATGGTTCCCCGGATGGCCGAGGACCCCGCGGAGCTCGTCCCCGAGCTGGCGGCCGTGTCGGCAGCGCTGTTCAAAGTCACCGGCAACGGTTCGGTGCCGCGGTCCACGATCAGCCTCGTGCAGCTGCGTGCCGGCCAGATCGTCGCCAGCACCTACCTGACCGTTCTGCACACGGGCTTCTTGCGCAAGGCCGGGGAGTCGGAGGAGCGCATCACGTCGGTGGCATCCTGGCAGGACTCGCCGTACTTCACCGGTGCGGAGCGTGCCGCGCTGGCGCTTGTGGAAGCCGTGCTTCAGCCGCCGGCGTACGGGGAGCGGGTCTCCGACGAGCTGTACGCCCAGGCGGCAGAGCACTATGAGGCCAAGGCACTTGCCACCTTGATGTTCGCGATCGGCCAGGTCAACTTCTTCATCGCCGTGGCCCTCGTCGCCAAGCCGGTGCCCGGC
Source organism: Streptomyces sp. NPDC058274 (assembly GCF_042881375.1). Taxonomy (NCBI): domain Bacteria; kingdom Bacillati; phylum Actinomycetota; class Actinomycetes; order Kitasatosporales; family Streptomycetaceae; genus Streptomyces; species Streptomyces sp. NPDC058274. The sequence goes on from NZ_JBHVXW010000007.1 coordinate 168,697, forward strand.
CGGTCGTTCACCGACCCGTGGAAGTGACACCGCTCGGGTAGGGCTCGACGTCCGGATCCCGCACGGGATCCGGGGGCCGGCCCGCGGCCGCCGCATCGACTACGCGGCTGCGGCCTCGGCCCACTTGTGCGGTGGTCCCAGCCGGACGATGCTGCCGCACTCCACACGCCGTTGGTACTGCGTGGAGCCTTGCCAACAGGAGTACTCGATCCCGTGTGACCGAGACGTTCCCCACCCGTCCGTCAGCTGGTGTGGCGGCGGACAGCCTCGAGGAGCTGGTCGATGTCGTCCGCGCTGTGGGAGAAGGCGGTGACGAAGCGGACGATCCCCGGTTCCCAGCGGTCGTGGTAGAAGGCGTAGCCCTCGGCGAGGAGTCCTTCGGTGACCTGTTGGGGCAGGCGGCAGAAGAGGATGTTGGCCTGCGGAGTGGCCAACAGGCCAGTGCCGGGGATGGACTTGAGGCCGTCGCCGAGCCGGGTGGCCATCGCGTTGGCCTGCCGGGCGTTGTCCAGCCACAGGCCGTCGGTGAGGTACGCGTCGATCTGGGCGGTCTGGAAGCGCATCTTGGAGGCGAGCTGGCCGGCGCGCTTGGCGCGGAAGGCGAGCTCGGTGGCGAGTGCGGGGTCGAAGGAGACGATGGCGTCGGCGGTCATCGCGCCGTTCTTGGTGGCGCCGAAGGACAGGACGTCGACGCCCGCCTTCCAGGTCATCTCGGCTGCGGTGACGCCGAGATGGACCAGGGCGTTGGCGAAACGCGCGCCGTCCATGTGGACGCGCAGCCCCGCCTCCTTGGCTATGGCGGACACGCGACGGATCTCGTCCAGCGTGTAGGCACTGCCGCTCTCGGTGGCCTGGCTGATGCTCACCACGGATGGCTGCACGCTGTGCACGTCACCGGCCCGGCGGCGCACCGCCGCCTGCAGCGCTTCAGGGTCGATCTTGCTGTCGAGGCCCGGCACACCGACAAGCTTCGCGCCGTTGGTGAAGAACTCCGGAGCGCCGCATTCGTCGGTGTTGATATGGCTGTCGGGGTGAGAGAGCACGCTGCCCCACGGCGGGGTGAGGGCGGCCAGGCTCAGGCCGTTGGCGGCGGACCCGGTGGAGACCGGGAAGACGTCGACGTCCCGCTCGAAGATCTCGCCGAGACTGCGGCGGGCGCTGTCGGTGAAGGGGTCGTTGCCGTACGGCAGGACCTGGCCGGCGGCCGCGTCGGCGACGGCCTGGGCTATCTGCGGGGATGCCCCGGCCATGTTGTCGCTGATGAAGGCACGGCTGGAGGGGGTGGTGGCGATAGCCGTGGCGGTACTCATGAGGGGACCTCCTTGGTCTGCGGTACTGGGCTTCAGGCGCTGGGACTCAGGCGCCGATGCGGTCCATCAGGCGCCGGGTCTCACGTACTGATCGGGGAAGCGAAGACGACGGTGATGTCCACTTCCTCGGCACCGGTGCGGTAGAAGTGCGGGGCGTCCCCGGCGAAGGCGAGCATGTCGCCGGGACCCAGATCCTGCGGGGCGTCGACGGGGCCTGCGGTGACGTACCCGGTGGCGATGAGCAGGTGCTCGATCGTGCCGGTGGCATGCGGGACGCCGGGCAGCTCCGTCTCGGGCGGAATGCGCAGCCGCCAGATCTCCAGGCTGTTGCCGCTGCTGATACGGCGCAGCAGTTCCCGGGACACCTCCCCGGGCTCGATGTCCGTGCCCGGCCGGAAGACCGGCCCGGTGTCGGCCTCGCGCGCCAGCAGGTCGGCGATCGGGATGCGCAGGGCGATCGCGATCGCGTCCAGGGTGTCGATCGTCGGATTGCCGTTGCCGGCCTCCAGCTGCGACAGCGTGGCCTTGCTCAGCCCGGCGCGCCGGGCCATCTCCGCGGCGCTCATGCCGCGCTGCTGGCGGCGCAGGCGGATCTTCGCGCCGACCGCGGCTGCGGTACTGCTCACCGGCTGGCGGCCGGACGGCGGGGGTGTCATCAACAGCTCCTGTGCATGGTGGTGTCCGACGCGTGCATTGTGGTGTCCGACGCGTGCATCACGGTGTCCGACGCGTGCATTGTGGTGTCCGACGCGTGCATCACGGTGTCCGACGCGTGCATCACGGTGTCCGACGCATGCATCACGGTGTCCAACGCATGCATCACGGTGTCCGACCCGAGCATCGCCTTGATCGACGCCTGCATCGCCTTGATCGACAAGTGACTCGCGGCGTGCGACACGTGCCCCGCGGTATACGACACGCGGATGCGGCCCTTCTTGACCTTCACGTCGGCAGCACCACGTCGACGAGGTGTCCGGCCGTGTGCAGCGCGGCGTGAGCCGTCCGGGTCTGAAGGTCGATCCGGGCTCTCACCTGCTCCCCCTCGGCGAGGGTCGGCAGGATGCTGCCCTCGGGGGCCACCGCACGACCAGTCCCGACTCGCAGTCCCGTACCGGGATGATCTCCGAGTCTTCCAGCCACCCCCGGTCGGCGGGCTGGCCCCCGCCCTGCGGATGGAACAGGCAGTGCTCAACGGCCGCCCATGGCTTCCCGCCCCTCTCCCCGACCGCGATCACCCGCGTATCGACCTGCTCCAGGTAGGTGTCGTCGAGGTAGGCACTGACCTGTGCGCCGACCACAAGAGCCTCGATCGAATGAACCATGCGTTCACTATATCGAACTATCCGAGATTAGTGAACCCACCGTTCGTTTTACCGAACGCCACCCGGTCTCGGCCCACCACCCTCGATTCAGCCAGCGAAGCGGTAGCCGGCCATACCCGGTTCGGTGATGAGACAGCGGGGATGGGCGGGGTCCGTCACCAGTTTCCGGCGCAGCTGGGCCCAATAGACTCGATCTCGATCCGGCGGACGGCGGCTCGCAACCTGGCTCCAGGAGTTCGTCCATGCCGAACGGCTTCGTGACGTAGTCGTCGCCACCGGCGTCCAGCGCAGCGACCTTCTCGCCGGGAACGGGGCCCTGCGGACTGAACCGGCGTCATGGCGGCGGGAGTTGGCGAGGCGAGGTGTCGCTGCGTCCGCCAACTCCCGCTCGGTGCGCGTAAGGCCATCAGCTCTTCGCCACGAGGGCCTTGAGCGCGATGTTGAGTTCAAGGACGTTGACGGTGGGTTCACCGATGAAGCCGAGGGTACGGCCGTCGATGTGCTCGTCGACCAGCTTCTGCACCTGGGCAACGGACAGGCCGTTCTTCTCCGCGATCCGGTGGACCTGGATGTCCGCGTACTGCGGGGAGATGTCCGGGTCCAGGCCGGAGCCGGAGGACGTCACCGCGTCGGCAGGCACCTGGGACGGCTTGACCGTGTAACCGTTCACCGAGTTGTCCTTGATGACCGCGGCCTTGGCGTCCTTGACCCACTTGATCAGGTCGGCGTTGTCACCGGAACGGTTGGTGGCGCCGGACAGGATCAGCTTGTACTGGGTGTTGACGGTGTTGGTGCCCAGCCCGTTCTGCGGACGGCCCTGGAACCACATCAGGTCAGGATCCGGGGTCTCCTGGCCCTTCTTCAGCGGCAGGTTGTACGCCTGGCCGATGAGCGAGGAGCCGACGACCTGGCCGTTGGACTCGATCTCCGAGCCGTTCGCCTTGTCCGGGAACAGGCCCTGGGCGACCCCGGTGATGGCCAGCGGATAGATGACTCCGCACACCACGGTGAGCACCAGAAGCGCTCGCAGGCCGGCCCAGAGCAACCGGGCAGTGTCAGTAACCGAGTTGTTCATGGCGATTCAACCGATTCCGGGGATGAGGGAGATGAGCAGATCGATGACCTTGATGCCGATGAACGGGGCGATCAACCCGCCCAGTCCGTAGATGCCGAGGTTGCGCCGCAGCAGGCGGTCCGCGCTCACCGGCCGGTAGCGCACACCACGCAGCGCCAGCGGGACCAGCGCGATGATGATCAGCGCGTTGAAGATGACCGCGGACAGGATCGCGGAGTCGGGCGAGGACAGGTGCATGATGTTCAGCTTGTCCAGGCCCGGGTAGACCGCCGCGAACAGCGCCGGGATGATCGCGAAGTACTTCGCAACGTCATTGGCGATGGAGAACGTGGTCAACGCACCGCGGGTGATGAGGAGTTGCTTGCCGATCTCCACGATCTCGATGAGCTTGGTGGGGTTGGAGTCGAGGTCGACCATGTTGCCGGCCTCCTTGGCGGCCGACGTACCGGTGTTCATGGCCACACCTACGTCCGCCTGGGCCAGCGCCGGAGCGTCGTTCGTGCCGTCACCGGTCATCGCGACGAGCTTGCCGCCCACCTGCTCACGCTTGATGAGCGCCATCTTGTCCTCGGGGGTGGCCTCGGCGAGGAAGTCGTCGACGCCCGCCTCATTGGCTATCGCCTTGGCCGTCAACGGGTTGTCGCCCGTGATCATGACGGTCTTGATGCCCATCCGCCGCAGCTCGTCGAACCGCTCGCGCATACCGTCCTTGACGACGTCCTTGAGGTGGATGACGCCAAGGATCCGTGCGCCGTCGGTGTCCTCGACGGCGACGAGCAGCGGCGTGCCGCCCGCCTCGGAGATCCGGCCGGCCGGCGTGTCGGCGTCCGCGGACACCTCCCCGCCCTGTTCCCTGACCCAGGCGATGACCGAACCGGCCGCGCCCTTGCGGATCTTGCGTCCGTCGACGTCCACGCCCGACATCCGGGTCTGGGCGGTGAAGGCGATCCATTCGGCGCCCTTGAGCTCGCCCTGGTGACGCTCGCGCAGCCCGTACCTCTCCTTCGCCAGTACGACGATGGAGCGGCCCTCGGGTGTCTCGTCGGCCAGCGAGGAGAGCTGGGCCGCGTCCGCCAGTTCGGGCTCGGGGGTGCCGGTCACCGGGACGAACTCGGCGGCCTGCCGGTTGCCGAGGGTGATGGTGCCGGTCTTGTCGAGCAGCAGCGTCGACACGTCGCCCGCGGCCTCGACCGCCCTGCCGGACATGGCCAGGACGTTGCGCTGGACCAGGCGGTCCATGCCCGCGATACCGATGGCGGAGAGCAGTGCGCCGATGGTGGTCGGGATCAGACAGACCAGGAGGGCCACCAGCACGACCATCGTGAGGTGCGTGCCCGCGTAGTCGGCCAGCGGCGGCAGCGTGGCGACCGCGAGCAGGAAGACGATGGTGAGCGACGCGAGCAGGATGTTCAGCGCGATCTCGTTGGGGGTCTTCTGCCGCGCGGCGCCCTCGACCAGGGCGATCATCCGGTCGATGAAGGTCTCGCCGGGCTTCGTCGTGATCTTGACGACGATGCGGTCGGAGAGGACCTTCGTACCGCCCGTGACGGCCGAGCGGTCGCCGCCGGACTCACGGATGACCGGGGCCGACTCGCCGGTGATCGCCGACTCGTCGACCGAGGCGACACCCTCGACGACGTCACCGTCGCCGGGAATGATGTCGCCCGCTTCGCAGACCACCAGGTCGCCGACGCGCAGCTCGGTGCCGGGCACCTGCTCTTCCGCCGAGCCGTCGAGGCGCCGGGCGACGGTGTCGGTCTTGGCCCTGCGCAGGGTGTTGGCCTGCGCCTTGCCCCGGCCCTCGGCGACCGCCTCCGCCAGGTTGGCGAAGATGACAGTCAGCCACAGCCAGGCACTGATCGTCCAGCCGAACCAGTCGCTCGGGACCTTGAACGAGAAGACGGTCGTCAGTACCGAGCCGACAAGCACCACGAACATGACGGGTGACTTGACCATCACCCGCGGGTCGAGCTTGCGGCAGGCGTCGGGCAGCGACTTGAGCAGCTGCTTCGGGTCGAACAGACCCGCGCCGACCCGCCCTTCGTCCTTGTGCCCCGTGGGCACGTCGCTGTGCGGTGCCCGAGTGGGAGTAGTCGTGGACACGGCGTCCTCTTGCTTCTCTGTCCGAGTGATCATGACGCCAGCCCCTCGGCCAGCGGACCCAGCGCCAGCGCCGGGAAGTAGGTCAGACCGGTGATGATCAGGATGGCGCCCACCAACAAGCCGGTGAACAGCGGCTTTTCGGTACGCAGAGTGCCCGCGGTCGCCGGCACCGGCCTCTGCTCGGCGAGCGAACCGGCCAGCGCCAGCACGAACACCATCGGCAGGAAGCGCCCGAGCAGCATCACGAGCCCGATGGTGGTGTTGAACCACTGCGTGTCCGCGTTCAGACCGGCGAAGGCCGAGCCGTTGTTGTTGGCGCCGGACGTATAGGCGTACAGGATCTCCGAGAAGCCGTGCGCGCCCGAGTTGGTCATCGAGTGGCCCGGGGTCGGCAGTGCCATCGCGGCGGCGGTGAACACGAGCGCCAGCGCCGGGGTGATGAGGAGGTAACACGCGGCGAACTTGATCTCGCGGGTGCCGATCTTCTTGCCCAGGTACTCAGGCGTACGGCCGACCATCAGACCGGCGATGAACACCGCGATGATCGCCATGATCAGCATTCCGTAGAGACCTGAACCGGTACCACCCGGTGCGATCTCGCCCAGCTGCATGCTCAGCAGGGTGATACCGCCGCCGAGGCCGGTGAACGAGGAGTGGAAGGAGTCCACCGCGCCGGTCGACGTCAGCGTGGTCGCCACCGCGAAGATCGACGAACCGCCGATGCCGAAGCGAGTCTCCTTGCCCTCCATCGCGCCGCCCGCGATCTGGAACGCCGGGGCGTGGTGGGCGAATTCGGTCCACATCATCAGCGCCGTGAAGCCGACCCAGATCGTCACCATCGCGGCGAGGATCGCGTACCCCTGCCTGAGCGAGCCGACCATCCGGCCGAAGGTCCGCGTCAGCGCGAACGGGATCAGCAGTATCAGGAAGATCTCGAAGAGGTTGGAGAACGGGGTGGGGTTCTCAAAAGGGTGGGCGGAGTTGGCGTTGAAGTAGCCGCCGCCGTTGGTGCCCAGCTCCTTGATCGCCTCCTGCGAGGCGACGGCGCCGCCGTTCCACTGCTGCGAGCCGCCCATGAACCGGCCGACCTCGTGGATCCCGGAGAAGTTCTGGAGCGCGCCGCACGCGACGAGCACGATCGCGCCGATCACCGCGATCGGGATCAGGATGCGGACTGTGCCGCGCACCATGTCCGACCAGAAGTTGCCGAGCTCGCCCGTACGGGAGCGGGCGAAGCCCCGGACCAGCGCGACGGCCACCGCGATGCCCACCGAGGCGGAGACGAAGTTCTGCACCGCCAGGCCGCCGGTCTGCACGACATGTCCCATGGCCTGCTCGCCGTAGTACGACTGCCAGTTGGTGTTCGACACGAAGGAGGCCGCGGTGTTGAACGCCTGGTCCGGGTCAATGGACTTGAAGCCGAGCGAGCCGGGCAGGTGGCCCTGGAGCCGCTGCAGGAGGTAGAGGAAGAGAACGCTGACCGCGGAGAAGCCGAGGACACTGCGCAGATACGCGGGCCGGCGCATCTGGGTGTCCGGGTTGGCGCCGATGCCCTTGTAGATCCACTTCTCGACGCGCAGGTGCTTGTCGGACGAGTAGACCTTGGCCATGTAGTCGCCGAGGGGGCGACAGGCCAGCCCCAGGGCCACGATCAAAGCGACCATCTGGAGCGCACCGGCAAGGACGGGACTCATATCGCTTCTCAGAACCTCTCCGGGAAGATCAGGGCGAGGACGAGATAGCCCAGCAGGGCGACGGCCACGATCAGGCCGACGATGTTCTCGGCGGTCACAGCCTGGTCACCCCCTTGGCGACGAGGGCTACCAGCGCGAACACCGCGATCGTGGTGACGACGAAGGCCAGATCGGCCATCGTGAGCTCCTAGAAGAGGTTCGAAACGGAACGGACGGTTAGAGGAAACCGCCCCTCCGGCCGGATTCCGCCGCCGTTGACGCCTCCCATACGCAGGCTCCCTCGCCTTTGACGGAACTCATACGGCCGGCTCATCCATCTGCGGGAACCACTCCCCTCGACTGCCTGGACTCACGACCCCCCGCACGTTCACCGCCGTGACCGGCACCGGCACGGCCAGGCACAGCCCCAGCCGTCCGCCGTAGAGGGAAGGAAGCGCCGAGGTCAGTGCCACGACACGGCGGTGAGGGCCACGACCGCATTAAGTACGTAGCCAGGACCAGCGAAGCGGCCGCCACCGGACTCGTACGCGCCCCCAGATGCGTCTTGGCCACGGCGTACGACCCGCCGCCGTCCGGGAACGCGGCGATCACCTGCCGGTACGAGGCGACGAGCACCGCGAGCAGCCCGGCGATGGCGAGCGGTGACGGGCAGGGTGAACCCGAGGTCGTGGGCACCGGCGGCTGCTGGTACGAGGGCGCTCGTCTCGGGGCCGTACGCCACCGAGGGCATCGCGTCGAGCGAGAGGACGGCCAGGCCGGTGACGCGATCTTGGCGGTCGTGTGACCCACCCGACGGCGGCACCGAGATGATGCGACGGCGTGGCGGGGGACTTCGGCGGGCAAACGACCGCGAAGCCTTGGCGGCGATCATCTTCGTGGCCAGATCAGACCGCACCTGGCGTCAGCTTCACGTCGGCCGATGATGCCGCCTCCGGAGATACGGAGCGGCGGACCGCGCGGACTTGCGGAGACGCCAGGGCGGCAACCGTGGCGAGGACTACGACAGCCGCACAGCCGGCCAGAGCGGCACCCGAACCGACACCTTGTGCGAGGGGGCCGGCCGCGAGCAGGCCGAGTGGCGCAAAGGCAAGAGAACCGAACAAGTCGTAGGAACTGACGCGGGAGAGAACCTGTTCGGGAATCTCGCGTTGCAGAGTGCTGGCCCACAGGACGTTGAAGACGTCGCTGGACACGCCTGCGCAGAACATGGCGGCGGAGATGAGCCACACCGGTGCCGAGATGCTCAGGCACACCATGGGCAGAGCTGCCGGAAAGGTGGCGACGACGGCGACCAGGACGGGTCGGCTGACACGGACCCGCGCGGCCAGCCCGGCCCCTGCGATGGCTCCCAGCGCCTGGGCGGCCACGATGACCGACCAGGATCGGGCCCCGCCCAGGTGCTGCTGTGCGGCCAGTGGGCCCAGGACTCCAACGGTCGCGTTGAAGACGGCGACCACGGCCATGCACTGGACGACCACCACCCACAGCCACTGCCGAGAGGCGAACTCCTGCCAGCCCTCCCGCAGGTCTGCCCACCCCGACGACCTCTTGACCTGCCGTGCGGGCAACCTCAGACGGGCCGTCAGCGCCGCGCTGACGACGAACGACAGGGCGTTCAGGGCCAGGGCCAGCCTGCGCCGATCCAGGCCACGACCAGGCCCGACAGCGCAAGCCCGAGAAAGAGGCAGGTGTTCGTGCTCATCCGCAGCAGCCCGTTGGCCTGCTGCAACCTGTCAGCGGGAACTACGAGCGGCACGACTCCGTCCATCGCCGGCGCGAAGATGGCGGTCGCCAGTCCCGCGGTCACCGCCAGCAGACACATCAGCGCCAGGGGTGCATGGCCGGACAACGTCATGGCGGCCAGTCCCGCGTAGGCCGAGGCTCCCACGCCATCGGCGATGACCATGAGCCGAGACCGTGACATCCGGTCAGCGATCACACCACCGACCAGGATGAACATCAGCTGGGGAAGCGCTTGGCAGGCCAGCACCAACGACAGCTTCCCCGCGCTGGCGCCGGGAAGAGCCAGTACGGCGAAGGCCAGGGCCACCCGAGCGAAGCCATTGCCCAGAACCGAAATGGTCCGGGCGGAAGCGAGCTGAAGAAACCGCCGGTCACGCCAGAGAGCTGACCTTCCCGAAATGATCGTCACGAACACGCACTCTAGGGAATCGCACAGACCTCACGCCCTCAATCAGCCAACGGCCATGGGCAAGCGAGAGAGGTCACATGGATGTGAGTCAGCGACGCAGCCGATGTCGGCGGAGGCCGGCGGTGCGCTTCGGCGCCCCCGGAATTGCACTCCGAGGCAGGTCTTTCAAGCTCATACAGTGGCGATCACGCCTTCGCCGCGGCCCCGGGCTGCGAGGCCGACGTCCTGTTCGTCTTCACGCCCGGCATGGCCCGCTTCGACTGTCTCCGCCTCCTCGGCAGCGTGACGCGCGGTGAGACCGGCCCGAAGAAGATCGCGGAGTCTTCGGAGCGCTACGACAACCACTACGTCGACAGCCCGGTCTGGTGGAACGCGCTCGCCGCATCCTGAGCAGACCGTCGGCCGATACCGGCGACCACTCACGAATCGCCGGCAGGGGACAGCGGAATTGCAGGCCGTGCCGTCACAGGCAGAGACTGAGGGTGAACGGCGGTACTCCAGAAGGGCTCGGAACCATGGGCGACTATGTGGAGCTTCCCGGCGTCAAGACGTGGTACGAGGTCGACGGCACCGGTGACCCCCTGCTCCTCCTCCACGGCGCCTTCTGCACGAACGAGACATGGGGCGCGCAGCGAGCCGCCTTCGCGGCGAACCATCAGCTCTTCCTCCCTGAGCGACGCGGGCATGGGCACACCCCCGACGTCGCCGGGCCGCTCACCTATCAGGACATGGCCGACGACACCGTCGACTTCATCGAGTCGGTCGTCGGTGGTCCAGCGCATCTCGTCGGATGGAGCGACGGCGGCATCGTCGCCTTGCTCGTGGCCATCACCCGCCCTGACCTGGTCCGCAAGGTTGTCGCCATGGGGGCCAACTTCCGCCCGAGCCCGGAGTGCATGGCGGAACCGACGATGTTCGATCACATGACTCCCGACGAGCCGGGGCTGGCGGTGTTTCGTGAGATGTACGAGGCCTTGTCACCGGATGGCGCGGCCCACTGGCCAGTGGTCGTGGGCAAGGTGACGGACATGTTCGCTACTCAACCGACCATCGATACGGACGACTTGGCGCGCATCAACGCACCCACGCTCGTACTCGTGGGAGACGACGACCTGATCGCGTTCGAGCACACGATCGCTCTGTACCGTGCGATTCCCCACTCCGAGCTGGCCATTGTCCCCGGGACCTCCCACGCGCTACTGATGGAAAAGCCCGAGCAAGTCAACGCGCTCATCCTGGACTTCCTCACGAACGACCCGATCCCGACGATGCTCCCCGTACGGCGCGCCGCCCCGGCCACAGCCCCAGGCGGAAACCCGGCCTGAGTGTCACTGTCTCTGCCCGCCGAGCCCATTTCCGCGACCACCTGCACGAGTTTCACGATCTGAACACCGAACCCCTTGAGCCGTGGGGCCACCCGACGGCTCAGGCCCGATGCACCGGAGAGAACCCCATGAGGATCCACCTGTCCAGCGTCTTCGTCGATGACCAGGACAAGGCACTGCGCTTCTATACAGAGGTGTTGGGCTTCGTGAAGAAGACCGAGGTCCCGCTCGGCGCGGACCGGTGGCTGACCGTGGTCTCGCCGGAGGATCCCGACGGGACCGAACTGCTGCTGGAGCCCGATGGCCATCCCGCGGTGAAGCCGTACAAGACGGCGCTGGTCGCGGACGGTATCCCCGCCGCCTCCTTCGCCGTGGACGACGTACGCACGGAGTTCAACCGGCTGCGGGAGCTGGGGGTGCGCTTCGCCCAGGAGCCGCTGGAGATGGGCCCGGTCACCACTGCGGTGTTGGACGATACGTGCGGCAACCTGATCCAGATCGTTCACAGCAAGTAGGTGGCAGGGGGCGCCGGCCGCGCAGCGGCACTGACGGTGCCGAGGTAGGCGTCGCGGTGGCGATCCTCACAGCGGAGATCAGGCAATGGCCCCGGCAACCACCAACAAACGGATCAGCCGATCCGGAGGGAGCCAGTCCAGTTCGAAATGTGCCGTGGCGAGGATGGGCGTAGCGTTGCCAGGGGTGCAGCGGCCTGCCGTTCAGTACAGCGGAACGGCCCGCTTCGACCTGCCGCATCCCATGTGCATCACGTCTGACTTTCCTTATCGCGGTGCGTAATCTCCCGCGAACTTCGGCTGATCAAGCGGAGGTTTCAGCCATGGGCACCATCACCACCGACGACGGCACGGTCATCTTCTACAAGGACTGGGGGCCGCGCGACGGCCAGCCCATCGTCTTCCACCACGGTTGGCCACTGAGTGCCGACGACTGGGACAGCCAGATGCTGTTCTTCCTGGCACATGGTTACCGCGTCATCGCACACGATCGCCGCGGGCACGGCCGGTCCACCCAGACGGCCACCGGCCACGACATGGACACCTACGCCTCCGACGTGGCCGCCCTGGCCGACGCACTGGATCTGCAAGGCGCCTTCCATGTCGGGCACTCGACCGGCGGCGGCGAGGTCGCACGTTACGTCGCACGCGCCAAGCGGGGCCGCGTCGCGAAGGCCGTGCTGGTGAGCGCGGTGCCACCGATCATGGTCAAGTCGGACTCCAACCCCGGCGGCCTGCCGATCGAGAACTTCGACGAGATGCGCGCGGCCCTCGCCGCCCATCGTGCGCAGTTCTTCATCGACGTACCCTCGGGCCCGTTCTACGGCTTCAACCGGCCCGGCGCCAACGTGTCGCAGGGGCTGATCGACAACTGGTGGCGTCAGGGAATGGCGGGGGCCGCGAACGCCCACTACGAATGCATCAAGGCGTTCTCCGAGACCGACTTCAACGAGGACCTCCAGCAGATCGACGTCCCCGTTCTCGTCGCACACGGCACCGACGACCAGATCGTCCCCTACGACGACGCGGGACCACTGTCGGCCAAGATCCTCAAGAAGGGAACCCTCAAGAGCTACGAAGGGCTCCCCCACGGAATGCTGTCGACCCACCCCGAGATCCTCAACCCCGACATCCTCGAGTTCTTGCAGTCGTAGAGCGAGAGCGGCGACTGGAACAGGGAGCCGATCGCCCAGGTTTTGCTCGTCGAATGGTGCGCCGGAGACGTTCGGTACCCAGACCGGTACCTAGTCAGGTACCGTTTATCCATGCCAGCACTCAACATCGAATTCAGCGCAGATGAAATGGCGCGGTTGCGAGAGCGGGCCGCTCTCGCCGGAAAGAGCCTCAAGGAGCACGTCCACGACGTGACCGTGGACGAGGCCGACCGGATCAAGTTCGTCGAGGGCGCCACCGCCGAGGCCGAGCGCATCCTGCCCGCCGTCACGGAGCACTTCCCCGCAGGGCAGCGGTGAGCCCGGTCATCCGCGTCGACGTCGGCTGGGTCCTGCAGGTCCAGTCCGCGATCTCGCCGCTCAACGTGCCCATCTCGGACTGGGGCGCGCTCGGCGTCATGGCCGACCGGCACAAGTTCGAGCGCGAGCGCGGGACCCTCTATTACGAGGAGATCTCCGCCCGGGCCGCCACGTTCCTGCACACGGCACTGCTCCTGCGCCCCTTCACCGACTACAACCTCGTCATCGGCTGGGGCTGCACGCACCAGTACATGAGCGTCTCCGGGCAGCCGGTCCAGGCGAAGGACGAGGAGCTCTACGAGCTGGTCCGCGCCGTGCGCGCCCAGGAAGCCGATCTGCGCACCATCGCCCACCACCTCGAATCCTGGCGAGCCGCCTGACTGGCCTGGCCAGTGCGGGGCACTCCCGCGGTGTCGTCGCGAGCCATCCGCGCCGCGAACGTGCCTGAGATCATGGACCTGATCCACCGCGAGATGATCACGATGCTCAACGTCGGGGAGACCACCTCGCTGATCGTCCAGGTCCGGGCCGAGACGATGCGCATGCCGCAGCGTCGCGAGACGCGGCGGCGAGACTTGAGCGCGCCGAGGATCCGCGGAGCGGCCGTACGTTCGCCGGTATCGGCATAGGCGGAGCACAGGACTGACCGCCCGCAGCAGCCCCGCGACGCCTGGCGACTTTTCAGGCACGCTGCGTCACTGGCCGGGCACAGGCAGCCCCACCCCGAGAGGCCGACCCTCCGCCCCCCTTTGCCCGGTACCCGGCGGAACCCCCGCGGCCGTTCGCCCTGTTTGGCCACGGAAAAGCACCGCCTGAGCGCCAAAGCCTCAAGATGGTCGAGCTCACCGGCGTCCTGAGGGATCATGGAGGCATGACCACTGACAATGTGTACTTCGACATCACCATCAATGGTGCGGACGCCGGACGCATCGTGTTCAAGCTGTACGACGAGGACGTACCCAAGACGGCTCGCAACTTCCGGGAGCTGGCCACCGGCAAGAGCGGCTTCGGCTACGCGGGCTCGGGCTTCCACCGCATCATTCCCGACTTCATGCTCCAGGGAGGCGACTTCACCAGGGGTGACGGCACGGGCGGCAAGAGCATCTACGGCGAGAAGTTCGCCGACGAGAACTTCACGCACAAGCACACCAAGGAAGGCCTGCTGAGCATGGCCAACGCGGGCCCGAACAGCAACGGCTCGCAGTTCTTCATCACCACCGTGACGACCCCTTGGCTGGACGGCAAGCACGTCGTGTTCGGCGAAGTGATCGAGGGGCTCGACCTCGTGAAGAAGATCGAGAGCTACGGCACGCGGCAGGGCACGCCCAAGGCGGAGATCAAGATCGCCAACAGCGGAACGCTCTGAGCCACCGCGGGCGGTCATCCTTGAGCTGCGGCCAGTCCCCGTGCGGGGGACTGGCCGCAGCCGCGCGTACGGCACCCACGGCTCGGACAGCGGCCCGCGGGCTTCCTCGGGCGGCCGGATCCGACCGGCGGCGATCAGCCCCGTGTTGTCGGCGGCCCGCTCCCCCGGCTCACGCACGAGCGGGCGGTCGAGCAGGCTACGGAGCGGTCGAACTATCGATTTGTCGTCGCAGCGCGATCCCGGGAAGCGGCCAAGCGCCGGCTGACCGCCCCCTCCAGCGGAGATCCCGCAGCCTCGGCGCGCCCCGTCGGCCGTACGGTGCGTCCCGCCTCCCGCACGGTCGGAACACCGGCCTTGAAGACGTATCTGCTCGGTAGGCGACGGGCGAACCGTCAATCAGCGAGGCGAAGGTCGGTGACGAGACGGAAGCGCCACAGAACCGCGGGCGTTGTGTCGTCCACGGTGAACTCGGGATCGTCCAACGCCGCACGCATCTCTTCGCCGTGCCAGAACCGCTCGTGCCCCGCCCGCCATTCGGCCACGCTGGTGTCCCCCTCCCCCTCATCCACCACGTGGGCGAGGTCCACCTGAGCCAGCGGGACGACGCGTACGTCAGTCACCTCGATGACCGCGACCGCACGGTCGTCCGAGTCGATGACCACCGCACGGCTCCCGACCTCCGGCAGGGGCTCCCCCTCCTGCTCGTAGTCGACGACAAGCGCGGTCGTCGAGGTCTTGGAGCCGTCGAGGATCGCTGCGACAAGTTGGTCGCGCAGCGGGCCAGGGAAGCCGAACTCCGCCCTGGGCACCGAGGTCAGGTTCGCGGGTGGTGAGGCGGATTCAGACGTCATGCGTTCACAGTAATGATTCGTTCCGTGCACTCCGAAGCACACTGTGGACCTGAGCGTTCCGGCCCGGCCGCATGCATGACCGGAGCGTTCAACACCGGAGGGCATCCTGCGGACTAACTCGACAAGTCATCTCAGGGCCAGTGCCGGGGTAGATGCTGAACAAGACCCTCAACACCTGGGCATCCATCACGCTGAGACCCGCCGCCTCACCCCCAAACCGGGACGGCGACCAGCGCAAGCGCCGATCGCCACGGCCACGATGCCCGCTGCCGCCTCATCTCACAAAGCAGCCCGCAACGTCACTGACTGACTCGCGAAACCGTTCTGTTCGTAAAAGCGGACCGCATCGGCGTTGCTGGAGTACGCGGTCACCTCTGCCAGTTCGGACCCCAATTCCTTCGCCCAGGCCGCGAACTGCGCAACCAAACGTGCTCCGAGCCCACCACGGCGGTGGTCCGGCTGCACATACATGCTCACGAGCGTCGAGACCTTGGCCGGCCTCATCGCAGTTCCCTCAGCCACGGACCCAGTGAGGTGTCCGACGATCCGCCCGTCGCAGTCTGCGACAAGAAGGAGCCTGGACGGGTCGTCCATGCCGGCGGCGAAGCGTTCAGGTCCGAACTCACGAGGCCAACCCACGTTGACGCTCGGATCCCTCGTCCCGGCATCTTCTGCAAACAGCGCACTACTGCACGCAACCAGCCCCTCCACGTCGGCAGGCTGGGCACGGCGGACGACGACCTCATGCTGTTGATCACTCATACCGCGCGACGCTAGCTCAACGCACTGACAGCCACGAGTGCTCTGAGACCGGCGGAACACCGAGAAGAGTGGAACGGGCACTTGCCCTCTCGTTCATCGTGCCGGTGTCGAACGGCCCTCAGAGTTGAGCCGTGTCTTCGCAGTTCAGCGGACATACGGGAGCGTCCTCTACTCGACCCTGCGCTCCGACGGGCCGGTGGCGACCCAGGTCGACCTCGGGTTACATCTCAAGCTAAGAGGCGGTCAGACCATCCGGCTCCGGTCCGGCCAGGGAGCCGCCCCCCGCAGCCGAGGGGGCGCCCCCGGTGTGCCGGAGGCGCCCCCATGTGCAGACCGGCTCATCTGGCCGGTTCGGCCTCCTCCAGTGTGGCGAATGCCGGCTCAGGGGTGCGTCGGCCGCGGTGGGTCAGGCCGGGGAGGGCGACGAGGAAGGCGACGGCTGCGAGGGCGGCCGCGCCGAGGAGGCCCGTGCGGGCGGCGGCGGGGAAGTCGTTGGGCGTGGTGAGGAGGGCACTGAAGTAGAGGGAGCTGGCCAGCGCTGTTCCGAGGGAGGTGCCGATCTTCATGCCGGTCTGGTAGACGCCTGCCGCGGTGCTTCCTTCTCGGCGTGGCACCAGCTGGAGGGCGAGTGTCTGGTTGGACGCGATGACGAAGCCCGCGCCGCATCCGGCGACCAGGAGGGGCAGGGCCATCAGCAGGAACATGTTGTCGCCCATGCTGGAGCCGCCCACCACAAGGGCGGTGACGGCCAGTCCGATCGCGGTGAGGGCGGTGCCCGTGATCACCAGGGGCCGGCCGATACGGTGCGCGAGGCGTCCGCTGATGATCCCGCACACGGCCGAGCCCGCGGTGAACAGGACGGTGCACAGGGAGGCTTGGAACGGGCTGTAGTGCATACCTCGTTGGAGGAACTGGGAGAGGACGATGAAGATGCCGGTGAATCCGCCGTACAGGGCGGCGGCGACAATGATGCCGACCCAGTAGGTCCGCTCGCGGAACAGGTTCAGGTCGACCAGGGGCTGGCGGGCTCGTCGGGTGATGTTCCGTTCCCACGCGGTGAAGACGGCCAGCAGGACGAGTCCGGTGCCGGCGAGCCACCAGGGTCGGTCGGACCAGGCTCCGCTCTGCAGCAGCGGGAGCATCACGGCGGTGACGCCGAGGCCGAGGAGAAGGGTGCCGACCAGGTCGAGGCTGCGTCGTTCCGTACGCCGGGTTTCCGGAAGCAGGCGGGCGGCCAGCAGCAGAGCGGCCAGATCGAGCGGGAGGAAGAGGGCGAAGATCCAGCGCCAGCCGTCGGCGGTGCCGAAGCCCTGGAGGATCGCGCCACCGAGGAGCGGGCCGATCGCCGTGGACAGGCTGACGCTCGCGCCGTAGTAGCCGAAGGCGCGGCCGCGTTCACGCGGCGGGTACATCTGGTGCAGGAGGCCGACGACTTGGGGAGCGACCAGGCCGGCGGAGACTCCGCGGGCAAGCCGGCCGGCCACGAGCCAGGTCGCGTCGGGGGCGGCTGCGCACAGCACACCGGTGAGGGTGAACAGCACCATCCCGATGAGGAAGACCTTCCTGCGGCCGAACTCGTCGCCGAGGCGGCCGCTCGGCACGAGGGCCAGGCCGAAGGTCAGGGTGTACCCGGCGATGGACCAGGTCTGGGTGCTGGTGGACAGATGGAGGCTGTGCTCCATGGAGGGGAGTGCCACCGTCACGATGCTCACGTCGAGCAGGGTGAGGAAGGCGGCGGCGACGCAGACCGCGAAGGCCTGGGTTCGTCGTCGGCCGGTCAGTTCGCGGTACACGGGTGTTGTGGTGAGGTCTTCCGGCGTCGTTGCCATGCTGTACCTCTGTTTCCCATCGGCTATCTGTACGGGGAGTTCGATGCCGTGGGGGGCGCAGTCACGCGCTGTGTGCGCCCCGCCGGGGAATGCGGCTCGGCTGGTGGAGCTACATCCGTTTCCGTTGCGGCCGGGACCGTCCCCGTCCCGGCCGTCGGGTGGGCGTGCCGTGTCAGCCCACGTCGGCGACCAGGCCGGCCTTCTCCACGCCGAAGACGGCGATGGCCTGGTCGTTGTCGGGGCGTTCGCCGCTGACACCGATGGCGCCGAGCAGTGCGCCGTCGGCGTCGCGGATCAGGGCGCCACCGGCCGAGGAGGCGATGCGGCCTTCGGAGATGGTGGCGAGGGCCGCGAAGAACGCGGGGTCGCGGGTGGCATGCCGGGCTCCGGCGGCCCCGCCCTGGCCCATACCGAGGCAACCCCAGGCCTTGGCATGGGCGATCTGCGGGCGCAGGATGCCGGCGGTCTCCTCGCGCTTGACGACCAGGGGATTGCCGCCGGGGTCCAGGACGGTGACCGCCAGGGGACGCAGCCCCTCTTCGCGTGCGTGGGCGAGTGCTCCGTCGACGATCTCTGATGCTTGCGCCAAGGTCAGCTGACTCATGGTTGTGGCTCCTTTTCCTTGTGTGGGGCGGGGTGGACGGGAGGGGGGATGGTGACCGCCGCTTCTGTGTCGCTGACGCGGCTTGCCGCGTACAGGCCGAGCACGTTGAAGGCGGCGAGGGTGAGGAAAGTGACCTGATAGCCGGCGATGGCAGGCTCGGCGCCGGGGTGAGAGGTGCCGACGGCGACGAGCACCGTGGTGGCGACGGCGACACCGACGGCTCCGCCGAGCCTGCGGCCGACGTTGAAGAGGGTTGAGGCGCGCCCGGAGGAATCTTCGGAGACCGTGGCGAAGGACGCGGACTGGGTGCCCACGAACACCTGGCCGATGGAGAGTCCGAGGGCGACGAGCAGGAGTACGACCAGCCACAGTGCGGTGTTCCGGTGCAGCAGCCCCAGCAGCGCGACGGCGACGCTGGTGGCGGCCGCGCCGAGCATGAGGTGACGGCGGGGGCGTAGCCGGCGGTAGAGCACGCGGCTGGCGAGCTGGGACCCGAGGACGACGCCCATCGCTTCGGGGAAGGTGCTCAGTCCGGCAGCCATCGGGGACATACCGCGTTGGTCCTGGAAGTAGAGCGTGATCGTGAACAGGGTGCCGAGGAAGGTCGCCGACTGCACGGCCATGACGGTGGTGCCCGAGGCGAACAGGCGGATACGCAGCAGCCGTACGTCCATCATCGGTGACTTCTTGCGCAGTTCGACGGCGGCCATCGTGGCGGTGAGTGCTGTCCCGGCGGTCAGGCAGGCGGCGACCGTCGGTGTGGTCCAGCCCTGAGCGGGGCCCACGGAGACGCCGTACATGAGCAACCCGAAGCCCAGGGCGGCGAGGACGAAGCCGGTCAGGTCGAACTTCTCGGCGGGAGAGGTCGGTTGGCCGTGCAGGTACATCAGGCCGAAGGCGGTGGCGAAGAGGCCGACCGGCACGTTGACGTAGAAGATGGCCCGCCAGGAGACCTGGCTGACCAGCAGCCCGCCGAGGACCGGGCCCAGGGTGGGGGCCAGGCCGTTGGCGATGCTGAGGACGGCCGAGGCACGCACCCGCTCGGCCGGGGCGAAGGTCCGCAGCAGCATCGCCATGCCGACGGAGGCGAGCATTCCGCCGCCGGCACCCTGCAGGACCCGGAAGGCGACGAGTTGGCCGAGGCTGCTCGCCGTTCCGCAGAGCGCGGAGCCCACGGTGAAGACGGCGATCGCGGTCAGCAGGGTGCGTTTGCCGCCGAAGCGGTCACCGAGCCAGCCGGAGGCGGGCACGAAGACGGCGAGGCTGACGAGGTAGGAGATCGAGACGGTGTCCACGGACGTGGAGGGGACGTCGAAGTCACGGCCGATGGTGGGCAGGGCGACGTTGACGATCGTCATGTCGAGGGTGCTCAGGAACAGCCCGGCCACGTAGACGACGCACACGGCGGTCTTCTGACTGATGCCGTGCCGCTCGGTCGCGGTCGCTCGGGCTGTACTCATCCGACTGGGGCAGCCGGCCGGCTCGGGGCGAGACCACGGGTCGTGCGCAGCAGCTCGTCCAGGACGCCGGCGGCACTCTCGGCGAGTCCGGGGGCGGGTTCGAACCGGCCCTGCGCGGTGATCGACTGCCGTACGAACGGAATGTGGACGTGTCCGGCGAGCGGCACCATGCCGAGCGCGGTCACCACCGGGATCAGGGCCTGTACGGCGCGGGCGCCGGCGGCGACCCCGCCGTAGCCGACGAACGCGACGGGTTTGGCCACCCATTCGCGGGCCAGGAAGTCCAGGGCGTTCTTGGTGGCCGCGTTGTAGCTGTGGTTGTACTCGGGGACCACGAACACGTAGGCGTCGCCGGCGCGGACGATCTCACTCCAGCGGCGGGTGTGTGCGTGCTCGTACTGTCCGCGCTGAGGGGGGCGCGGTTCGTCCAGCAGCGGCAGCCCGACCTCGGCGAGGTCGATGGTCTCCGTGTCGAAACCGGCGTGCTTGACGGCCAGTTCGTGCAGCCAGGAGGCAATCAGGGGCCCGCGCCGTCCGGGGCGGGTGCTTCCGACGATGATCTGGAGTCGGGGTGCGGACATGGAGGACCTCCGGTCGCTCAGTCGTGGGCCGGGTCGTCGAGGACGACCTTGTTCTCGATGACTCCGAGACCGTCGATCTCGCCGCGGACCACGTCCCCGGGGCGCACGGCGCCGTGGCCGGGCGGGGTCCCGGTGGACAGCAGGTCACCGGGCGCGAGGGTGAGCGCCTCGGTGAGCCACGCCAGTTGCTCGGGGACGGAGTTGATCATCTCGGCGGTGCTGCCGTCCTGGCGCAGCTCGCCGTTGACCCAGGAGCGGATGCGCAGGGCGTGCGGGTCCGGGATCTCGTCGGCGGTGACGAACCAGGGACCGGTGGTGCCGTAGGTGTCGAAGCCCTTGGCGCGGTCCATGCGGTTGTTGTCGCGGTCGGAGACGTCCCGGGAGCCGGTGTCGCAGAAGGCGACGTAGCCGGCCACGGCACGCATCGCGTTGTCGGGGGTGAGATGCCGGGAGCGGGGGCCGATGACGACGGCGAGCTCCATTTCCGGGTCGACCTTCTCGCTGATCGTCGGGTGAAGCAGGTCGTCGGCGGGGCCGGCCAGCGCGTTCGGGGCCTTCAGACAGCCCTGCATGCCGCGGCGTGGTGGCGCTTCCTGGCCGGCGACCGGGTGGCGCGGGTAGTTCGCGAGCATGCACCAGACGGTGCGGGGACGGCCGACGGGCGGGCCGAGCCGGGCCGGGTCGTCGGACCACAGACAGTCCTCGTCGATGATGCCGCTGTGGGCCTGCTGCGAGGCCCAGTCGTGCAGCCGCCGTATGTCGCTGAGGCGGGGGTCCTGCCGCAGCAGCGACGGCAGGTCACCCCCGGTCACTGCGCGGGAGCGGGTCAGGGCGTCGTCGCGGTGGACGCCGTCGGTCTCGAGGCGGCGGACGAAGGCGGCCTGGATGTCGACGAGTTGGTGCGGGACGACGCCGGCGAAACAGAGTCGATCACCGAAGGGGGTCCGGCGGGAGGCGATTTTCACGTGGATCAGCGCTTTCCGTGGGTGGGGCGCAGCTCGCGCGAGGGCGGAGCACGCCGGGGAGGGGCGGCGGACACATGCCGGGTACGGGCGGCGGGCCCATGGGGTGTCCGCCGCCGGCCCGGCCTCGCTGCGAACGGCATCCCGTGGTGAGGGGCTGACCGGTGCTGCCGGCCGTGCGGGCGGCGAGGCGACCGGGGCCGGCACGGATGCCGTCGGCAGCGCCGGGGTCAGCCCTTGTCGGCTTCCTTGGGGTTCTCGAAGCGGATGCCGCCGTCGGTTTCCACGGTGATGAACTTGTCGTCGTCCGGCTCGAAAGGGCGCTCGATCGGCGGCAGACCGACGGTGAACAGGACCAGCTCGTCGGTCGCGGTGTAGCGGGCCTTCTCACCGGGATCGGCCTCGACAGCGCCGAGCTTGGCGATGTCGGTGCCCTCCACGGTTCCCGATCCGGACAGGACCACGGTCAGCCGCTTGGCGTTGTCGCTCTCGCTGATCCACTCGGCGCCGGTCCGGATCCTCACGAACTCGATCCAGAACTGCCGCTCGGTGTAGGTGCCGATGGGCTTGCGGGCCACACCGGGCCAGCCCGCTACGGTCTGCCAGTTGAAGTGGTCCGGGTTGCTGATGACGACCCCGTTGTAGCGGGGCTTGGGGAAGCGCTGCTCGCGGATCGGGCGGCGCTCGGCCTGGGCCTCCTTGTTGGCCGGACCGCGGCCCCGGCCCGCCGACATGCCGAGCGCGGAGGCACCGCCGAACTGGAGCACCAGCTGGAGCTGCTTCGGGTCGGTCAGCGGGTCGTCCTGCGGGCCGTAGGTCTGGCCCTCGGGGAAGTAGCCGACCTCGCCCTCGCGCAGGATGCCCTGCTCCCCCAGGTTCATGTCGCCCACCAGCGGCAGGCGGATCTGCTCGAAGGTGTGGCAGTGCCGGGGCATCAGGAAGTCCGCCTCCTGGCGGCCCAGGATGTAGCGGTAGTTCTCCAGCGGCTTGTCCCGGTCCCCCATGAGCAGGTAGTTGAACGAGACCGTGCCTCGGGGGTGGTCCATCTTGAACGCGTTCTCGTCGAACGGCGCGATCTTCATCGCTGTCCTCCATTGGCTGTGGTGTCCGTGTCGCGGCTCCACTGGGCTCGAGCGGTCTGCGCGGTACGGGACGGATTGACGTACTGGCCGCGGACGACGGATCCGGCGGCGGTGTGTGCCGCGGTGCGTCGGGCCTCAGTGGCCCTCCGTCGCGGCTTCCCTAACCAAGAAACCTTCTTAGTAGGTTGATGTCAAGGTAGGTGGTGACCTTTTTCGTTGCCCTACCTGTGAGAAGCGACCGGGAGAGCGGCAGAACCGGGCCCGGCGGCCCTTGCCGTGCGCCCGCCGGAGCGCGCCGATCGGCACGTCCCGACGCCAAAACCGATCACCCAGGCACCCTTGAAGCCAACCTACCAAGTAGGTTAGATTCATAGACAACGGACCTGCACGGTCCATCGACCCTTGGGAGCGACATGTCCGTGCCTCACACCCCCGCGAAGATCTACCGCGGCAGAGTGGCCGACCAGATCGTCGAAGACCTCCGTGAGCAGATCCTCAGCGGTGCCCTGCCCGACGGTTCGCGACTGCCGGCCGAACGCGAGCTGGCCGCTCGCTACGACGTCTCAGGACCCACCATCCGCGAGGCCATCCGGGTGCTGACCGCGATGGGCCTGGTCAACACCCGCAACGGCAGCCGGGCCACCGTCCACGCCCAGGGAGACACGCTGCTGGCGATGTCCATCGCCTCGGTCGTCCAGGTCGAGAAGGTCGGCGCCCGCGAGGTTCTGGGGCTGCTCGGCGCACTCAACGCGTACGCCGCCGAACTCGCCGCCGAGCACGCCGACGATGCGGAGATCGTCCTCCTGCGCCAGGCCGCCGAAGCGATCCCAGCCGCCGAAGGCGTGGAACGGTCCGCCGCGGCACTGCACCATTTCTTCGCCACGCTGTCCGAGATCTCCCACAACCCCCTGCTCTCAGCACTGTGCCGGTTCATCAGCGACATGCAGATCGGCCTCGCCGTGAAGCTCTCCGGGGGCGAGAACGGGACCTGGGGGACGGTCTCCGACTCACTGCAGCCGGGCCGGCTGCGCATCGTGGACGCCGTCGCCACCCGCGACCCCCACCAGGCGGCCTCAGTGGTCCGCGAGTACCACCGGGAAGCGCTGGAGCGGATCACGGCGACGCGCAGCGCCAAGGGCAAGAAGGGACAACGCTCCGACACCGACCTCACCGACGTGCTCGCCGCCTGGCTGAAGGCCAACGTCGGCCTCGGCGGTCAGCTGGCGAACCCCCGGAGCACCCTGTCGTGACAGCCGCCGCCTCGAACGCCCGCACGGTTCGTGACGCTGCCTTCGACGTGCTGCGCCTGCACGGGCTGACCACCGTCTTCGCCAACCCCGGCTCGACGGAGGTGTCCCTCCTCACCGACCTCCCCGAGGACCTGCGGTTCGTCCTCGCCCTGCACGAGGGCTCGGTCGTCGGCGCCGCGACCGGCTGGGCACTGGCTCGCGAGGAACCCGCCCTCGTCCTGCTGCACACCACCGCCGGGCTCGGCAACGCGGTGGGCGCGCTGGCCACGGCCCGGGTCAACCGAGCACCCCTGGTGGTGCTGGTGGGCCAGCAGGACCGCCGCCACCTCGCCCAGGAACCGTTCCTGGCCGGCCGTCTCGAAGGACTCGCAGGGGACTACCCGGTCCGGGTGGAATTCCCGGTACGGCCACAGGACGTGCCCGGCGCGATCGGACGAGCCGTACACGCCGCTCGCGCGGGCCGTGGTCCGGCGCTCGTACTGGTCCCGATGGACGACTGGGCGCAGCCCGCCGACGCTCTGCCGGTGCCGGCAGCCGAGGTGGTACGGGCGGCCGCGTCAGCGGATCCGGCGTCCGTGACCGAGGTCGCCGAGCTGTTGTCCGAGGCGGCACATCCCGTCCTCGTCTCGGGCTCCGGCGCCGACAGCGCGGAGAGCTGGCGGGCGCTGACCGTGCTGGCCGAGCGGCTGGACTGTCCCGTGTGGCAGGAGCCCTTCGGGGCGCGTGCCGGATTCCCCCAGGACCACCGGCTGTTCGCCGGGCACCTGCCAGCCGACCGCCACCGGGTGCGCCAGGCACTGGCCGGGCACGACGTGGTGCTGTGCGTCGGGGCTCCCTTTCTGCGCCAATACCCCTATGCACAGGGCGTGTTGACCGACGCTCAGGTGGTCGTGGTCACCGACGACCCCGCCGAGGCGCACCGGGCTCCCGCAGCTCTCGCTGTCGTCACCGACCTGCCGGACTTCTGCGACCGGCTCGCCCGGCGCACCCCGCCGCGGCCGTCGACCCGCCCTGCGGCTGCGCGTGCGACAGCCCCCGCTCCCCCTGCTTCCGGGGAGCAGTTGACACCCCGCCATGTCCTGGCGGCACTCGGCGAGCGCCTGCCCGTCGACACGGTGATCGTCGAGGAGACTCCGTCCTCCCGCCCGGACCTGCACGCCCTGGTCCCCGCCCGCACTCCGCTGGGATTCCTCAGCGCGGCCATGGGCGGCCTCGGTTTCGCCATGCCGGCCGCCGTCGGGGTCCGCATGGCCCAGCCGCACCGCCCGGTGGTCGCCGTGGTCGGCGACGGCTCCTCGCTCTACCAGATCCAGTCCCTCTGGACAGCCGTGCACTACGGCGTGGGCACGGTCTTCGTCGTCCTCGCCAACGGGCGCTACGCGATCATGGACAAGCTCGCGGAACAGCACGGCGGAAAGCCCCCGTGGCCCGCGTTCGAGGAAGTCGACGTGGCCGGACTCGCCGAAGCGCTCGGCTGCCCGGTCCGCCGGATCGACGATTTCACCGGCCTGTGCGCCGCCCTCGCCGAGATCTGCCCCCTCCTGGCCGAACGCACCCAACCCCTGGTTCTCGAGGTGGCCGTGGGCGTCGGCGACGAGTTCCGGCCCTGATCCCTCTCCCTGCTCCCATCTCCTCCCCCGTCTGCGTCCCTCATCCCTCACCCTTTCGCCTGGAGCCCGTCATGCCCCTCCTCGACCCCGCCCTGTGGTCCGGAAAGGCCGGTATCGGCGGCTGGACCGCCACCACGGGCGGCACCTCGCCCGTGGTCGAACCCGCCACCGGCGACGTACTGGACCATGTCGGCGCCGCCTCCTCCGAGGACGTCGCCACCGCCGCCGAGCGCGCCGCCGCCGCACAGACCGCCTGGGCCCGCACCCCGTACACCGAGCGTGCGGCCGTACTGCGCCGGGCCGGCGACCTGTTCACCACGCACGCCGAAGAGATACAGCAGTGGCTGATCCGCGAGGCGGGCAGCATCCCCGGCAAGGCCGCCTTCGAGACCGTCACCGCGGCCCAGGAGTGTTACGAGGCCGCCGCCCTGGCGTCGCGCCCCCTCGGCGAGTTGCTGCCCTCCGCGGAACCCCGGCTCAGCATGGCCCGCCGAATCCCGGCCGGTGTGGTCGGCGTGATCGCGCCCTTCAACGTCCCGCTGATCCTCGCCATCCGCTCGGTCGCCCCGGCGCTGGCTCTGGGGAACACCGTCCTGCTCAAGCCCGATCTGCGCACCGCCGTGTCCGGCGGAGTGGCGATCATGCGGGTGTTCGAGGAAGCCGGGCTGCCCGCGGACGTGCTGCAGCTGCTGCCCGGCGGGGCGGACACTGGAGCCGCCCTCGTCGTCGCCCCCCAGGTCCGCGTGATCTCCTTCACCGGCTCAACCGCCGCCGGGCGCAAGGTCGGCGCGGCCGCCGCCGAGCACCTCAAGCGCGCCCACCTCGAACTCGGCGGCAACTCCGCACTGATCGTGCTGCCCGACGCCGACCTGGAGCGCGCGGCCTCCACCGCCGCCTGGGGCTCCTTCTTCCACCAGGGCCAGGTCTGCATGACGACCGGGCGGCACCTGGTGCACGCCTCCGTCGCCGACGAATACATCGAGCGCCTCGCGGACAAGGCGGACCACCTCCCGGTCGGCAACCCCGCGAAGGAACAGGTGGCGTTGGGTCCCGTCATCGACGCGGGCCAGCGCGACAAGATCCACGCGCTGGTGCGGACCAGCGTCGAACGCGGCGCCCGTCTCGCCGCTGGAGGCACCTACCAGGACCTCTTCTACCGGCCCACCGTGCTCACCCACGTCGACGACCGCTCCCCCGCGTACACGGAAGAGGTCTTCGGGCCGGTCGCCCCCGTCCGCGTGTACTCCGACCTGGACGAGGCGGTCGCCCTCGCCACCGCGACGCCGTACGGACTCTCGCTCGGCATCCTCACCTCCGACGTCATGCGCGGCCTCGAACTCGCCGAGCGCATTCCCACCGGACTGGTCCACATCAACGACCAGACCGTCAACGACGAAGCGGTCGCGCCCTTCGGCGGCGTCGCCGGCTCCGGCACCGGCGCACGGTTCGGCGGCGCCGCCAACATCGAGGCGTTCACGGAGACCCGCTGGATCACGGCCCGCGGAACGCAGGCCCACTACCCCTTCTAGGCCGAGTCGTTCGGATCATCAGGCGGCGCACGGGGTCAGTAGCCGATGGTGAAGCGGCGTTGCACGAAGCGGGGCAGCTCCGCCTCGTCGACGAGCGCGACGGCCGCGTCTTCCATGGAGATGCGGCTGCGCCCGTCCCCGTCGAGGACGGGCTGATCGGTGCCGATCCGGAACCGGGCCGTACGCTCGCCCGGGGCGATGTCCTCCGCGGGACTGAGGTAGGTCCACAGCCGGTTGGACGTGCGCAGGACGTCCAGGGCGTCACGGTGACCGCGCACTGCGGCCGCGTACTCCCTCGGCAGGCCGATCGCATCGAGGGTCTCGTGCAGGAGGTCGTCACTGTCCGCCCGTACGATTCCCGGCTCGACCTCCAGGCTGCCGGCGCCGCCTATGACGATCAACCGGGTCCGGGGGTGGCTCTCCAACGCCTTGAGCAGCGTTCGCGCGGCGGTGGCGTACACGGTGGGGTCGGCGATCGAGCGGGCCACCGTGTCGGCGATGTCCTTGGCGGCGTTGCCGGGCTGGAACCCACTGATCAAGACGTCAAGGCCGGGGAGCGCGGCGGCGACGCTGCCCGCGTCCAGGACGTCGACGCTCTTCCAGGTCACGTTCTGCCGGCTCTCCTCGATCTTCGAGGCATCGCGGCTGAAGGCCGTGACGTGGTGCCCCCGGTCGAGGGCTTCGGTGACAACACGGCTGCCGATACCGCCCGTTGCTCCGATGACTCCGATGCGCATGGCTCTCCCCTTAAGCTGCGACGTCCGCGACTTCTTCACGGCACCCAGAAACTATACGCCGTGCAGTAAATGTACAGCACGCAGCATGGTGACGCTGTA
Organism: Streptomyces sp. NPDC058274; assembly: GCF_042881375.1. Lineage (NCBI taxonomy): Bacteria > Bacillati > Actinomycetota > Actinomycetes > Kitasatosporales > Streptomycetaceae > Streptomyces > Streptomyces sp. NPDC058274. The sequence goes on from NZ_JBHVXW010000007.1 coordinate 196,384, forward strand.
GAGTCTGTGTCGTGGGAACGATCAGAGGACGCCGCGAGCGGCTACGGGCCGAGACGACCGCCGAAATCAAGAAGGTCGCACTCGAGTTGATGGCTTCGGGCGGCCCCGACGCGATCACACTGCGGGCCATCGCCCGCGAGATGGGCATGACCGCCAACGCCATCTACGGATACTTCGCCACGCGCGACGACCTGGTCACCAGGCTGATCAACGACGTCTACACCGCGCTGGCGGACACCGTGGACTCCGCCTGGGAGGCCGCGCCCGTCCACGACCCCGCCGCCCGGATCGAGGCGTGGGCTCGCGCGTTCCGCGGGTGGGCCCTGGCCAACCCCGAGGGCTTCCGCCTCGTCTACGGCGACCCCGTACCCGGCTACCGGCCGCCCGACGGTGGCGCAGCGCCGGACGCCGCCCACCGCGTATGCACCGGCATCACCGCACTGGCGGCCGCGGCCTGGCCACACGCCGAACGCCATTACGCCGACAGTGACTTCACCTGGTCCGACTTCGACCCCGGCCTCCTCGACAAGGTCCGCCCCGCCTTCCCCGACCTGCCCCCGGCCGCCGTCGCCCTCGCCCTGCGCATCTGGAGCCATCTGCACGGCCTGGTCTCACTCGAGATCTACGGGCACCTGCAGACCCAGACACTCAACCCGGACAAACTCTTCGTCGAGGAACTGGCCCAGCTGATCAGGACCTTGGGCATCACGCCGCAGCGGTAGGAGACCCTGCGTAGGAGACCCTGCGAGGGAGGGCTTCGTTCACTTCGGGGGTCATTCCGTGACGGTGGGCTGCACGCCGTAGAAGGGGCGCAGTTCGAGCCACTCGTGGATCGGCTCCCCGCCCTTGCCGGGGGCGGCCGACAGTTCCCCGGCCAGTTCGACGGCGCGCTCGTAGCTGTCGACGTCGATCACCATCCAGCCGGCGATGAGGTCCTTGGTCTCGGCGAACGGTCCGTCGGTGAGCGGCGGGCGCCCCTCGCCGTCGTAGCGCACGAACGTCCCCTCGGGGGCGAGCGCCTGGCTGTCGACGAACTCACCTGTCCCCTCCAGCCGGTCCGCGAAGTCGCGCATGTACTGCAGGTGGGCCGAGATCTCCTCCGGCGTCCACTGCTCCATCGGCACGTCGTTGACCGAAGCCGGAGCGCCACGGTAGTGCTTGAGCAACAGGTACTTGGCCATGGTCGTTCTCCTCCGTACTTGGTGCGACCCATTCTGATCGCCTTCATCACGGGGACGGAGCCCGCCACGGGTTCTCGACATCACCGCCCGAACCCCGTGACTCTATTTTCTTGATCCCTTGGACGAGCCCGGGTGAGCCGTCTCGCGGTGTCCGGGTCCCCCGGCGTGGCGCAAGGGCGACAGGGAGCGACGCCTCCAAGATCTGTGGCGCCGGCCGACCCGGACGGACGCGGGCCCGGCCCGGATCGAATGACCCGGGCCGGGCCGGAGTCGGCCGCCGTTCAGTGGACCGCGGCGGCGAACATGCCGGCCTCGTACGAACCTCCCCGCTGGTGCACGATCACGGCGAGCCGGTTGGCCGCGTTGATCAGGGCGACCAGGCAGACCAGCGCGGCGACCTGGTCGTCGTCGTAGTGCTTGCGCACCTGGGCCCAGGTCTCGTCGGACACGCCCTGGTGGGCGTCGGCGAGCCGCGTGCCCTCTTCGGCGAGCGCCAGCGCGGCCTGCTCGGCCTCGGTGAACACGGTGGACTCGCGCCAGGCGGCGACCAGGTGGAGGCGGACCGCGGTTTCACCGGCGGCCGCGGCCTCCTTGGTGTGGGCGTCGATGCACCAGCCGCAGCCGTTGATCTGGCTGGCGCGCAGCGACACCAGCTCCTGCGTCGCCTTGGGCAGAGAGGACTGGCTGAGCACCAGGCCGGCGCCGGCGAACCGCTTGGTGAACCTGGCGGCGAACTCGTTGTCGAACAGGTTGAATCGGGCGTCCATGACTTCGTCCTCACTCGTGTTGTTGCCTGAACGAACACGAGATGCCGGCGACGAGCTCCTTGTGACGGCCCGGTCGTGTGACGTACGCCACCGATCACGAGTGTCACAAAGCCGCGGTGACCGGCGTCTTGTGCGCGTGGCAGCGTGGAGAGCGAACAGGCAGGAGCAGCGGGTGAACAGCGAGCACGACGAGTGCGCAGGGGACACGGCCGGGCAACTCTCCGACGGCGGACGCACGGATCCCGCCACCGAGACGTTCGTCGCCCACCGCAATCTGCTGTTCACCGTCGCCTACGAGATGCTCGGCTCCGCCGCCGACGCGGAGGACGTCCTGCAGGAGACCTGGCTGCGGTGGACGGGGGTCGATCTCGGCACGGTGCGGGATCAGCGTGCGTACCTGGTCCGGATCACCACGCGCCAGGCGCTGACCCGACTGCGTACGCTCGGCCGGCGCAGGGAGTCCTACGTCGGTTCCTGGCTGCCCGAGCCGCTGCTCACCTCGCCCGACGTGGCCGAGGACGTCGAGCTGGCCGACAGCGTCTCGATGGCGATGCTGCTGGTGATGGAGACGCTCGCGCCGACCGAGCGGGCGGTGTTCGTGCTGCGCGAGGTGTTCGACCTCGGGTACGACGAGATCGCCGAAGCCGTCGACAAGAGCCCGGCCGCGGTCCGGCAGATCGCGCACCGGGCACGGGCACACGTCGCGGCGCGCCGGCCGCGCGGGGTCGTCTCCCTGGCCGAGACCCGCGACGCGCTCGACGCGTTCCAGCGGGCGACCGAGACGGGCGATCTGCAGGGTCTGCTGCACATCCTGGCGCCGGATGTCGTCCTCGTGGGTGACGGTGGCGGAGTCAAGAAGGCCGTACTGCGGCCGATCGTGGGGTCCGACAACGTGGCCCGTCTGCTGACCGCCGGGCTCGGCAGGGTCACCGGCGCCGCCTCGCTGCGGCCGGCACAGGTCAATGGCCACCCGGCGCTGATTCTCCGGCTCGACGGCGTGCTCGACACCGTTCTGGCGGTGCGCATCGACGACGGCCTGATCACCGGGCTCTACGCCGTGCGCAATCCCGAGAAGCTGTCGCACATGGAACGGGAGACCGCGCTCCGCCGCTGAGGCCGCGGTCCCTCGCGATCGAACACGTCCCGGCTGTACTCGCCGCACCGCTGGATGTTCCTGGTCAGGCACAGGAGACCTGCGCCAGGCCACCCCGGGGGAATGCCACGCACTCTAGTGCAACCTTTGGGTTGCACCTCCAAAAACGATGTGCAACTCTAGGGTTGCAAGTAAAGGCCGACGATGAACGGAGCACCTCATGAGCGAGGACCGGATCGAGCGCGAGACCCTGATCGCGGCACCACTGGAGCGGGTCTGGTCGCTGGTGGCCCAGCCCGGATTCTGGGTGGCCGACAAGACGAGCCTGCCGGGCACCGTGGCGAAAGAGGGTGAGTCGATGGTGGCGAAGAACGCGGAGCACGGCGACTTCCCGGTCCGCGTGGAGAAGGTCGAGCCGCCGACATATCTGTCCTACCGGTGGACCAGCGCGTTCCCCGGCGAAGAGCTTCGCGAGGACAACAGCACCCTCGTGGAGTTCACCTTGACCTCCGAAGGCGAGCAGACCCGGCTGCGCGTCGTCGAGAGCGGGTTCACGGCCCTGGCCGGGTCCGAGGAACTGCGCAGTCAGAACCACAAGGACCACAGCCAAGGCTGGCCCCTGGAACTCGCCGCGCTCAAGTCGCGCGCCGAACAGCCCGCCACGTGACGGAGGAACACCCCGGCGCCACCGAGGTCGTCGACAGCGTCCTCGGCGCGCTGGCCGACCCGACGCGGCGTCAGCTGCTCGACCTGCTCGCCGCGCGTGGTGAGGCCAGCGCGACGACGCTCGCCGAACGGCTTCCCGTGTCGCGGCAGGCGGTCGTCAAGCATCTCGCTGTCCTGGATGCCGCCGGTCTGGTCTCCGGCAGCCGGGTCGGACGCGAGGTGCGGTACGCGGTGCGGCCCGCGGCGCTCGACGCGACCGCACGGTGGATGTCCGCGCTCGCGGCCGACTGGGACCGGCGGCTGGCGAACATCAAACGTGTCGCCGAGGCAGCGGAGCGGGATGCACGCTCGACCCCACCCGAATGAAAGGAACCCCGCCATGGATACGACCGCGCTTCGCAGCGCCTATGACAGGTTGTTCGAAGTCGCCTCCATCCCCGGACTCGGCGACGCCGGCGACGGGGGTTGGAACGCCGACCAGGTATTGGCCCATCTCCTGAGCGTCGACGCGACGGCAGCGGCAGTCGCTCTCGGCGTCGTCTCGGGTTCGCGCCCCACCTTCGACAACCGAATCGCCCTCGACACCTGGAACCTTGACCGGATCATCGCCGACCACACAGACCGGGCGGACCTGACCGCTCACGTACGGAGCCAGGCCACCGTCCTGTGCCACATCGCCGATCAGCTCAACGAAGCGGCCGCCTCGGTTCTGGTGCCGGCGCTCCTCCTGTCCAACGAGAGGGTCGTACTGGACCAGCCGGTTCCGCTGGCAGGCATCATCGAAGGCCTCGCCGGCGACCACATCCCCGGGCACACGCAGCAGCTCCTCGATCTTCGTACCGCTGCCCCAGCACGCGGCTGAGAAGCAGCGGCCCAAACCCGCCCCCGTTATGCCCCAACGCCGTTTCCCCACCGCCCAGTTGCCTCGCGCACGGGCGTGATGATCTCGTCGACGAGCCGGCGTGCGACCTGCGGCGGGTAGGGGCTGCGCAAGCTCAGCACGATGTGCGTCATTCCCGCGGCGATGAGCTCCGCGATGGCTGCACGGTCGGCGGCCGGGTCGTCGTACGACACGATGTACTGCACCGAGCGGGTGATCGTGCGCGGGTCGCGGCCGATGGCCACGCAATGGTCGTCCAGAACGCGGCCGCGTCGGGCGATGTGGTCCGGCGCGTTGTGCGGCGGCCCGGGGATGTTCCAGATGTCCGCCTGCTCGGCGACCAGGCGAAGGGCCTTGGTTCCCCAGGCGCCGATCAGCAGGGGCGGACCGCCCCGCTGGACCGGTTTCGGTTCGTTGCGGTTGCCCGTCAGGGTGTTGTAGCGCCCGTCGAAGTCGAAGACGTCCTGCGTCCACATGCTCCTGAGGATCGCGATGGTCTCTTCCAGACGGGCAATCCCTTCGGCGGGCGGGACGAGCGTGAGGCCGTACGCCGCGTACTCCGCGACGGCGGGGTTCTCGCCGGCGATGCCACCCGAGTCGGGGCGTTGCAGGGTTCCGCCCACGCCGAGGCCCATGATGAGGCGTCCCCCGGAGATCACGTCGACTGTTGTGGCGATCTTGCCGAGGACGGCGGGCGGCCGGATCCGGTTGCTCGTGACGAGAAGACCCAGGCGGAGCCGCCGCGTCTGAGCGGCCAGAGCACTCAACAACGTCCACCCTTCGAGGATGTGCCCGTCCTTCGGGCCGACGACCGGCATCAAGTGGTCCCACAGCCAGGCGTCCGCGATCTCGGGCAGCTCATCGGCTTCCTTCCAGACCCGGACGATCTCTCCGTAAGGGACTCGCATCGGAGTGGTCTTCATTCCGAACGTCACGGGTGAGTGCTGCTGGTCGGACATGGGTGCCCCCTCGACGTGACGCGTCGCCCTTCGACGGCGCATTTCCATCACCATAGCGGATCGTCAGTATCGCTGACTATCAGCCTGTGGATATGCTGAGACCATGACGGGTGACGCCACCTCCGAGGTCCTCGCTTCTCGCCTCGGCTATCTGCTCAAGCACGCCTCTCTGCGGCTGACGGAGACGTACGTTCAGGCGTTGGCGCCGTTCGGGCTCGACGGCCGCGAACTGGCGGTCCTCGCTGTGCTCGCCGCGCACGATCCGCTGTCCCAACTGGAGGCGGCAGGCAGGCTGGGCGTCGACCGCACCACCATGGTGGCCCTCGTCGACACCCTCGAGAGCAAAGACCTTGTCGTCCGTCGCCGCAGCCCTCACGACCGGCGCAAGAACGTCGTGGAACTGACCCCGACCGGACGGGAGCGCCTGCCCGCCGCCGAGCGTGCCCGCCAGGAAGCGGAAAGCCGGCTCCTGGCACCGCTCTCCCCCGCAGACAGCGCCGCGTTGTTCCGTGCCCTGCAAGCACTCGCGCTCGAACCGCGGCGTGCCGACCAGCCTCCGGGCTGACTCACGCAGAGGCGAGCCTCCCGTCTTCCGGCCAACTCCGCGACGCCTGCAGCGAGCTGCCCCCTGGCTATGGAGCGCGGCGCGATGGCCCCGCGGAAGAACAGCAACGAGCGGGTCTTTTGTGTGACGGGTGTTGATATGCGTACAGGAGCGCAGGAGGCAACGCACACGTCGCATCAAAGACGAGTTCCCGCGCGCTGGAGAGGGGGATACCAGGCGGGCGATGGTGTGCTGCCACCCCGCCCGATCGGCGTCCTGGCACGATAGCGACATGGAACGTGTGCTTGGAATCGGCGGATACTTCATGCGGGCGGCCGACCCGGTGGCCCTGAACGCGTGGTATCGCGATTGCCTGGGCCTGGACGCCGACGAGAACGGCCTGTGGCGTCAGGAAACCGGGCTGACGGTGTTCGCGGCGTTCGAGTCCGAGACCGACTACTTCGGATCCCGCGCCCAGCAGACCATGCTCAACTTCCGGGTCCGCGACCTCGATGCGATGCTCGCGCAACTGCGCGCCAAGGGAGCGGACGTGGCCGAAGAGACGCAGGACATGGAGGGCGTCGGCCGATTCGGCTGGGTCACCGATCCTGCGGGTCACCGGATCGAGCTGTGGCAGCCGGCTTGACCGGGTCGTCATCACGCGGGCGGTGACTTGCCGAAGGCCGCCTACCGCCCTCATCCAGCCGCTAGCCGGTCTACGCCGCTCGGGGCGTCTGAGTCGGACTGTCCTCTTCCGTCGCGCGGCCGAGAGTGCGGTCGAAGACGGTCAGGAGGAGATAGAGCACGCCCGCGCCGAGCATGATCCAGGCGAGCTGGTGCATGCCGCCGGTGTCCGCGTGCTGCCCGAAGGAGACGGCCGCCGTGGCGGAGGCGACCATCGAGCCGACGTACGCGAAGGTGCGCAGCAGGCCGGCCGAGGAGGCGGTGCGCTCGGGATCGGCCTGGAAGTAGACGGAGTTCTGCAGAGCCAGGTTGTTCAGTCCCTGCGGGACGCCGAAGATCAGAGCGACGAGAATCAGCGTCCACCCGGGGCTGTCCCCGGTGAGCGTCAGCATCAGCAGGCAGGCGGCGATCTGCCCGAGCGCGCCGACGAGTAGCTTGCCACGCACACCCTTGCGCCGCCCGGAGACCAGCGAGACACCGATGGCCACCAGGAACATGGGTATCTGCACCAGCCCGGCGTGGAACGGCGAGAGCCCGACCCCCTCCTCCGTCCACTGGGTGAACCCGTAGAGGAAGGAGTAGGCGACGACGTACGCGACCAGCGCGCGGCCGTAGGTGACCAGCAGTGGCGTGTTGCCGCCCAGCACCCGCAGGTCGATGAACGGGGTAGGAGCCCGTAGCTCCCGCACCGCGAACGCGGCGCTCGCGACGGCGGCGATCACCAGCAGGTACCAGTCGCGCAGATGCAGGTTCATCAGGAACAACAGCAGCGAGACGAGCATGGCGGCGAACAGTGCCATACCGAGCACGTCGAGTTGACCGGTGAGGTGCCCGCGCCGCAGTGACTCCCCTGGGCCGGCCGCCTCCTTGGGCAGCCGGAGCAGCCCCAGCAGCACGGCCACGACGGCCAGCGGCACATTCAGCGCGAAGGTGGCGCGCCAGCCGCCCAGCGCGATCAGCAGGCCGCCCAGCAGTGGGCCGATCACGGCGATGGTCTGGTTGGCCACGGCCAGGGCGGTCAGCACCCCGCCGGGACTGTCCTGCCCGGTGCGCTTGGCCTCGCTGCGCACGAGCGCCATCGCGGCGGGATACCCGGCGCAGGTTCCGAACCCGAGGAGGACCCGCGAGGCGATGAGCACCCCCAGGTTCGGCGCCAGGGTGCCGACGACACCGGCAACCCCGACGAGGCTCGTACTGACGAGGAAGAGTCTGCGCGGACCGAAGATGTCGATGAGTCGGCCCACGACGGGCTGCCCGAGAGCGGTGGCCAGATAGAGGGCCGAGACCAGCCACGCGGTCTGCGAGGGCGGGGCGCCCAACGCGTCCCCGATGGGTACGAGCGTGACGGCGATGATCGTCGAGTTGACCGGGTTCAGGACCGAGCCCAGCAGCATCGGCGGCAGCAGCCGCCGGTCGAAGCCCGCCGTCGCCGCCCTGCCGCGCCCCTCTGTTTTCTGCTCAGCCATGGGTGAGGCGCTCCAGTACCGCCATGGCGGCGATCACCGCCCGTCGTTCTTCTTCCGTGCACCTCTCCTGCAGTTCGCCGGCGAGCCATTCCTGCCGGGCCTGCCGCCCCTCCTCCACTCGCCGGTGCCCCTCCGGGGTCAGCGCGATCAGCAGACGGCGCCCGTCGTCGGGGTCGGGCCGTCGTGCCACCAGCCCCAAGGCGGCCAGCGACGCGACCGTCGCCGTCATCGACTGGTGGCGCACCCCTTCGGCGGAGGCGAGCTCACTGGCCGTGACGCCTTGCCTGCCGGCCAGGCGGGCCAGGACGGACGCCTGCCCAAGAGTGATGTCCTCGGCTTCGGCCGCGTTCAGAATGCGGCGCCGCAAGCGGCTGATGACCGCACGGACCTCTCGCGAAGCCTGTACCGCGGAGGGCGACAGGCGCGGGCTCTCACTCATACGTTCCACGCTAGGACACGCAACCCAACCTGTACAGCCTTACCTGTATACATGGGAGGAGTAGGTCCACGTCCACCTCGGTGCCGAGGAGCCGTTGACTGATGGCGAGGGAGCGGATCTCGTCCTGAGTCACCACGCCACCGGCGTTGCGGATGACGTGTGCCTCGCCTTCGTTGAGGCCGAGGGTCGTCCACAAGGACCGCATCCGCGGCTTCGTCTTCGACGTCGCCACCGGCAAGCTCAACGAAGTCGTCTGAGGAAACGGCCACCCTGCCGCACACCCCAACGCTCAAGTGGTACGGGCGAGTTCGGCTATGCGCATCGCGCACATGGCCGGCTCCCGCGCTGCCAGGGCACCCGCTGCCAGGGCGCTGAAAGGTGGCAGCACGGGCCCCTCGGCTACCGCATTTCGATCAGCGCGCGAGGATCACTTGCTGAACAAGCACAGCGGCTAACCCTTCGCGGGACCGCTGAACGAGATCCACACATCCGGCGGCGCTTCCGGTCGGTGCGGCACCGGCCGGCGTTCTTCGGTCCATGCGTCACCGGCGACTTCCGTGGCTACGCGACGCCAGAAACGAACCGCGGTCAAGTTGCCGTCCTGGAAGGGAATTTCCCATCGGCCGGGATGCTTGGCCAGAACCTCTTGAACGGCCCGCAGCCCGGGACTCCTTCGCACAGGCGGTTCAGCGGGATCAACTGCGGGCGCCACCACGGGAATCGGTTCGTCGACGCGGCGCTCCCGGGCATGAAAAAGCCTCCCCACCGGATACTTGCCCGGGTCGGGGAGGCCTCACTACTGCCGATGATCTTACCAGTCAAGCGTCAAGCACCGTGCGCGGGGCCTCCCTAGTAACGGGCCCACTCCGTCACGCGCATGACGAGCCGTCACATGCAGATGACCGAAGGGCCGGTCACCGCCATGGGTGCCCGTGCCGGATCCAGCAACGCCGGGGATCCCTTCCGGTCGCACCCCGAGGGGAGCCCCCTCCCCGACGCCGCCTGCGCGAAGGCCGACGCCTCCGAAGAGGCGGCAGCCCGCGGCCCGACACGAGCCCGTAACGCGTCGTGTGCATGCCATTGACAAACGGCTGGGAAGCCAGAAACCTGTGCGTGGAGAGCAAACTTCTGATCGAATCACGCAAATTAGCGACTACCGAGCGGCAATCTCCAGCAGCCGGACGGCGGACCGCCCCAGCGACCTCGCGTACGTTCGCGCTCCATCCCTGGCCTCGCGGTCCCCTGCCTGCTCCTGCCCATCTCTCGCACCACCGCTCACCCCGTCGTCCCCTGCCATGGAACGAGGACGCCATGAGACGGAAGCGATTCGGCCTACGGACGTTCGTCGGCCTGCTCCTAGCCGGCCTGGTCACCGTCGGTCTCCAACCCAGCGCCGCCACCGCGGCTCCAGCTGCCGTCCGCGGCCCCAACCTGGCACTCGGCAAGACCGCCACAGCAGGCGGATCCCACAGCGGCTATCCCGCCACGAACGTCACCGACGGCAGCCAGCAGAGCTACTGGGAAGGCTCGGCCGGGTCGTTCCCGCAGTGGATACGCGTCGATCTCGGCGGCACTGTCGAGGCCGACCAGGTCGTTCTGAAGCTGCCCACCGCCTGGGAGGCCAGGAGCGAGACCCTTTCCGTCGAGGGCAGCACCGACGGCACCAGCTTCACCTCCCTGTCCGGTTCGGCCGCCCGGCGCTTCGACCCGGCCGGCGCCAACACGGTCACCGTGGACTTCACCGGCCGCAGCGTGCGATACATCCGTGTGCAGGTGAGCGCCAACACCGGCTGGAACGCGGCCCAGTTGTCCGAGGTCGAGGTCTACGGAACCGGTGGTGGCGGCGAACCCGAGGAGCCGCCCGTCAACGGGACCAACCTCGCACTGAACAAGCCGATCGAAGCCTCTTCGTCGGTCCAGTCGTTCACGGCGACCAACGCCAACGACGGGCAGGTGGGCACCTACTGGGAGTCCAACGGCCACCCCGCGACGCTCACGGTCAAACTGGGTGCCAACGCGGACCTCAGCGGAATCACCCTGAAGCTCAACCCCGACGCGGGCTGGGCGACCAGGACGCAGAGCATCGAGGTCTTCGGACGTGAGCAGGGCGCGAGTGGATTCACCTCGATCAAGGCCCGCGCCGACTACACCTTCAACCCCGCCTCGAACGCCAACACGGTCAACATCGCCGTGACCGGTCGCTATGCCGACGTGCAGCTGAAGTTCTCGAGCAATTCGAGCGGTTACGGCGCTCAGGTCGCGGAGTTCCAGGTCATCGGCGCCGCGGCTCCGAACCCCGACTTCGTCGTCAACGACCTGACCTGGACGCCGGCATCACCCACCGAGTCGGACACCGTCACGGTGAAGGCGACCGTGCGCAATGCCGGCACGGCCGCCGCCCCCGCCTCCACGGTGAACGTCAGCCTGGACGGCACCGTCGCCGGCAGCGCCCCGGTCGGCGCGCTCGCAGCGGGCGCCTCCGCGACGGTCTCCGTGGGCGTCGGCAAGCGGGCCACCGGCAGCTACACCGTCTCCGCCGTGGTGGATCCGACGGACACCGTGCCCGAGCTGGACAACAGCAACAACAGCCGTACCGCAGCGGACAAGTTGACGGTCACTCAGAGCCCCGGCCCTGACCTGGAGGTCAGCGGCATCACGACCAACCCGGCCAGCCCCGCCGCCGGCGCCTCGGTGTCCTTCACCGTCGCGGTGCACAACCGCGGCATCTCGGCCGCGCCCGCGGGTTCCGTGGCGCGCGTCCAGGTGGGCGGCACCACGCTCAACGGCACGGCCGGCAGCATCGCCGCCGGGGCGACCGCCAACGTCGCCATCAGCGGGACGTGGACCGCCACGAGCGGTGCGAGCGTGCTCACCGCGACCGCGGACGCCACGAACACCGTCACCGAGACGAACGAGACCAACAACGTCCTCTCCCGCTCGATCGTGGTCGGCCGCGGCGCCGCGGTGCCGTACACCGAGTACGAGGCGGAGGACGGGACGTACCAGGGAACACTTCTGACGACCGATCAGAAGCGGACCTTCGGTCACACCAACTTCGCCACCGAGTCCTCCGGGCGCAAGTCGGTGCGCCTCAACTCCACTGGACAGTACGTCCAGTTCACCTCCACCAACTCCACCAACTCGATCGTCGTACGCAACTCGATCCCGGACGCGGCGAGCGGCGGGGGCGCCGACGCCACACTGAGTCTGTACGCGAACGGCACCTTCGTACAGAAGCTCAACCTGACCTCCAAGTACAGCTGGCTGTACGGCACCACCGACGACCCCGAGGGGCTCACCAACAAGCCGGGGACCGACGCACGCCGGCTGTTCGACGAGGCGCACGCGCTGCTCACGCAGACCTATCCGGCGGGCACCACCTTCCGGCTGCAGCGCGACGCCGGCGACACCGCGTCGTTCTACATCGTCGACCTGGTCGACCTGGAGCAGGTCGCGCCGCCCGCGTCCCAGCCGGCCGGCTGCGTCTCCATCACGCAGTACGGGGCCGTGCCCAACGACGGCCTCGACGACACGGACGCCATCCAGCGGGCCGTGACCGCCGACCAGAACGGTCAGATCGACTGCGTGTGGATCCCGTCCGGGCAGTGGCGCCAGGAGCAGAAGATCCTCACCGACGACCCGCTCAACCGCGGCCAGTACAACCAGGTCGGCATTCACGACGTCACCATTCGCGGCGCCGGCATGTGGCATTCGCAGCTCTACACGCTCACCCCGCCCCAGGAGGCGGGCGGCATCAACCATCCGCACGAGGGCAACTTCGGGTTCGACATCGACGGCAACACCAAGATCTCGGACATCGCCATCTTCGGCTCGGGCACCATCCGGGGCGGCGACGGCAACGCCGAGGGCGGGGTCGGTCTCAACGGCCGGTTCGGCCAGGACACGAAGATCAGCAACGTGTGGATCGAGCACGCCAACGTCGGCGTGTGGGTGGGCCGCGACTACAGCAACATCCCCGAACTGTGGGGTCCCGGTGACCGCCTCGCCTTCAGCGGCATGCGCGTCCGCGACACCTACGCCGACGGCATCAACTTCACCAATGGAACCCGCAATTCGACGGTGGAGAACTCGTCGTTCCGCACCACCGGCGACGACGCCCTCGCCGTATGGGCGAACAAGTACGTCAAGGACCAGTCGGTCGACATCGGCCACGACAACCACTTCCGCAACAACACGGTCCAACTGCCCTGGCGGGCCAACGGCATCGCGGTCTACGGCGGCTACGACAACACCATCGAGAACAACCTGATCTACGACACCATGAATTACCCCGGCATCATGCTCGCCACCGACCACGACCCGCTGCCCTTCTCCGGGCAGACACTCATCTCGAACAACGGGCTGTACCGCACCGGCGGTGCGTTCTGGAACGAGGACCAGGAGTTCGGCGCGATCACACTGTTCGCCCAGGGGCAGAACATCCCCGGCGTCGTCATCCGCGCCACCGACATCCGTGACTCCACGTACGACGGCATCCAGTTCAAGACCGGTGGCGGCTCCCTACCGAACGTCCAGATCACCGACGTCACCATCGACAAGTCCAACAACGGCTCCGGCATCCTCGCCATGAGCGGCGCCCGCGGCAACGCCACCCTGAGCAACGTCACCATCACCAACTCGGCCGAGGGCAACATCCTCATCGAGCCCGGCTCACAGTTCGTGATCAACCAGAGCGTCATGAGCGGTCGGCAGGGGCCACAGCCGTAAGGCACCCCGCGTCGACGAAGCACAGGTGAAGGGCCCGCTCTCCTGATGGGGAGCGGGCCCTTCACTCGCGGGGAGCAAAGAACGTGACTGCCGTCGCTGCGAGCGTGCGGCCTGGTGGCTCTTCATGGCGATGTCCATCGTCCACCAGCCGAGATCATGCCGAAGACGGAACCGGGCCCGCATCTGCGAGGTGGCGTCGGAACCAGCTGGTGAGGCCGGCGTCCACCTCGCGGGCCGGTGGCAGCTGCGGCGCGGGCTCGATGCCCGGCTCTTCGGCGAGCGGGTGCGCCAGACCGGGGATCGACAGCAGTTCGGCCCGCTCCCCCACTGCGTCGACGAGGTCCGACGCGTCGGTCCGCAGCCCCGGGTGGTCCAACTCGCCACTGACGACGAGCAGTGGCGCGTGAGCGGCGATGCGGTCCGCCTTGGCGACGAAGTCCAGGCCGTCGACCGCCTTCTCGGACTCGGCGTCGTACGGGTAGTCGCCCGGGAAGAGGTCGACGACGGACCGCATCCGGACGGCGGCGTTCACCACGGCGCCGGCGAAGACCGGAATCTCGGTGTCGGCGAGGACCCGCAGCGCGACGGCCCCGCCCAGCGACCCGCCCAGCACGCCGATCGGGCCGTCATCGACCGGCAGTTGCGCGCGGACCGACTCCAGCGCGGCCGGGAACTCCTCGAACGCCTGCCGGACGAACGCGTGCAGATAGGACATCAAGGGGTCCTTGCGCATCAGTTCCAGGCCGGCATCCATGCTGCCGTCGACCATCCGCGCCCCGCACATCGGCATGCCGAGGTGCACCCGCCAGGCGGGCAGGTCATGCATCGGCAACGCAGCGGCGAACGCGGCGTCCGACCGCGGCGCGTCCAGCATGTGCCAGGTGACGATCAGCTGTGCGGCGCCGTCGTCGGCCGGCGGCAGCGCGGTGAACGGCACACCTGCGGCCGTACCCGTGATCGGTGAGTGCATACGGCCACGGTAGGTCCCTCACCGCATTCCGTGAGCCGGATATCGCCACCGGCGAACCAGTCCCGACCGGCCACCGCGCCCTACCGAACAGCCGCCACCCGCACATCAGTTGGCTGCTACAGATGCTGCTGGTACGAGGCCAGCGGCGGGGCGGTCCTGGTGGCGAGGAACTCGGTGATCCGGTAGTCGGCCACCTTCGCGACGGCGAACGGGTCGGTCGCCACGAGGGCCTCGACGGCAGCGCGGTCCTCACCGACGGCGACGATGACTCCGCCGTCGCGCGGTACCTTGCGCCCTGAGGCGAGGAAGACTCCGGCCTCGTACTGCCTGTCCAGCCACTCGACGTGAGCGTCCAGGATGGCGTCGACCTGCTCGACAGAGGCCGTGTAGGTGAGATCAATGATGAACATGATCGCAAGCCTACGAGCTGTCCGGCGGGGATCGACCAAGATCCACGAACTCGTCGCTGCCGGAGAGCAGCCGGCACTTAGGCAGCCAGCGCCGTGTCCTCGCCCGCTGTCGCGGTGGTCACCTCACGCTGCCCCTGCGCGTGCCGCTCCAGAATCTCATCCGCGGCAGCGATCGCGTCGGCGATCGAACGGGCCCCGGTCAGCACACACAGCGTGTAGGTCACGTCTTCCAGTTCCTGTTGCCATGCCGGCGTGCTCTTCTCCTCAAGAGCGATGCGTGCGCTTGCGTACCGGGCGAGGAGCGTTCTCACACGGCGCGGATCCGGCATCAACACGGTGACAACCCTTCGGTGATCTGCCTGAGTTGCTGTCCGTCTGCCCCCGCCGGTCGATGCCATGCCTCCCCCGATCCACCCGATTTTCCGGGCGCGAAGACCGCCTCCCACCGGCCGGGCCCAAGGCAGGCAGTTCAGGCGTTCGCGTGACGGGGAGCTGCGGGCCCCCGCGATGCGGCATGGTGCGCGACCTTGCCTGCGCCGGCCGCCTCAAGACGCCGCAGCCAGACAGATGCCATGGACAACAGTCCCGTAAAGACCGCCAGGAAGAGCACGCACGCCCACATCTGACGGCTCCCGGGGTGCTCCCATCCCACCCAGCCGGCCGACACGGCCCACAGCACAGCGCCTCCCGCGTAGAAGGAACGGATCCGCCTCAGCTGTCGTACGGCCCGCAAGGACGTGGGGTGATCACTCTTCGTCGCCATGCGGGTCCGAGTACCCTGATCGGCGCCATCCACGACAACGTCGACGAACTCTCGCCACCGAGTCCGGCGCGAGCGGGGGGAGAGTGTGCCGGCGCCTGCCACCTGCCGTGGGCCGCCGGCCGGCTCCGGAGCGCACCAGTTGGCCTCTGCAATTCTGCTCCTGCAAGTGCGACGGCGGCAAGCAGCCCTCCATGCTGACGCAGCGGCGCGGAGGCCCAGGCGCGTCGTGCTGGTGCCTGCCGTGGATGGGGGTCGAGGGCGGGCGCCCTGGTGCGCTGGAGTTGCCTTCGAGTGCACTCCAGGGTGTTGGCTGGTGGCAGGCCCTGGTCGAAGGAGGAGCACGATGGTCGACCTGCTCGCGTTCGAGCTCATCGAGTGCGCCGGTCGCTCGTGCGCGCGATGAGGCCGCCCGGCCTCCGCTCGACGGCACAGAAGCCTCCCGTCGCCGGGGCGAGGCCCTGACACGCGGCGAGACCACGTCGCAGCCTGAATTTCATGAGGAGCACGCCATGACAGGGAAGATCTGGTTCATCACCGGTGCCTCGCGGGGCTTCGGGCGGGAGTGGGCGGTCGCGGCGCTGGAGCGCGGAGACTCGGTGGCGGCGACGGCGCGCGATCTGTCCACGTTGTCGGATCTCGCCGCGACCTACGGCGAGCGGCTCCTGCCCCTGCAACTCGACGTGACGGACCGCGAGGCCGATTTCGCCGCAGTTCGGCAGGCGCACGAGCGGTTCGGGCGCCTCGACGTGGTGGTCAACAACGCCGGCTACGGCCACTTCGGGATGGTCGAGGAGCTTACCGAGGCGGAGGCCCGCGCACAGCTGGAGACCAACCTGTTCGGGGCCCTGTGGGTCACCCAGGCCGCGTTGCCGTTCCTGCGCGAGCAGGGCAGCGGTCACATTCTGCAGGTCTCCTCGATCGGCGGGATCAGCGCGTTCCCGCTGGTCGGTATCTATCACGCGTCGAAGTGGGCGCTCGAAGGGATCAGCCAGGCGCTGTCCCAGGAGGTCGCGCCGTTCGGTATCAAGGTCACGCTGATCGAGCCCGGCGGCTTCGCCACCGACTGGGCGGGCTCTTCGTCGAGCAGGTCCGAGCAGTTGCCGGCGTATGCCGAGTACCACGAGCAGGTACAGGAGCAGCGCCGCAAGCGCGTCGGCACCCCGGGTGACCCGACCGCGTCCGCCGCAGCCGTGATGGAGATCGTGGATGCCGATGAGCCGCCGCTGCGCTGCTTCTTCGGCACGGCGCCGCTGGATATCGCCAAGGCCGACTACGAGCAGCGTCTGGCGACGTGGGAGAAGTGGCAGCCGGTGGCCGAGCTGGCGCAGGGCTGAGTGCACCGTCTCCGCCGGCGGACCTCGTGAGCTCCGCCGGCGGTGTGCCGGCTGACCTGGCCCCGTGAATACCGAGAGCCCGTCCCCTGGTGGACGGGCTCTCGGCGTTCAAAGACCTTGTTGTCCTGTGGGCAGCCAACGGACGTGGCCGAAGGGCTTCAGACGCGCAAGCCCGTGCCCGGGTACGTACGCCGGACTCTCGACGTCGCCCATGACGCCACGCGGCCGGGGCGGGTACCGGCTGATGCCGAGCGGGTCACGGGTGCCCTTGCCAGACCCCGTTCTCCCCCAGGAAGCCACTCCGACTCAGCCGGCCAGTTCCCCGAGGAGTGCCCAGGTACGGCGCCGGTCGGCGTCTCCGGCGATTTCCGTTCCCGAGAACACCACCTCCGTCGCCCCGGCGTCCCGGTAGCGCCGCACCTCGGCGGCGACCGTCGGCTCGTCCCCGATCACGGCGACCTCGCCGGCCCGCCGCGCGCCGGAGAGTTCGATGGCCCGCGCGTAGGACGGGATCTGCTCGTAAAACGCGAGCTGTTCGGTGGCCTTCTCCCGTACGGACTCGGCGTCGTCCGTGACCACTCCGTGCACCAGCGCGACGATCCGCGGCGCGGGCCGGCCGGCGGCCTCCGCCGCCGCGGTGACGGCCGGGACGATGTGCTCCGCCAGGGCGCGCGGCCCTGCCAGATAGGGCAGGATCCCGTCCGCCAGCTCGCCACTGACACGCAGTGCCTGGGGGCCCATCGCGGCGACGAGCAGCGGCACGCCGTTCTCGGCGCCCGGCACAACCGCGGGGATCGGTGTCGTCGCGGTGAGCAGCTCGCCGTGGAAGTCGGCGGTACCGGTCTCGGTCAACTGCCGTACAGCGGTGAGGAATTCACGCAGGCGGGCAATGGGGCGTTCGAAGGGGAGGCCGAAGCCCGTCTCGGTCAGCAGTTTGGTGCCGAGCGCCAGTCCGAGGTGGTAGCGGCCGTGCGTGGCGGCTTGGGCCGTCAGGGCCTGGCTGGAGACCGTGACCGGGTGACGGCCGAAGACGGGAATCGCCGATGTGCCCACGTGCAGGGCCGGCACCTCTCGCCCCACGATCGCCGCGAGCTGGGGTGAGTCCGCACCGAAGGTCTGCCCGAACCAGGCCGACCGCAGCCCGGCAACCGCGGCTTCCTGTGCCAGCCGCACGGAGGCGTCGATCTGGTTGTCTGCGTCGGTCGCGTTGAGCGCTACTCCTAGAACCATGCCAACGCCAACCAGGGGTGAGCGGCCACGCATTCCGGCTCTCTTGTGACAACTCCTTGTCAGTGGTGTGTACGTGACCGCTTTCACCGTCGACGCCGCTTTCGACCCTGTCTCCCGCGCCGGCCTGCCGCGCTCGGGGCGGCCGAGTCTCCGGCTGAGGACGAGGGGCCGGGGCAGCCTCGTGCGGTGTCCCAGATATCGCTTGTGCATCAGGGCTTCCCAAGTGCACCAGAGGGCGTGCGAAGATGCCCTGCCCCCGGCAGGCGTCCGGGTTAGAGGGGAAGCTCAGTGAAGTCAAGGAAATTGAGCCGCAAGCGGCGTCGCGCGACCATACTCATGGCGGCGGCCGGCTCGGTCGTCGCCGGTGCAGCCATGCTGCCCAACTGGAGCGCCGGCGCCTCGAGCGTCGACGCCGGCGATACCACCGTGGACGCGGCCACGAAGGCCACCTTCCAGCGGCTGGCGGACGCGGTCTTCACGGACCGTACGGACGCCCTCGTGGACCGCAAGCAGAATGCGGGGCGCACGCCGCTGACGTCCCGCTTCTCCGGCGACGTACAGCTGTCCTCGTCGCTCGAGGACAAGGAGGACTCCGCGCTGGCGTCGCTGCGGAGCCGCAAGACCCGCCTCGCTGATCTGGGCGAGCGCTACAGCGCGGCCAAGACCAGCGTGTCGATGGACAAGACGCGGGTGCAGGGCCGCCACGCGACGGTCCAGGTCACCGAGACCACCACGCTGTCGTACGAGAAGGTTCAGGGCGACGAGCCGAAGACGACCGGCTTCCAGGCGCACCACGAACTCACCTTCACCGCCGACCGGCAGGGCGACTGGCAGCTGACCGGTATCCGCGACACCGACGAGGGCTACCTCGCGGTGAACCAGCCCGCCGCGCCGCTCGCCGCGGCGACCGTCGCCGACGACGACACTCCTGAAGCCGCTCGGTCGGCCACCTCCCTGCCCGCGCCGTCGAAGCCGAAGAACCTGTCGTCCACGACGTACGACTACAAGGCGATGGCGGCCTACGCGGAGAAGTACTGGAGCCGCTACAACACGGCCTACCCCAATTACAATTCGGGCGGCGGTGACTGCACCAACTTCGTCAGCCAGTCCCTCAAGGCCGGCGGGTGGAAGGACGTCGCGGGATCGTCCTCCGACTTCCACAAGTGGTTCACCAACTCCACGAGTCAGTCGGACTCCTGGGTCGGCGTCAACGAGTTCTCCTGGTTCGCGCTGTCCTCCAAGCGCGTCACCAGCCTCGCCAACGTCTACCAGATGGACGTCGGTGACGTGCTCCAGATGGACTTCGACAAGGACGGGTCCAAGGACCACACCATGATCGTCTCGTACCGCAGCTCGCAGGGCGTGCCGTACCTGACGTACCACTCCACCAACACCTACCGCAGGTCGGTGGCGAGCATCATCGCCTCTTACCCGAACTCGGCCTACTACGCGTACCGCACCTGACGCGAGGGACGACGACGCCCCGCCCGGCGGCCGCACACGTGATGTGCCGGCCGCCGGGCGGTCGGCTGTCGGGCATGTCTGGCTCGGGGTGCTGCCCCTGCACCCCTCGCAGCACCCAGTGGCTGAGCAGGAAATACGGCCTGAGCGTGCCGGCCGAGTCCGGGTGCCAGGGCGAGTGCCGTCGGCGATCGGCGTCAACTCGCCCGCGACGAGCCGCCAGGGAAAGCCCTTAGGGTGACCGGATGAGCGAGAGCGACGTGACGGCGGTGCAGGGGGCGCCGGCTGCCTACGAGATCGAGGTCGGGGCCGAGCCGCTCGACCGCCCGGCCCGGAACTCGATGGGCGGCTGGCCCTTCCTCGACGACTCCCAGAAATGGCCCGAGTGTTTCTGCGGCAGCCGGATGGCTCTGTTCTTCCAGCTCGACATCCCCGGAGACGTGGAGTTCTTCGGGGGAGACCATCTGCTGGTCTTTCACTGCCGTACGCACAACGACGCGACCAGCCCCGAGTTGGCCGACGGCCGGCTCGTTCCCCGGTACTGGGACGCGCCGCAGCCGCACTACCCCAGTCCGTTCTGGCGTGTGCTGCTCCTGCCCGACGCGACACGGCCGGCCGTGGAAGCCGAACCGTCCCTGCGTGCGCTGCCTCTCACACTGCGGCCCTTCGTGGACGCCCCCGACGAACTGGGGCTCGGAGCCGCGACCTTCAAAGTGGGCGGTGCGCCGTCCTGGGCCCAGGAAGCCGAGTACTACACCTGCTCGTGCGGCACGGACCTGGTGTACGTGTGCCAGGTACCGGAGGGCATGGAGGTCGCCGTCCGCTCCAACCGGCCGGGGCAGCCGGACAACTTCGGCAGGGAGTCCGACGGACTGTTTCTCGGCAACGAGAACTACCTGCTCGCGTGCCCGTCCCACTGCGACCCGGCGGCCGTCTGGCCGGTGAACCAGAACTGATTCCTCCCCTTCGCGGCGCTCCCCTCCCCCTCGGAGAGGGCGCCTGACCCACATGCACGCGCGCCAGATCAGGAGTTGGGCTTCGCCGCGCAGGCGGTACGGGAACACGTGGCTGATGGCCGTACAGGAGCCGTTTGCGGTCCTGGCATGGTCGCCGCGCAGCGCGCTCGCGGCGGCCACTGCCGGCCGACCTCCGCGCCCTGGCCGAGGGGCAGCCGGAGACCCTGCGCCGGCTGGGCGCCTCCCTGTACTCCTACCACCGGCGCGCGCTCGCCCCGTTCGCCCCGCACATCCGGGCACAAGTGGACGCCGACCGTGCCGCGCGGGCCCGAGCCGCCCTTGAAGGCGGCACCGATGGACTCCTCGCCGGCTTCCGGCCGGTGCTGCGCTGGGAGCCGCCCGTACTGGAGGCCCACTACCCGGTCGAACGCGAACTGCGGCTCGGTGGACGGGGGTTACTGCTGCAGCCCTCCTTCTTCGCCTCCCGAAGCCCCGTCATGCTCGCCTCCCCGTCCCCCGATCTGACCCCGGTCCTGGTCTATCCGATCCAGCACACCCTCGGCTGGGCCAGACCGCGAAGCGCCACGGAACGGGGCTCGGGGCTGGGGGACCTGCTCGGGCGTACCCGGGCGGCCATCCTGGAGGACGTCCTGACGGGCCGTACGACCGGTGAGCTCGCGCGCCGGTTCGGCATCTCCGGGGCGGCCGTGAGCCAGCACACCGCCGTGCTGCGCCGGGCCGGTCTGCTGCTGAGCGTGCGCCACAGCAGACACGTGCTGCACACCATCACCCCGGCCGGGCTCGCCCTCCTCGGCCGCCCGCTGAACGCGCCGCTCGACGTTTAAGCCACAGCTTCAGGATGTGGCGGAGGTACGGGGACTGCCACCAGCGTGGGACACGAGAACGGGGCCGCGCTCGACCCGCCGGCCCCATACGTCGCCATCCTTACAGGGGGTTCCACAGAATGCGCGACAAACGCTCCACCCTTGGCATCATCGGTGCCCTGGCCTGTCTCTCGTCGGCCATGTTCGCCACCAACGCGACGGCACAGACCGCCGCTCCCCCGCACGAGCGCGCGGCCGGCCAGGTCCTCACCATGCCGGCGACTGTGCCATCGGCCCTGCCGGCCAAGTCCGCCGCCGCAGAGCCTCCGACGGCCTGGCCGAAGCCGGCCGACATCCAGCACGTGTCGACACCTGGCGGCTTCAGCTGCGCCGGCGGAAACCTGTGCACTTCCGTCTATGACCCGACGAAGGGCGACTACGTCGTCTACTCCTTCTACTACTGCGACACGTACACGCTCTCCAACTGGTCGGGCGCCGGCGGCTACCGCAACGCCCAGACCGGCGGTGCCACCGCGCACTTCTACGGCAAGACCGGCAACGAGCTCAAGTCGGTTCCTGTCGGCGGAAGCAGCTCGTCGTACAACTGGTCGCCCGTGTATTCCATCCGCAACTGCTGAGTGCGCGCCCGCGGGGATACGCCGGCCGGGCATGCCGCCCGGCCGGCTTCGGCGTGCTGGTGAACATCCGCCGGCCCGGCACGACGGACCGGGATCGCGAGGGCCACCCAGCTCCGGCGCCTGCCTGCGGTGAGAGCCCTCAGTCCGTGCGGCGCAGTCGTGCCGACAGATGGTGCTGCATCGGCTCACCGACCGCCTCGAGATCGTGCTCGAAGGTGAGCGTGTCGCCGGCCAGCGTGTAGCGGCGGCGGGTGGCGTCGACCTTTTTCGCGGTGGGGGCGAGCGCCACCTCGTGGGTGGCGAGGTCGACCGTGTGGCCGGACGCGCGTCCGACCATGATCTCCGCGACGCCCGTGGGCTGGGTGATCAGGGCCTCCACCCGGCCGTCGGGCTGAAGCCGCCACCAACCGCTCTCGCGGGCCGACGGGCGCAGCGGCGCGTCATCGGCGTCGAGCAGCCAGGCCCGGGCCTCGTAGCGCAGGAAGGGACGGCCATCGTGGCTGAACGTCACTTCCTGCGCGTACACGAAGTCCGCGGAGAGCGTCGGGTACTCGCCCTGCCCCCGGCCGCGCCAGGAACCCAGAAGGCCGAGCACCGGCTCCAGCAGGGCATGCGGTGCGGGTGCCTCGTCCGGTCGGTGACCGTCGGGGTACGGGTGCTCCGGTGCGGGGTCGAACACAGCGTGCGCTCCTGAGGTCGGTGCCAGTGCCGGGTCGAAGCCTAGGGCGTCGATCTCCTCGGCGACGCCCTAGGCAGCCGGCTCTGACCCGTCACCATGGTCCGCGGCCCGACAGTTCGACAGTTCGACAGCTGATGCCCCGCTCGGAACCGCGTCGACGAGTCCCCCTGAGCCGAGCTCGCGGTCAACGCCCCGGGGAGGGCCTCTGCGGGCGAGGCGGGGGAATGTGCGGCGCCGCCGCGGGGGGTCCCGGCCGTGGCGACTGCGCCGGCGTGGCGGCCGCCGCGTGCTGACGGCCGACGTTCTCGAACCCGCGCTGTGCCGGCGACAGTTCACTGCGGCGCTGGAGCTCGGTCCTGATTTCCGCGGCCTGGGGACCGGGGTGCCCCGACTGCGAACGGGCCCCGGCCGCCCGGCTGATGGAGGACGGCCCGCCCTGTTGTGGCGCCGGGTCTCCCTGCCCGGTCTCCGGCCCCTTGGCGCCGCGCTCGGCCGAGCGCGAGGACAGCCCGTCGACGCTGCGCGGGGCGGCGGCGGCCGAACCCCGCTGCAGCGCCTCGCCGGCACGCTGCACCTGCTGCTGGAGGTCCTGGTCGCTGAGCTTCGTCAGGGGCGCCAGGTGGGGCTGGGCGAGGCGGTCGATGCGCGCGAGCGGCGCCGCCCAGTCGGGGCTCATCTCGGTGTGCAGCTTGCCCTGCACCTGCAGGAAGTCTCCGCTCTCCCCCGCGCTCCACCTGCGGCCACGCTCCGCCTCGATGGCCGGCGCGAGGGCCGGTGTCTGCTCCCACTGGCCGTCGGCCCCGAGCCGGTTGGCATACCGTGGCTCGCCCTCGCCGCGCCGGAAAACGGTGACTTCGTCGGCCAGGCGGTGTGCGTCGACCCGACGGGCCAGGTCCACGATCCCCTCGTAGGACTGATCGGCGTTGGCCTGCACCGTCAGACGGCCGCTGCCACGCTCCTTCACCTGCTCGTGGTAGCGGTGAACGATGCCCTGATTGCTCAGGGCTTCGGAGACGCCCATGGCGACGACCTCGACACGGAAGCCGCTGTCACGGTAGGCGCGCATGGTCGCGGCGACCGCCTCACCGTCCTGCGAGGTCTCCTGGATGACGGCGTTGAGTTTTGTGTCGCGTACGTATTCGTGGGCTTGGGCCATCCACTTGCGGCCGTCGGCGCGGGTGTAGGCGGCCATCAGCTTGTCGTCCTGCTGCATCAGCCGGTCGTACTCGGGATGGAAGGGCTTGTAGAGGTCACTGTCGACGTCGATGAACCCGCCGCGCTTGTTCAGCACCTCGGCCAGCATGTGCCCCACCCGCGTCTTGCCCGCACCTGGCTGGCCGACCAGGAACACCACGGTCGGCGTCTCCTGCGGCACCCGGCCCGCGAACTGCTGGGGGACGATCCGGTCGAGAAATATCCGGCGGTTCTCGGCCTCGGGCAGCAGATGGCGCTCGACGTCCGGGCCGCTCACGCCTGACCCTCCCGCACCGCGCGGGCCAGATCGGCAAAATGCCGACGGGCTTCCGCGATCTGCGCGTGGTCCGTGGGATCGAGGCCCTCGCGGGCCCGGGCGCACTCGAACTGCCGCTCCTGCCAGGCCGCGATGGCCTGCTGATCCGGCGCCGGCTTCGCCTCCTCGGCCGCGATCCGCGCGCTGTACGCGCCCACCGCGCCGTTGATCGCCTCAATCGCGGCCTCGAAGGCCACCGACTCCTCACTCGACCAAGTGAAGCCGCTGAGCGAGGAAGTCACCGAATCCGAAGGGGGCTGAGGATCCATCACACACGTCCCTTTCCAGAACAAAACCTGATCGCTGTGCCACCAGTAGGTGACGCCAATCGCACCCGTATCGGTTCGACGTACGGCGGACCAGTCCGCCTCACTTGTGGGGCATCCGGAGCCCGGGGGCTTCGTCGGGTCGGCCGGCCAGGGCGGCGCCGGGTCCGAGGGGTTCGCGCGGGTGCCGTCCCGTACGCGCGAACCCCTCGGATTCCACGTCAGAAGGCCGCGGTACGGTCTTCGCTGCGCGGGTCGGTCACCTGGTGCCCGGCGTAGACGCCGGCGCGGGACTCACGACGCCAGGGGCGGGCGTAGGTCACGGATGCGGCGGCGGCCTCGGAACCGTCGTCGAGGTCCACGACCGCCACGGACGGCGAACCGTCCGCGGGGCACCGCTCGAGCCAGTCGCCGTTGGGGGCGATGACTCCGGACGGCGCGGTGGCGCTGTGCTGTGTCGGCACCGAGAAGCTGACCCAGTAGCTGTTGACCGCGGCGTGGCCCTGGGCCTGGACGGCGGCGGCGCCCGGGAAGACGCCGGTCGTGGAGTACAGGACGCAGTCGACGTCCAGCTTCTCGTACTCGGCGAACAGCTCCGGGTAGTGGATCTCGATGCCGAGCAGGCAGCCGAAGCGCGTGCCGTCGACGTCGAAGGTCACCGGTGAGAAGCCCGGCGAGTACATGTACGAGACCTTCGTCTTCGACAGCAGGCGCTCGTCGTACCGTGTGACGACCTCGCCGCGGTCGGAGATGACGTAGAGGCTGTTGTGGGGGCGGTTCGGCTCGGTCAGACGGTGCACCGAGGCAATCACAGTCCACAGGCGCAGCTCATGTGCCAACTCGGCGATCGCGGCCAACTCCCCTTGCAGCACCGGCCACTGGCACCGGTTCCAGTCCGCCGGGCCGACCGCGTCCGGGCCGTCGACGGACATGAGGAGCTTGTCGGGAAAGCAGAGCGCGCCTTCCGGGAAGTGCACGACCCGCACGCCCTGCGCGCCGGCCTCCCGCATCAGTGCACGGACCTGACGGCCGCTTGCGCGCAGTGCGCCGGCATCTCGTGGGTCATTACGCATGGGTGTCTGCGCCACGGCGAGCCGCACGCTGTGGGGGTTCCTTGCTTCCGGCATGACGTCTCCTGATGGAGTCGGGCGGAAGTGCCGGAGGGCGGACGTGTAGGACTCGCCGGTCTTGGCGGCGCGGGCACGCACCTGGCGCTTGAAGTTCCTACGGGCTGTCATCGCGGCCTTCCACGCCTTGAGCGACGGCTCCCCAGCAACCTCGCCCGAGGCGATCGGGCTGCGAATACGACCTGAGACACTGGTCCCTTTGCCTCCGACGGGAGACCGCGCTGGGGGCGGTCGCAGGAGGTTCGGCGTAGGCCACGCAGTCGGCCATCATGCCGTCGCCCACGGGCTCCGTCAATCTTCTTCAGTTTGCCTACCCTGACCAACGCCACTCCCGCACCTCGCGCCTCGCGGATACTGAAAGCTCGTGGCGCCCCTGAGCGAAAAGCTGGATGCCGGGGCAGAGTGTCAGGCGTGACCGCGCCGCGTCCGTGACCCCGGGTGCAGGGATGGGTGCCGAAGAGCGGGAGGAGCTCGAGCATGGTGGACATGGATGCCTTCGTCGACCGGCTGAACCCCGACATGTGCGTGGTGACGGCTGCGTCGGACGACGAGCGGGCGGGCTGTCTGGTCGGCTTCGCCTCGCAGTGCTCGATGAAGCCGGTGCGGTTCGTGGTGTGGCTGTCGAAGGTCAACCGGACTTACGAGGTGGCTCGCCGTGCTCGTTTCCTCGCCGTGCATCTGCTGACGCCGGAACAGTTCGAACTGGCCGCCCTGTTCGGAGGCGAGACCGGCGACGAGGTGGACAAGTTCGCCCGGACTCCCTGGGTGGAGAGGCACGGCGGGGCGGCCGTACTGCAGGACTCTTTGGTGTGGTTCGTCGGCAGCGTCGAGCAGCGGATCGACGCGGGCGATCACGTCGGCTTCGTCCTCGAACCGGTGGAGTCCGGCCGGCAGGAGAAGACCGAAGGGCGCTCACTGCTGCGGCTCGCGGACGCGCTCACGATCGACCCCGGGCACCCGGTACCGGACTGAGATCGACCCCGGGCACCCGTACCGGACTGAGGCCGACCCCGGGCACCCCGTACCGGACTGAGGCCGATCCTGGGCACCCCGTACCGGACTGAGGCCGGGCGCCGCGCCGTACGAGGTGCGTGGACGGAGGGCGGGGGCACGGGGGCCGGACGGCTGCCGACGGCGGCAGCCGCGGTCGGGACGTTCTCCGTGACGGATTCGTGTGAGCCCGGTGCGCGCGGGTAGCCGAGCTCCACGCACTCGTCAGCCCCAGCGGCGGCGAACCGACCGTGAAAGAGGTGCCGTGTGTCCGCATCACTGGTGGAGACCGTTGACATCGAAGCCCCCGTGGCCGTCACGTGGGCGCTCTGGAGCGATGTGACGCGGTGGCCGTCGTTCCTGAGCCACGTACGCCTGGTGGAGCCACTGGACGAGCGGCGCTTCGCCTGGCAGCTCTCGCTGCCGGGGGCCGACAAGAACTTCGTCGCCGAACTGACCGAGGTGATCCCCGAGAACCGGATCGCCTGGCAGACCACGGAAGGCGTGCACCACGCGGGCGTCGTCACCTTTCACCGGCTCAGTGACACCGCGAGCCGCGTGACCCTGCAGATCGAGTACGACCCGAAGGGCTTCGTCGAGCACATCGGGGCGCTCACCAATCTGGACTCCACACTTGCGAACTACGACCTCGGCGAGTTCCAGAAGCTCGCGGAGACGACCACTGCCGGCTGACAGGGCGCCGACGGTTCGAGCCGCAGCGACGCCCGAGGCCCACGTGCCGTCCTAGTACGCACAGGCCCGTGGATCAAGGCCACCCCGGAGAGGGCAAGGTCACAGCCGTGTCCCCTGCTGCTCACATGCGGGTCTGGCCTAGCATCCGAGCATGACGGTCCTGCCTGACGACGATCTCTCGTTGGCCGCCGAGTTCCCTGAAGCGACCCATGAGCAGTGGCAACGCCTGGTGGAGGGCGTCCTGCGAAAGTCGGGCAAGGAAGTCTCGGGCGCGGCAGCGGAGGACGCTCTGTCCACCACCCTGGAGGACGGGCTGCGCGCCCGTCCGCTGTACACCGCGGACGACTCCGCGCCCGATCCCGGCCTCCCCGGTTTCGCCCCCTTCGTGCGGGGCGGTCGGCCCGAGGGCAACACCCTCGGCGGCTGGGACGTACGGCAGCGGCACACGGCCGCCGCCGGCGACGCGGTCCTCGCGGACCTGGAGAACGGCGTCACCTCGCTGTGGCTGGTCGTGGGCGAGCACGGGATCCCGGTTCCGGAACTCGGCCGCGTACTCGACGGCGTGTATCTGGACCTGGCGCCCGTCGCCCTCGACGCGGGCCGCGAAGTCGAGCCCGCCGCGAACGAGTTGCTGCGGCTGTACGACGAGCGGGGCGTCGCACGCGACGCCGCCCGCGGCAACCTCGGCGCCGACCCCCTGGGCCATGAGGCCCGTACGGGAGACGACGGTTTCGACTTCGCCCCTGTCGCCGCGCTCGCGCGGCGGTGCGCCGAGGAGTACCCGGGGCTGCGGGCGCTGACCGTGGACGCGCTTCCGTACCACGAGGCCGGTGGCTCGGCCGCACAGGAACTGGGCAGTGCGCTGGCGACCGGTGTCGCGTATCTGCGGGAGCTCACCGAGGCGGGGCTGAGCGTCGAACAGGCCGCCGCCCAGCTGGCGTTCCGGTACTCGGCCACCGCCGACCAGTTTCTGACCATCGCCAAGTTGCGGGCGGCGCGCAGGCTCTGGGCGCGCGTGGCCGAGGTCTGCGGGGCCCCGGACGGACAGGTCCAGCACGCGGTGACCTCGCCGGTGATGATGTCCCGCCGCGATCCGTGGGTGAACATGCTGCGCACGACGGTCGCGACGCTTGCCGCCGGGGTGGGCGGCGCCGACGCCGTCACCGTGCTGCCCTTCGACCACGGGCTCGGCCTGCCGGACGCGTTCGCGCGCCGGATCGCCCGCAACACGTCGACGATCCTGGTCGAGGAGTCACATCTGTCGCGGGTGATCGACCCGGCGGGCGGTTCCTGGTACGTGGAGCGGCTCACCGACGAACTCGCCCACGCGGGCTGGGAGTTCTTCCAGCACATCGAGCAACACGGCGGTCAGGCAGCTGCGTTGCGTTCGGGCCGCCTCAGCGAGGACCTGGCCGCGACCTGGGCGGCGCGCAGCGCGAAGCTCGCCAGGCGGCGCGAACCCATCACCGGGGTCAGCGAGTTCCCGAACCTCGCCGAACGCCTCCCGGAGCGCGCGCCCGCCCCGACGGAGCCCTCCGGCGGCCTGCCACGGGTGCGGCGCGACGAGGCGTACGAGGCGCTGCGCGCCCGCTCCGACGCCCACCTCGCGGCGACCGGCTCCCGGCCGCGGATCTTCCTGGCCGCCCTCGGCCCCGCCGCCGCCCACACCGCCCGGCTCACCTTCGCCTCGAACCTCTTCCGGGCGGGCGGCATCGAGCCCGTCACCGAGGGCTCGTTCGAGGACAGCGGTGCCACTGAGGTCTGCCTGTGCTCCAGTGACGCGCTGTACGAGGAGCGGGCCGCGGAGGTCGCCGCGACGCTGAAGTCCGCAGGCGCCGCCCATGTGTTCCTCGCGGGCCGCCCCGGCCAGTACCCAGGTGTCGACGACCATGTCTTCGCGGGCTGCGACGCCGTCGCCGTGCTCTCCGCCACCCTCGACCGTATGGGAGTGTCCTGATGGGAACGACGGGAATCCCCGACTTCTCCGAGATCGAACTGGGCGCCCCGAAAGCCGACGGCGGCACGGACGAGTGGCGCGGCGCCGTCAAGAAGGCCACCGGCGGGGACGACCTCCTCTGGGAGACGCCCGAAGGCATCGCGGTCAAGCCGCTCTACACCGGGCAGGACCTGGAGGGCCTGGACTTCCTCGGCACCTACCCGGGCATCGCCCCGTATCTGCGCGGCCCGTACCCGACGATGTACGTCAACCAGCCCTGGACCATCCGCCAGTACGCGGGCTTCTCCACCGCCGAGGAGTCCAACGCGTTCTACCGGCGCAACCTCGCGGCCGGCCAGAAGGGCCTGTCCGTCGCCTTCGACCTGCCCACGCACCGGGGTTACGACAGTGACCACCCGCGGGTGACCGGTGACGTCGGCATGGCGGGCGTGGCGATCGACTCGATCTACGACATGCGGCAGCTCTTCGACGGCATCCCGCTGGACAAGATGACGGTGTCGATGACGATGAACGGCGCCGTGCTGCCGGTCCTCGCGCTGTACATCGTGGCGGCGGAGGAACAGGGCGTACCGCCCGAGAAGCTGGCCGGGACCATCCAGAACGACATCCTCAAGGAGTTCATGGTCCGCAACACCTACATCTATCCGCCGAAGCCGTCGATGCGGATCATCTCCGACATCTTCGCGTACACCTCGCAGCGGATGCCGCGCTACAACTCCATCTCCATCTCCGGCTACCACATCCAAGAGGCAGGCGCGACGGCCGACTTGGAGCTGGCGTACACCCTCGCGGACGGGGTGGAGTACATCCGGGCGGGGCGGGAGGCGGGGATGGACGTGGACGCGTTCGCGCCCCGGCTGTCCTTCTTCTGGGCGATCGGCATGAACTTCTTCATGGAGATCGCAAAGATGCGGGCCGCGCGCCTGCTGTGGGCCAAGCTGGTCAAGCAGTTCGACCCGCAGAACGCCAAGTCCCTTTCCCTGCGCACCCATTCACAGACCTCCGGCTGGTCGCTGACGGCGCAGGACGTGTTCAACAACGTGACGCGTACGTGCGTGGAGGCGATGGCCGCCACCCAGGGTCACACCCAGTCGCTGCACACCAACGCCCTCGACGAAGCCCTCGCCCTGCCCACCGACTTCTCCGCGCGGATCGCCCGCAACACGCAGTTGCTGATCCAGCAGGAGTCCGGCACGACCCGGGCGATCGACCCGTGGGGCGGCAGCGCCTACGTCGAGAAGCTGACGTACGACCTGGCGCGCCGGGCCTGGCAGCACATCGAGGAGGTCGAGGCGGCGGGCGGCATGGCCAAGGCCATCGACGCGGGCATCCCCAAACTGCGCATCGAGGAGGCCGCGGCCCGCACCCAGGCCCGGATCGACTCCGGACGCCAGCCGGTCATCGGCGTGAACAAGTACCGCGTCGAGACCGACGAGCAGATCGACGTCCTCAAGGTCGACAACTCCTCCGTCCGCACCCAGCAGATCGAGAAGCTGCGGCGGCTGCGGGCGGAACGCGACGAGCGGGCCTGTCAGGACTCGCTGGAAGCGCTGACCCGGGCGGCGGGCGGTGCGGGCAACCTGCTGGAGCTCGCCGTGAACGCGGCCCGCGCGAAGGCCACCGTCGGGGAGATCTCCGACGCCCTGGAGAAGGTCTACGGGCGGCACGCGAGCCAGATCCGTACGATCTCCGGTGTGTACCGCACCGAAGCCGGCGAGTCGCCCTCCGTCGAACGCACCCGCACGCTGGTGTCCTCCTTCGAGGAGGCCGAAGGCCGCCGCCCCCGCATCCTGGTCGCCAAGATGGGCCAGGACGGCCACGACCGCGGCCAGAAGGTGATCGCCACCGCGTTCGCGGACCTCGGCTTCGACGTCGACGTGGGCCCGCTGTTCCAGACCCCCGGCGAGGTCGCCCGCCAGGCCGTCGAGGCGGACGTGCACATCGTCGGGGTGTCCTCACTGGCCGCCGGCCACCTGACCCTCGTACCGGCGTTGCGTGAGCAGCTCGCCGAGGAGGGCCGCGAGGACATCATGATCGTGGTCGGCGGGGTGATCCCGCCGCAGGACGTGCCCACGCTCCTGGAGATGGGCGCGGCGGCCGTCTTCCCGCCCGGGACCGTCATCCCGGACGCGGCCTATGACCTGGTCGAGCGCTTGGCCACCGACCTCGGCCACGATCTCTGACCCCCATGGCGATCGACCTCGACACCTATGTGAAGGGCGTACTCGACGGCAAGCGCGCGCTGGTGGCGCGCGCGATCACGCTCGTCGAGTCCACCCGGCCCGATCACCGGTCTCTGGCACAGGAGTTGCTGACCGAGCTGCTGCCGCACAGCGGGCGGGCACGGCGGATCGGCATCAGCGGGGTGCCGGGCGTGGGCAAGTCGACGTTCATCGACGCGTTCGGGACGCTGCTCACCTCGCTCGGGCACCGGGTCGCGGTGCTCGCCGTCGACCCGTCCTCCAGCCGGACCGGTGGGTCGATCCTGGGCGACAAGACGCGCATGGAACGCCTGGCCGTCGACCCGGCGGCCTTCGTGCGCCCCTCCCCCACCGCCGGCACGCTCGGCGGGGTCGCCAAGGCGACCCGCGAGTCGATCGTGGTGATGGAGGCAGCCGGCTACGACGTGGTCCTCGTGGAGACGGTCGGCGTCGGCCAGTCCGAGACCGCGGTCGCGAACATGGTCGACTCCTTCCTGCTCCTGACCCTCGCCCGCACCGGGGACCAGCTCCAGGGCATCAAGAAGGGCGTCCTCGAACTCGCCGACGTCATCGCCGTCAACAAGGCGGACGGACCGCACGAGCGTGACGCCCGCGCGGCGGCGCGGGAGCTGGCGGGCGCCCTGCGCCTGATGCATCCCGCGGATGCCGCCTGGACGCCGCCGGTGCTGAGTTGCAGCGCCCGTGAGTCGACCGGCCTGGACACGGTCTGGGAGCGTCTCGAACAGCACCGTACGCTGCTGGACTCCTCCGGCCGCCTCGCCGCCAAGCGCCGGGACCAGCAGGTGGACTGGACGTGGACGATGGTCCGGGACGAACTCCTCGGCCGTCTGCACGCCGATCCGGCCGTACGCGCCCTCGCGCCTGGTCTCGAACAGCAGGTGCGGGACGGGGAGTTGACCGCCACGCTCGCGGCGGAGCGGATTCTTGGGGCGTTCGGCGTCGAGCGTCGCTGAAGCGCACCCGTCAGCAGTCGCCTGTCCGGTCTGCGGTACGGCGCTGTCGCGGCTGCCGGCGGAACTCGCCCGTCCGCGCGTGCCGTGGGGACTTGGTGCGGGCAAGGATCCCAGTGCAGGCACGGCCCGGGTGCGAGGGGCGCACTCGGTGATGGAGTGAGCCCTGTACGCGCCCCCGCGTGCCCGAGGAAAATGCGCCACGTCCAGGTCATCTGGCAGAGGTGTGCACGCATGCCCCGCCGCGAGTTTTCCGGAAAGCAGGTCGGCTGCTGTGCTGTTGCGTCTGCCCACGTCCGTTTCCGAAGCGCAGGAATGCATGGCCGAGGGTGCGGTGCCGATAGGAGGAGCGACGCTGATCTGGGCCACCTGGCAACGGGACGGCTTCCCCGAGCACGCCATGTCACTGCGTGATCTGCCGGAAGCCAATGCGGTCGAGCGCGAGGCGCTCGGCTCGGCCGTGGTGCTGCACCGGATCGACGACCGCGTGCCGGAGGTCCTGCGCCGGGCGGCAGCCACCGTGGGGACCGGCGCCGTGCGCCGCACAGCCACCGTCGGCGGCAACATCGTCGGCAGCACACTGCGCTGCCTGCTGCCCGCGGCGCTCGTACTGGGCGCCCGTGCGGTGGTCCTGGAACCGGACAGCGTCTACGAGACGGACCTGGCCGAGGTCTTGGCCAAGGGCCACCTGCTGCTCAGCCTCCGCTGGCGCGACCCGATCGCGAGCGGATACCGGAAGCTGCCGGGCGACGCGGGTGGTCCGCCGCCTCTAGTCGTCGCCGCCGCGGTGCACGCCGCAGACGACGGAGGAACCCTCCTTCGTGTCGCCGTCCGCGACGGCTACGAGGTGCTCACGGAGAGCGCCGGGTGCGACGCCGGCTCCGAACAGGTCCTCGAGGACCTGCGGCGGACGGCCATCGGCGCCCTTCACCCCACGGCCTGGGGCGTGGTCCGCCAACAGGTCACCGAGGTCGTGCCCGCAGCAGGCTTTGATACGTGAGTCGAGTATCGCGTCGGCGGAGATGAGTGGCCGCCCGCGTGCTGTGCCTGTGTACCTGCGGCGCGGGTCGGGTCGGGTCCACGATCACCGACATGCGGTGGGCGCTGACCTGTCGAGGGTCTCGCGGAGGATGTCAGCGTGGCCGGCGGGCTGGACTGTCTCGGCGGTGACTCGGACCGAACCGCTGCCGGCTGGTCCTGGGTTCGTGGTCATGGCTCGGCCCGGCCGCCTCCGTCGGGAAGCGAGCGGGCAGCCAGAGTGATGCCGACGGCGACGTTGGCGGCACAGGTGATCCCTGCCAGCGGGGTGGCCCAGTGCCCGGCGAGGGTGGTGACCATGACGATGACGGCGCCGACGGGCAGGACGAGATTCTCGGCCCTGTCCCGCTTGAAGTGCCGGGCGTGCACCGCCCACACGGAGATCATGAACAGCGCGGTGCAGGGTGACGGCGAGTGCGGCCGCGCGTGCCGAGAGGTGGGCGTGGTGGGTGGCCTGTTCTACGGCGATCTCAAGGCCGGCGCCAATGGCGGCCGCGGAGCCCAGGATCACGTAGTGGGCGTACCCCCACAGAAACGCCTGCCGACTGGAGACCAGGTACGCGTGGATGGGCACGGCGAAGTAGATCCAGTACGCGGCGAAGACGATGACCAGGCCGCCGGCCGCGATCGGGAGGAGCTCCCCCAGGGCTTCGTCGTTGTCGAGAGCCGACTGCACGGCGACGGTCGCGGCGGCGATGGTCTCGCCGAGCATGATGATGGTGAACAGCCCGTAGCGTTCGGCGATGTGATGCGGATGCCAGCTGGTGGGGTGCCGGCGCTCGGCGAACGCGGGAACGGCCAGTTCGCCGACAAGCAGCGGGAAGAAGCCCCACAGCCACGCGTCCCCCGGGAGCAGGATCATGACGATCCAGCCCGCCTGTACGACGACGAGCCCGGCCGCGTAGCGGAGGGCGGTGGATCTGGCCGGTCCGGACTCCCCATGGGCGGCGCGCAGCCACTGGGCGGTCAGGGCCACGCGCATGATCAGGTAGCCGATGACGGCGACCGTGTAGTTGGCGTCGTCGAAAGCGGCGGGGATTCCGGCGGCCATCACCAGTACGCCGGCCATCTGGACCAGCGTGGCCAGACGGTAGGGAACGTCGTCGCAGTCGTAGGCGGACGCGAACCAGGTGAAGTTCACCCACGCCCACCACAGCGCGAAGAAGACGAACAGATAGCCGGCCAGGCCGTGACCGGGATCGCCCTCGGCCACGGCATGCACCAGGCGGCCGCCGGCTCGCGCCACGGCCACCACGAAACACAGGTCGAACAGCAGCTCCAGGGGCGTGGACGCGCGGTGCGCCTCATCCGGCTGCCGGGCTGTCATCCGTACGAGGGGCCGGACGGCGCGACCGTGACCCACGCCGTACGTGCGGCCGTCCTCGCTCATCACACGCGTCCCTTTCGTTCACGGGTCCCTCGCTCGCTACAGAATGCCGCAGGTGCGGCCGTCCGGCGTGCGGGCAGGGGCTTTCGGAGCCGCACGGGGTGAGGGCGGGGGCACGGCGGAGCCGCACGGGGTGAGGGCGGGGCCCACGGGTTGCGGGCGGTGGCGCCGGCTTCTCGCGTTCGGCAACGGAGCCAGATGCGATGCCCGCTGTGCCGCCTGCGGTCCGCCGCTACTGGCCTCGCCAAATGTTGTCGAAGGCCGCCCCTTCGATGGAGCGACGCTGCCGTTCGGCCTCCAGATTCCGCACCGCGTCATTGACGGTGCCGAGCACTGTCTCCACCGAGGAGTCGAACAGACCTGTCGAGTCCCCGGTCGGCTCGTCCTCGAACCCGGCGGCGGCCGCCAGCGTGGTGAGTACGGGTTCCTTCGCTGCCAGGCGTTTCGACGCCTCGCGGCGGGCAGGCGTATCCACCAGGACCGCGCGACCGGGCTGGAAGAACATCCAGCGGCTGCGTTCCTGAGCGAGCTGACCGTCAGCTTCGAGGGCGGACTCATAGGTCGCGGACAGGTCGCGGCCTCTGCGCCACAGCCAGTCGTCCACTGTCTCGTACGGGGCTTGTCGCACCAGCGACGCGGCGGCTTCGTCCAATACCCGGTCGCCTACGGCTCGTCCCTCACCCGGCACGATGCGATCGCCGTCCAAGGCGATGGCTCCGGCATCCAGGAGGTCGATCAGCTCGGCCCCCGCGAGAGCGAGCGACAGATCGCCTCGGTCGAGGGTGCGACCGGCTTCCTGGTCCATGGCGGTGATCAGCAGGTCTCGTGGCGTGGTCATGAACGGCTCCACCTCACCTCAAGGCGCTGGTGGCGAGCGGCCTCGTGCGCCTTGGCCAGCGGCGGTGTCGTGACCGAGTTTACGGAGCGGCCAGTGCGGCTGCATCCCAAACGCCAGGTCCGCGAGCTCGGCCCGTACCCCGCGTCCCGTCGCCCAGCGGGCTTCCGTCCCCTCGGCGGCGTGATCCGGGTCCCTTCGGGAGGCCCACTGCCGCGAACCGGCACCTCATCCTGACCGGACCTCATCGAGGTTCGGTCAGGGGGAAGGCATGCCGGCGAATCCGCTGCCCGGCCTTCGTGATGTCGAAGCGCCGCTGCCGGCAGGACGCATCTGGCTGCCGGCCCTTTCGCTCGTCCTCGGGACCGCACGCCGACCCGTACTCGGCTACTTCACTGGTCGAGCCGTGATCGCTTGCCAGAAGGACGGTTGTCGATCCAGCGCCGGCAGTCAGCGGGCGTCCCTACGGCAGGGCTGAACGACGGGCCGGCCGATCCGGCCCCCCATCCGTGACCGGCCACCGAACACGACGTCCGGTCCATCGCTCAGCCCGCTGACAGGACGCGCTCTAGTCCTCGACCACGGACGTGTTCAGCCCCTTGTCGTAGTGGTTGCGTGCGATCCGGATGCCGGAGCTGCCGTGGAAGACGAACAGCGGCGAGGTGTACGGCGGCTGGTCCGCACCGTCCAGCCGTCGGACGGTGTTGCCGGTGAAGTCGAATCCGCCGACGCTCTTGGCGTTGACCACGGTGACGTCACCGATGTCGAACGTGTTGCGGTCGACCGAGATGTGGTGATGCACCGGGTCCGCAGGGTCGATGACCTGGTTGGTCGGCTCGACGAAGATGACCGGACCGCTGGGCCTGGTGAAGGAGTTGCCGCGGATCGTGAGGTCGTCGACCGGGCCGGACTCGTACCACTGGTAGGCGTCGGCGGAGATGTAGATGCTGGCCATCGACATGCCGTCGAACCGGTTGCCGGTGATCAGGACGGGCTTGCGGGTGGTGACCAGAACACCGCGGGTCGGGACGTTGCGGAACACGTTGTGGGAGATGACGACCGAGGGCGTGGCCGTGATGTTCTCGGCGACCGTGCCGCCGATCTCGACCCCGGCGGGCAGCGGCCGGTCGAGGGTGACGGTCATGGTGGTCAGCGGCTTCTTGTGGTCCGTCCCGCTCGGCCCGTCGACCGCGGTGACCACCGCGTGCGCGTCCTTGAGCGGGGTCATCGTGCGCTTGGTGGCGAACTCGACCTTGTCACCGGGGGCGAACTGCGGGAATCCGGCGGTCTGCGGGTGTTCGTAGGCGAGGGTGACGGTGGACGGGCCGGGCTTCCCGACGACCTCCAGGTAGGTGCCGTGGATGTTGATCGGGTCGTCGTGCGGGCCGTCGAAAACGTTCCGGGTGATCGACACCTTGCCCTTGACGCCGGACATCTGCACGAAGTCAGCGAACGAGGCAGTTGACCGGCCGGACTTGGGATCGGGCGCGAAGTTCACCTTGTCGATGGATATGTTCTCGCTGAACTGGCCCACCACGCCGAAGGACTGCAGGTAGTAGGCGTTCATCGAGCGCATCGTGACGTTCTTCGACTCCCAGATGAAGGCGCCCGGCTCCGTCCGCTCGATGAGGCGCATCTGGTAGACGAGCCCGGCGTCCTTCGGCTGGGACGCGGTGGTGTAGTCGATCCGGATCCGGCGGCCACCGAGGTCGGTGACCGAGGCGACGTCGTTGAACAGCGGGTTGTCCCCGCGCCAGGTGCGTTCCGCCTCGGGGTCGTGGATCTGTGTGTACTGGAGCCCGTCGACGCCGGACCAGTACGGCTCTCCGGTGGCGGGACTGGTCTCGCCGAGCCAGTTGATGTGCGTGCCGCTGACGCGGTACGGACTGCCGGCCGGAATCGACAGGACGCGGTAGGCGTGCCCGTCGGCGACACCGGTGGTGGCGACGGTCGCGTCGATGACCTCGGGGGCGGCGTAGTCGAACGAGAAGTTCTGGAACGTCACATTGGTCGAGCGGATCGAGGCGAACGCCGTCTGCAGGCCGTGGTAGACGAGCTTGGCCCCGCCGCCGTCGACGGTGACGTCGTGCATGTCCTCGACGAGCAGCCCGATCTTCTTGTCCCGGTAGCGCTGGTCGGCGCCGACGGTGTTGGACACGTACAGCTCACGCGTCTCGGCCCGCTCGGGGTACAGCTGGTAGGTGCCCTTGGCGAAGGAGATCCGGACCGGCCGGTCGAGACGCTTGGCGTGCCGGAGGGCGGCGGCGACAGCGGGCGTGGAGTCCTTCCGTCCCGTGGGGTCGGCCCCGTAGGCGGTCACGTCGACCACCACCGGTTTCGATATGGGCGCCGCGACGGCGGGGCTGAAACCAGCACCCAGCATCGCGAGTGCCGCTCCTAGAACAACAAACCGAGACATAGATCCTCCGGCGCATCTGTGAGCCATGAAACATCCAATGAATGAGCGGAATTGCCGCCAGTTTTCGGTCATTACCTCATGCCGAGTCTCTATAGATCCGACCTATTGGTCAATGGAATGGACGATGCCTTGTCACCGATCCTGAGATCGGACAGTTCTTCAACTTCGCGTGCGACATGGGCAATTGAGGGCGTGCCGATAAAAGCCGCCGCCCATGACGACCACGGGCCGCCGACGCGTCCTGCGAGTCGGAAGGAACCCCTCGCGTCACCGCATGGGGTAAGCACCGTCCTGGAGAGGTGGCAGGCTCAGGTGGGCCAGGTCTCCCGGCGCCGGAGTGGTCAGCGGCCACAGCGGAGCCGCTTCTCCGTCGGCGGTCGCCGCGGGGGCGTCCGTGAGCCTCATGCGGTCCCGCAGCCGGCCGTAGAAGTCGGTGGGGCCGAGCCGCACGGCCCGCAGGGGGCGTGGTGCGGCGTAGACGCCGATCCAGTCCCCCGGTTCGAGCACACCACGCAGCTGGCCGTCGATGCTGACGGCCGCTCTCCCCGAGCGTTCGAGGACGCGCAGCGCGATGGGCTCGTCGGGGGCCGCGACGACGGAGCGGTTGAAGGTCATGTGGGGAGCGACGGGCGTGAAGATCAGTGCCTCGGCCCGCGGCGAGATGACCGGGCCGCCGGCGGCAAAGCTGTAGGCGGTCGAGCCGGTCGGTGTGGCGACCAGCAGGGCGTCCGCGGAGTAGGAGGCGAGCAGCCGGCCGGCGATGTACACACCGACGGAGACCTGGCGATCGCGGGCCAGTTTCTCGATGACGACGTCGTTGAGCGCGGTCGCGTGCAGGGCGATGCCCCAACCGCCGCCGGCCTCGCACTCGGGGCGCACCCGCGGCGGCGGCAGCAGGGGGCCCCGGCCGTAACTCAGCAGGGCCTCCATCCCTTCGGGCAGTTCCAGCGCGCGCGAGGCACGCAGGGTGAGGAGCATGCGGCTCTCGACGTTGATGCGTTCCTCGTGCACGGCGTCAAGGGCCGGTTCCAGGTCCTGGACCGGCACTTCGGTCAGGAAGCCCACGCGTCCGAGGTCGATGCCGAGCACCAGCGCGTCGTTCTCGGCGGCCAGCCGGGCGCCGCGCAGGAAGGTGCCGTCCCCGCCCAGCGTGACGATGAGGTCCGGATCACCGGCGGCATCGAGCTCCTCGCGCGAGCCGTGCCGCAGCTCGCCCTCGTGCCATACGTCGATGTCCGCGCACCCGATGCCGTTGCCGTCGCACCAGGCGCGGACCGCCCGTGCCGCCTCGACAGCCTCCGGGCGGCCTTCGTGGACGACGAGACCGACTCGTGCCACCGTCATCATCTGACTCCTGGTCATCGGGGTTCGTTCGGCCGCCCGGTCGGGATGTCGTGCTCGCCTCCGGACGGCCCGGGCTTGCGTCAGATCACCTGTACCTCAGCTCCGCGCCGAGGTCGAAGGTCCCCGCCGTCCGCCCCGCGAGCCTCACCCTGACCCCGCCCCCGTTCGAGGCGCCGCCGTGCTCGCGCGGATCACCAGCTCGGGGTCGAAGAGGAGTTCGCCGACCGGGACGTCACGGTTGCCGACCAGGGCCAGGATGCTGCGGGCCACCTCGGAGGCGAGGCGGTCGGCGGGCTGACGGACCGTGGTGAGCGGGGGGTCGACGAAGTCCATGATCATGGCGCCGTCGTAGCCGACGACCGACACGTCGCCCGGGACGTCGTACCCCTGCCGGCGTGCGCCGCGGATCGCGCCCAGAGCCATGTAGTCGCTGGCGGCGACGATCGCCGTGGCGCCCTGGCCGAGCAGCGAGAGCGCGGCGGACTGGCCGCCCTCGACGGTGTAGGACTGCCGGACCACCCACTGCTCCGGGTCCTCGACACCGCGTTTGGCGAGCGAGGAGACGAACCCGCTGACCCGGCGGTCGGCCGGGCGGTTGCCGACCGGGCCCGAGGCCATGCCGATCCGGCGGTGGCCGAGCCGGTGGAGATGGTCGACGGCCAGTTCGGCGGCCAGCAGGTCGTCCGTGGAGAAGACCGGCGCCTCCCCCACGCCCTCGAACTGGCCGTTGACGCCGACGAACGGGATCCGCCGGGAGCGCAGCAGTTCGTACGCCTCCGGGTCGGCGCCCTCGATCGTGTTGCTGGCCGAGAGGAAGACGACGGCGGCGACGCCCCGGTCGGCGAGGGAGGTCACGAAGTCCAGCTCCTGCACTCCGCCGGGGAAGCACGGGCACAGGATCGTCTTCAGGCCGTGGGGGGCCAGGGTGGACTCGATCCGTTCGCAGACGTCGGCGAAGAACGGGTTGGAGACGAACTCGGTGATGACCGCGATGAGCTGACCCCGTGTCTGCCGCTCGTACCCGAGGTCGGCCATCGCCTGCTCGACCGCCTCGCGGGTCTTGCGGGACACGCCCTGGCGCCGGTTGATGACCCGGCTGACCGTGGCCTCGCTCACCTGCGCCCGGTCCGCGACCTCGGTGATGCCTACCTTCATACGGTTCCCTCCGCCACCCGTAGTGCCACCAGCCCGGAACGAGGTACGGGCACGATGTGCAGCCCCGGTGCCGGCGACCGTTCGCAGTCGTCGATGATACGGCCACGCTCGTCACGGACGGTCATGCGCAACGGCCGGTCCCCGCCGGTCACCTCGATCACCAGACGGTCTGTCGCCGTGCCGTTGACCAGGGTGATGTCGTCGTAAGCGGCGGTGTCGACGGGGACGGTCCGGTCGCTGTGCACGGTGGTGACGCAGGCCCTCCCCCGGGCCGCGGTGACCAGGGTGTAGAGCTCGTCGGGCCGGCCGGGCTCGACGTCCCCGTGCAGCAGCACCGGTCGCAGCCGCCGCCACTCGGCAAGCCAGAACGCGAGCGTCTCGCGGTGCTCGCGGGACAGCCCGGTCAGCCGTACGGAGATCTGCGGGACGCAGTGCAGGGAACCGATCAACTGCCGGGCCACGGCGTGCGCGGGCGCCTGCCGGTCCCACAGGAGCATGTCGCCGTGGACCGCGCCGCCGACGGCGAGCAGGGCGGTGTCGAGGGTGCGCACCCGGTTGCCGGTGGCGTCGCCCGGGCAGTCGAAGGACCGCAGCATGTTGCCGAAGGGGGCCATGCCGGGGCCGACGTAGGGCTGGCGCAGTTCCAGCAACAGGTCGCCGTCCGGCCGCAGTTGTTCGAGTGCGGTGCGCAGGTCGGTGAGCAGGACGGTCATGGCCTGGCCGACATCGCTGATGTCCGTGCCTTCCTGGTGGGCGTGCGCGCCGTCGCCGCGGTACGCCATCGCCTCGTCCAGAAAGTCGATCTTGAGTCCGTCGAGGCCGTGCTCGGCGACCAGCCGGGTGCACAGGCGGATGACGTGGTCGCGGACCTCGGGACGGCGCGGGTCGAGGACGTGGGCGCCGGGAACTCCGGCGGGCGCGGGGGCGTAGGGGGCGAGCCGCTCTGCGCAGTCCGCACTCGGTCCGAGCAGCAGCGGGGCGACCCAGGCCACATAGCGCAGGCCCTGCGCGCGTACGGCCGACACGTGTGCGGTGAAGTCGGGGAACTTCGCCGGATCCGGGCGCCAGTCGCCGCATCCGGCGTAGCCGCGGCCGCTGCCGTACTCCTGCCAGCCGTCGTCGAGGATGAGCACCTCGCAGCCGAGGTCGGCGGCGACGCGGGCCTCGGCCTCGACCGACACGGCGTCCACACGCTGGTTGAAGGCGTACCAGGTGGAGTAGACGGGCGCCCGGGCGCTGTCGGGGACCGGCATGGGAGCGCACTGCGGCTGCTGGGCGAACCACTCCCGCAGACCGCGCAGGGCCGTCGCGACCGTGGGCGCCGAGCGGGCCAGCAGGACCCGGCGCGGTCCGCCGTCGGGGGCGGCGGCCAGGTGCAGATGCACCACATGCGTGTCGTTCTCCTCCGAGACCCCGAAGACGACATCGGTCTCGGGGACCGGGTCGGTGACGGCGAAGGTGAGCCGGGTGCGGCCGTCGTGGTCGTAGAGGCAGCCGGCGGCGGTGCCGTCGACCAGGCTGACCCGCGAGCGGCCCGCCCAGTCGGCGACGAGAGTGCGCTCCCAGCCGGCGCCCGGGTGCCAGTAGCCGGCCGCGTCGCCCAGAGGCACGCTCATCCGCACCTCCGTCGGTACCGGTCCGCCGTCCGTCCGGATCTCCAACAGGGCTCGTCCGTCACCGAGTTCGGTGACCGTCCAATGCGCGCGGGCGTCCGGCGCATGGGCGAGGACCGCGATGCGGACGTCGTCGAGGAGTGGCTCGTAACGCGCCGGGGGGAGTTCGGCCGTGGTGACGGGCGGGGTGGTCACTCCGGAGGTGACACGCTGGGTGGTGCTCAGGGTCATTACGGGGATCATTCCTTCACGGCACCGGCGAGGAGCCCGGAGACGAAGTGGCGCTGGAGTGCGAGGAAGACGAGGGCCATCGGGATCGCGGCGAGGGCCGTGCCGGTGAGCAGCGCGCCGTAGTCGGTCTGGTCCAGGCCCTGGAGCGACGCGAGCGCGACGGGGATCGTGAACTCACCGGCGTCACGCAGCACGACCAGCGGCCAGATGAAGTCGTTCCACTGGAAGAGGAACAGGAAGATCGCGAGTGCGGCGAGCGCCGGCTTCATCGGCGGCAGCACGACCTTGAGGAAGAGCCGGAACTCCCCGCACCCGTCCATCCGTGCGGAGTCGATGAGCTCGTCGGGCAGCGCGGCCATCGACTGCCGCATCAGGAAGATCCCGAACGGCAGGGCTAGGTTGGGCATGATGACGGCCTGGTAGGTGCCCAGCCACTCCAGGTCGACCATCATTTTGAACAGCGGGATCAGTGTGACCTGTGTGGGGATGACCAGCCCGAGCATCAGCAGTCCGAACAGCGCGCCGCTGCCGCGGAAGCGGAACTTGGCGAAGCCGTAGCCGGCCAGCGTGCAGATCGCGCCCGCGGCGATCGTGTAAATGACCGTGATCAGCAGTGAGTTGACGATGACGTCGCTGAACTGCGCCGTGTCTTCCAGGGTGGAGAGGTTGTCCATCAGGTGTCCGCCGGGAAGCAGGGGCGGCGGGCTGTCGAAGATCTCCTTGGAGCTGTGGGTGCTGGCGATGATCAGCCAGTAGAACGGCAGCAGGACGGCCGCCACGGCGATACCCAGCGAGGAGGTCAGCAGCAGTGAGCGCGAACGGGGCGTGCGGCCGGGCCGCGGCCGGGTGGCAGTGAGGGTCACGACTTCTCTCCCAGCAGGCGGAACTGCACGATGCCCAGGATGCCGATCAGGACGGTGAGGATGTACGCGACGGCCGAGGCGTAGCCGAAGTCGAAGTATTTGAAGGCGTTCTGGTAGAGGTACACGCCGATGGTGAGGGTGGCGTTGTCGGGACCGCCGCCGGTCAACACGTACGGCTCGTCGAAGAGTTGGAGGGTGCCGATGGTGGAGAGCACCGTGGTCAGCAGGAGCGCGGGGCGTAGCCCCGGCAGGGTGACGTGGCGGAACGACTGCCAGGCGGAGGCGCCGTCGACGGCCGCCGCGTCGTACAGCTCGGCGGGCAGCGACTGGAGCCGGGCCAGGAAGATCACCGCGTTGTAACCGGTGTAGTGCCAGGTCAGTGCGAGGCTCAGGGAGATCTTGGCCCACAGCGGGTCGGTCAGCCAGGGGACGTCTCCGATGCCCACCAGGCCGAGCAGCCAGTTGACCAGTCCGTACTGGGTGTTGAGCAGGACGGCGAAGATGATGCCGTACGCGACGAGTCCGGTCACCGTCGGAAGGAAGAAGCCGAGCCGGAAGAACGCGCGGCCGCGCAGGAGCGTGGAGTTGATGGCGACCGCGATGCCGACGGCCAGGGCCAGCATGACGGGGACCTGGACGACCAGGATGACCGCGGTGTTCTTCAGCGCGGTCCACAGCAGCGGATCGTCCAGCGCCCGCGTGTAGTTGCCCGCGCCCACGAACTCCTGGGTGCCGTTCACGTTCTCGTACAGGCTCATCAGGAACGACGAGCCGATCGGGTACAGCTTGAAGACCGCGAACAGGACGAGCGCGGGAAGGACGAAGAGGTACGGGACGGCCCGTCGGCGCAGGATCCGT
Source organism: Streptomyces sp. NPDC058274 (assembly GCF_042881375.1). Taxonomy (NCBI): domain Bacteria; kingdom Bacillati; phylum Actinomycetota; class Actinomycetes; order Kitasatosporales; family Streptomycetaceae; genus Streptomyces; species Streptomyces sp. NPDC058274. The sequence continues at coordinate 240,514 of NZ_JBHVXW010000007.1, forward strand.
GTGGTGGGGCGGGGCGTGGCGGACGGGCGGGCGGCGCCGAAGGTTTTCAGGACGCCCTCGGGGGTGGTGGTCGTGCTCATGAGGCGAGCTCCCGTCCGGTCTGGCGGGCGAGCTGGTCGGCGGCGTGACGCAGGGCCCGGCCGGGGTCGGCCCCTTTGAGCAGCACCTGGGTCTGCGCGTCGGCGACCGTCTTGAGCGCGCGGGCGTAGTCGGCGGAGTAGTTGACGGCGGGCGAGCGCGCCTTGAGGGCGCCCAGAAAGATCTCGCCCTTGTGCTGGCCGCTGAAGAACTCCGACGGTTCGTGGAAGACGGGGGCCTCGTACGCCTTGAGCAGGGCGGGGGCGATGCCCTTGCTGCGGTAGATGACCTCCTGCGACTGCGGCCTGGTGAGGACGTACTCGACGAACGCCCAGGCGGCGGCCTGGTGCATGCTGGAGCCTGCGACGGCGAGGTGGGTGGAGTTGACGGTCGCGGCCGTGGTGCCGCCTCGCTTCACCGCCGGGGGGAGGCGGACCTTCCACTTGCCGGATTCCTTGGGGACCAGGCCCTCGATGATGCTGCCGAACCAGGTGGGCCAGGGCAGTACGGCCGCGGTACCGGCCTTGATCGAGTTCTCCAGCGCGGTCCAGCCGCCCGCCAGATCGCTGACCAGGCCGGCGTCGTTCATCTCCTTGATGAGGGTCATCGCGGTGATGGCCTCGGGAGAGCCGAGGGTGATCCGGCCCTCCGCGTCGAAGTAGAACGTGCCCTGGAGCTGGAGCAGCATCTGGAAGAAGTTGGCCGCATCCGGCTGGGAGGCGGGTTTGTCGATGCCCAGCAGGTGCACTCCGGTCTTCTTCTTGATCTTCTTCCCGGCGTCGATGGCCTCGTCCCACGTCGCCAGCGCCTCGCCGTCGACACCGGCGGCCTCGAAGATGTCGGCCCGGTAGTAGAAGCCGGCCGAATTGGCCTCCCACGGAAGGGCGTTGACCTTGCCCTTGCGCGTGACGGTCTGCCACATGCCGTCGGCGAAGGCGTCGCGGTACCGGTCCGCGCCGAGCGGACCGAGGTCGGCGAGACCGTCGGGGAACTTCTCGGTGTACGCCGGGAGATAGTCGACGCCGATGTGCAGCACGTCCGCGAGCCCCTGGCCGCCGGCCGCCATGGCCGTGGTGATCTTGTCCCAGATCGCCGGGTTTCCGATGTCCTGAACGGTGACGTCGATTCCGGGATGCTGCGCCTTGAAGGCGGGGACCAGGGCTTTCATGGCGGCGGCGGGACCCTGTCAGCTCCAGACGGTGATCGCGGCCCGGTCCGGGTCACCGAGGGTCCCCACCTTCGTGGCACCGGTCACCGAGCAGGCACCGAGCAGGGAGGCCCCGGCCCCGGCAGCGAGGACCGAACCGCCGAGCGCGAGCAGGCGCCGCCGGTCGAGACCACCTCGCGGCGGGTCGTCCGGCGGTGGCTGGTTGAGGGGAGAGACGTCCATGGCTGCTCCGGGGTCCGGCGAGTGCGCGGCTCTTGTGGCGCGGCTGGAAGCTAACAAGCGGCGGCCCTCGCTTGCAAGAGATTGATGAAAACTTTCTGCGCTTCCATCCGCTCAGCGCGGCACGATGGCTGCATGCCTTGCATGTTTCTTGTGTATGACCATTGAATCTCCTCTTCGCCCCCTGCTAGCTTTCCGCCACCACTCGGCCGCCGCCCGAGGTCAAAGAAGACCGGGAGATCCTATGAAGCCCTCCAGGCTGATGCTGTTCACGGCAGTTGCCCTGCTCGCACCGATGGCCCCGGCACTGACGGCCACGGCCGCGCCGGCCGGCGACGCGGCTCCGGCGGACGCCGTCGCCCGGCCGCAGCTCGCCCTGAGCGACCCGGGCTTCGAGAACGGCGGCACAGGCTGGACCTTCGGAGCGGGCACCGGCGTCGGCACCGGCAACAGGCACGGCGGCGTCCGCTTCCTCTACCTCGACTCCGGGGCGGGCAAGACCGCGAAGCAGACTCTCGTCGCACCCCGGAACGGCAGCTACGACTTCTCCGCGTGGATCGGGAGTGCCGGCACCGGCGGCACGTACACCGTCCGCGTCAACGGCGAGACCGTCGAGACGGTCGACCTGCCCCAGCACCCCGGGTACGCCCGGTACACCATCAGCGGCGTCGAGCTGAGGACCGGCGACGTGCTGGAGATCTCCTTCGGCTCCGGCAGCAGCTGGGTCAATGCCGACGACCTCATGATCTCCCCCGCCGCGCCCGCCGACCCCGAGGTCACCTCGTCCGACCCCGAGGTCGTCGAGATGTTCGGCTGGGCCAAGAAGAAGGCCAACAGCTGGGTGCAGCTGCCCGGCACGGTGGGCCCGGTCAACGTCGACGAGTACCAGACAGGCGGCACCGGGACCGCGCCGTACGAAGCCGCCTATTGGGCCGGATACGCCAACCGCAGCGCCTACTACTCCCGCGACATGACCCACCAGCTCGCCGGGGCCCACATTCTCGGCCTCGACGCCGAGAACAAGACGATGCTCCGCTCGTACGCGTCGTCGGCCACCGCCGAGCACAAGTACTTCCCGGTGTGGGCCCTGAACTTCGACGCCAAGACCTACCTGAGCATCGACTACAAGAGCCCGGACAACTTCGTGCGCGAGGTGCCGGCCGTCTTCGAACTCGTCGAGAAGGCCGGCCAGGCGTACCTCTGGACCGGCGACAAGAGCTACGTCGACGACCCGGCGCTGTGGGACTTCTACCGGCACTCCACCGAGCAGTTCATCGACCTGCACAACTCGGCCAAGTCCAACGGCAAGGTCAAGGTCGCCGAGGGCACGGGCAACGGCATCTTCTCCTGCGCCGCCAGCTACAACGAGCAGGACGGCGACGGCCTCGCCGAGGCCGGGGACGGCATCGCCTCGCAGTACCAGGCGTATCTGGCGATGGCCACGCTCGCGCGCGGCAAGGGCGACAACGCACTGGCCAAGAAGTACGACCGGCGAGCCGCCGATCTGAAGGCGTACTACAACAAGGATTGGAGCGGCAGCGGGAGCGGAGCCGACATGGTCCGCGCCTACACCACGTCCGGCGCCCCGGTCACCGGCTGGGGCAAGGAGAACAGCGTGTTCGTGCCGATGAAGCAGATCATCGAGCCCGGCCCGCGCAACGACGCCTATCTCGACTACATCCAGGCGAAGGAGTTGGGACCGGAGGGATCTCCCAACATCGAGTCGACGACGTACCTGCCCGACATGTTCTTCAGGAACAACCGCGACGACACTGCTTGGACGTGGATGAAGAAGATCTACGGCCAGCGGGAGACCCAGCACATCAACTCCAGCCAGGGACCCAACGGTGACTATCCCGAGGTGTCGTTCTCCCTGGTCAGCCAGACCGTCGAAGGCCTGATGGGCATCGCTCCGGACGCGGCGAACCACAAGGTGACCACCCAGTCGCGGCTGCCGTCCGGCATGAAGTGGCTCCAGTCGGCGGACGTGCCCATCGGCAAGAGCACGATCACCGTGCGGCACGACGGCGCGACGAAGTCCACGCTGACGAACAACGCGCGCAGCGGCGCCTTCCGCTGGGAGGCCCGCTTCAAGGGCGTCCACCAGAAGATCACCGTCAATGGTGTCCCGCAGCGCGTGCGCACCAAGAAGGTCGACGGCGTGACGTACACGTACGCGACGCCGACGGTCCGGGCGGGGGCGACGACGGTGGTCAAGGTTTCCGGCTGACGCGGCGGGAACGGAACCGGGCGCCGGCCCGGCGCTGCCCTTCCAGGGCAAAGGAACGCGCAGTATGAAGCCCCCGGCCACCGTCCTGCGGCTTCAATCAGCCGCCTGCGCGAGGGAATTGACGATGTCTCCGGCGCAGCCCACAAATTCGCTTTCCCCGCGGCTGCGCCGAGGACTACTGTCCGCTCAGCGAGTGACCCCCACGAGGAGCTGAGGAATGCCCGGTCGTCCGAGCGCGCGTTGACGTCGTAGGCCGTGATCGGCCCGTCATCGCGTGCTGCCCTTGGTCCGCGGCACAGCGAGCCTTCCCCCACCGGCATGTCCGCGCTTGTCGCGCGCCGGTTGGCGGGCCTTCTCCTCCGCGACACAAGGGGCCCTCGTGCCGTCCGCTTCTTCCGCAGGTTCCGATTCCGGTTCTTGTGCGGGTTCCGATTCCGCTGCTTCCGTAGATTCCGGTTCCGCTGCTTCCGCGGTTCCCGGTTCCGGTCGACAGGTTCCGCCAAGGCTGTGGCGTGACGGCGACTTCCGCAGGCTCTGGGTGGGCCAGACCGTCTCCCAACTCGGCGAGCACGCCTGCCTGGTGGTCCTGCCGATGATCGCCGTCATGACCCTCCGCGCTGACGCCGGCGAGCTGGGCGCCCTTCGGGCCGTGGGTCAGGCGCCGTTCCTGCTGTTGTCGCTGTTCGTCGGTGCGTGGGTCGACAGATGGCGGGCCCGGACCGTGATGATGCTGGCGGACCTCGGTCGGGCACTGACGCTGGGCGGAGCCGTCGTCATGGGGCTCCTCGGCGAACTCGGCCTGCCGGCACTGCTCGTGGTCGCCTTCACCGTCGGTGCGCTGTCCGTGTTCTTCGACGTGGCCTACCAGGCCTCTCTCGTACAGCTGCTGCCACGGGATCAGCTGGTGCGGGGCAACAGCGCGCTCGAAGGCAGCCGTTCCGCGGCCCAGATCGGCGGCCCCGCGCTCGGCGGTGCCTTGGTGTCCCTGCTGTCCGCGCCGGTCGCCCTCGCGTGCGGCACGCTGTTCTTCGCTCAGTCGTTTCTGTCGGTCCGGCGCATCCGCCACGTTCCCCTCGCTCACTCCCGAGGGCTGATCGCGCGCCGCGCGGAAAGCCCCTCCCGGGTCTGGCGGCAGGTCCACGAAGGCATCCGTTTCGTCGTCAGGAACACCTCGCTGCGGACCATCGCCCTCGCCTCGGCCGCCGTCCAGTTCAGCTTCGCGGCCATGATGACCGTCTACCTGCCTTTTCTGCCGCGGGAACTGCATCTGTCGGGCACCGCCGTCGGGCTGACGCTCGCGGCGGCGGGGCCCGGCGCACTGCTGGGCTCGCTGCTCGCCGCCCGTCTCCCGGGCCGGTTCGGTCACGGCGCGGTGCTGGTGTGGGCGGCGGCACTCGGCGACGGTGTGCTGCTCTGCGTGCCCGCGCTGCCCGCCTCCTCCGCGCTCACGTTCCCCGCGCTGCTGGCCGTCAACTTCGTGTTCGGAATCTTCGGCCAGCTGGTCAACGTCACGGTCATGGCCGTCCGGCAGGCCGTCACCCCGGAAAGGCTGCAAGGCCGTACCGCCGCGACGATCACCTGCGCCGGCATGGGGATGTCTCCCCTCGGCTCGCTGCTCGGCGGCTATGTGGCGCAGGCGTCGGGCCTGCGCACGGCCCTCCTGATGACGGCCGCGGGCATGATGCTGTCGCCGGTGCTGCTGGCTGCCTCCCCGCTCGGCCGGCTGGGCCGCGTACTTCCCGGCCCGCACCTGACCGAGCGCGATCGCCCCGCTCCCCCGGACCGACGATGAGGTGCGGCAATACCCGACATTGCCACCTGGTGAACGGCGCAGCCGATAACCTCGGGGTCGAACGAAGGTCCTCACCAGACGACGCGCCTTGGAGAACGCTCGGTGGCAGCAGACACCTTCCCGCGGGCTCCGGCCAGGGCATGTCCGGCCCGTCGGCCTCCAATCAGCGGCCGGGCGGACCGAGTTGAGCCTGGCGGCCCGGGCGACCGGTTCGGCATACTCGTCGGTCAGCGGCCCAAGACATTGTCGCGGCGTCCGCCGCCTCTGCCCGCACCTCCGAAAGCAACGAGTGCCGACGATCTCACCAGCCTCGTCGGCGCTGCCCCAACTATCGCGGAAACAAGGATGAGCGGCCTGATCAACTACACCAGTTCCGGCGTACTGCTGATCGGCCTGGCTGCCAAACTCCCCGATCTGGCTCGCGACCGGCGTGATCCGTTCCTGCGCGCCATCTGCGTCGTCACGGCTCTTGCGAGCCTGTGTTTCCTCCTCAGCGCACCCCCCACGGTAGGAGCCATCAACCGGGTCAGTGGCATCCCCAACCTCGCCGCGCCGCTGACCTACACCTCGATCACGGCCTACAGCGCCGCATCCCTTGTCCTGGTCGTCTACTGGAAAGGCGGAGCGAATGTACGCCGTAGCGTCCGCTACTGGGTGCTCGGGTACGCGCTTGTCCTCCTTGGCATCGCCACGACGTTCGCTCTCGGAGAGGCGCCCGAAGAGCGTCGCACCGATTTCGACACGTATTACGCGAATTCTCCGTTCACCGCCGAAATGATCGTGCTGTATCTGGTCGCGCACCTCACCGCTGTCACCGTCACCGCGGTCCGCTGTCTGTCCTGGGCAAGGGAGGTGTCCGGGTGGCTCCGTGCCGGTTTGCTGACCATGGGAGCCGGCACTGTGGTGAGTGCGGGCTACAGCGTCTCCAAGCTCGTGGCCGTCACGGCTCGCTGGGGCGGTCGTGACTGGGCGGCTCTCAGCTCGCAGGTGTCCCCGGGCTTCGCGGGACTCGGCGCGCTGATCACGGTCGTGGGGATTCTGCTTCCGTTGGCCGGCCCCACCCTGGGCGTCTGGCAGCACTCCCGGCGCGCGTATGTCCGCCTGGGCCCGCTGGAACGCGAACTGGACGAGATGCTCACCCGCCGGAACCTGCGACTGCGCCGCCCCTACTGGGCCTCCCCCGACCTGCTCCTCTTGTGGCGTCAGACCAGCATCAGCAACGGCCTGGGGTTCCTGGACGGCCATTTCGACCTGCATCTGTACGAGGAGACGCGCGCGGCCGTTCTGGAGGCGACCGGCGATCAGGACCAGGCGGAAGCCACCGCCTGGGCCGCGGTCATCGCCACTGCGGCACGAGAAGAACGGGACGGAAAGCAACCCTCCGACTCGGGCCGCCTGGGCGGCCGGCTGCCGGAGCCCGCCGCGCTCGTCCGTATCTCCGAGGCCCTCAGGGCCGGGACCGTCGTCACCACTCCGCTCCGAGGAAGATCAGTCACCAGAGGCCCCGTATGACCGGAACCTCAACCGTCGATGCAGCTGTCGCGTATCTGTGAACATCCCGTGCCGGATCCGCACATCACCCGAACGAGTCGGGTGAGCTGTCGACATGGGGACACCCGTCATACATGGACGACCTCTCAGAACTGCTGCAACGGACGATGCGCCGCCGGCACGTGACCGCCCAGGGTCTGGCCGACCGTACGGGGATTCGCACCCCGCGCATCCGGGCCTTCGCCGAGGACGGGAATCACGGTCCCGTCCAGCCCACCGAGCAGGAGCTGGTCGAACTCGCCGCCGCACTCGCCCTGCCGCCGCCCGACGTACTGGCGGCCGCCAGGGCCCCGCACGCCGCAACGCCGGCCTGACACCGCCGGTCACCGGTCCAGGGTCCACCGGCGCCGGACGCACTCGGCCGGACCTGCGGGCTGCGGCACTTCGACGTGCGCAGAACGCGCGCTCGCGCCATGTACGCACCCACTCGCGCCCTGGGCGAGCAACCACGGTCCGCGCGAACCCGGGCAGCGCAGTCCGTGCGATCCGGGGCAGTCGAACGCCCGGGCCCGCCGGAGCGCGATGCTCTGGCGGGCCCGGGCGGGTCGTGCCTCGGTGGCGTCCGGGTGTTCAGAGACGGCCGCCGGTGAGACGGGAGAGCGGTCCGCGCTGCCGCAGACCGGCACGGCGGCCGACCGTGTAGGAGCAGAGGACCACGGTTGCGGTCCCCGCTCCGGCAGCTGCGGCCACGGCCTTCCTGGCCTTCAGGAGGGTCCAGGCCACGCCGGCCTTCCCTACCGTCTGTTCGGCGGCCGCCACAACGGTGCCCTGCACCGTCCTGGCCGCCTCCTTGGCCTTCTCCGACGCCGCTCCACCAAGGCCGACCAGGGCTTCCTTGCTGCCGCGGCCAACTGCGGCCGCCGCCTCCCCGGTGTTCTTGGCCGCATCGGTGGCGGCCTGCTGCGCCTCCTTCGCGGGGGCCGAGGCCCCTTCGGTCACGGTCTTCTTCGCCGCTCGCGCGTTGGCGGTCGGCGACTGTCCGTTCGTCGTCTTGTTGCTCGTTCCAGCCATGCCCGACGGTTATCCGGTTCTGCAGTCGCCAAACCGGCCAGGCACCGCACAGGGCCAGAGTTGGCCGCGCTGCGCCCCGGCGAGCCGGAAGCCGGCACACGCTCGGCCGCCTCAACCCACCTGCGGCGCAGGCACGTTGACTACTGGGGGACGGGCGCGGCCTCCTCGTCGTCCTCTGCCGTGTCGAACGCCATCGCGGGCGGCGGAATGCGGAACATCCGGGTGAGATAGGCGAGATAGACGACACCCACGCAGAGCCAGATGAGGCCAAGAGTGAGGGCCCTGCCGTCCAGGTTGTACAGCAGGTAGAGGTCCACGACCGCACCGATCGCGGGTGCGACGGCGTACGTCAGGGGGTTGGGCCGCTCACCCTCCCGGCGCAGCCGGAGGTAGGTGGCGATGACGGCGACGTTGACGAAGGTGAACGCGAGGAACGCGCCGAAGTTGATGAACGAGGTGGAGGTCGCCACGTCGAGGCCCAGGGCGATGAGTCCGATCGCACCGGTGAGCAGGATGTTGAAGGCGGGGGTGCGGTAGCGCGGGTGGACGCGGGCGAAGAACGTGCGCGGAAGGGCGCCGTCCCGGCCCATGGCGAGCAGCAGCCGGGACGCGCTCGCCTGGGCGGCGATACCGGAGGCGAACTGCGCCACCACGAGTCCGGCCAGGAAGACCGAGGAGAAGAGGTCACCGCCGATGGCACGGGCGATCTCGAAGGCTGCCGATCCCTCGTCGTCGAAATGCGCACCCGGGTGGGCGAGTTGGGTGGCGTAGGCGACCGTCACGAAGATGGCGCCGCCGATGAGAGCGATCAGCAGAATCGCGCGCGGCATCGTGCGCTTGGGGTTGACCGTCTCCTCGGTGAGGGTGGTGACGGCGTCGAACCCGAGGAAGGAGTACGCGGCGAGGGCGGCGCCCGCCGAGATGCCCGACAGTGTGGTCGCGCCGTTCGAGAAGGGGGTGGTGCTCGCGAGGGCGCCGGCGCCACCGAGGTGGAAGACGTGGCGCAGGGCGAGCACGACGAAGATCGCGATGACCAGGACCTGGAAGACCATCAGCAGGTCGTTGACGCGTTCGGCGGTCTTGATGCCGCGTACGTTCAGCGCCGTGGTGATGGCGATGAACGCGACGATCCAGACCCAGAACGGCACGCTGGGGAACTGCGCCTGAAGGTATGCGCCGCCGATCAGCCAGATGACCATCGGCAGGAAGAAGTAGTCGAGCAGAGTCACCCAGCCGACGAGGAAGCCGAGGCGCGAGTCGAGGGCCTTGCGCACATAGGTGTACGAGGAGCCCGCCACCGGATACGTCGCGGCCATGCGCCCGTAGCTCTGCGCCGTGAAGAGCATGGCGACCAGGGCGAGCAGATAGGCGGTGGGGACGGTCCCGCCCGTCGAGGCGGCGACCACGCCGAAGGTGCCGAGCACGATCATCGGGGTCATGTACGCGAGACCGAACAGGACGACCGATCTGAGGCCGAGGGTCCGGGCGAGGGTGGGTGCGGCGTCGGTGCCGTGGGACATGAGGTGCTCCGGGGACTGGGGTGAGACAGGGGCGGGGAGCCGCGGAGAGGCTCAGGCCGTGGGGCGGCCGTGGGGACGCCAGTTCCGCGGGTCGATACGTCCGCCGTAGAGCGGTAGCTCGATGGGCGCGTCGTCGTCGGTGAACTGATCCCACATGCGGGTCACGCCTGCGGTGCCGTAGGTCCGGACGCGTGTCACGTCGTCCAGGTCGATGACGTCGGTGAGGACGGTGCTGCCGTCGCCTGCCGCCTCGGCCCGCACATGGCCTTCGGGGTCGACGACGAGGCTGTGGCCACGGCCCACGGGCCCGGCGGTGTTCACGCTGACCACGTGCACCTGGTTGACGATGGCGTTGGCGCGGGCCAGGACGGTTTCCTGGGCCCGGTCGGCGGTGGTCGTCATCACGGGGTTGACAATGACCTCGGCGCCCATCCAGGCGAGGTGGCGGGCCACCTCCGGGAACCAGGCGTCGTAACAGATCGAGAGACCGATCCGCCCCGTGCCGGGGATGTCGAACACGACGAACCGGTCTCCCGGGTCGTAGGGCTCGCTGGGCCGCCACGGAAAGATCTTTCGGTACGAGGCCGCCAGGCGGCCCTCGGGCGAGAGGACGACGGCGGTGTTGTACAGCTGTCCTTCCGGACCGCGCTCGCACACGGTGCCCGGAACCAGCCACATGCCCAGGTCTCCGGCCAGCTCTCCCAGCGCCTTGACCCGCGGCCCGTCCAGCGGCTCGGCGATCGCCCTCAGCTGCTCGTGCGTCTCCGCGCCGAGGCCGTCGACGCCGCAGAGGTGCAGCTCGGGGAAGACTGCCATACGGGTATGCGGAAAACGGGATCGGATGCTCTCTGCTTGGGCAGCAAACTCGCTGACCTGCGTATTCGCCGGGAGGGGAGGGAGCTGAGCGAGGGCAAGCGGAAGAGGTCGGGACATGGCCGGAAAATTAGTTCAAGATGAGCAGTTAAACAAGGGCTCCCGGAGCGGACAGCCCTGTGGATCTTCTTCCGCCTCCGGGAATGAGGCCGTTAGGGTGACGCTCATGGCCCGCACCGACGACACCGAGACGCTCCCTTTCGCCACCCTGAACGGCGTGAGCAGGCTGTCCGCGCTGGAGGCCGTGCGTGCCAGGATCGCCTTGGCCGTGGACCTCGGACTGCTGTCCCCCGGGGAGCGCCTTCCCGGCACCGCCCAGATCGCCGGCGGCCTGGGCGTCGGCGAGATCACCGTCCGTCGAGCACTGGTCTCCCTGTGTGCCGACGGCGTCCTCGAACGCCGGCGGGGCCGCAACGGCGGCACCCACGTGGCCGAGACCCCGACGCACGGCACGGTCGTCGCCGCGGAGGCGTACCGCACCGACTCCCCCGCCGTTCACCGCCTGATCGACCACCGGCTCGCCCTGGAATGCGGCATCGCGCATCTCGCCTCCAGCCACGCCTCGCCGGACGACCTGTCCGCCCTGCAGGACCTCGTCGAGGAGATGGACCGGGCGCCGAGCTGGGCGGAGTTCCACGGCTGCGACGAACGCTTCCATCTGCGGCTGGCAGAAGCGACAGGCATACCCTCGATCACCGCGCCCTACGGCGCCGTCCTGCGCGAGCTCTACCGCTACTACCTGCCGTACCCGATGGAAGCCCTCAGGGAATCCAACACGGAACACCGCCTCCTCATCGAGGCCCTCCGCCGCAACGACGCGGCCGAGGCCGGCGAGCTGACCCGCCGCCATGTCGAGGTCCTCCACCGCACGATGTTCGTCGGCCTGCTGAACACGGACTGAAGGCCCCCCTCCTGGCCGCCTCGCCGAAGCCCGCTGCGGACGTGGCTCGCGCGCCCGCATAACCCGTCCGCCAAGTGGAACCCGCTCCGAACGCACGCCCAGTCACGGGCGGGCAGGACGGAGCGGACGATGTCGGTCAACTTGGCAGGGTTCCTCGGCGTGGTCATGCTCGCCTATCTCGTACCTGGCCCGGACTTTCTGGTGATCGTCAGGGCGGCGGCACGGCGGCCCGCGCTGGGGCGGGCGGCCGCTCTCGGCGCCCAGGCGGGACTGTGCGTCCACATGTGCGCCGCCGCCCTGGGGCTGTCCGTCATCGCCACCCGCTCGGCGCTGGCCTTCACCGTCATCAAACTCGCCGGTGCCGCCTACCTGATCTACTTGGGCGTACGAGTTCTCCTGGATGCCCGACGGGAAGGGCGCGAGCCCGGCCGCGGCGGACCGGCCCGTCAGCCCGGCGGCGCCACCTGTGAGCGTTCGCCCACCCCGAAGCGCCGGACCCACCGCCGTGACAGCTTCGTGCAGGGCTTCCTGACCAACGTCCTCAACCCCAAAGCTGCCCTGTTCTTCCTCAGCATCCTTCCGCAGTTCGTCGACCACGGCGGTTCCCTCACCCGGCAGATCTTCCTGCTGGGATTCCTGGACATCGTGATCGGCATCGTCTACTGGCTGGTCCTCGTGGGCGTGGCGGCACGTCTGCGCACCGTTTTCGGCCCGGCCCTGCGCCGGCGTTGGGAACACATCAGCGGATGGCTCTTCATCGCGATCGGCATCGGCGTCGCAGCGACCGAATAGCAGGGCTCTCCGGACAGCCCTGACCGTCCAGCCTTTGATCGTCTTCCTGGTGGACGTGTGCGCGGGATCCCAACGGGAAGGCGTCCGGTATGCGTCCTCTCCAGCGCCCGGATCTCCGGCGCCACCGAACCGCAGCACGCCGAGTGCGGGCGCGCCTGCGGCTCGGGCATGACGGCCGCCGGCCGCCGCGCACCCGCTGACCTGCACCGCCGCGACATCGCGAGCACAGCTCGTCAGCGCACCATGGACACCACAGGAGGACGCGTGGCCCTGCCGACCACCCCGACGCACACAGCGCCACGAGCGCACGGGACAGCCAACTGGCCGCGCGCCATGCGCCGGGTCCCGCTGGCGATGTGGAACGACAACATCTCCGACTGGGCGGCGGCCCTGACGTACTACGCCGTCCTCGCGCTGGTCCCGGCCCTGCTCGTGACGCTCTCCCTGATCGGACTCGTCAGCCCCGACCTGACGGACCAGCTGATCGCACACGTCACGGCCTGGGCACCCGCACCCTCCGGCACGGAACTCCAGCAGGCGCTGCGGGACATGGCCGATGAACGCTCTGCCGCGCTGACGCTGGCCGTGGCCGGCGGAATCGGCGCGCTGTGGTCGGCCTCCAGCTATCTCGCCGTGTTCCGGCGGGCCCTGCACACCATGCACGGGGTTCCCGACCAACGCCCGCTCTGGCACAGGATGCACCGCATCGTGCTGACCGCCCTGAGCCTGCTGGCCCTGCTGGTCGCGAGCGCCTTCGTCCTGGTGCTGACCGGACCGCTCGCCATGGGTCTGGGCCGGTGGGCCGGCGTCGGCGGGACCGTCACCGCGACCTGGTACCTCCTGCGCTGGCCCGTTCTGGTGTGCCTGGTGACGCTGCTGGTCCTCATCCTCTTCCGCACCGGTCCTCCTGCCGCGCGGCGGCGCAGCCACGCACTCCCCGGAGGCGCCATGGCCGCACTCCTGTGGCTCGTCTCGTCGGCCTGCTTCTCGTTCTACGCCTCCGGCATCGGGAACTACGGACAGCTCTACGGATCCCTGGCCGGCGTCGTCGTGTTCCTCATCTGGCTGTGGGTGTCCCATCTGGCCCTGCTGGCCGGAGCCCAGTTCGCGGTCGAACTGAGCCGCCTGCGCCAGCAGTCCGGTTCGTAGCGGTACCCCGGAAATCCGGTTGACCGTGGCGGGGCCGTGACAGTTGGATTCCGCACATGGCTGACATTCAGGGCTCGTACGATGATCTGTTCACCGCGGTGCCCGACGCGCTCGCCGCACTCCTGGAAGCCGGGGACGTGGGCGCCTCGGCTGCGGTCTACGTGGACGGCGAGCTCGTGGTGGACGTCTGGGGCGGATTCGCCGACGCGGACCGTACGATCCCGTGGCAGCGCGACACGATCGCCAACGTCTGGTCGGTCACCAAGACGATGACGGCGCTGTGCGCCCTGATCCTGGCCGATCGCGGCGAGCTGGACCTGTCCGCGCCGGTCGCCCGGTACTGGCCGGAGTTCGCCGCGGCAGGCAAGGAAGGCGTGCTGGTCCGGCACCTGCTCTCGCACACCGCGGGCCTGCCCGACTGGGACGTACCGCTGACGGCCGGGGATCTCTGCGACTGGCCGTCCGCCACCGCCCGGCTCGCCGCACAGGCGCCGCGCTGGGAGCCGGGCACCGAGGCCGGATACCACTCACTCACCCAGGGATTCCTCGTGGGCGAGCTCGTACGCCGGATCACCGGCCGCACCGTGGGCGAGTTCCTCGCGGACGAGGTGACCGGGCCGCTGGGCGCCGACTTCCACATCGGGCTCTCCCCCGAACACGACGACCGGGTCACGCTCTCGGTCCCGCCGCCGTCGCACGACGAGGAGTACGCCTCCACCGCGCCCGGCACCACCGCGAGTGCCGCTACCGGGACCCGCGTACGGGTCCGTGACGGCAACAGCACGGCCTGGCGCCGTGCGCAGATCCCGGCGGCGAGCGGCTTCGGCAATGCCCGTTCGGTGGCTCTCGTGCAGTCGGTGATGGCCTGCGGGGGAACGCTGCGCGGGAAACGGCTGCTGTCCCAGGCGGGCTGCGAGCGGGCCTGGCAGGAGCAGTTCAGCGGCGAGGACCGCTGCCTGGGCATGCCGATGCGCTGGGGCATGGGCTACGGCCTCTTCGGCAACACCTACGGCTGGGGAGGGTGGGGCGGCTCGATCGTCATGATCGAACCGGAGGCCCGCCTGGCGGTGTCGTACGTGACGAACCAGATCCTCACCCCGGAGAACGACACCCGGGGACTGGAAGTCGTCATGGCCGCCTACGACGGGGTGATGGGCCTGCGCGCCTGACCTCACCCGCCGCGCGACGCCGGCTCAACCGGCCGTGCCTGCGCGGAACGGACCCTCACAAAAACTCGGGCGGCGCTCGCGCGGTGAGCGCGGGCACCGCCCGGAGCGATGTCGACGGCGAGGAAAGCGAAGGAACTTGATTTCAGAGAAAGAAGTGAGAAGGAAGCCCCTTCATGGCCTCACCGCGGTCAACGCTAGCACTCAGGCCGGGATCAAGTCGCGCAGATTTTCGAGGGTGATGACCCGGGAGTCCGGGTGCAGCCCCTCGGGACGCTCGAGACCGATGTACGTCACGGGCTCGTCCGGGACCGGCTCGCCGTCCCACAGATCCACGGCCGTGGTGTCGTTGGACATCAGGCCGATCAGGTACCACACCGTCAGCTGCTCGCGCTCCACGAGGGCACGCACCACCTTGGACACCGACACCTGGTTCTCCTCGACCCGGTTGGCCGACGAGATGCCCTTCAGATACAGGTGCAGCCACTTCGCCCGCCACCGGCCGTCGTCCTCGCGCCGGAACACCAGCGGCAGCGCCACCCGCCCCACCCCGCGAAGCTCCGACTTCATCCGCACCGTGCGCGGCTCGAACGGCCGGCCCTTCTGCTCACCGTCACGCAGCATGAAACCGAAGAACGACTCCTCGACCTCCTCGAAGCTCTCGCCGGCGTAGATGTTGACCTGCGGAACGATGAATGTGCTGCGTACCCGGTCCAGGGACAGGTTGATGAATTCCGAGGCCCCGTCCGGCGCCTCGGTGACATCGCCCGAGTGCTTGCCCCCGACTGCCGTGAGCGATGTGTAGGAGAGCCAGGAGTCGGTGCTGTAGTCGGCGTGGAGAAGCAGCGCCGAGAGGTCGAAGTCGGTCCGGTTCGCGGTCTCCTTCCAGTACACGAAGAAGCGCAGCTGTTCGCCGTCGACCGCCGAGACCGAACCTCGTGGCAGTACGCCGAGCCCGGCCGCCGTCGCCCTGCCGCTGAGCGGGAGCGCCACGTCGAGGACGTCGGGGTCGAGCAGCAGCCGGCCCGGCGCCGGGAGCCGGCGGCGCAGCTCGGCGTCGAGGGCGGTGATCAGACGATCGCGGTCGGCGGCGGGGACGGGCGGCCGGACATCGGGGGTGACCCAGCCGCGGCCCCGGCGGTTGACGAAGATCCGGGGCTCGTCGGTCTCCCGCTCCCGGTTCTGGAAGTGCTCGCGGACCGACAGCACGACCCGGCCGGAGACCTCGGGAGCGACCCGCACCGCGGCGGCCACCACCGCGTCCCGCTCCTCCTGGTCGGCGGCGATACGCAGCAGGAGGTCCAGGGCGCGGAACAGCTTGCCGGGAGCGGACTCCAGCAGGCGCACCGCACCGAGGACGTCGAACTCGTCGAGCAGCTTCTCGACACGGCTGTCGAAGGACCGCGCCTCTTTCTCGCCCCGCGCCACGGCGAACACATCGGCGGCGTGCGGCCAGCGCGGGTACTCGTGCGGGTGGAGACGCTCACCGAGCCGCTTGAAAGGCTCGCGGTGCGCGTGCACATCGGCCAGCTTGGCGGGGTTCGCCGCAACCACGGCGTCGAGGCCCGCGAGCAGCGCACGGCGGGCCGGCCGCGAGAGGGCCCGGAACCGGGTCGGCTCCTGCAGCGTCACGTCGCCGCCCGACAGCGCGCACGCAAGCCGCAGCACATCGGTGACGGTGTCCAGCAGGAGGTCGGCGCCGACGGCGAGACGGGCCTCGTTGACGACCGCTCGGTTCTCCCGGACCGGGATCGACTCCGGCTGGGGGCCGAGCGCGCACCGCTCGGCGAGGGTCCTGAGGTCGCGCAGGTGGTCCTCGCCCAGTGGCGTGGTGCTGCCCGCGAGGGCCAGGTACAGGTCCGTGAGCTCGTCGTCCAGGTCCCGCCCGAGGTGCAGGACGGTCACCCGGTCGCCCGCCGAGGCGATCAGCTCGTCCTGCGCCGCGAGCATCTCCTCGTAGGTGTGCTGGTAGCGGCCGTACTCAGGGAGGCTGAGCAGGTTCAGCACCCCGTGTGCCAGCTGGGTCAGCACGTTCTCGCGCGACGTGTCGTCGCCGAGCGCCTGCGCCACACACCGCATCCAGAACTCTTCGGTGTCCGGCACATTCGCCGGAAAGTCGATGAAGTACGAGTTGTGCCGGACGTGGTCGCCCACCATTTCGCTCACGGTACGCAACGTCAGTTTGGCGGTGTGCAGGACGGCGGGCGCGGACAACCCCGACAGCCGCGCCAGCAGCTCCGTCGAGAGCTTGAATCCCACGGATGCCAGCGCGGCGTCGAACTGCCGTGCGGCGGTGGCTCCTTCCCCGGCGGAACCCTTGGGGGAGGAAACGCGATGGGCGTGCCGGATGACCAGCGATTCGAGACTGTGCGCCATTCGCGAATGATCGCAGAGGTGTGCGAGCAGGCGCACAGGAGTTTTTTGTACGCGACGCGGGGCCTGCACCGCTGAGAGGCAGCCGCGGACTCGCGCGGCGATTGCCGTGCCGCACCGTGCTGTTCCGCTGCCGGCTCCGCGCCGGTGTCAAGCGACAGCCCGACCGCCCGAACCGCCCCTAACGGGCGGCCTCGGAGGATCCCCCGGCCCGCTCGCACTCTCCGCCCGCATCCGGCTTGGCCCAGTGGATGCCGATGCCCTCCTCGCCCGGGGCGATTCCAGGTCGTAGGAGGAGGTGGTCGTCGTAGTCGCCGCCGTTCTGGCGGCGGTAGGGCAGGGGGTCCGTGTCCGGGAGCGTGAGGAGGCGCTTGCGCAGCTGCTCCACCGCCTCCTCGTACTCCTCCTGGGACAGGCGGACCGCGCCGTTCACCACCAGGGGAGGGAGCACGGACATGCCCGTGTACCAGAGGGTGCCGTGCAGCAGGGGGAAGAGGGTGTCGTTGATGTCGCCGTGAATGCCCCGCGGCCCGGTCGTCGCGGCGTTGGCACCGACGGTGGTCAGCACGAAGGCGCGGCGCCCGGACAGCCCGCCGTCCCCGTAGCGGAGCGCCCGCCCGGTGTCCGGATCGGGGATGCCCTGCGCGAACCCCTGGATGAACAGCCGGTCGAACCAGCCCTTGAGGATCGCCGGCATGCCGAACCACCACAGCGGAAACTGCACGACCAGGGTGTCGGCGTGGAGCAGTTTCTCCTGCTCCCTCCGGATGTCGTCCCGGAGAGTGCCCTCGTTCAGCGCGCGCTCGGACTCGGTCAGCACGTCGAGACGCTCGGCGGGGTCGTGCTGGAAGTCGCCGTGGTCGACCACCGGGTTCCAGCGCATCGCGTACAGATCGGACTCGACGACCTCGTGTCCGGCCTGCCGCAGCGCGGACACGCCCGCGTCGCGGAGCGCCCCGTTCAGCGAGCGGGGGTCGGGGTGAGCGGACACCCAGAGCACGCGCATACGACCATTCTCCTTCGGGATATCGGTCATCGTGCCGCGCGCATACCCAGGCGAGGGGAAGCGGATCACCTCGGCCGGCGTGGCAAAGCTCACCCACTGAGCCGCCCGGGCGAGAGCCCCACCCGCACAACAAAGAACCCCACCCCGGACGACCGGGGTGGGGCTTGTGGAGCGCCGGGCAGGCCTTGCACCTGCATCTCCCCACAGGAAGCGGGGCGTCTTTCCTTGGACTACCGACGCGAGACGCTTCACCGGAATTTCGGCGGCGCGCTCAAGATCGAGTATACCGCAGCAATGAGGGTCCACGCACCCGACCGTGACGGGAGCTCAGGAGGGCCGGCTCTCCGTGCGGCAGGCACCGTGAACCCACCGTGCGGGACATCCCGTCTCAGCTGACCGCGGACGTCTCGGCGACCTCGTAGCCCTCCAGGCCCGGAAGCGCGAGGAGGTCCGCGACGCACTCGGCCGATCCGCCGACGTACGTGCTCACCAGGTCGACGTCACCGCCCACACACCAGGAGCGGTCCTGCGGCCACCAAAGATCCGGGAGTTCCATCAGTACCTCGTCGGAGTCCCGCATGGGCGAGTCGGCGTCCTCGAGGGAGCCGGAGAGCAGGACTTCCTCGCGGCCGGGTGTGCGGAAGACGGGGACGCCGTCCCATGCGTAGCGGCCGTAGCCGTGCCACAGGCCGTACCAGCAGTGGCCGGGGGTACGGGTGTGGCGGGTCAGCACCGGGATGAGGGAGCGGGCCACGTCGGCGGGAGTGGGGCCCTCGTCCGGGTGCTCGTCCCAGACGCCGGGGACGGCCGGTGTGTCGTCGTTGCGGTAGTGGAACTCGTCCTCGACGCCGATCAGTTCGGGCCAGCGCGTCTGCGCGGTCACCGACCGGCCGTACAGGGCGGCCACCCGGTCCCAGCGCACGGGTGCCGCGTCGAGCCTGGCCGGGTGGAGGATCCGCGCGTACGCCTCGAAGCCGGGTGCGCATACTGCCGCCACCGTGCCGAATCCGTCGTTGCCAGGAGGTCGTTGCTCCAGCCAGCGGGCGGGCGTGAGGTCGCGCAGCTCGACGCGGAGGCGGCCGTAGACGGTTGGGCTCGGGGACCTGTGAACGTGCATGCCCGCAGTGTCTCTCGCGCCGGTCCGCTCACGCATCGGGGTTCGGGTCGGGGGCGGGCGCCTCTGTCCGGGCACCGTCGCGGGGAGGGCGGGTCGCGGGCCCTGTGCGCGGGCGGCTCGTCGCCGTACCAGCCATGTCCCGGCGGGCGATGACCTGGGCGTGTCCGTGTCAGCCATGGGGCCACGACGGTGTGAGCACCGCGTCACGGCCGGCGTGGTGATTCCTGGCCCGGCGCTGTGCGTACATGCGCGGAGCTGGAATTCCCTGCTCGGTGCGGTGAGTCCTTGCCAGGAAAAAGTCGGGTTCCCGGCGGACCATGGAGGTGGGGGCAGACAAAGGGAGTCTTGTATGTCGCACACCTCAACCGTCGCTGTTCTCGGTGCGGGCGCGCTCGGCGCCGCGATGGCGACGCGGCTGGGAGAGACCGGCCACGAGGTCCGGCTGTGGAACCGTACGCGGTCAAGGGCCCGTGCGGTGGCGGAGCAGGCCACGGGTGTCACGGCGGTGGACGCGGTGGGCGATGCGGTCTCCGGAGCGTCCGTCGTCCTCACGGTGCTGCGTGACGGCGCCGCGGTCGCGGATGTGATGGCGGATGCCATCGGCCGGCTGGACGACGACGCCGTATGGGTGCAGGCGAGCACGGTGGGTCCGCAGAGCGCGATCGGCCTGGCCGGTCAGGCTCGTGAGCACGGTGTCGCGTTCCTCGACGCCCCGGTCTCGGGCAGCACCGCTCCGGCCCTTCAGGGCAAGCTCGTGTGGCTGGTCGCCGGCCCCGAGGACATCCTCGAGCGGGCGCGTCCCGCGTTGAACGATCTCGGCTCGTCGGTACTGCACGTCGGGGCCGGGGTCGAGGGCAGCGCGCTCAAACTCGCGGTCAACGCGTGGATGGCCGCCTCGACGGTGGCCATGAGTGACGTCCTCGCGCTGTGCGACGAGCTCGGCGTCGAGCACGCGACGTTCACCCGGGTGCTCAAGGCGGGGCCGCTGGCCATGCCGTACGAGTTGCAGAAGGTGGACGCGATGGACACGGCGTCGTACGCCCCCGGATTCGCGGTGCAACTCGCGCTGAAGGACATCGACCTGGCCGCGGTGGCCGCCGCCCCCAGCCCCCTGCTGCAAGTCGTCCGGGACCGGCTCAAGGCGACCGCCGCCGCCGGGCACGAGGACGACGACCTCGCCGCCGTCGACTACCTGAGGAAGGCGCCGTCGGCGCCGTGAGGACGGCGGTTGTTCGCCGGCGACACCGGACGGATGCGCGCGCCGCGTGACCTGTGAACCCGTGTGACCGTCAGACGGTGCGGAACGCGCCGGCCCAGGCAGGTGCCGTGAGCCTGAACCCGAACTCCTCCCGGAGGAACTGGGCGTCTCCGTCCGCGACGAGCGAGACGCAGGCGCCCTTCGGTGCTCGCCGCTCCAGCTCTCGCGGCAGCTCTGCCAGGATCCGCTTCCCCGTCCTCGCCCTCGGTGCTCGGGCAGGACGCAGATGTCGACGAACGCCCCGCCGGCCGGAAGATACGCGGCTCCGCGGACCGTCAGACGCCAAGGACGACGTACATCACGTATCTCGCGGCGAATGTGCAGGTCCGGAGGCACCCGGTGACCTTGCGCGCGCGGTGCGGGATGGGCCCACGGAGGACGCCCCGCTCCTGCTGAGCCAAGGGGTGTGTGACGTCTACCCGCGCTCTTATGCTGACCGCATGATCACTCTGCCGCTCTCCGCGCTGGAAGTAGCCATGGTTCAGACCGGCACCCGGGCCGTGGACACGCTGGGTCAGACCACGGAGTTCGCCCGGCGCCTTGACGCTCTCGGCTACCGGCGCCTCTGGTACGCCGAGCACCACCACTCCCCCGCGATCGGTGCCTTCCCGCCCGTGGTCATGACCGCCCATGCGGCAGCGTCGACGTCGACGATCCGGTTGGGTTCCGGGGGCGTGATGGCTCCCAACCACGCCCCGGTCATGCTGGCGGAGCAGTTCGGCACGCTTGCCGCACTGCACCCCGACCGGATCGACCTCGGCCTCGGGCGCGGCCCCGGCACCTTCGACGAGTCGACCGCGCGGGCGCTCCGGCGCGGGGCGGGGCCGACGACGGACGACGAGTACCGCGACGACGTGGCGTCGACGCTGCGGTACCTGGTGGACGAGGTGGCACTCGGCCCGCTGCCCGAACCATGGCTGCTGTCCTCCAGCACGGCCGGGGCGGCGCTCGCCGCGGAACTCGGTCTGCCGATCGCCTTCGCCCATCACATCCGCCCCGACAACACCCTTGCCGCACTTGCCCATTACCGCGCGCATTTCGCCCCCTCCCCCTGGTGCGACCGGCCTCGCGTGCTGCTGTGCGTGGAGACGGTGTGCGCCGAGACGCAGGAGGAAGCGGTACGGCTGGCGGGGCCGATGGATGTCGTCAAGGCCGGACTGCTCAACGGACGGAGTGACATCCCCTTCCCGACGCCCGCCGAGGCAGCGGTGCACCCCTTCACCGAGGCCGAGCGGAGGGCGCTGGCGAGTTTCCGCGCCCACCAGGCTCACGGCACCCCCGAAGCCGTCGTACAACGCCTGACGGAACTGGCTGCCGCCACCGACGCGGACGAACTGATGCTGGTCACACCGGTGTACGCCCTGGCCGAACGGCTCCGGTCGTACGAGTTGGTCAAGCAGCACGCCTCACTCGCCGAAGCGGGCACCGGCTGAATCCTGGGGTCGGCTGTGTCAGCGTCCCGCCCTCACAGGGTGCCGTGCTCTCAAGGCGATCATCGGCGAAAGGGCGGGCCGTGCCGGAGGAGGTTCCACCGGCGGCATGGCGTCAGGCCTGGTTGCTGCCCGGCTGGATGATCTCGTCGAGGGTTCTGCGGACGGCCTCGTAGGCGGAGGCGCGGATGTCCGCCGCGGGCTCGTTCGCTGTCCCGGCATCCGGCTTGGCGGACTCCGCCCTCCAGTGCCCTTCCTCCTGCGCGGCCCAGTCTCGGGCCCGCTGGATACGGCGTAGCAGCTCGTCAGAGTCCACGACATCGCTCATGGGCGTCATCTACCCCGCGAGCCGCACGACACCCCAGTAAGCGCGGATCAATCCGCGAGTGCCCCCGCATCAGCGGACGTCGACACGGCAAGGCCGTGGGCACAGACGCGTGCGCTCTCGGACCCTTACTTCGCGGCAGCGGGGTATCCGGGTTGTGCACGGATCCGTCTCACCGACCTCATTGCAGGAGGGCAGTCGTGGCAGGAATGATGGACAAGATCAAGCAGTTCACCCGGAGCCCGCAGGGCCGGCGCACGATCGAAGAGGTACGTCGCGCGTCCGCCGATCCGCGGCGACGGGCCCAGGCCCAGCGCTTGCTGGGCAAGCTGCGCGGACGACGCTGACGACGCACCAGGCACGCTTATACGGGCCCGTTCGCCTGCCGCGCCGACACGCACCCGCCGTCGGCGTCGTCCGCCGCTCACGCCGCCGACGGCTGCCAGGCCTCCTGGAAGCGGCGGCGGGCTCGGTGCAGGCGGGAACGGACTGTTCCGATGGGGAGGGAGAGAGTCTTGGCCATTTCCTCCTCGTTGAGTCCGTAGACCCGCAGGGTGAGGACCTCGCGGTGTGCTGTCGAGAGCCGTTCGAGGACGTCGTTGATATGGACGGCGTCCAGGGGGTTCGCCTCGTGCCGGGCCTCGACCGGTGAGTACGTCGCCTCGTCGCCGAGGCGCTTGACCGTACGGACCGCTTCGCGGATGGTGACGGAACGGACCCAGCCGTAGAAGGCCGCGGGTTCCCGCAGCGTGGCGAGTCCCCGGTAGATGGCGACGAGGGCTTCTTGCGTCGCGTCGGAGCTGTTGTCGTGCGCGATCGAGAAACAGACCCGGGCGACGTACGGCGTGATGTGGGTGAGCAGGTCGTTCATCGCCGGCTCGTCGCCTGCCTGGGCTCGCGGCAGCAAGGCGGCGACCGGCGGGGGGAGTTCGTGCGCGGTCTTCATCTCGGAGGGTTGCTCCTTGGGGGAAGCCGGTGGGGGTGCAGCCGCGGGAGCGCGGGGTGCGCTCGTTCAGGCCGGGGGCGCGGAGACGGACGGTGCGCCGGCGGCCCCAGCGGTGGCGAAGGCCAGCAGCGTGGAACGGACGTCGTCCCGCAGTGATTCCATGAACGCCGGGCTGAAGCACGCGGTGTAGTGCGGGAATTCGATGGCGAGCCTGCCATCGAAGGAGACCACGCACGCCATCAGCGGACTACGGCCGGCCTGCGGGAAGTACTGCTCCCGGGCGGGCACCAGGCGAACGTCGGTGACCTCCGCTCCCTCGGGCAGCCGGGGGCCCGGTACGGAGCCCATGTTGGTGGCGATCACGGTGCCCGTCTGAAGGGCCGGGTTCCGCGGGACCTCCGGCATGATCCGCATGTCCTGGAAGTGGTCGCCACGCTCGATGGACTCCCGCAGGTCCACGCCGACTTCGCGGGCCAGCGTCAACGGCTCGGTGTCCGCGTCGACCGTGACGGCCTGCAGATGCGTGCTGACCGCGGCGACCATCACGGTGGGTGACAGCGGCGGAGTCAGGCGGGAGCGCAGGTCCACGGGTGACAGGCAGCCGAGGACACGGGGGCCGTCGCCGCCGAGGCGTTGGCGGGCCGCGATCAGCAGCGCGGCACTGACCAGACCGTGCACCGACACACCCGTTTCACGGGCCAGTTGGCGCAGTTGCGCGGTGTCGCCGGCGTCGAGGAGCAGCCGGCGCACCTCGATGCGGTGCGCGTCTGACGTGCCCGCGGTGCCGGTCGCGACCGCGGCCACCGGGCCGTTCGCCGCACCCCCTGCACCGCGCGGCGCTGCCTCTGGTAGCTGCCGAGGCGTGTCGTAGGGCACGAGTTCGACAGGATGGCGTCCAGTCTCCGCGAGGCGCCATTCCAGGTACTTGGCGGTCTCCGACTCGTCCGAGGGGGGCAGCAGTTCACTGACGGGCGCCGGCCAGTCGACGGACAGCACCTCCGCACTGGCGGGCGTCTGCCGTGCCCCTTCGACGAAGGCCCCGTACCGCTCCCAGAGGGTGTTGAGGAGCGTGATGGCGCTGTGCCCGTCCGTGATGATGTGGTCCACCGTCAGGACGAGCAGGTGCCGCTCGTCACCGGGCTCGGTGGCGAGGACCGCGCGGGCCAGCGGACCTCCCACGGACAACGGGGAGTTCAGCTCCTCGTCGTACACCTCGGGGCCGCCGGTCCGCAGGGCCAGCCGCGGGCGCTCGGCGTCCGGGAGGAGCTCCAGGGCATGACCCGAGCCGTCCGAGGTGATCCGCGCGCGCAGGCCGGGGTGCTCGGCCGTGAGTGTGTCGAACGCCGTCGACAGTGCCACCGCGTCGAGATGCCCGCGTACGGAGCAGGAGAGCACCGCTCTGCTTCTCTGGCCCACATAGAGGGTTTCCACGGGACACAGTGCGCGTCGCATGCGTTCAGCCTTTCTTGCCGTCTCCGCCATTTCACGCGAGACCGAACGACGGTCCTTCGTAAGGGTTTTCCGGAGTGTTGGCGCTCTCGGAGCGGGTTGAACAAAGGAAAACGGACGGTGTCACCCGCGAGCAAGGCCGGAACGCAAGGTTCAGGTATTTCCCTAAAGATGGCTGCGCTAGGCAACTTGTCCGCGTCGGCGACTGTGACGCGCACGGCATGGACGGCGCGCTTTCCCCTCTCGCAGGCCCGGTATCGGGCCCTGGGCGGCCGTAAGCCCTCACCGGCGTAGGCCCTCACCTCCGTGAACGTGCCTCCGCGCAGAGTCGGGCTCCCACCATCAACTCCCGGGCGAGGGAAAGCAGACACCGTCGCAGTCGACTCCCGGCCGGCGCAGCACAGAAAGACGGTGAGGATTCCCTGAAAAGAGCCACGAAGCGAGAACCAATGCAGGGCGCAAAGCAAGCCGCCCCTGTCCCCAAACGCCAACAGCGCGATCAGCCGCACTTTCTAGGTGTTTCCCTAGGAATTAATTCCGTATGCCCCGGGACGCCCTTGACTGCCCGACTCGGCGTCATGCAAGGTGATGCGGCGGCAGGAGATCGCAGCCGATCACGCGATTTTGGCGCCTGAGTGTGCGACCGCTTCCCTGCTTTGTTCACCCCTATTCGCGTGGGGCGGCGCTACGCCTGCCGGCGGGGCGACAGGCGGTGGTACCGACCGCGGCGCGTCCGGCCCCGCGGGGCTTTCCCCCTTGATTCGTCCGAAGACCGCTCGCCACTGAGGGTTGGTGCCATGTCAGTCCATGAGGACGATCGTCGACCGCTGTCCGGAGCGCAGGAGGGCCTCTGGTTCGCCCAGCGCCTCGCTCCGGGCACCGCCGCCTACAACACCGGCGAGTACGTGGAGATCCACGGGCCGGTCGACACCGATCTGTTCGAGACCGCGCTGCGCCGCACGGTCGCCGAGGCCGACACCTTCGCGCAGCGTTTCCTGGACACCGCCGACGGGCCCCGGTGCGTCCGGGCGGAGGCACCCGACGACTGGCCGCTGCACCGGGTGGACGTCAGCGGCGCGGCCGACCCGACGGCCGCCGCGGAGGAATGGATCCGGCGTGACCTGGTCACGCCGGTGGACATCGAGTCGGGTCCGCTGTTCTCCCACGCCCTGCTGACCCTTGCGCCCGACCGGTACTTCTGGTTCCTGCGTGCGCACCACATCCTGCTGGACGGCTACAGCTACAAACTCGTCGCCCGCCGCCTCGCCGACACCTACACCGCGCTCGCCGCCGGCGAGCAGCCCGCCCCGGCCGGCTTCGAGTCGGCCCGGCGGCTCCAGGAGGAGGAAGCGGCCTACCTCGCCTCGGAGCGTCATGAGCGGGACCGTGCCCACTGGGCGGACCGGCTGGCCGGACTGCCGGAACCCGTACGGCTCACGGAACGGACCGCGGCCCCGGCCGCGCCCTTCCTCCGCCGCACCGTGGACCTCACCCCCACCGAGGCCGCCACCCTGTCCGCCGCGGCGAAGCGATTCGACGTCTCCCGCACCGATCTGCTCGTCGCCGCCGTGGCCGCGTATCTGCACCGCATGACCGGCGCCACCGACCTCGTACTCGGACTGGCGACGATGAGCCGCCTCGGGAGCGCCGCGCTGCGCACCCCGGGCACCGCCTCCGACATCCTGCCGCTGCGGGTGTCCGCCGCCCCGGACGCGCCGGTCGGCGAGCTGGTGCGGGGCGTCGCCGACGAACTGCGGGCCCTGCGCCGGCATCAGCAGTACCGGGGCGAGTTCCTCCGCCGCGATCTGGGGCTGCTCGGCGGCGGGCGGCGGGTGCACGGGCCCGTGGTCAACATCGTCCCGTTCACCGAGGACCTGGTGTTCGCCGGCAGCCCGTCCACCTCCCACCACCTGTCGGGCGGCGCCGTGGAGGATCTGCAGATATCCATCCGCCCCGGAGCCGATCCGGACGGACTGTGGCTCGCCTTCGACGCCCATCCCGCGCTGTACGACGAGAGGGAACTCGGCCTCCATCTGGAGCGGTTCCTTCTCGTGCTGCGCCAACTCGCGGACGCCCGGCCGGAGATGCCGGTCGCCGACGCGTCGCTGTTGCTTCCGGGGGAGCATCCGCAGCAGACGCCCGCCCCCGAACACACCGTCACCACAACGCTCACCGAGCGTTTCGAGGAGCAGGCAGAACGCGTTCCGGACCGTACGGCGGTGTCCTGCGAGGGGGTGTCCTTCACCTACGCGGAGCTGAACGCGGAAGCCAACCGGCTGGCCCGTCTGCTGGTCGAGCGCGGAGCGGGCCCGGGCCGTGTGGTGGCGCTGGCCCTCCCCCGCGGGCTGAGGCTCATCTCGGCCCTGATCGCCGTACTCAAGACGGGTGCCGCCTACCTTCCCCTCGACACCGGTCATCCCACGGAGCGTCTGCGCCTGGTCATGGAGGACGTCTCACCCGCCGTCCTCGTCACGGACAGCGCGCACGCCGCCCACCTCCCCGCTTCGGCCGTCCCGGCCGTGGTCCTCGGTGCTCCGGACACCGAGGACGGTCTGGCGGGGTACCGCGGTGACGACCTCACGGACGCCGACCGCACGGGTGCGACCGGGCCGTCCGACATCGCGTACATCATCCACACCTCCGGGTCCACCGGCCGCCCCAAGGGTGTGCCCGTGCCGCACGCCAACGTGGTCCGGCTGTTCGAGGCCTCCGCCGAGCACTTCCGCTTCGGCGAGGACGACGTATGGACCCTGTTCCACTCGTACGCCTTCGACTTCTCCGTGTGGGAGATCTGGGGTCCGCTGCTGCACGGCGGACGGCTCGTCGTGGTGCCGTACGCGGTCAGCCGGTCGCCGCAGGACTTCCTTCAGCTGGTGCGCGCCGAGGGTGTCACCGTCCTCAACCAGACACCGTCCGCCTTCGAGCAGCTGATGCGGGCCGACGCCGAGTCCGCCCCCGACGCGGCGCCGCGGCCGTCGGCGGGAGCACTGCGTTACGTCGTCTTCGGCGGCGAGGCCCTGCACCCGGCGCGGCTGCGTCCGTGGGTCGACCGGCACGGACTGGACGCCCCGGCCCTGGTCAACATGTACGGGATCACCGAGACGACCGTGCACGTCACCCATCACCGCGTGACCCGGGACGACCTGGACGATCCGCGCCGGGCCAGTGTCATCGGCCGCCCGCTCGCCGACCTGCGGGTCCACGTCCTCGACAGCGCGCGCCGGCCCGTGCCGCCGGGTGTGACCGGTGAGATGTACGTCTCCGGCCCGGGTGTGGCCCCCGGCTATCTGAACCGTCCGGAGCTCACCGAGGAGCGGTTCGTGCCCGATCCGTTCGGGCGGCCCGGTACCCGTATGTACCGGACGGGCGACCTGGCCCGGCGCCAACTCGACGGCGAGCTGGAGTACATCGGCCGCGCCGACCAGCAGGTCAAGATCCGGGGCTTCCGTATCGAGCCGGCCGAGATCGAGGCCGTGCTCGCCCGGCACGCGGCGGTCGCGCGGGCCGCCGTGGTGGCCCGCCGGAGCGACGACGGCGAAACACAGCTCGTGGCCTATGCGATCGCCGCCGACGGCGGGCATCCCGCGCCGGGCGAGCTGCGCGCCCATCTCGCCGAGCGCCTGCCCGAGCACATGGTTCCGGCCGCGTGCGTGCTGGTCGAGGAACTGCCGCTGACCGCCAACGGCAAGCTCGACACCGAGGCGCTGCCCGCACCGGACTTCGCCGCGGCCGCCGGCGGCGCCCGTCCCACTACGCCCCAACAAGCCCTCGTCTGCCGCCTGTTCGAGGAGGTGCTGCGGCTGCCCGCGGACACCGTCGGCACGGAGGACAACTTCTTCGACCTCGGCGGCCACTCCCTGCTCGCCACCCGTCTGCTGGCCCGGCTGCGTGCGGAAACGGGTACCGACGTACCGATCACTGCGCTGTTCGACACGCCGCGGCCCGCCGCTCTCGCCACGCGACTCACCGACGGCACCGACGGCCCGGCACGGCTGCCCGCGCTCGAAGCCGCCGTACGCCCCGAGCGCACTCCCCTGTCCTTCGCTCAGGAACGCATGTGGTTCCTCAACCGGCTGGACGAGGCGTCGGCGACGTACAACATCCCGCTGGTCGTCCCGCTGCGACGGGCGCTCGACGACGAGGCGCTGCGGGCCGCTCTCGGCGATGTGGCCGACCGGCACGAGAGCCTGCGTACGGTGTTCGCGCAGGACGGTGGCGCCACGTATCAGCGGATCCTCGCGCCCGGCGAGCTGCGGCCTGAACTGCGGGTCGTGGACTGCCCCGCCGAGGAGGTCGCGGCGCAGGTCTCGGCCGCGTTGCGCCACCGGTTCGACCTGACCCGCGAAAGCGCCCTGTGGGCCGCCGTGTTCGGGACGGGGAGCGACCGCACGCTGCTCCTGCTCCTGCACCACAGCGCGGCCGACGGCTGGTCGCTCAGGCCGCTCGCGGACGACCTGGGCGCCGCCTACCGGGCGCGGGCCGCGGGCGAGGTGCCTCGTTGGGAGCCGCTGCCGGTGCAGTACGCCGACTATGCCCTGTGGCAGCGGCGGTTGCTGGCGCCCGCGCCCGAAGGGCCAGGCCGTGTGGAGGAGTTGACGGCGTTCTGGCGCGAGGCGCTGGACGGGCTGCCCGAGGAGAGTGCGCCACCGGCCGACCGGCCTCGGCCCGAGGCCACCGCGGGCGAGGGCGCGAGCGTGACGGTTCCGGTGGACGCCCGCCTGCATCAGGCGCTGTTGGCGCTGGCGGACGTCGAGGGCGCCAGCCTCTTCATGGTGCTGCACGGGGCGCTGGCCGCTCTGCTGACCCGGTGGGGCGCGGGGGAGGACGTGGCGATCGGCACCCCGGTCGCCGGCCGGTCCGAGCCCGCCCTCGACGACGTGATCGGGCTGATCACCAACACGCTCGTCCTGCGGACCGACACCTCCGGCGATCCCGGCTTCCGTCAACTGCTCGCACGGGCAAGGGACTTCGATCTCCGGGCGCTGGACCACCAGGACCTGCCCTTCGACCGGCTGGTGGACGAGCTCAATCCGCCCCGCCATCCGGCCCGGCACCCGCTGTTCCAGGTGATGCTCGCCCTGCAGAACAACGAGCGGGCCGTGCTGGCACTCGGGGACGACGCGGTCCCGCTGCGACCCACTGCCACCGGCACCGCCAAGTTCGACCTCTTCGTGGACGTCCTCGAACGCCACGATGCCCAGGGCGCTCCCGACGGGCTCGAACTGCACGTCGAGTACGCCACGGACCTGTACGAGGCGGACACCGCCGAGCAGTTCGCCCTGGGGCTGCGCACTCTCCTGGAGGCCGTGAGCAGCGATGCGGACGTCCAGGTCGGCGCGCTGTCCCTCCCCGCCCGGCCGTCCGCCCGGTCGGTCACCGGCCCGGGTGCCGCGGCCGCAGCGGCGGCACTGGAACGCACGGCGCTGTCCGTCCCCGGCGTCCGCGACGCGGTCGTGCTTCCCGCGCCGGACGACGGGCCGCCCACCGTGTACGTGGTGCCGCACCGGGCCGGCGCGGCCGAGCAGGTGGAACAGGCCCTGTCCGGCCAGGCCCGGATCACGGTGGTGGGCGATCTCCCCCGCTCCGCCGACGGCAGCCTGGACACCGGGGCACTGCGTGCCCTGCCCCCGGTCGACCGGCGGTCCGCGGAGGCATGGCGCCGTCCGCTCACTCGTGTGCCCGGTGTCCGCGAGGTCGACCTCCGCCTGGAGGACGTACCCGGGGAACTGGACCGTCGGCACGTCGGTGCTCTGCGTCCGGCCGGCGGCCCACCGCCGCAGCCGGACGACACCCGGGACCGCGCCACGACCGTGCCGGCCCTCAGCGAAGGGCCCGCGCTGCCCGAGCCGTCGGTGCCCGACTGGGCGGCCGCCCTCACTCGCGCGGCAGGCCGGGCACACGGCGAGATCGTGCACGTACGCGCGGACGGCAGTGAGACCCGGCACAGCTACGACTCGCTCGTCGAGGAGGCCTCCCGGGTGCTGGCCGGGCTGCGCAGGGCGGGACTTCGGCCGGGCGACCAGGTGATCCTCCAGTGCGGCGACACCGAGGACTTCGTCGCCGTGCTGTGGGGCTGCATCCTCGGCGGATTCGTCGCCGTACCGCTGACCGTGCCCGCGTCCTACGCGACCACTTCCGCCGCGGTCACCAAGCTCGAAGGCATCTGGCGGATGCTGGACCGGCCCTGGATCGTGGCCTCGCCCGACAGCGAGGCGGGACTGCGGGACCTCGCCGCGCGGCGGGAGTGGCCGGGACTGCGCCTGACGACCGCCGACGCCCTGCGCGACGCGCCCGAGGACCGCGACTGGCATCCTGCGCGGCCGGACGACCTGATCCTGATGCTGATGACCTCCGGCAGCACGGGCCTGCCGAAGGCGGTCCGTCTCACCCACCGCAATGTGCTGACCCGTTCCGCGGCCACCGAGGCCATGAACGGCCTCGGGGAGCACGACGTCACCCTGAACTGGATCCCCCTGGACCACGTCACCGGCGTGGTGATGTTCCATCTGCGGGACGTCTATCTCGGCTGCCGGCAGATCCACGCGCCGACGTCGTGGATCCTCGAGGACCCGCTGCGCTGGGCGGACCTCGCCGACCGTCACCGCGTCAGCGTCACCTGGGCGCCCAACTTCGCGTTCGGGCTCCTCGCCGAACAGGCACACCGGTTCGGGGACCGCGCCTGGGACCTGTCCCCGATGCGGCTGGTGATGAACGCCGGTGAGGTCGTCGTCGCGTCCGCCGCACGCCGGTTCCTGCACGCGCTGCGTCCGTTCGGGCTGCCGCAGGACGTCATGCACCCCGGCTGGGGCATGTCGGAGACGTGCTCGGTGGTCACCGACTGCGTGCTCCCGGGCGAGGCACCGGGCCATGACGAGTCGTTCGTCAGCTGCGGTCTGCCGTACCCCGGGTTCGCCATGCGGATCGTCGACGACCGGAACGCGGTGCTCGCCGAGGGCGACGCCGGCCGGCTCCAGGTGCGCGGCACGTCCGTGACGGGCGGCTACCACGACAACGCGAAGGCGAACGCCGAGTCGTTCACGGACGACGGCTGGTTCGACACCGGTGACCTGGCGTTCCTGCGCGCGGGCGAGCTGTACATCACCGGCCGCGCCAAGGACGTCATCATCGTCAACGGCGTCAACCACTACAGCCACGAGATCGAGGCCTGTGTCGAGGAACTGCCCACCGTCGTGAGGAGTTTCACGGCGGCCTGCGCGGTGCGCTCCGACGCGTCGGCCGGCACCGACGAACTCGCCCTGTTCTTCCAGCTCTCCCCCGGCCAGGACCCGGCGGCCGCCCTCCGCGAGATCGGCGGCAAGGTCACCCGCGAGATCGGGGTCAGCCCCGCCTTCCTGATTCCGGTCGCCGCCGACGCGATCCCCAAGACGGAGATCGGGAAGATCCAGCGCACCAAGCTCCGCAAGAGCTTCGAGGCCGGCGACTTCGACGACGCCGTGCGCGAGGCGCAGTTGCTGCTCGGTACGGCCGCCACCCTGCCCGACTGGTTCCTGCGCCCGACGTGGCAGCGGGCGGAGGCCCTGCACCGGAGGGCACGCCCGGCGGGCCACCACACGCTGGTCCTGGCGGGCGGCGAACCCCGTACGGAGGATGTGGCCCGGCACATCGCGGGCCGGCTGCGCGCCGGGGCGGGTCTGTGCACCGTCGTCACGGACGGCCCTGCGTACGAGCGCCTGGACGCCGCCCGTTACCGGATCCGGCCCGGCAGCGAGGACGACCAGGCGACGCTGCTCGCGCAACTGGCGGCCGACGGACGGCCGGTGGACACCGTCGTGCACCTGGGCGCGCTGCACGGCCTGCCGGACGACGGTACGTGGGAGGGGCAGGACAGCGCCGCATCGC
Organism: Streptomyces sp. NPDC058274; assembly: GCF_042881375.1. Taxonomy (NCBI): domain Bacteria; kingdom Bacillati; phylum Actinomycetota; class Actinomycetes; order Kitasatosporales; family Streptomycetaceae; genus Streptomyces; species Streptomyces sp. NPDC058274. The sequence goes on from NZ_JBHVXW010000007.1 coordinate 272,728, forward strand.
TGCTCGTGCTGGCCCGCGCCCTGGCCGGGCGTCCGGTTCCGCAGCGTCCGCTGGACCTTCTGTTCGTGACCGCCGGGGCCCAGACCGTCACCGACGACGACCGTCCGGGCCTGGCCCACGCGGCTGCGGGCGCCCTGCTCAAGTCGCTGCGGGAGGAGCTTCCTTGGCTGCGGGGCGTCCACCTCGATCTGCCGCCCGGTGGGGAGGCGGAGTCGCAGTCGCAGTCGCAGTCGCAGTCGGCCGAGGCGATCGTGGCCGAGGCCCTGAGCCACCCCACCGACGTCGAGATCGCGCTCCGAGACGGACACCGCCATGTGCGCCGGCTGACGCCGCTGCCCGAGCCGCTCCCCCGTACCGCACCGTCCGGGGACGACGGCTTCCACCTGATCAGTGGCGGTCTCGGCGGTGTCGGCAGCGAGGTCGCCGCGCATCTGCTGAAGACACCGGGAACCAGGCTGCTCCTCCTGGGACGCACCCGGCTGCCCGCCGAGGAGACCTGGCAGCGGCACCTCGACGACGCGGGACCCGCCGCCGGCCGGATCGAAGCGCTGCAACGGCTGCGGCAGCTCGGCGAGGTGCGCTACGAGTCCGTGGACGTCACCGAGCCCGAGCAGGTACGGGCGGCCGTGCGCGAGGCCGCCGACACCTGGCACGTCCCGCTGACCTCGGTACTGCACCTGGCCGGAGCCTTCGACGAGCGTCCCGTCCAGGAACTCGCCCCCGCCGACTGGGCAGAGGCGCTGGAGGCGAAGGTCCGCGGCGCCTGGACCCTGCACTCGGTCGCCGCCGAGCACCCGGTGACCTCCTTCGTCACCTTCTCCTCCGTCAACGGCTACTTCGGCGGCGCGATGAACGCCGCCTACTCGGCCGCCAACGCGTTCCTGGACGCCCTCGCCGTGCACCGGCGCCGGGCCGGCCTGCCCGGGCAGAGCCTGGCCTGGAGCATGTGGCGCGACCGCGGCATGAGCCTGGGCTACCAGCTCACCTCGCTGACCGAGGCCCGCGGCTACCGGGTGCTGGAGGCGGCGGCCGCGCTGCGCTCGTTCGACCTCGCCCGCACCGTGGACGCACCGCACCTCCTCATCGGCGCCGACCGCACGGCCCCCTGGGTACGCAGTCATGTGCTCTCGCCCGTACGGCAGTTGCGGCGCCTCGCCGGTCGCGTGGCGCTCGACGAGGGCGCCGATCTGGGCGCCCTGTACACGGCCGCGGCCGGTGCCGCCGAGGCGGCCGGCGCCGGGGACGCCTGGGTGCTGCGTTCGGCGGGCACCGCCGCCCAGGCCTCGGACCCGGCAGCCGGGGAGGAACTGCGCCGGCTGGAGGGCGAACTCGCCACGCTCTGGTGCCGTGTCCTCGAGCGCGACCGGGTCTCCCGTGACGAGAACTTCTTCGACCTGGGCGGCAATTCGCTGCTGCTGGTCACCGCACAGACGACCATCAACAAGGCGCTGGGCTGCGAACTGAGCGTCGTCGACCTGTTCGCGCACCCGACCGTACGAGCCCTGGCCCGGCATCTGACCGAGCAGGGCGCCACGGCGCCCGCGCCCGCCCAAGGGGTGACGGCGGCTCCTGAGCCGACCGGACTGGACCGGGCCAAGGAACAAGCACAGCGGCAGCGCGAGGCCCGCGCGGCGCGCCGCTCCGCACGGGATCGGAAGGACCGAGGCCATGGATGAGACGACGGACCCGCAGGACGGTGCGGCACCCGCCGTCGCCGTGATCGGCATGGCGGCCCGCTTCCCCGGCGCGGACGACGTGGACGCTTTCTGGGACAACCTCGCGAACGGCCGGGACTCGGTACGGCCCGTCACCGACGAGGAGTTCCTCGCCGCCGGGGGCGACCCGCGCGACCTCGACGACACCTCGCTCGTCCGGATGGCCTCGGTCATCGACGGCATGGAACTGTTCGACTCCGGCTTCTTCGGCTACAGCCCCGCCGAGGCCGCCGTCGTCGACCCGCAGCAGCGGCTGCTGCTGGAGACGGCCTATCACGCTCTGGAGGACGCGGGCTGCCCGCCCGAGTCTGCCGCCGGAACGGTCGGCGTGTACGCGGGCAGTGGTGACAGCCGCTACTACCCCGCCCATGTGTACCCGAGGTTCGCCGGGCAGCCCGGCTCGGTGGAACTGGTGCATGCGGCCACCTCCAACTCCCTGGGCACGCTCGCCACCCGGATCTCCTACGAGCTGGGACTGACCGGCCCGAGCGTGTCGCTGCAGACGGCGTGCTCCACCGCGCTCGTCGCGCTGCACACCGCGTGCCAGGACCTGATCGAGTACCGCTGCGACACCGCGCTCGCCGCCGCGGTGTCCCTCAACCCCTCGGCGATGCTGGGTTATCGGCATGTTCCCGGCGGGCCGTTCTCGCCGGACGGGCGCTGCCGCACCTTCGCCGCCGACGCGGCCGGCACCTCGTCGGGCGACGGGGTGGGAGCGGTGGTACTCAAGCGCCTGGAGGACGCCCTCGCCGACGGCGACCGCATTCGCGCGGTCATCCGGGGCACGGCCGTCAACAACGACGGGCGCCGCAAGGTCGGCTTCACGGCCCCGAGCACACCCGGCCAGACCGAGGTCGTCCTCGCGGCGCAGGCCCAGGCCGACATCGACGCCGGCACCATCGGGTTCGTCGAGGCCCACGGCACCGCCACCCACATCGGCGACCCCATCGAGGTGGCCGCGCTCACCGAGGCGTTCCGGCAGAGCACCCAACGGCGCGGTTTCTGCGCCCTGGGCTCGGTGAAGGCCAACATCGGGCACCTGGGTGCGGCCGCCGGCATCGCCGGGTTCATCAAGGCCGTCCTCGCGCTGGAGCACCGCCAGATCCCGCCGAACCTGCACTTCGAACGGCCCAACCCGCTCATCGACTTCGCCTCCGGACCGTTCCGGGTACCGACCACGCTGGAGGACTGGCCGGCGGCCGGCCATCCGCGGCGGGCGGCGGTCAGCGCCTTCGGCATCGGCGGCACCAACGCGCACGTCATCCTCGAAGAGGCACCCGCCACCGCCCCGGCTCCGCCCCGGCCGCCCGAGGAAGGCCGCCGGCACGTCCTTCCGCTGTCCGCGCGGACGGCCGGCGCCCTGCGCGGCCAGGCCGACGCGCTGGCCGACCGTCTTGCGGCGCGGCCCGGCCTGCGGCTGGACGACGTCGCCCACTCGCTGCGCGTGCACCGGCCGGCGCTGCGCCACCGGCTCACCGTCACGGCCACTTCGGTCGACGAGGCGGTCGCCGCGCTGCGCGCCACCGGCCCGGCCGGGCCGCCGGTCCCCGACGAGACCCCGAAGGTGGCGTTCCTGCTGCCGGGCGGCGGAACACAGTACGTGGGCATGGGCAAGGAGCTGTACCGCGACAACGACGTCTACCGCGACGCCGTGGACCGCTGCGCCCGCATCCTGCGCCCGGTGACCGGGCACGACCTGCGCACTGTCCTGTTCGAGGAGGCCGAGCCGGGCAGCCCGTCCGCGTTCCTCGCGCTCGTCGTCACCGAGTACGCGCTCGCCACCACCCTCATCGAGGCGGGCGTCCGCCCCGACGCGCTGATCGGGCACTCGCTCGGCGAATACACCGCGGCCTGCCTCGCCGGCGTGCTCGACCTGGACGAGATGCTCCCCGTGGTCGCCGAGCGCATGCGGCTCATCACCTCCTCGGGCGGCGCGACGGTCGGGGTGGCGGCCCCGGCCGAGACCCTGCTGCCGCTGCTCGACGACCGGCTGTCCCTGGCCGCGGTCAACGGTCCCGCCGCCTGCACCGTCGCCGGGCAAACCGACGCGGTGGCGCGACTGGAGAAGGAACTGACGCGTCGCGACGTGCCGTTCCGCCGACTGCGCGTGCCGGCCGCCGCACATTCCCACGTCCTGGACCCGATCCTGGAGACCTTCGCGGGCCATCTGCGCTCGCTCACCCTGCGCCCGCCACGCATCCCGTACGTCACGAACGTCACCGGCAGCTGGGCCGCCCCCGCGCAGGTCACGGACATACAGCACTGGCTCGACCACACCCGGCGCACGGTCCGTTTCGCCGACGGCATCACCGCGCTGTGGGAGCGCGACCATCCCGTACTCGTCGAGATCGGGCCCGGTGACAGCCTCACCAAGCTGGCCCGCGCCCAGCTCGCGGACCACGGCCCGGTGACGGTCACCACGATGCGGCACGCCAAGGCCGACAGCCCGGACGGCTTCGTCCTCGCCGAGGCACTCGGCCGGCTGTGGAGCGCGGGCGTGGACACCGCGCTCCCGGACAGCGCCGGCAGCGCCGTACTGCCGAGGCGGGTTCCGCTGCCCGGCTACGCCTTCGAGCGCCACCGGCACTGGATCGACGCCCCGGGCGCCCGCACCGGACCCGCCGACGGGCAGACGTCCGCGACGGCCACCGCGGACAACGGCACCTCGCTCGCGCCCCGGCCTCACCTGACCACGGCACACCTCGCCCCGCGCACCGAGCACGAACAGGCGGTGACCCGGCTGTGGGAGGAGACCCTCGGCATCGGGGGCATCGGGGTCAACGACAACTTCTTCGACCTCGGCGGCGACTCCATGCGCGCCGTACTGCTGGCGGGACGGCTGCGCCAGGCCGGGGTGCTGGACGCGCCCGCCGCCGCGCTGCTGGCCGCGCCGACCGTTGCGGGGCTGCTGGAGACCGTCGGCCGGGACAACGCGTCCGACGCCCTGCGGCCCCTGCTCCCACTGCGGACCGAGGGCAGCGATACGCCCCTGTTCTGCGTCCATCCGGGGGCGGGCGTGTCATGGCGCTACACCGGGCTGCTGCCCCATCTGGGCGCGGACCAGCCGGTGTTCGGCATCCAGGCCACCGGCCTCGACGGCACCAGGCCGCCCGCGCCGGACGCCGCTTCCATGGTGGCGACGTACGTGGAACTGGTCCGCGAGGTGCAGCCCCGGGGCCCCTACCGGCTGCTCGGCTGGTCCTACGGCGGATTCGTGGCGCACTCGATGGCCTGCGTGCTCCAGGAGCAGGGCGAGGAGGTCGAGCTGCTCGCCCTCCTCGACGCGCCCCTGCCGCACCGCGTCCCCTACTCCCCCGAGGCGGCCGAACGGCAGGTCGCGGCCCTGCTGACGCGAGTGGCCGGGCTGCCGGTCACCTCTCAGTCGGACATCCCGGCCGTCGACACCGTCCTCGAGCGCATCGGCGAGCTGGCGGACAGCGACGGCACCTCCCTGCCGGTGACGCGTGAGGAGGCGGCCGCGATCGCCACGGTCATGCGCAACAACCTGCGCATCGCACCGGAGTTCACCCCGGGCGTGTTCCACGGCGACGTGCTCTTCTTCAGCGCGGCCGAGGATCCCGCCGCCTCGGTCGAGGCGGCCGACCTCGCGCTCGCGCCCGGCAAGGCGGACAGCTGGCGCCCCTATGTGGACGGCACGTTCGCCGATCACACCGTGCCGTGCGGGCACTACGAGATGACCGAACCCGAGCCGATCGCCCACATCGGCGCGGTGGTCGCCAAGGCGCTGCGCCCCGCGGCCGGCTGACACGCGCCGGACCGCCGTCCTCGCACCCCCTCCATTCGCCGGGGCGCACCCCGGCGACCGGCCGGTACCCGCGGCCGACGACGATCCCACCGCTCAGGAGATCCCCGTGACCGTGCCCCAGGACCTCTACGAACTCGGCGACGCACCCGAGATCGGTACCGCACCACGACAGATGTACGCCTCGCTCATCCGCCGCGAGCGCTACGGACAGCCCATCGACGCCTTCCGTACCGAAGTGGTGGACGTCCCGCTGGTCGGCCGCGGCCAGGTCCTCGTCAAGGTGATGGCGGCCGGCGTGAACTACAACAACGTCTGGGCCGCGCTCGGTTCGCCCCTGGACGTCATCACGGCACGCCAGAAGGCGGGCGCACCGGAGGACTTCCACATCGGCGGCTCGGACCTGTCCGGCATCGTGTGGGCGGTCGGCCAGGACGTGCGCGGCCTGCGGCTCGGCGACGAGGTGGTCGTGCTGGCCAACCGGTGGGACGAGTCGGCGCAGGACGTCCGGCTCGGCGGCGAGCCGGCCACCTCCGCCTCCCAGCGGGTGTGGGGGTACGAGGAGAACTACGGCTCCTTCGCCCAGTTCGCCGTCGTCGACGACTACATGTGCCACCCCAAGCCGGCCCGGCTGTCCTGGGAGGAGGCCGCCTGTTACATGGCGACGGCGGCGACCGCCTACCGCCAGCTGTTCGGGTGGCCGCCGCACACCGTCAGGCCCGGCGACCCGGTGCTGATCTGGGGCGGAGCGGGCGGCCTGGGCAGCATCGCCATCCAGCTCGTACGGCATGTCGGTGGCATCCCGGTCGCGGTGGTGTCCAGCGAGGAACGTGCCGAGTTCTGCGTGAAGCTGGGCGCCCAGGGCTGTATCGACCGGCGGGAGTTCGAGCACTGGGGGCGGCTGCCCGACGCGTCGGACGAGGAGGCGATGGCCTCGTGGCTGGCCGGGGCCCGTGCCTTCGGCCGGCGGTTCTGGGAGGTGCTCGGGGAGCGCCGGGCACCGCGGATCGTGCTGGAGCACTCGGGCGCGGACACCGTGCCGACCTCGATCTACCTGTGCGACAACGCGGGCATGGTCGTCATCTGCGGCGGCACCACCGGCTACAACGGCGACGTGGACCTGCGTTTCCTGTGGATGCGGCAGAAGCGCCTGCAGGGCTCGCATGTCGCCAGCGCGCGAGAGGCGCGCGAGGTGACCCGCCTGATCGACCAGGGCGTCATCGACCCGTGCCTGTCACGGACCTTCTGCTTCGAGGAGATCGGCCTGGCCCACCAGCTCATCCACGACAACCAGCACCCGGCGGGGAACATGGCGGTGCGGGTGAACGCGCGGGGGTGAACACCCGGGCACTCATGGTGGAGGGCCGGCGACCTGCTCGCCGGCCCTCCACCATGAGTCGGTCCTGTGCCCGGCTCTACAGGCACACCCAGCTGAACACGCCCCCGGCAACCGTACGGACGCGGACTTCGACGCCCCGGCCGGCGCCACGCGCGTCAGTGCCGGGCACGTCGGCACCGTGCCCGGCAACGCCTCGCCCGTCGGTGCCACCGCTCTCGGCACCAGCGCGGACCCGAACGACGAAGCCGTCCGGGGTGGGTACGGCCCGAAGGTCGCGAAGGGTCCCGGGCGGCCCCGGCACTCGCGCGCCGGATGCGCCCATCCCAGGGACGGGGTGCGCCGGGGTGCCGTACAGGGCCTTCCAGGCGGCTTCCTTGGCGGAGAAGAGGGCCAGCAGACGGTCGCGCGCGAGGACGGGTCCGGCCGCGTGCAGCCAGGCCTCCTCGTCCTCGCGCAGCACCAACCTGGCCGCGGCGGGCGGCAGTTCACGCAGTTCCAGGTCGCAGCCCGGCGCGCCGGTGCGTCCGGGCGCAAGCGCCACCGACACGGCGACGCCCGCACTGTGCGTGATCGACGCCGCCCGCCCCGGCGGGAAGACGGGCAGCCGTCCGGCCCGCGGGATGTCACCGCACTCGAGTCCCACCGCACGCAGCGCGCGCCGGGCGGCGAGCCGTCCGGCCAGGAACTCCCGTCCGCGGCGCGGGATCATGCCGACGGCCGCGGTCGCCTCGCCGGGCCCGGCGGGACGCGCCGCCGGGTCCGCCTGCGAGGCAATGCCCAGGCCGAGGCCCACGGCGGCGAACGGCGCCCTCAGCCGTTCCAACTGCTCGACGACATACGCCACTTGTACGACGTCGACCGACCCGTGCGGCAGTGTGTCCACGGCGTCAGGCCCGCAGCAGCTTCTTGATGATCTTCCCGGCCGGGTTGCGCGGCACCTGCTCGATGAACTCGATGCGCCGGGGCCGTTTGTAGGGCGCGAGATTCGCCGCCACATGACCGAGCAGGGTGGCCGCGGCCGTGCCCTCCTCGGCGACGACGTACGCGAGCGGGACCTCTCCGTAGTCCTCGTCGTCCGTGCCCACCACGGCCGCGTCCTGGACGGCGGGGTGGGTCATGAGGACGCGCTCGATCTCCGACGGGTACACGTTCTGGCCCGCCCGGATGATGAGGTCCTTGCTGCGGTCGACGAGATGGATGCGACCGTCCTCGTCGACGAAACCGAGGTCGCCGGTGAGGATCCAGCCGTCGAGGGTGACCTCACGGGTCGCCTCGGGATCATCCCAGTAGCCCTGCATGATGCCCGGTCCGCGGACCACGATCTCGCCGATCTCCCCACGCGGCGCTTCCCGGCCCTCCTTGTCCACGGCACGCGCCGACATGCCCGGGACGACCCGCCCGCACGGGATGCGCGCGCTCACGTCGCCGGGGGCGGGGTGCTCGTCGGGTCCGAGGGTCACGAACGGCCCGCCGACCTCCGTCATGCCGTACACCTGGCGGAAGCCGCAGCCCAGGCGGTCCACGGCGTCGGCGTACACGTCGAGCGGCATCGGGGCGGCGCCGTAGAGGATCTCGCGCAGGGACGACAGGTCGGTGCTGTGCGAGCTCTTGGCCTGGAGCATGAAGCGCAGCATCTGCGGGACCAGCCACATGTGGGTGGCGCGGTGCCGTTCGACGGCGGCGAGGGCGCGCTGGGGCGTGAAGCCGGGCATCAGCACCACGGTGGCGCCCGCGGCCATGTAGGTGAGGGACACGACCATGCTGCCGTGGTAGAGCGGGCAGCAGTTGACCATCACGATGTCGTCGGTGGGGCGGGCCAGCACCAGCCAGCCGAGCGCGATGGCCCGGAACGACGCCTCGTCGACGGTGACGCCCTTGGCCTGGCCCGTGGTCGCCGAGGTGTGCAGCACCGCGATCGGCGCGGTGTCGGGTACTTCCGGCAGGGGGGCCGGTCCGGCCACCGTGCCCAGCGCGTCGAACACCGGCTTGTCCAGGGCGAGCCGGATCCGCACCGACGCCGGCAGTGAGGCGTGCCGGTCCAGCAGGTCGGACTCGCCGAACACGGCGACCGCGCCGACCCGTTCGATGATCCCGGCCACCTCGGGCAGCGCCAGGCTGTGGTTGAGCGGCACGAACACCGCTCCGAGGCGCGCCAGCGCGAAGTAGCTCTCCAGCACCTCGATCCGGTCCTGGGAGAGCACGGCGACCCGGTCACCGCGCTCGATGCCGAGTTCGGTGAGTCCCCGGGCGAGTTCGGCCGTGCGGTCGTGGAACTGGGCCCAGGTGACGCTGCGGCGTTCGTCGACGAGCGCGACGCGGTCGGGGAAGCACTGGCGGTTGCGCTCCACCAGCTGCGTCAGCCACATCACGCACCGCCGGAGGAACCGGCGACGGAGTGCTCGGAGACGAACCGCTCGTAATCGGCGATCGTGTGCAGCTTCTCCATGTCCTCGGCGGTGATCTCCACCCCGGTCCGCTGCTCGACGAGCAGGACCAGGCGTACGAGATCGCCGGAGTCGATGCCGCTGGCGGCGAGGTCGACGTCGTCACCGATGGCGTCGGCGTACTCGGCCGTGCCGGTGAGTTCGACCAGCAACGTCCTGATGGTGCTCATGGCGTCCCCTTTCGCTGTGCCGCGGCCGTCCGCCGTCCGGCCACGCCTGTGTGTCGGAGGAAGAAGAGGAGCCCGGCACCTCGCACAATCCCCGGACCCCCGGGTGACGTTCGTCACCCGGGACCGCGGCGGTGGCGGGGATAGCGCGGGCGGCTCGGGGCCTCTCTTCTCGGTGAGGGTTCTGCCCGGCGCAGGTGACGGACCGGCGGCGGGCGCTCGCAAGTCGAGGGAGTGATGAGGGTGCTCAGGCAGTGCGTGCGGACCGGCGCCGCGGGCCGGTCCGGTCCCGGCACGGCGGGGACCGGACCGGAAGAGGGAACGGCATGAGCGCCACACGGAGTACGGCCGAGGCGGCCACACGGAGTACGGCCGAGGCGGCCACCGGCACGGAGGACGAGCTCGGCGCCCGCTTCGAGGAGCTGCTGAGCGCGGGTGAGACGGTGGAGCCGCGGGACTGGATGCCCGACGGCTACCGCCGGATGCTGGTGCGCCAGATCGCCCAGCACGCCCATTCCGAGATCATCGGCATGCAGCCGGAGGGCGGCTGGCTGACCCGGGCGCCGTCCCTGCACCGCAAGTCGGTGCTGATCGCGAAGGTCCAGGACGAGGCGGGGCACGGCCTGTACCTGTACTCCGCCGCCGAGACCCTGGGCGTGGACCGCGCCGACCTGCTGGACGCCCTGCACCAGGGGCAGCAGCGCTATGCGGCCACCTTCAACCACCCCGCGCTCACCTGGGCCGACACCGGTGCCATCGCCTGGCTGACGGACGGGGCCGCGGTGATCAACCAGGCACCGCTCTGCCAGACCTCGTACGGGCCCTATGCCCGCGCGATGCGCCGGGTCTGCCAGGAGGAGGCTTTCCACGTACGGCAGGGTTACGACCTGCTGCGGTCACTGTGCGAAGGGACGCCCGCGCAGCGGGAGATGGCGCAGGACGCGGTGAACCGCTGGTGGCTGCCCGCCGTGGCGCTCATGTTCGGGCCGCCCGACACCGTCGCGGGCGGCGCCGACGCACGTACCGCTGCCCTCGGCGCGGCCGTCTCGCGCCGCGCCATCGCCTGGGGCATCAAACGGCACACCAACGACGAGCTGCGCCAGCGCTTCGTCGACCACTGCGTGCCGCAGGCCGAACGCCTGGGTCTCGGTCTTCCCGACCCGAACATCCGCTGGAACGAGGAGCGCCGGCACTACGACTTCGGCCCGATCGACTGGGAGGTCTACCGCAGCGCGCTCGGCGACGACTCGCACTGCGCACGCCGGCGCCTCAGTCACCGGGTCGCGGCGCACGAGGACGGGGCGTGGGTACGGGAGGCGGTCGCCGCGTATGCCGCTCGCGAGGACTCGGATGCCGATCTCGCGGAGCGGTCGGCGGGCGACGGGTCCACGGACCCGAGCCGTGCGGGGCAGCCACCAGCCGGTGCGCACACGGGCACCGGCCTCGCGAAGCAGCCCGCGGCCGACATGCAGACGCCCACCGACCTGACGCCCCGCGCGCCCCAGGCCGCGCGCACGACGGAGTCGGTCGTATGAGCCGTACGACGGAAGGCACCGCGGCGTCCTGGGAGGTCTTCCTGCGGCCGCGCAGGGGGCTGTCGCACCAGCACGTGGGATCGGTGCGCGCCGCCGACGCCGGCATGGCGCTCGCGCACGCCCGCGACCTCTACACGCGGCGGGGCGATCCGCTGTCGCTGTGGGTGGTCCGCTCGGACGCGGTGCACGCCGCGTCCCCCGACGAACGCGACCCGTTCTTCAGCAACGCCCCGCACAAGCCCTATCGGTACCCGGAGCAGTACACGCCCCTGGTGGACGGAGGTGACGACGATGGCTGAGACACGTGACGCGGGTTCCCCGGCGCGGTCCGCTCCCGGCACCGCGGACGCGGATCTCGCCCGGCTCACCCGCTGCCTCGGCGACGACGCCCTCGTCCTGGGACAGCGACTGTGCCAGTGGATCACGCGGGCTCCCAGCATCGAGGAGGACCTGGCGCTGTCCAACATCGCCCTCGACCTCGTCGGTCATGCCCGCACGCTGCTCGCGTGGAGCGGCCGGCTGGACGGCAGCGGGCGTTCCGAGGACGACCTCGCCTTCGGCCGCACGGAGCGCGAGTTCCGCAACGCCCTGCTCACGGAGCTGCCCAACGGTGACTTCGCCGTGACCATGGCCCGGCAACTGACGTACACGCATTACGCGGTGCTGCTCTACGAGGCACTGGCCGACTGCGCGGACCCGGAGCTGGCCGCGTTCGCGGTACGGGCCGCGAAGGAGGTCGGATACCACCGGCTGCACGCCGACAACTGGACGCTGCGCCTGGGTCTCGGCACGGCGGAGAGCAGGCGGCGTATGCAGGCGGGCCTGGAGCTCGTGTGGCCGTACACGGCCGAGCTGTTCGACGAGGACGACGTGCTGCAGCGGCTCGTCGCGGCCGGGGCCATCCCGTCGCCGCGTCTGCTGCACCCGGCGTGGCTGGAGCGCGTCGGTTCGGTCGTCGCCCGGGCGGGACTCTCCGTACCCGCACCCAAGTGGCAGGCGAGCGGGGGCCGGGAGGGCCTGCACACCGAGGATTTCGCCCCGCTGATCGCCGAAATGCAGTCGGTGCACCGGCAGTTCCCCGGGGGTACCTGGTGACCGGCGCCGCCGGGCCCACGCTACCGGCCGCTGTCACGGAGGTGCGGGCCCGGGTGGAGGCACTGCCGGATCCGGAGCTCCCGATGATCAGCCTGGGCGAACTCGGTGTGATCCAGGCGGTCACCGTCGGGCCGGACGGGAGTCTGGAGGTGGAGGTCATCCCCACTTTCCTGGGCTGCCCGGCTCTGACCGTCATCAACTCCGCGGTCGAGGATGTCCTCAGGGAGTGCGGTCACGCCGACGGACGGGTGCGGACGGTCCTGGCGCCGGCCTGGACCACGGAGCGCATCACGGCGTCGGGCCGCGACAAGCTCGCCGCCCACGGCATCGCACCGCCCTCCCCCGCGGGCGCCCCCGCACCGGTGCGTCTCGGGCTCGGCGTGCCCTGCCCGCACTGCGGATCGGGGGCCACCCGGCCGCACAGCCCATTCGGTCCGGCCCGCTGCCAGTCGATGCTGCGGTGCACGGCCTGCCAGGAAACCTTCCCGTACATGACGGCGATGTGAGGTGACGGCATGAACACAGCCCCCGTCGCCCAGCACACCGGCCCGGCCGCGGTGCGCGACACCGCGGCCCGGCGCACCGGCTGGTTCCGGCTGCCGGTCACCCGTGTGGACCGCCTGACCGCGGACACGGTGGCCATCACGCTGGACGTCCCCGAAGCCCTGGCGGAGACCTTCGCGCACCGGCCCGGTCAGCACGTTGTCGTCCGGCACCGCCGGCCCGGCGGCGAACTGCGCCGCAGCTACTCGGTGTGTCCACCGCCCGACGATCCGGCCGCCCTGCGCGTGGTCGTGCAGCGCAACAGTCCCGACGGCTTCGGCACGTACGCGCTGTCCGCACTGGCGCGCGGCGACCGGCTCGAAGTGTCGCCCCCCGGCGGCCACTTCGGCCTGCCGGACATCGCCGGAGGCCACCACGTCCTGGTCGCGGGCGGCTGCGGCATCACCCCGCTCGCCCCCATGGCCGGCGCTGCACTGCGTGCGGATCCCGACTGCCGGGTGTCCCTCGTCCACGCGGTCCGCACGGCTCAGGACGCCCTGCTCTCGGACGAACTCGCCGTCCTCAAGGACGCGTTCGTCGACCGCTTCACCGTCCTGTACGTCCTGTCGCGGGAGCGCAGGGAGAGCGAGCTGTTCTCCGGCCGCATCGACCCGCCGAAGCTGCTGCGGCTGCTGGCGCTGCTGGACGTCGCCCCCGGCCCCGCCACCTCGTTCGCGCTCTGCGGGCCGTACGGGCTGATCGAGACGGTCCGCACGACGCTGACCGCGTGGGGCGCGCCCGAGGACGCCGTGCGTTCCGAGTTGTTCTCCGCGGCCGGGGCGCCGCCCGGGCCGGCGCCCGCCGCGGTGGACAACCGGCAGAGCCGGGTCACCTCGGTGCTCGGCGGCCGCACCAGTGTCGTCACCATGCAGCCGCAGGACGACGTGATCCTCGACGCCGTACTGCGCCACCGCCCCGAAGTGCCGTACGCCTGCCGGGACGGCGTGTGCGGCAGCTGCCGGGCGAAGGTGGTGTCCGGCGCGGTGACGCTGGGCCGCCAGCACGCCCTCGACGCCGCCGACCTGGCCGCCGGCTACACGCTCGCCTGCAGGGCCCGCCCGCGCACCGACGACCTCACGCTCGACTTCGACGCCTGAGCGCCTCCGCGCCCCGGCCATCCGACTCACCTGTAAGGAGAGGACCTTGACCACCACTCTGCGGCATCAAGGCAGGACCGCTCTGGTCACCGGCGGCAGCCGTGGCATCGGCAGAGCCATCAGCCGGCGGCTGGCACGCGAGGGAGCCCTCGTCGCCGTGCACTACGGGTACGACCACACGGCGGCCGAGCGGACGGTCAAGGACATCGAGGCGGACGGGGGCCGCGCGTTCGCCGTGCACGCCGAACTCGGTGTCACCGGTGACGCGGACACCCTGTGGTCCGCGTTCGACCGCGAACTGGCCGCGCTGGGGGCGGAGTCCGGGCTCGACATCCTCGTCAACAACGCCGGTATCACCCTGCCCCGTTCCATCGAGCACGTCACCGAGGAGGACTACGACCGGGTGTTCGCCATCAACACCCGGGCACCGTTCTTCGTCATCCAGCGCGCCCTGGAGCGGCTGCGGGACGGCGGACGCATCGTCAACATCTCCTCGGTGGCGACTCAGGTCGCGTTCCCCGCGATCATCGCCTACACGATGAGCAAGGGCGCCCTGGACACCCTCACCCTGGCGCTGGCCAAGGAGTTGGGGCCGCGCGGGATCACGGTGAACACGGTCGCGCCCGGCTTCACCGAGACGGAGATCAACCCGACGCTGAAGAACCCGGAGATCCGGAAGGCGTACTCCGCCGCCTCGGTGTTCAACCGGCTCGGTGCCCCCGCCGACATCGCCGACGTCGTGTCCTTCCTCGCCGGCGATGACGCCCGCTGGGTGACCGGCCAGTGGATCGACGCCAGCGGAGGCGTCCAGCTCTGACGGGCCCCGTCGACGTCCCGGCACCGGTCCCGCGCACGGCGGGCCCCCACACCGTCCGCCTCCCCCGCGGAGGCGGCTTCTAGGAGTTCTGATGAAAGACGGCACGTCCGCACTCGCGGATCTGTCCCCGGACGATCCGCTGACCCAGCCCTTCCACGGCGCGAGCCCCTACGACGAGTACGTCCACGCGTCGGTCCTCAACGCGCTCCAGCAACCGCTCACCGAGGCCGCGGACGAGATGGGTTTCCTGGTCACCACCCAGGTGATGGAGCTGTGGTTCACCCTGATCGTGCACGAGTGGCGCGTGGCCCGGGAGGCGTTCGCCAAGGACGACCTGGACGCGGCCATGGACGCGCTGGTGCGCAGCCGGCGCGCGGTGCACGCGCTCGTCGACTCCTGGCAGCCCATCGCGGCGCTGACGCCCGTTCAGTTCAATGGTTTCCGGGTCGCGTTCGGCAAGGCCTCCGGGTTCCAGTCCGCGATGTACCGGCACCTGGAGTTCCTGCTCGGCGAGAAGTCCGCCGCGCTGGTCCGCGCCCACCAGGGCGACCCGGCGGTCCACGAGGCACTGCGCGAGACCCACCGCGAGCCGTCGCTCTACGACGAGGTCCTGCTGTTCCTGCACCGCAGGGGCCTGCCGGTCCCCGAGCACGTCCGCGAGCGCGACGTCTCCGAGCCGTACGTGTCGGATCCCGGCGTGGTCGAGGTGTGGCGCCAGGTCTATGCCGGCCGGCAGCACGATCCGCTGCTCGCGCTCGGCGAGACACTGACCGAAATCGCCGAAGCGGTCGCGCGCTGGAGGTTCGACCACGTGATGGTGGTGCGCCGCGCGATGGGCGCCAAGTCCGGCACCGCCGGCTCCGCGGGGCTGGCCTGGCTGGAACAGCGCTCCAGCCGGCTGGTGTTCCCCGACCTGTGGGCGGCCCGCGGTGAGGTCTAGGGAGATCTCCGCGTTCGCCGCGGAGGAGGAGAAGCGCGTCCTGA
The DNA here is from genome assembly GCF_042881375.1 of Streptomyces sp. NPDC058274. Taxonomy (NCBI): domain Bacteria; kingdom Bacillati; phylum Actinomycetota; class Actinomycetes; order Kitasatosporales; family Streptomycetaceae; genus Streptomyces; species Streptomyces sp. NPDC058274. The sequence goes on from NZ_JBHVXW010000007.1 coordinate 288,227, forward strand.
GCCTGCGGCCCGTCCTGGCCCCGCGGCACGGCTCGTACGGCGACCACCCTCACCAGGTGTACGACGCGTGGCCGGCCGAGGATCCGGACGCACCCCTGGTGATCCTCCTCCACGGTGGCTACTGGCGTTACGACCGGATGCACCTGACCCCGTTCGCCGCCTACCTGGCCCGGCAGGGGTTCTCCGTGCTGCTGCCGGGGTTCCGCAGGTCGGGCGGCGCGGGCGGCTACCCGGAGACCTTCGACGACATCACGCGGATCGTGGACACCCTGCCCGAGGGCCGGCCCTATGTGCTGGCCGGTCACTGCTCCGGCGGTCATCTCGCGCTGTGGTGCGCGGCCCGCGCGCTGCTGCCGCGAGACTCGCCCTGGTACACGACTCAACTGCCGCCCGCCGTGCTGGCACTCGCGCCGCTGACCGACCTGGACGCGACACGCCGTGACGGCCTGAGCGAAGGAGCGGCCCTGCAACTGCTGGGCGGGGAGGCCCGGTTCGGGGCGCGGCTGCCCCTCGTCGATCCGCTCACCCTGCTCAGGGACGCCGGTTCGACGGGCGTACGCACCGTGCTGCTGCATGGCGAGGTCGACGAAGAGGTGCCGCTGTCGCAGTTCGCCGACTACGCGGCGGTCCACCGTGACCTGGAGACCGTGATCCTGCCGGGGACCGGGCACTACACCCTGATCGAGCCGGGCGCCCCGGCGGCCGAGGCGGTCGCGGACACGCTGTGGCGCCTGTCCGGCGAGCGGGGCGCGGTGCGTCCGCCGGCCGAGGGCAAATCCGAGGAGACCGGACAGCCGTGACGACCGCTTCCCCCGCCCTGGACGAACTGGCCGCGACGCTCGACGCCGACGATCCCCTGGCCCCGGTCAGGGAACGCTTTCTCCTCCCCGAAGGTCTCGTCTATCTGGACGGCAACTCCCTGGGCCCGCTGCCGGCCGCGGTGCCGCCGGTCCTGGCCGACGTCGTGCACCAGCAGTGGGGCACCGATCTGATCCGGTCGTGGAACGACCACGCGTGGTGGCAGGCCCCGCTCCGGGTCGGGGACGCCATCGGCCGTCTCATCGGCGCCGGTCCTGGGCAGACGGTGGCGGGCGACTCCACGAGTGTGCAGCTGTTCACCGCGCTCAGTGCCGCGACGGGACTGCGTCCCGGTCGCTCACTGCTGGTCACCGACCCGGGGCACTTCCCCACCGACCGCTACCTGGCGGATTCAGTGGCCCGGCTGCACGGTCTGCGCGTACGCCATGTGACACCCGGCAACCTCGAACGCTTCCTGGCCGACGAGGGCGACGACGTCGCGGTCGTCAGCTACTCCCCCGTCGACTACCGGACCGGCGAGCTCCACGACATGGAGTCGCTGACCCGCGCCACGCACCGGGCCGGCGCGCTCGTCCTGTGGGACCTGTGCCATGCGGCCGGGGCCCTGCCTCTGCACCTGGACGGCCTCGGAGTCGACTTCGCGGTCGGCTGCGGCTACAAGTTCCTGTCCGGCGGCCCGGGCGCGCCCGCGTTCCTGTACGCGGCCCGCCGCCATCTCGGCGCCTGGCAGACACCGCTGAGCGGCTGGACCGGCCACGCCGACCCCTTCGGTCTCCCGCAGGACTACACCCCGGCACCGGGAGTGGCCCAGGCCCGTATCGGGACCCCGCCCATCCTGTCCCTGCTCGCCCTCGAAGCAGCGCTGAGTGTCTTCGACGGCATCGACATGGCACAGGTCCGCGCCAAGAGCCTCTCGCTGACGGGGTTCTTCCTGCGCTGCGCCGAGGACATGCTGACGCAGCTGGGCTTCGAGCCGGTCACGCCGGCGGACCCCGCCCGCCGTGCCAGCCAGGTCGCGTTGCGCCATCCGCACGCCTACGGACTGATCCAGTCGCTGGCGGACCAGGGTGTCGTCGCCGATATGCGCGCCCCCGACCTGCTCCGGTTCGGTGTCAATGCGCTGTACACCTCCCACCAGGACATCCTCACGGCCGCCGTGCGGCTGCGGCAGACGGCGGCCACTGGCGCCTACGACCCGTCCCCCGCAGGAGCGGGGACGGTGACCTGAGATCCTTCGCGCCGTCCCGGCCCGGCGTGTCGCGAGGTGATATGCCCGAACACTCCGGGGATGTCATCCGCCGCTCCCGTCATGCCGGGTCGTCGGGAGCTCTCGCCGAACGGACCGACTCCCTCACCAAGGCCCTTCAAGCCCCCCCGAAGTGGATTTGGTGAGGGAATTGGGGAAGATTGCCGAAGCACCCACGACGGACCTGGGTCAGGCTTCCGGATCCGTCGAGTACCACCCGCTGTCGCCGTACGACCAACGGCCAGGTGCGTTCGACGAGTCGGCGGGCCGATCACGGTGTTCGCGAGGTCCGCCTCCCGTCACCAGGGGGGACCGAACATGTGCAGCGCGGCCCGGCCGGACGACGCCGACGCGACGGGCCGGTGCCCGGACACGGTGCTCGTCGAGCGGGAAGGTGAGCTGTCCGTGCTCGCGGAGCTGGTGCGGGCCACCGCTTCCGGCCGCCCGGGGCTCGTCCTGCTCGAAGGGCCCGTGGGCATCGGCAAGAGCGCGCTGCTGCGGTACCTGGCCGACGAGGGCCGAGCCGCGGGGCTGCGGGTGCTCCAGGCGCGCGGCGACGCCATGGGACGGGAGCATCCCTTCGGCGTGGCGCGCCGGCTGTTCGCCCCTCTCCTGGAATCCGCCGACGACACGGGCCCGTTGTGGCCGGCCCGGGCGGCCACCGTCGCGGACGTGCACCGACCTGAACTGAACGTGCCGGCCCCGCGCGGAAGCGGCACACGCGCGGACGACGACGTGTCGTACGGCGTGCTGCTGGAGCTGCAGCGGTTCGTCTGCCGCCGGGCGGCACAGGAACCGCTCCTCCTGCTGGTGGACGACGCCCAGCAGGCGGACCCGGCTTCGCTGCGATTCCTGGCCCATACGGCGCGGCGGCTGGCCGGGCAGCCGGTGCTGCTGGCCCTGTCCCGGCGTACCGACACAGGTGTCCACCTACCGCTGCTGGACGAGGTCGCGGCCCAGCCGCGGTGCCGGGTCCTGCGGCCACGGCCGCTGGGCGGTGAGGGCGTCGCGCGGATCGTCCGGCAGATCACCGGCACCGACGACGAGGAGTTCCACAGCGCCTGTCTGGCGGCGACGAACGGCAACCCCCTGCTGGTCCGTGCCCTGTTGGCCGCTCTGCGGCACGAAGGACGGCCGCCGACCGCACAGAGCCTGGCCGACGTCGAAGGCGGCAGCACCGTCGCCCTGTTCAGCGAGCCGGTCCTGCGGGTGCTCCGCAAGGAATCGGCGGAGACCTTCGCGGCCGTACAGGCGATGGCCGTGCTCGGTGACGGGGCGCCGCGTGAGATGTGCGCGCGGCTGGCCGGGCTGGACACGGACGTGTTCGTACAGGCGGTGCTCACCCTGGCCACCATGGGTCTGGTGACAGCCACGCTGGACGGGCGGGACTGGTCCTTCAGCCACGGACTCGCCCAGGAGGCCGTACTGGCGGACATGCCGCCGGAGCAGCGCGCAGGCGAGCACCGCCGGGCCGCGCGGCTGCTGCTGGACAGCGGAGCGCCCGCCGAGCAGGTGGCCCGGCACCTGCGCATGACCCGGACTCCGGCGACCGAGGCCTGGGCGGTCACCGTGCTGCGCGAGGCCGCCCACGAGGCGACCCTGCGCGGCGCGTTGTCACACGCCGTGGAACTGCTGCGGCTGTGCCTGCCGCAGGACGCCGAGCCTGCGATCGACCCGGAACTGCTGGTCGAACTGGGGCTCGCCGAGGCCCGGGTGGACACCCACGCCGGGATACGGCACCTGCGGCTGGCCCTGGAACGCGTCGGGGACGCGAGGCAGCGGCTGGCCGTACTCACCGCGCTGTCCAGCGCGTTGGTCCGCGCCGAGCAGACCGCGGAAGCGGTGAGTCTGCTGGCGGAGCACGAGGACGCGGTCGGTGCCGGCCCCGGCGAGAACGCGCAGTTCCTCCAGGCCCAGCGGCTCCTGCTGTCCGCCTGGGACCTGCCGTCCTTCCGTGAGGCTGCGGACGGGGATTCGCTCGACCTCGGCCTGCCGGGGGACACACCGAGCGAGCGGGCGCTGCTGGCGACGCGGGCAGCCATCCGCGCCGCGCACACGGAGCATGTGGAGGAGGCGCTCGCGGCGGCGCGACGGTCGGTCGGGCAAGGGCTCGTGGCATCCGACTCATGGGTGTTCCTGGCGACCGCGGCCACGGCGCTGCTCTACGCGGACCGGCCGGGCGAAGCGGCTCCGGTCTTCCGGCAGTTGATCGAAGCGGCCTCGGACACCCGGACCGAGCCGTCGTTCGTCTCCCTGCTCGCGCTGCGCGCGGACGCCTGTCACCGGCTGGGCGAGCTGCCCGAGGCGATCGCCGCGACCGGCGCCGCCCTCGAATCGGCGCCACCTGAGCGGGCGGAGTTCGTCTTCGCGCTGCCTTCCGCCATCCGCATCCACGCCCTCCTCGACCAGGGAGATCTCGCGGGGGCCGCCGACACCGCCGGCCGGGAGTTCGACCCGGCAGCCGCGGAGGGCTGGTCCTGGAACGAGTTGCTGGCCGCCCGAGGCCGCCTCCACCTGGTGCAGGGCCGGCCGGAGTCGGCCCTCGCGGACCTGACCGAGTGCGGCGACCGGCAGCGGGAGTGGCGTCGCACCAGCCCGGCGGTGTCGTCGTGGTGGTTCTGGGCCGGCACCGCCCACCTGGCCCTGGGCGACACCCGCCGGGCCCGTCATCTTGCCGAAGAGGCGGTGTCGGCGGCCCGTTCGGCGGGCCTTCCCTCCGCGCTGGGCAGGGGACTTGGGCTGCTGGCCGCCACGTACGACGAGCGCGCGGGGCTGCCCCTGCTGGAGGAGGCGGAAGCGGTCCTCGCGGAGTCCCCGGCCGTACTGGAGTTGATCCGCGTGCAGGTCGCTCGGGGCAGCGCCCTCCATGCCACCGGGCACGGGGAAGGGGCGCGGAAGGTCCTGCGGGCCGCCCTCGACAAGGCGTACGCGCTCGGTGCCCGCCCGCTGTACCGCCAGGCGCGCCAGGCGCTGTTGGCCACCGGTGCCCGGCCGCGCCGCCCGGTGTCGAAGGGGCTGGTGTCCCTCACCCCCAGCGAGGCGGAGGTCGCCCGGCACGCCGCCGACGGCCGGAGCAACCTGGAGATCGCCGAGGCGCTGTTCGTCACCCGCCGCACGGTGGAGCTGCACCTGACGTCGATCTACCGCAAGCTGGGCCTGTCCGGGCGCGGGGAGTTGCGTGCCGTTCTCGGCGGACCGGCCGGCCGCGGGAAGAACGGGCCGGACTGAGGGGTCGCCCTGGCTTGCATGCAGGGGCGCGATCGCCGGGCGTGCACGGGTTGCTCATGCATGAGCGTGCCGCAGAGGCAGCGGGCACGCGTTCACGTACAGCACATATCAACCCCACCATCACCACGGTGGTAATCCGGACGAAACTGGCTTGATTGTCACCGAGTCGAAGAAGTTCCATATCGGCAGTCAACTTTCGGTTAACTTCGCCGAGGGGCGGAGCCGCTATCCGGCCGCACATCGAATGCTTGGCCTTATGTGAATCGAGCACCACTCCATAAGGCGACCGATGTCACATTCGGCCGGGGTGCCTCCGCACCCCGCGCGACCAGCGGGTCGACCGGCCGAATACTCCGGGGAACATGCTGGTCCTCCCTGGAGAATGCCCGTTCACACACGGTGTCCTGTCCCCTTTCTGCCCGACTCCGGCGCCACCGCGCCTATTTCCGCTGCTGCTTGCTCAGCCCCGCCCCCTATGGTCTGCTGTTGGTGGAGAGTCAAGCACGGGCAGAACGGACTGCGAGGCACGCTCTGGTATGCGCAATTCTCATCTGTGGCCGGAGAACATGCCCCTTCCCGCGGCGGGTTGCTGCGTTCCCGCCCGCGTGCCCGACGGGACCGTGCCGTCCTGTGGCGCTCTCGGCGGCCCTCTTTCTGTCATACGTCCCGGAGTCCGGAGGTTTCCGCTGTGACCTACCGCGCCCCGTCCGCCGAGCCCGTCCCCGCGCTCACCGAACCGTCGGCCATCGGAGGCGCACTGCGGGCGCTGCCGGACAACACGCGTGCTTTCATGCACCAGTTCACCTCCGACCTGCGAGCCGGCCGCTCGGGCGCGATGGCCGTCGTCGGCCCGCGGGGACCGGTCCGCACCGGCCTGACCAGACAGGCCGCGGCCAAGGCCGTGTGGGCCGGGGTGACGGTGCTGGTGGGTCGTGGAACGCCGGCGGAACAGGGCTGGCCGTTCGGCGTGGCAGGACAGTTGGCCGACCGGCTGCCCGGCTCGCGGCGCCCCGTCCCGGCCGGCCACACCGCGGCCACGGGTGCTCCGCGTTCGGTGCGCGTGCAGCAGTTGAGCGACATGTTCCTGCGAGCCTCCCAAGGGCGGCCGTTGGTCCTCGTCGTGGAGGACGCGCAGTGGTGCGACGCTCCCTCCCTGGACGTCCTCGCAACCGTGCTGCGGCGCAAGCGAGGCCCGGGCCTGTCCATGATGGTCACGCTCACCGGCAGCACTTCCGAAGTCCCCCCGTCCTGCGCCGACCTGTTGACGCTCATGTGCTCGCCGACGGTCCACGGGCGCGTGATCCAGCTGGGGCCCGCCGAGGACTCGGGCGGGCCGACGGCACCACCCCGGCTTCCCTCGGCACGATCGGTTCCGGAGCCGACCTGGGGACTGGCCCCCGGACCACTGGCGTTGCTGCGCAGCCTCGCCGTGTGCCAGGACTTCTTTCCGCTGCATCTGGTCTACGCGCTGGCGGGGCTGGACCAGGCCCCGGCCGCGTCTCCCCTGCGGGACCTGCGCGCCACCGGGCTGGTCACGGGCGGCACACCGCCGCGGCTGACGCAGCTGGTGAGTGCCGGCCGGGTGCTGTCCGCCATGCCGGACACCGAACGCCAGACGCTCTTCGAGCGGGCAGCGGAGCTGGGGCAACGCGCGGCCCTGAGCGACACGCAACTGGCCGGGCTCCTGATGCCCGCCCGCCCCTCGGGAGCCGGCTGGGCCGTCGCCACGCTGCGCCGGGTGGCCGCCGCCTGCCGCGCCCGCGGTGAACACCGACAGGCGGTTTCCCACCTCGCCCGTGTGCTGCAGGAACCGCTGACGGACCCGGAACGTGCCGCCGTTCTCGTGGAGATCGGCGCGGCGAGCTTCGCGACCGATCCGGCGGCCGCCGACCGCTTCCTCGTACAAGCCCTGCACGTGCCCGGCAACGGGCACGACACCCGGCAGCGCGCCCTGGCCGCCGACCTGCTGCTGGCCCGCGGCGACGCGGGCTCCGCAAAGCAGGCGCTGGGTACGGCCTGCCGTGCCGGGGACACCGATGAGCGGGAGCGGCGGACGCTGCGCGCACTGCACTGGTTCGCGGAACAGGCCGAGCAGGACGGCAGCGCCCTGGACGGTCTCGTGCCGGACCCCGATCCCTTGCCGGACGATCCCGGTGACCCGAGCGCTCTGGCGGCGGCGACCTGGCAGGCGACCATGACAGGCGGCAGCGCCGCGCGGGTCGAGGCACTCGGCCGGGCGGTCCTGGACTTTCCGGCCCGGGACCGGCCCCTGTATCCGCGGATCTTCACCTGTCTGGCGCTGGCCGCCACGGGCTCCACGGAGGTGGCTCTCACGGGGCTCGACTCGTGCCTGGCCGAGGCACGCAGGCGCCGGATGCCCCCGCTCGTGGGGCTCGCGCTTCTCGCCCGGTGCGAAGTGAATCTACGCTTCGGGTTCACCGACCGGGCGCGGCGGGACCTGGCGCTGGCCGACGCGGAGATGCCGCCCGGCAGTTGGCACCCCGCCACCGAGCCCTTCTCCCGTGCCCTGCGGGGCCGGGTGCTGGCGGCGAACGGGGACCTCGACGAGGCGGCGCGGATCGTCGCGGACGGCTGCGCCCCGGAACACCGACAGCAAGTCGCCTGGCCCCAGCTCCTGTTCGTACGCGCCGCCCTCCACCTGACCGGCGACCGGCCCGACGCGGCTCTCGCCGATCTGCGGGAGTGCGGACGGTGGCTGCTGGCCCGCGGCTGGACCAATCCGGTGCTCGTGCCGTGGCGTTGTCTGGGTGCCGTGGCCCACGCACGGATCGGCAGGCCCGCGGAGGCGAAGCGGTTCGCGGTCGAACTGCGCCGGCTCATGGCCGGCTGGGAGACCCCCACCGCCCACGCCCTGGCCAACCTGGCCTCGGGCACGCTGGCGGAGGGGCCCACGGCCGTCCGACTGCTGAAGCGGGCCGCCGCGCGGCTGCACGACCCCCTGCTCCACACCCTGGCCCTACGGCAGCTCGCCTCGGCGCAGGCCGGCCTCGCCGCGCCGGGCACCTAGGGCCCCACGCATTGCCGCCGGTACGGCGCCCGGCCCTCGCACAGTCCAGGGCCACAGGCCGCCGGAGCCCTGGGGCAGCGCGGCGGACGGGCGTAAATCCCCCGCGCACCGACTCGTGTGCGTCACGGGGTCGTACGGGCGGAACGGGCGGAGCCCGCCGGCCGTTTCGGCAGACAAGGCCTCGGAGGAAGAAGGACATCACCGTGCTGTTGGAACGCGATAACGATGTCAGCAAGGTGAACGCCGCGCTGAGCGCCGCCACGGGTGGCCACGGCCGCATGGTGATCGTTCGCGGCGGCCTGGGGACCGGCAAGTCGGAGTTGCTGGAGACCATCGGCGAACTCGGCACGGCCCGGGAGGTCCTGACCCTGCGGGCCCAGGCCGCGGCGACCGAGCACGACTTCGCCTTCGGCGTCGTGCGGCAGCTGATCGAGCCCGTCCTCACGCGCGTGCCCGCCGAACGGGCCGAGCGGTGGTTCCAGGGCACGGCCCACGGCGCCCGGCTGATCCTCACGGAGGACGCGTCGGCCGGCCACGACGCCCCCTGGCCGGCCGAGAAGCTCAATCTGGCACTCACGGGGCTCACCACGCTGGTCGCCAACATGAGCCGCGACAGCACGGTGCTGATCCTCGTCGACGACCTGCACTGGGCCGACGCGGAATCGCTGCGGATGCTCTGGCACCTGACCCGCGTCCTGCCCATCAGACGGATCCTGGTGGTGTGCACAGTGCTGACGGGCGACGTCCGCGCGGAACGGCCGCTGGTCCAGGAGCTGTTGTCGCTGGCCGGACACACCGTCAGCCCCGAGAACCTGAGCCGGGACGCCACCCGCTCACTGACCGAGGAATACCTGAGCGCGCCGGCGGATGACGATTTCGTATCCGCCTGCCACGAACGGTCCGGCGGGAACCCGCTGTTCCTCACCGCCATCCTGGCGGAGGCGCTGTTCCACGGTCTCAAGCCGTCCGCGCAGCACGCGGCGGACGCGGTCGCCCTGCGTCCCTCGCTGCTGCGCCAACGGCTGCCGGCCTTCCTGGAGTCGCTGCCCGGCCACATTCGCAGGACCGCGTTCGCCATGACCGTGCTCGACGAGAACACCTCGCCCCAGTTGCTGGACGGACTCGCCGAACTGGACGCGGTGCGCCGCGCGGAGGCCCTGCGGGTGCTGCGGGAGGTCGGCCTCATCACCGACTGCGCCCATCCGGTGTTCGCGCACTCCGTCGTCAGGGACGCCGTCGAGGAGAGCATGCCGCCCGCCGAGCGCGCGGCGATGCGCGCGGTCGCCGCGGAGCTGCTGCACCGTTCGGGTCACCCCGTCGAACAGGCGGCTGAGCACCTGATGGACGTCGTCACACCGCAGGACCGGGACGTCCTGCGGATCCTGCGGACGGCGGCGGACAGCGCCATGCGGCGCGGCGCGCCCAGGGACGCTGCCCGGTTCCTGCGCCGCGCCCTGCTGGACAGCTCCTCCTCGGACCCCGAGCGCGCCCGGCTGCTGATCGACCTCACCACCGTGGAGCGCAGCTTCGCCACGGTGGCCTCGGTGCGCCACATCATGGAGGCCGTGCCACTGCTGGACACGCCGCGCGAACAGGCGGCGGCCGTCGCGAGGATCGGCCCTGTGCTGATGGCGCCGGCCGCGTTCCCGGTGGACGACATGGTCCGGCGTGTGTCGGCCGATCTGGCGGCGTCCGGCACCACCGACGGAGTGGACCGCGAACTGGCGCTGCGCCTGGAGGCGAGGGAACGCTTCTTCACCGCCCAGGACCCGGCCAGGGTCCGGTCCGCCGTGGGACGACTGGCGGATCTCGTGCCCGAGCCCCCGATGGACAGCGTCGGCGAACGGGAGCTGCTGACCGTCCTGATCCACACCGCCACCATGGCCAACGCCGTGCCGGCCACCGCGGTCGCGCATCTGGCGACCCGGCTGCTGGAGCACGAGCCGCCCACACCCACGCAGGTGCACACGGCTCTGCCGCTCGCGGTGAACGTCCTCGCCGCGGCGGACCGTACCGAGGGAGTGGCCTCCTGGCTGGACGAGGCCCACCGGATCGCCGAGAGCCGCAGGAGCGACGTCGAACAGACGGTCATCCGCGCCGAACAGGCCCTGGTGGCCCTCAGCGTGGGTGACATGGCCGACGCCAGGGCGAAGGCGCGGCAGGCCGACGCGCTGTCCGACACCGAACTGGGCGGACCTCCTGCGGTGTGCGCTGCCATCCTCGCGATAGTCGCCCTCCAGACGGCCCAGCCTGACCGGGCCGAACGCCTGCTGAGCCGGCACCGCCTCGGCGCGGAGAACGAGCACCTCGCGGCCCTGCTCGCCGTGGCCAAGGGCAGCCTGGCGTCCCGCGCGGGCGACACCCGCGGGGCCCTCAACCACTTCCTCGTGGCGGGGCACCGGATGGAACAGATCGGCTGGCGCAACCCCGCCGTCCTGCCCTGGGCCTCGTACGCCGCGCTCATGCACCAGCGGCTCGGTGACACCGCGACCGCCGTCGATCTCAGTCGGCAGGAGGTGGCGCAGGCCCGCGCTTGGGGTGCCCCGTCCTCACTGGGCCGGTCCCTGGTGGTACAGGGCCGGCTGACACCGGGCCGGCACGGCACGGAGCTGCTGGAGGAGGCCGTCCAGCTTCTGGAACCGAACCCCAACAGGTACGAGCTGTGCCTGGCGCTCTTTGCGCTCGGCCGTCGCCTCGGGCCCAGACGCGCACAGGGCAGAGCCCTTCTGCGCCGGGCACTGGATCTGTCGGCGGAATGCGGCGCCCCTTGGGTACAGGCTGCCGTGGAAAGCCACTTGGGACATAATGCGCCGAGCCGGAACGCGAACAGCCCGGCTCTCACGCCGTCCGAGAACAAGGTGGCCCACCTCGCCGCCTCGGGTCTGAGCAACCAGGAAATATCCGGCGAGTTGTCGATCTCCTGCCGCATGGTCGAGAAACACCTGACGAACTGCTATCGAAAAATGGGCATCAAGAGCAGACGCGACCTGGAGTCCGCGCTCAGGAACACGGACCCGGTCAACGCCACCTGACCGAGGGGCCGATGCCCGAACCCGACCGCTGCCGCACTCGGTCACCGTGTCCTCTCGCGAGTGGCCACAGGTGTCCCGTCCAAGCCGTGGGGCGCGACGCGGACGCCTGGGAACCACCTGTGACCTGCGCAACACGGCATCCACGGTGAGTGGATTCAGCGCCTCCAGGTTCTCGCAGACCCTCAGAAGTGACGCTGCACACGCCGACCGCACCACGGCGGTGTCACCACGACCGCACCACCGAACCACCCGACCACAGTGTTTGGGCACCGCACCAGAGTTTGCTTGACCGGCCTGTCCCGCGATTTTTAGTGTTTTGGCAACCGATCAGAACTGATCCGGAAGCCGTCCGGAGCCCTGCTGACCGGTGTTCTCCGATCTGTCCCGTCACTTCGCGCAGCGGACACTGATTGGTCCCCCACATCTGACTCAGAGAGACGGTTCGTCTTAATGACAAAGACAATCACCGGTGCCCCGCACATCAAGGAAGACGTCATACTCGTCGGCCGTCCTTCCACGGGTTCGCGTTTACCGGACAGCCGGGCGCGCGGAATGAGCCGCCGCCGGACCTGCACCGCGCATCTGGATCCGGATCTCGACATCATCGCGGCCGACCCGGATTTCTGCCGCCTGTTCGCCCGCACCTCCGCCGACATCTGCGGACGCGGCCTCTACGACCTTCTGCATCCCAGCGCCCCGGCCCTGCTCGACCGCCCTTTCACCCGGCTGTCCGAAGGGCGTGGCAACCGCGTCGTCGAGCGGGTCGTGGGCCTGGGCCACAGCGGAAACGTTTTCACTTGCGAGCTGACCGCGATCGCCGTGCACGGGGCCTCCGGCGGACTCACCGGAATCGTCATCCTCGTACAGCCCGACGAGGAAGTGCTCGACAGTGCGCCCGACGAATCGAACGGAACGCGGAACCGCCACCTGCTGAGCAAGCTGGACGCGCAGGTCCTCGAGGGAATCGCCTGCGGTGCCTCCACCGTCCAGCTCGCGGCCCGGCTCTATCTCAGCCGGCAGGGCGTCGAGTACCACGTCGGCCTGATGCTCCGTAAGTTCGAGGCCCCCAACCGCGCCGCCCTGGTGGCACGCGCGCACGCGACAGGCATGCTGTCGGTCGGCCAGTGGCCGCCGCGTGTTCCGCCCGAGTGCATCAAGTAGCGCATCGGCCGTGACCGGTCGTCAGGACACCGCGTCTCATGTCTCCGACCGGTCGAGTTCCTCGTCGAGGGCAAGGGCCGCGGTGATGAGCGCCAGGTGTGTGAACGCCTGCGGGCGCATGCTGAACCCTTCGCTCCCGGCTCGTCGTCACGCCGACGGGCGTCCCACCTCTCGGGCTCACACCGACCGGAACCGGATGTCCCACGTCTCGGGCTCACGCCCACCGGCACCGGGCTTCGGCCTCTCACCGCGTTCGCGGCCGCATGACGTCGACGCCGTGCCGGCCCGGCTCGTCGTTGCCCAGCCTCGGCGCGGGGAAGGACCGTCGCAGCGCGATTCACCCGTTCGAGTGGGAGCCGGAGTCACACGGGCGTGGGCCCGAGGATGCTGGACGCCTGGCCGGGTCCGGCACGCAGAGAGCAGGAACACGCGGGCCTCGGCCCGAGGCCGCCGGGTGCGGCCAGTCCGGCACGCACAGAGCAGGAACACGCGGGCCTGGGCCCGAGGCCGCCGGGTGCGGCCGGTCCGGCACTCTCGCTCACTCGAACAGCCGCGTCCATGGACGCACCGGGCCTTTTCGCCCCGTCCAATGGACAACTGGACGACGCGAGAAGCCACACGGCCAGGAGGAACCATGGCGGCGACACCCCCGGCCTTCACCGAGCGGGACTACGCGGCACGCATGACCCGCGCCGCCCGGGACGCGGCCGGCGCCGGGCTCTCCGGCCTGCTGATCACCCCGGGTCCCGACCTGACCTGGCTGTGCGGTTACCGGCCCACCGCGGAAACCGAACGTCTCACGCTCCTCGTCCTCAGCGCGGACTCCGAACCCCGGCTGCTGGTACCGGTGCTGGAGCGTCCGGACGCGGAGGCGGCTCCGGGCGCGGGTGCCCTGCGGGTGTCCGACTGGAGGGACGACCAGGACCCCTACGCCGTGGCGGCCGGCCTGCTGCGTTCCGACGGCCGCTACGGCGTGTCCGACTCCGCGTGGGCGCTGCACCTGCTGGAACTGCAGGAGGCGGTGCCGCTGACCAGGTACCGGGCGCTGGCCTACGCGCTGCCGATGCTCCGGGCCGTCAAGGACGAGCCCGAGATCGCACGGCTGGCCTCGGCAGCCGCGGCCGCGCAAGCCGCGTACGAGGAGATCCTCTCCGTACGGTTCGCCGGTCGCCGCGAGACCGATGTGGCCGCCGACCTCGCCGGGCTGCTGCGCGCGCACGGACACAGCCGGGTCGACTTCACCGTGGTCGGCTCCGGGCCCAACGGCGCCGACCCGCATCACGGGGCAGGCGACCGCACCATCGCGACGGGCGACATGGTGGTCCTGGACTTCGGCGGCCTCAAGGACGACTACCACTCCGGCGTCACGCGGACGGTGCACGTCGGTGAGCCCACCGACGAGGAACAGCGGGTCCATGACGTCGTCCGTACGGCGCAGCAGGCGGCGTTCGATGCGGTGCGGCCCGGTGTCGCCTGTCAGGAGATCGACCGGGTCGCCCGCTCGGTCATCGAGAGCGCCGGATACGGCGAGTACTTCGTCCACCGCACGGGGCACGGAATCGGCTTCACCCCGCACGAGCCGCCGTACCTGGTGAAGGGCGAACAGCAGCCGCTGGTGGCGGGCATGTGCTTCACCGTAGAACCGGGCATCTACCTTCCGGGACGCTTCGGTGTCCGTATCGAGGACATCGTCACCTGCACCGACGAGGCGGGACGCCGGCTCAACTCCGCCTCGCACGAGATGGCCGTCGTCGAGTGACGTCGCACCGCGCCGGTGCGCCAAGGGCAAGGGCAAGGGCAAGGGCAGGCGGGTAAAGCGCGAGCCGGGGCCGATATGCCGCCGACCTCTTCGAATACGCCCCGCATAAGCAGATTGCCAAAATCTGGGTCACATTTCACCCAAAGGTCTGGATTTGCCAGGGGGTGTCGTCGCACCATGAACGAATAGAGAAACATGCATACGGCAACCGGTTGGGGCGAGTTCCTGGCCGCGGGCGCTTGGAGGGAAAGGCATGCGAGAAAGCGGCCTTGAGAAAACCCACCGACGGCGACCTCGGTTCGCACGGTCCCAGGACCTACGGTCCGGTCCCGCGAGCGTGCCGGCCCGGGCCTACAGCGCGGCGGATCCCCTGACCGGCCTGACCACCGGCCGAAGCCTGGACCTGGCGGCCGCCCACGCGACTCCGGCGCTCCTGACCATTCGGGACCGGCTGCTCGTGGCCCTGGCATTCTCGTCAGGTGTCTTCGAAGCGATCTGTTTCCTCTCCTTCGGAAAGGTCTTCACGGCATTCCAGACCGGGAACATCGTGTTTCTCGGTCTCGGTGTCGCCGGAACTCGGCCGCCCGCAGGACCGGATCCGGTGCGGGTGGTGATCTCGCTCGCCGCCTTCGCCGTCGGAGCCGCACTGGCGGTGCGGATATTGAAGGCCTTCAACGGCGACGACGAGGTCGAGGACAGCGACATCTTCGAGGCCTGGCCCCGTCGCGTGTCCCTCGCCCTCTGTGTCGCGCTGGTCGCCCAGGCGGGCTTCCTCGCCGTGTGGCTGACCACCTCGCCGTCCGGCCTGGTGTCCAACATCCTCATCAGCCTGAACGCATTCGCCATGGGACTGCAGATGAACGCCATTCGGTCGCTCCATGTGCCGGGCATCTCCACCACGGCCGCGACCGCCACCTTCATCAGCCTGGTCACCGGTATCACCGCCTGGTCGCACACGGCGGCCGCGGCGCGCCGCCTGACCGGGGTGCTCGTGGGCATGGCTGCCGGTGCCTTCGTCGGAGACTGGATGCTCGGTCATGCGCACGCCTACGCGCCGGCCCTCCCCGTCGCGGTCATGGCCGTCGTGATCGCGATCGCCTCGGTGACGCTGAAGCAGGGGCCCGCGCGATGACCCCGTACCGGCGCCCTCGCGGGACTCAACTCACATAGCCGACCTTGGACCAGTCGACGGCTTCACCGGCGTACCAGTTGATCCCGGTCACGTTCCTGCGCGCGCCCACCTGGAATCCGGGCTGCGCGATCCAGAGCCAAGGGGCGTCCTTCGCGATGATGCCGGTGCACCGCTTGTGGGCCTCCAGCCGCTGGTCCCAGGTGAGTTGCGGACGCCCGGCCCGGGCCAGACAGGCGTCGGCCGCAGCGCTGCGGTATCCGCCCCAGTTGTTGGAGCTCTTCGACTGGTAGAACACGCCCAACGCGTAGGCGGGGTCGGGAGAATCGGCCCCGAAGCTCTGGAAGAACATCGGCCGTTCGCCGTTGAACAGGGCGTGGGTGTATGTCCCCGGCGGGAGCGCCTCCAGGTCGAGCGTCACCCCGACGTCCTCGAAGGCGCTCTTGAGCGCGGCGCCGACAGGTTCACCCAGCGGCTCGGCGGTGCTGTAGGCCAGGGTCGTCCGGAAGCCCCTGCTGTGCCCGGACTCCCGCAGCAACGCGCGCGCCCGCTCCGGGTCGTAGGTGTACGGACGGAAGTAGGGGTCGAACCCGGCCGCGTGGTCGGAGACGGGTCCATGGGCCGGCCCGGCGAAGCCGCGGTAGACCTGCTCGATGATCCGGTCGTACGGCGTCGCGTACGACAGCGCCTGCCGCACCCGGACGTCGTCGAGGGGCGGGTACCTGGGGTTCATGGGGCAGGAGTGGATGACGTAACCCTGGAAGTTCCACAGGCGCAAGTCCGCGCTGTTCTGCACCTGTTGCATGTCCTCGGGCAGCAGGTACTGGGCGATCCCCGCCTCTCCGGTCATCAGCGCGTGGAGCCGCCGGGACGACTCCGGTATCTGCCGGAAGGTGATCCGCTCCAGCCGGGGCGGGAAGGGGTGTTCCTTGTGGGCCACCCAGACGGCCTGACGGCCGGGGCTGAGCTCGGCGAGCCTGAACGGGCCGAAGCCCGCGTCGTGGTTCCTCAGCCACCGCTTCGCCCAGGGATCGCTCGGGGTCGTGTGCCTCTTCGCCACCGTGGAGTCGACCATCGCCCGCCAGAACTCGCTCATCGTCAGAAGCAGATCCGGCCCCGGCTCCGCCAGGTCGATACGGACCGTGTACCGGTCGAGGACCCGGACGTCGTCGGGCCGTTCGATCATGGCGAGGGTGTTGTAGAAGCTGGTGATGCCGTGGACGGCGAAGCTCCGGTCGAACGTCCACTTCACGTCCTCGGCGGTGAACTCGTTGTCCGCGTGGCTCGGCCAGCCCTTTCGCAGCGAGAACGTGTAGGTTCGGCCGCCGTTGGTGACCTCCCACCCCTCCGCCATGCGCGGCTCGGTGATGTCCTGGAAGTTCTCGGCCTGCCAGGCGAGGTCGTAGCCGCCCGGCTCGCCGGGGGCCGGGATCTCCTTCCAGCGGGTCAGCCGGTCGTTGAGGTTGAAGACGTGGTCGTACACCTCTTTACCGAAGACCAGTTCCCAGTCGAGGCTGGGCGGGGTCGTGGCCGCAGCGACGACCAACTGCCGCCCCTGCGTGGCTCGTCCGCCACAGGCCACCGCCAAGGGGAGCCCCGCCATCGCTGCCGCGCCCCCCAGGAACGACCTGCGGGACACCGGAGGGCGGTCCGCGCCGGTGGGTGGGTCACTGGGCTGGTCCGTCATCGGCCTTCCTGACCCGGGCACTGAGGACGGTGCCCCTCCGGACGGGAGAGGGTTCGGCGGGTGGGCGCTCCTCCGCTCGCAGGCCGGTCGGCCTCCGGCGGGCATCCTCGGTCGAGAGGGCCGTCAAGACCGCCAATCCCTCGCCCTGCGGCCCGTCTTGACCGATGCCGTCACGCTAGCGCGTCGTGCTCCGACGTCAAGAACGCGTCTTCCTCAGGCGACGGTGATGGAGGAGGATTGTCTCGTTCGCGAGCGGAGTGAGCATGCGGCCTCGGCAGGTTCTGACGGTGGCGATGGTCCTCGCGTTGACCGTTGCCGGATTCTTCGGCGCTCGTCTGCTCGGTGAGCGGGACGCGCGACGCAGCTCCATGCACCGCGCCGAACTCGCCGCCGCGCAGATCCACGAACGCGTCGTCCAGGGGTCCTCCCTGGCCGAGAGCCTGCGCCGGTTCCTGGCGAGCGACGCGGGGACCCAGGTCACGAGCGGAGAGTTCGAGAGCAACGCGTCGCGGTGGCTCAGTCCGGCGGGCTTCCCCGCCGCAGCGTGGGTCGAGCAGGTTCCGGCAGGCCGTCGTACCGCGTACGAGCACCGGATCGGGCACCCCATCGTCACGCGCGACCGGCAACTGAGGATCGTGCCCGTCGGGTCACGGTCCTCCTATCTGCCGGCGACACTGGTTTCCGGCATTTCTCCCGTGGCGGTGCCGGGCGTGGATCTGGGCGACGAAACCGGTGTGGGGGCGGCCGTGCGCCGGGCGCGGACCTCGCGCGACGCCCGCGCGACACCGCTGGCGGCCCAGAATGACGGCACGCCCGGGCTCTTCCTGGTCCGGGCGGCGCCCCGCCTGGTCGGGGACGTCGTGAAACCGGGGTTCGTCGTGTTGTTCATGTCGGAGCTCTCGCTGCGCACCGCGGCGACGGACCCGACGCCGATGCGGCTCGCCGTCGGCGGCAGCTCCACGAGCGATCTCCAGGGCACCAGGGCCGTGCACGCCACGTTCACGGAAGCGGGACAGCGGTTCGACGTCGCCGTTCCCCAGGAATCGGTGCACGGCGCTGCGGCTGTCCTGCAGTGGATCATCCTGGCCGCCGGTCTCGTCCTCGCCGCCCTCGCCGGGGTGCTGGGAGTCAACGGGGCCCGGCGGGCTCGAGCGCAGGACGAACTGGACCGCATCTTCCGGCTCTCCTCCGACCTGATCGCGGTGGCCGACTTCGAAGGGCGCACCACCCGCGTCAATCCGGCCGTCGAACAGATCCTGGGCTACACCGTGGAGGAGTTCCTGGCCCGGCCCTTCCTCGAACTCGTCCATCCCGACGACCGGGAGAAGACGGCCGCGCTCACCGGGCGGATCCGCGAGGGGATGAAGGTCACGTCGTTCGAGACCCGGTACGTACGCAAGGACGGGTCGTACCGGGTGCTCGAGTGGACGTCGGCCCCCGGCATCGCGGAGAGATCCATGTACGGCGTGGCACGGGACGTGACGCAGCGCCGGCACACCGAGCGGGAGCTGCGACGGCTCGCCGGCGAGCAGGCGGCGTTGCGGCGCGTGGCGACCCTCGTGGCGCGGGGCGTGTCGTCGGCAGAGGTCTTCTCGGCCGTCGCGGAGGAGGGAGAGCGCCTGCTCGACGCCCGGGCCACCGCGATCGGGCGACTGGAGCCGGACGGCATGATGACGATCGTGGCCAGCAGCGGGACCGCGAGCGACGAACTCCCGGTGGGCAGTCGTGTGTCGCTCGCGTCCGAGCTCGCCCTCACCGAGGTGGCGCGCACCGGCCGGCCGGCCCGGGTGGACGGCGACCGTCGCACCCTCGGTGGCGTCGGCCGGAGAGGGCAGCTGGGCACCGGCTGTGCCGTGGCGGTTCCGATCATGGTCGGTGGGTCTCTCTGGGGATCCATCGGCGCCGGAACAGACCAGGAGCGGTTCCCGGCCGACGCCGAGCAGCGCCTGGCCGACTTCACGGAACTCCTGGCCACCGCGATCGCCAATGCGGACAGCCGTGCGGAACTGGCCGCCTCGCGCAGGCGCATCGTCGCGGCGTCCGACGAAGCCCGCCGCCGGATCGAGCGGGACCTGCACGACGGCACGCAGCAGCAACTGGTCTCCCTCGTCCTCACGGTGCGTGCGGAGGAGGCGAACGTCCCGCCCGAGAGCAGCGAACTCCGCGCCGCGCTGGCCCGGGTGGCGACGGGTCTGACCGGTGCGGTCGAGGACCTCCAGGAGATCTCGCGCGGTATCCACCCCGCGATCCTTTCCGCGGGTGGTGTGGGGCCGGCCCTGCGCACCCTCGCGCGCCGGTCGGCGATTCCGGTGGAGCTCGATGTCACGACCGACTCGCGGCTTCCGGAGCCGATCGAGGTAGCGACGTACTTCGTCGCGTCGGAGGCCTTGGCCAACGCGACGAAGCACGCGCGGGCGTCGCACATCGCGGTGTCCCTGGCGCTGCACGACACCGGTCTCGTCCTGTCGATCCGCGACGACGGCGTCGGCGGAGCGGATTCCGGGCGCGGCTCGGGACTCGTCGGCCTGCGGGACCGGGTCGAGGCGCTCGGCGGCACGATCAGGATCGACAGCCCGGCGGGCAACGGGACGTCGCTGGTCGTCACGTTTCCCCTCGACTTCGAGCCCACGGGGGCGGGGGCCGGCCACGTCATCGAGTAGCGGTGCCGGTGGCATCGACTGCCCCGAGTCGGGTGGACTCACCCACCGTCGGCCGGGCGTGGCCTTCCTGATGTCTGCTCACTGATCTCGCCGGCCGCGCCGGTCCGCCGCGGGGAACGCCCGTGCCGCGGGATCGGGGACATTCACCGCGTCCACTGAGTAGTGTCCGAGCCATGCGGATCTCCGTTTCCTCGGACATGGACGAACCCGTGGCCCGCTCTCTCCTCGCGGAGCTGCGCAGTCGCGGTCATGAGGTCATGACACATGGGGCGCTGAAGCCCGGGGACGACAGCCAGTGGGCGCCGTGCTCGATGTCGGCCGCCCGCGATGTCGCCGACGGGACGGCGGACCAGGCGGTCGTGTGCTGCTGGACCGGCACCGGCGCGTCGATCGCCGCCAACAAGGTCCCGGGCGTACGAGCGGCCCTGTGCACGGACGCCTACACGGCGGACGGGGCACGGCGCTGGAACGACGCCAACGTGCTGGCGCTCAGCCTGCGCCTGACGTCGGAGCCGTTGCTGAAGGAGATCCTCGACGCGTGGTTCGCCGCCGAGGCCAGCCAGGCCGCCGAGGACAAGGAGAACGTGGCCTGCACCGGACGCCTCGACTAGGACCTGTCGGCGCATCACGCCGGGGCCGGCACGTGCAATGAGGCGGCCCCGTCTGCGGTGGCGTCGTGAAGGACCGCGAGCTCGGGGCGCCTCGCGGAGGGGGCCGATCGGATACGCCGGCCCCCACCGCGTTCAGGCAGCGAAGCCCACGTTGGTCACGTACTCGTACTGACCCCACTGGGAACCGAGGTCGACGATCTGCTCGACCCAGGCATCGTCCAGGGCCTGGGCATCCGCGACGGCCCAGGCGTTCACGAGGGCGTCCCAGTGGCGGACGTTGAGAGCGCGGTATTCGACGACACGCTGGCGCGGGCGGGGCACCTGGGACTGGTTGACCGGGTGGATTTCCACGCGGGTACCGCGGCCTGCCGCGTTCAGCCGTCCGCTCAGATAGCGAGCGACGTTGTGACGGCGCACGGCGCGATAGGCGGTCTCGATGCGCTCCAGGTTCTTCTTGGAGGGACGGCGCTTGCCGTCGAGCCAGGCCTTGAACGTGCGGTCGGTGACCGTCAGACCGGCTTCCCGCGCGGCCTGTCGGGCATGGTCGGTACGGGTGAGGTAGTGCAACCGGGCCGAGAGGCCGCGGCGGGCGGTGACGGGAGTCGCGACGTACCCGGCGAGCCTGTCGAGCTGACGGGCCACGGCCTCACTGCCCTTGATACCGCGGGCTCCATAGTGACCGAAGTCGCGTGTTCTGTCAGCCATTCACCCGCATCCATTCCACTTCGCTAGCGTGCACTTTCCCATAATACCGTAACCACTCGTCCGCAACTCCCTTTCGCCGACGGCATTTTCACATATTCCTCGGATTCGAGGGCCCCGCTGTCGGGCATCTGGGGCCCTTCCGTTTCCACCCAGGAATCCATCTCGCGCGAGGTCGGATTTCTGGCGAGGACCACCAAGGCGAATCTCCGGTTTCCATGCGGCTGGCGGGCGGTCGCCGGCCACGCTGCGGGTGTCGAGGGGAGGCCGCCACCAATCCCCGCCGGACCAGCAGATGTCCGGCGCGGAAACCCCCCGTGTACACGCCGTGCATTCCTGGGCGCCGCTACAACCACGGGCGCCGGTCGGGGTGTCCAACCTGCCGGCACGACCGGCGGCAACGCCTTCCGAACGACGACCGGATCAACCCATGGAGTTCGCATGCGCCTACGTCCACTGGCGGCTCGCCTGACCGCGACCGCCCTGCTCGCCCTCACCACCACCGCGGCCGCCACGCTGCCCGCATCAGCCGAGCCTGCCGGAGGCGCCGGCGCGCCCGGCACCTCCACGCCGGCGCCTTACCAACTGACGCTGTCCACCAACCCCAGTACCGCTGACTTCGGACACCGAACCGTCAACCTGACGGGCACCCTGAGCCGCGCCGACGGCTCGCCGGTAACCGACGCCACGGTCCCGGTCAAGGAGGCCGTGCTCTACAAGACGTGGAACCCGTGGGGTGATCCCATCGACCCGATCGAGCGCGAGAGCCGCAGCCTCGGCACCCTCCGGACCGACAGCAATGGGCACTTCACTCTCGACGGCGTCTCGGCGGACCGCTGGCTTACTCAGAACAGCACCTTCGTCACTCCCCTGAACCAGGTGCAGTTCTACGCTTCCTACGATCCTCCGGAGGACCCCACGAACCAGGACATCGTCTTCGCCGAGACCACCGTCGTCACACAGCCCACCGCCGGCACGATCAGCTACAAGGTCAACAAGACCAGGGTCCATGCGGGCGAAATCCTCGTCGTGCAGGGCAAGGTCACCTGGCCCGCCGGACACGGCCCGGTCGCCGGCACCCGAGTACTCCTGCGTACGTATTTTGAGAGCTCCTTCAACGCGCAGACCACCACGGACGCCCAGGGCAACTTCATCGTCACCAGCAAGATCAGGGATTACGACAACGAATTCGTGATCTTCTCGGCCCCCAACGACTACTATCTCGCGGGCGCAAGCCAGAACCTTCCGGTAAAGAACCTCAGCAACGGCTGACGGCTCGGTCACGTTCTGGCCGGGCAACGGCTGACCGGCTCGGTCAACTCGCCGGCCTCGGTCGTACCGCCGACGGTCGGGTGCGGGGGTGCCACGGCGGGCCCCCGCGTTCAGCCACGCACCGACCGGTCGTGACCTCAGGAACGCCTGCCGCCGCCGTCTCAGCGCGAGCGGATCCCGGCGCATTTCACGCATGTCCTCGCCGCCGGGCGTACCTCCAGGCGTTCCGCGGGAATCAGCTCGCCGCACGTCTCACATCGCCCATAGACGCCTTGCTCGAGCCGTTCCAGTGCCTGGCCCAGATCGACCAGATATTCCCGCGCCTGTGTCAGCAAGGAGGCGACATGAGCGCGCTCGAAGGCAGTGCTCGACCCCTCCGGATCGTGTTCGTCATCGACCGCCACGAGAGCGTTCGCCTCGACGATTCCCTCGAAATCACGGTTCAGGGCCGCGATCTGTTCGCTCGTACCGGCACGCTCGGCCGCCAGTCGCGCACGGATTGCTTCCCGCTCGGCTGGAGAGAATTCAGATTCAGGGAACTTGGCCACTAGTGCCGAAACGCTGTCGTCCGCTCCTGTATTCCGCAGGCCTCAGGGAGCTTCGCCGTAGCCGCCACCCCCGGTCTCGACCGTCACGGCCGACCGCCCCGCGACGGAATCAGGCGTCTGCGGGATGCCCACCGCGATGTGGGGTAGCCGAACGCTCACGCCACCGGCCGCACCTCGGGCATCCAGCGCCTGACACCCGAAAGGGAGGACCCATTGTCACCGCCATGTTGTCCGCATTCCTGCTCATCGGTCTGGTCCAGGTCGTCCGGCCGCAACTCCTGTGGAGGGCCGACCGGCTTCTGCAACGTCCGTTCGTCAGGGATGACGAGGCCATGGAAACGACGGGCAAGGGCTATCCGGTGATGCGGATGGCCGGCGCGGTGTTTCTCGGAGCCGCCATCTGGATGCTCGTCCAGAATCTCCAGGGTCAGTGACGGCAATCCCCAGCAAGCTGGACGCTCTCGCACGGCGGGGGCGTACGCGTATAAGGAGTTCCTGTGACCACGTATGTCATCACCGTCCCCGGCACGTTCGTCCACGGCATCACCGATGCCTCGCGGTCCGATGTGGAGCGCCGGCTGCGTCCGCAGGATCCGCAGAACACCGAAATGGGCGAGAGCGAGGAGCTGCACCTTCTGACGGTCGACGAGGGCAGCATGTTCTCCGTCCGGGTCGAAGTGGAGGCCGCGGACCAGAAGAGTGCCGAGGCCGAGGCGGTGCGCCTCGTCTCCAGCGCCCTGCGGGACAGTGGCTTCACGGAGGACGACGCCCCGCTGGGCCAGGCCGCCGTCACCGGGATCGACCACGAGCTCTGACGTGGGTGTGGCCCCGGCACAGGGACGCTGACAGCCAGGTCCACCCCACCTTGGCGTGTACGCGGGACGGGAGCGGTCTGCTCCATGCGCGGCACGACCGTCGCCGACGCGTTTCTCCTCCGGCCCTGATGCTGCTCTGGGCCGGAGGAGAAACGGGCGTTCGGGCACGCTAGCCGGTGAAGGGACCGCCGGTGCCGAAGGCCAGCTTGGCGAAGCGTTCGCCGATACGGCGGTGCGTGGCGGCGTCCGGGTGGATCTGATCGGGCAGCGGCAGCTCGGCGAAGTCCGCCTCGCCGTAGAGGTCACGGCCGTCGAGGTAGTGCAGGTTCGGGTCGTCGGCGGACCGCTGCTTCACGATGCGGGCCAGTTCGTCCCGGATGACGTTCAGCGTCAGCTTGCCGCGGGCGCGCTCCGCGGGGTCTCCCATGGCCAGGAACTCGATCTTCCCGTCGCTGACGTTGCTGAGATCCGGGGCGCTGGGGCCGGGAGTGTCCTCGTGGATGGGGCACAGGATCGACGAGACGACCAGGAGCGGGGCCGTGGGGTGGCCCTCGCGGATGGTGTCGAGGAAGCCGTGCACCGCCGGGCCGAAGGCCCGCAGCCGCATCAGGTCGGAGTTGACCACGTTGATGCCGATCTTGACGCTGATCAGGTCCGCGGGGGTGTCACCCATGGCGCGAGCTGTGAACGGGTCGAGCAGGGCGCAGCCGCCCAGACCGAGGTTGATGAGTTCCACATCGCCGAGGGAGGCGGCCAGGGCCGGCCAGGTCGTGGTGGGGCTTGCGGCGTCGGAGCCGTGACTGATCGAGCTGCCGTGGTGCAGCCACACGGGGCGACCGCCGTCCGGCACGCTCTCGATGGAGGCGTCGGTGCGGAGGGCGGCCAGCTGGGTGATCTCGTTGTGCGGCAGCCAGATCTCGACGACCTTCGCGGAGTCGGGCAGTCCGGCGAACCGCACGGTGCCGACCGGGCCGGGCCGGGTTTGCGCGGTTCCGGTGGTCATGTCCGTCACCAGGACGTTGCCGCCGGTCGTACTCGCCTGTCCGGCCAGGCTGCCGTCGACAAGCAGGTCGTACACGCCGTCCGGGCGGGGCGGGACACCCTCGTAGGCCATCTTGGTGCGGAGCGTGTCGAGCTCGACGACGGTGGCTCGGGTACGGAACACCAGCCGTACGCCCGACGGCTGCGACTCCACCCGCGCCAACTGCGCGTCGGCGCACTGGGCACGGGCCCGGGCCGGCAGCCGGTGGGGCAGCACACCGTGCTCGGTGTGCTCCAAGTCGGCCGCTCCGCGCAGCAGGTCCGCAGTGATGGGCGTGGTCACCCACTCCGCAGCCCGCGGCGCGGAGGAGGAACCGGGAACGGCGTCGTGCTCAGAACTCATGTTCCCAGCCTGTCAACGGGTTACCTGATCGGCAAATGATTTGCCGCCTCCCATCGCGAAGCAAGCGGCCGGCTCTGCGTCGAACATCGATCTCGTTGACGGTCGCGGCGGTTCGCACCGCAAGCCAATCGAGAGCGGGACGCCCAGCGCCCAAGCCCTCGCCACGATCAGCCGCTATCTTGCGACGATGCCTGATCCATCGCAGCGGCCGCTGCTCTTCCTCGACGTAGACGGGCCGCTCATCCCCTTCGGGGCATCGCCCCAGCATCAGACGGCGGGCTATCGGACGTACCCCTCGGCCCTCGATCTCTCGGAAACTCATGCGAATCCGCTTCTGGCGCGGATCGATCCCGCACACGGACCGAAGCTGGCGGCACTGCCGTGTGACCTGCTCTGGGCGACGACTTGGGCGGAGGAGGCGAATGACTGCATCGCGCCGCGACTCGGCCTGCCGCCGCTGCCTGTTGTGGAGTGGCCGGAGCCGTCCGAGGACGATGAACGCGATGTCCGGTCGGGCTTGCACTGGAAGACGCGTGCACTCGTCGGCTGGGCGGCCGGGCGTGCATTCGTCTGGGTCGACGACGAGATCACGGACAGGGACCGGGACTGGGTGGCCGCCCGGCACGGTCGGTCCGCCCTGCTCCATCGTGTCGATCCGCGTCGCGGCCTCACCGACGCGGACTACGTCCGCCTGGCGGACTGGCTCCGCGCCTTGTGAACTCCTCCAGGCCCTGCCGTCGTGCGGCAGAGCAGCCCACGTCCGATGCGCCCGCCGGTCGAAACGGGCGGGCGTATCGGCGCACAGGCGTCCTCCGGGTCGCGATCAGTTGTTGATGTGGGCGAGGAGCAGGTTGGGGTCGTCCTGTGTGAAGTACGCGCCGCTCGCCACGTACGCCGTCTTCCCTCGTACGGCGATGGAGGTGGGGTTGGAGAGGCCGTCCTCGGCGGTGAGTACCGTCTCGTGGGTGCCGTCGGGGTGTATCAGGGCAACGGAGTTGGCGAAGTTCTGCGCGGCGAGGACCGTGTCGCCCTGCCCGACGAAGGTGAAGTCGTCGATGCTCGTCACGCCCTCGGCCCGGGTCGTGACGCTGCCCGCGGTGCCGTCCGCGCCGATCGGGATGCTCAGCAAGGTGCCCTTGTCGGTGTTGCTCACCCAGACCGCGTCGTCGTGGACCTTGATCCCGTTCGCACCGAACCCGGAGGAACGCCCGCTGGTGGACGTCTGAAGGGCCTCGCCGGTCGCCCACAGGGACGCGTCGCCGGTCCTCGGCGACACCTTCCACACCGTGCCGCTGGTGGAGTCGGTGACGTAAAGGGTGTGGTGGCGCTCGTCCAGCGCCAGGCCGTTGACGACCTTCGCCTCGGGCAGAGCGGCCACCTGCTCGGCCGTGCCTCCCGGGCTGACGCGCCAGACCCCGGACAGGCTGCCGGCGTTGTAGTTGACGTAAAGAGTGCCGTCGGCGGCGCGCACGATGCCCGAAAGCGTGGCGTTGCCCGAGGCGGGGGCCGGCAGCGTCGCCAGAATCGTCGTGTGGCCGTCCGGCGTCACCCGGGCTACCTGCCTGGCCTTGGTGAACGTCACGTCGGCCGCCCCGCTCGGCTCCAGCGTGATGTTCTCCGGCTGCTGCTTTGTGCTGATGTCGAAGTGGGCGACCTCCCGCGCGTGGGACAGCGGGGCGGTGGCCGCGAAAGCAGGCGCGATCCCCTGCGTGGTCGCGAGTACGGCGACTGCGACAGCGCTCATGAGCGTGACGCGACGGTGACGGTACATGTACGCCTCCAGAAGTCGGATGAGAAGGGTCCAGGGGAACGCCGTACGCGGAAGCGTCCGTAACGGTCGTAAGGCGGCTGGAAGTCCCAGTGGGTGCATTCGCCACGAGGTGACGTTGCTGAAGCAGGGCTCTGAGCGATCGGCGTGCGGACGTGCGATGAGAGCCGAAGAGACACCGAGGTGAAATCATCGCCTCATCAATGCAATGCCTGGTTCTGATGGTGGGGCCGACTCCGGGCTGCTCAATCAATGTGTAGTCGATCACCGTGAACACGGGCAAGCGATCTCCGTTGTCTCACAGCGAACACAAGGCTTCCTCATGGAATTCGACAGGTTCTTCTCACTGAATCCATGGGGTTCCGGTTTGCCGGCGGCATTCCGGCCGCCGAGTTCCGTCCCATCGAATTCCGCCCGGCTCGCCGTGCGGGCGGTGACCGAAGCGGGCCCGGCCACCTGGCCGTTGAAGGCTCCGCGCGTGCGGGCATCCGCTTCATGACTGAGGGCCCGGCAGCTTTGGCTGCCGGGCCCTCAGTTGCGAGTAGCGGGGACAGGATTTGAACCTGCGACCTCTGGGTTATGAGCCCAGCGAGCTACCGAGCTGCTCCACCCCGCGTCGGTAGTCCCCACCCTACGTCACGGACGGCGGGACGTTTACCAATACCGCCGCACGCCGTCACAAGGCGAACAGCCGGCCACTCCGGGACGGCGAACCCCGGGCGAGGATCTCGGCGACCTGCTCGGGCCGAACCCCTGCGGCTCAAGGGGCGTCGCCGTGCCAGTCGAAGCGGCGCTCGTCGCCCGGGCGGGGCCCATAGAGCGTGTGGCCGCCCGGGCCGTAAGCCCCTATTTCCGTCGGCAGGACGGCCCCCTCGCGCCGCTCATGCGCCGTCCAGTCCGTCACATCCAGCAACAGACCGTCCAGCGGGCCTCCCACCAGCTCCGCGTACTCATGTCCGGGCCGCGGGCCGGGATCAGGATCGTCATGGTCGGCCCCGTAGACCCGGCCGCGCATGAATTGCTGCTCATCCATAACGGCAGGGTCGCACCCGCCACTGACAACCGCCCCCCAGCTGCTCGCGCCCACGTGACCGGCCGGGCGAACGCCGGCGGGGTCCACCGATCACGGCGGGCTATGCGCCGTGCCGGACCCAGACGTTGGGTTCGACATAGACGGCCTGGCCGTGCGCGAGGTCGCAGTGCACCGGCACCAGCGCGGCGGGCACCTCGACGGCGCCGTCACGGTCGAAGGGGAGGCCGGTCCACTCCCGCCACTGGGCCAGGGAGCCGCTGACCGTCATGGATGCGGGCGCGATCTTCTCGATGGTGCCGCCCGCCTTGACGTGGACGCGCAGCCAGGGGTCGGCCGGCAGTCCGTCGGCGTGCTGTTGGCCGATGTATTCGGCCATGGGAACGCGTGGCTGGAGATGCTTGGCCGTGGGACGGACCGGCGCCAGCAGCACGTCGTGCCCCTGCCGGGCGACCGCGCCCCGCAGCGCCGCCAGCATGCGGTAGGACAGCCCCCGGCCGAGGTACTCCGAGTCCACCGTGATCTCCAGGGCACTGGCCCTTGTCGGAACCTGCCCTCGAAGCCGATCGTGGAACGCCCACACCAGGACCTGGTCCCATCCTTTGTCCGGCGTCTCCTCACGGCCGTCGCGCTCGGCGTCGAAGGGCACGCTGAGCCCGCGCGCCACCACGCGGTCGCCGTCCGTCGCCACCACGCAGTAGCGCGGGAATTCCTCGATCACGCGGCCCAGCAGGGCGACCACGACCGGATCGTGGGCTGTGAACAACGGCCACGTATCGGTGATCTCGTAGGCGCGGGCGATCAGCTCCGGCCGCTCGGCGAAGGGGGTGATCTCGATGCTGTCAATGTCCGTCACGGCAGGGCACCTTGCCATAGCAAAACCTTCGTGACCACGGGTTTTCCCTCCTTCGCCGCGCGATGCGGAGGAACTCGCACACCGGGCACGGGACTTGGCGTCACCTGCCCTCACCGGCGTGACCGTCACGCCAGGAGGGCGTCCGAGACCGAGGTGAGGCGCTGCGGTGCTCGGCGGCGAGCCCGAAGCACGGCAGCACCGCGAGTCCGTTTCGCTCCGCAACGGGCTGCGGCGCCCTCTCGAACTCCCGCTCCAGCCGTAGACGGCCCCCACCAACCCGCCCGCGCTCACCGCCTTCCCCGTGACAGGTCACGAAGACGGCTGGAGTACCAATCGAACAAGCGGGTCCGATCACATGACCACCCGGCCTGGAGGCACTCCCTAGGCGTCCTCGGCCTCGTGGGGCAAGCCGTCAAGGTGGATGATCTTCCTGAGCTGATGGCCGGGCTTGAGCTTCGGTGAGCGGCGGATCACCACCATGGCCGCGTCGTCGCGCAGGCGCCCGCCCACGTGGGCGACGAGGTCGTCACGGATGTGGTGCAGCAGGGACTCGGGACTGCAGCAGGACCATCGCCCGATCCGTTCCGCCAGCGGATAGAAGGAGCCGTCGGGGGCCCGGGCCTCGATCACACCGTCCGTGTAGAGCAGCAGTGTGTCGTCGTCCTCGAAGGTGAA
Source organism: Streptomyces sp. NPDC058274 (assembly GCF_042881375.1). NCBI lineage: Bacteria > Bacillati > Actinomycetota > Actinomycetes > Kitasatosporales > Streptomycetaceae > Streptomyces > Streptomyces sp. NPDC058274. Next base: position 317,637 of record NZ_JBHVXW010000007.1, read on the forward strand.
GGCGTCGACGGTGACTCCGGTCTTCGGCAGGCCGCACATGCCGAGCGGCGGCTGCGGTTGGCGGGCGTGCAGCGCGGTCACCCGGTCACCGTGCAGCAACAGGGGCGGGGGGTGTCCGCAGGAGGTCATCTGCGCGACGGGGTCCTCGTCGGGGATGTCGAGCATCAGCGCGGTGACGAAGTGCTCGTACAGCTCGTGGTCCGCCTCGCGAGGACCGGCGGGCGCTGAGTGTTCGACGTGCTCGGCACGCTCGACGTGCTCGGCACGCTCGGCGTGATCTGCACGCTCGGCATGCTCGGCATGCTCGAAGACGTGTCTGCAGACGCTCCCCTCCAGCGCGTCGACGAGTTCGAGGAGCGTGGCGCACCGGTGAGCGGCCTCACGGAAGGCGCCCATCACCACGGAGGCGTCACTGATGGCGGGCAGCCCCTTGCCCCGTACGTCTCCGATGATCAGACGTGCGCTGCCCCTGGTGCGCGTCGCCGCGTACAGGTCGCCGCCGATGTGCGCCTCGTCCTCGGCGGCCAGGTACAGGGAGGCGATCCGCAGGGGGCCCATCCGGTGGGGCAGCGGACGGAGCACCACCCGCTGTGTCGCCTCGGACACCGACCGCACTTTCGCCAGCTCACGGGTGCGACGCTCACGCTCGCGGCAGAAGACGACGAGCAGGAGGGAGATCACCGCCAGCGCGGTGATCTGCACTTGGTGGTTGGTGGTGAATCCGCCCCGCAACGCGGCGATGACCGTCTGGGCACCCACCGCCAGGGCCCCGATCACAGCGGTGAGCCGGGGGCCGGCGAGCGAGGGAGTGACAGCGGGCGCCACCACCAGCAGCGGACCGAGATGGACATCGCTCGGGGCCAGCACGTCCAGGACCGAGACGGCCACGATCAGCGCCAGGGGAACCGCCACCAGCGCATGGCTCGGTTGCCATGGCTGCCACAGATCGGCCACGCGTCGCCGGAAGCCCATAACTCCTACTGTGCACCTTTCACGGCCCCTGGTCGCAGTGCCCACGGCCGCGCGGCCGCGAGGGGATGGCGGCAGCGCGGCGAGGGGCAGGTCCGCTACGCACGGTAGTCGTAACAGTCCGCGACCGGGGTCGCGACCCGCACAGGGCAGACCGGGGCCGACCCCGGTCGCAACCCGCACAGGGCAGACCCCGGAAGCGTCCGGCACAAGGCACACAGACCCCGGAAGCGACCGGCACAGGCCAGGCAGACCCCGGAAGTGTCCGGCAGACGCCCGCTGAGCCGATGTCCCCTCCGTCGGCGGGTGTCCGTCTCCCGTTCGCGGGAAGTCGGAATCCACAAGGACAGGCAGCCTGCATCGACGTCGAGGACGACAAGTGAGCATCGAGCAAGAACACCAGCGCGGCGCGGCCGGTCGCACCGCGCCGGCGCAGGAACCGGCGGATGAGCCGACCGCCGACGAACGGGCGGCCTGGCGGCACGTGCAGCGTCGCGCGACGGGAATGACCCACCACGAGGCGAAGGCCGCACGCGACGCCGCCCGACTCGCGGCGGACTCCTCCGCCCTCAGCGACGGCGAGGCCGTACGCGCCGGCGCCGAGGCCGAGGAGTGGGAACGGGTGACGGATGCCCTCGCCGACCACGCCGGCACCTACGACCCGGATGTCGATCCCTTCGTGCAGGGCGAGAGGGCTGCGAGGGCAGATCATGGGAGGAGCTCGCGGGAGGACGAGTAACCGGGCGGCACCACTCCCGGCTCCCGCCCCCGTCCACACTCGTCCGAACGACGACCTGTCAAGAAAGGCCGCCTCACATGCGCACCGTCGGAGTGGAGGAGGAACTCCTCCTGGTTGATCCGGAGACCGGGGACCCGCAGGCCCTGTCCGCGGCCGTGCTCGCTCGTGCCGCGCTGAACGATGCGACGGACGAAACCTTCGAGAAGGAGCTGCACGGCCAGCAGCTCGAGTTCGCCACCCATCCGCAGTCCGACATGGCCGAGCTCGGCGCGGAGATCGTCCGCTGCCGGAAGGAAGCCGGGCGGGTCGCGGGTGAGATCGGCACCGCGGTCGTGGCGCTCGCCACGTCACCGCTGCCGGTCAGCCCCTCGATCAATATGGGCACCCGGTATCGGTGGATGGCGGAGCAGTTCGGGCTCACCACGCAGGAGCAGCTCACCTGCGGTTGCCACATCCATGTGTCGGTCGAATCCGACGACGAGGGCGCCGCGGTCATCGACCGTATACGGCCCTGGCTGTCGGTGCTGTCGGCGCTGAGCGCCAACTCCCCATTCTGGCAGGGCCAGGACACCCTCTACAGCAGTTACCGCAGCCGGGTCTGGGGACGCTGGCCGATGGCCGGACCGACCTCGCTCTTCGGTTCGGCCGAGGAATACCACCGGCGGGTCGCCGCCATGGCCGCCACGGGCGTGATGCGCGACAAGGGCATGGTGTACTTCGACGCCCGGCTCTCCGAGCAGTACCCGACGGTCGAGGTCCGTGTCGCGGACGTGTGTCTCGATGCGGGGACCGCTCTGCTGATCGCCACGCTCGTCCGTGGACTCGTCGAGACGGCGGCACGTGAGTGGCGTGCGGGCCGCGATCCGATCGGGCACAGTGTCGAACTCCTGCGCCTGGCCGCCTGGCGGGCCGCCCGGTACGGGCTGGAGGAGGACCTGCTGCATCCGCTGTTCCTGCGGCCGGAGCCCGCCGAGGACGTCGTACGGGCGCTCTTGGAACACGTCGGCGACGCCCTTGCCGACAGCGGCGACACCGACCGGGCGGAACAGGCGGTCTCCGTACTGCTGAGGGACGGCAACGGAGCCCGCGTACAGCGTCAACTCCTCGAATCCACCGGCAGCTTGAGTGCCGTGGTCGCGGAGTGCGTGCGACGCACACAGGCTTGACGGGGACAGCAGCAGCACCGGGCCCGCACGGACGTGCGGGCCCTTCCCTGTGCCGATGACTCGCCGGCCCCGCAACTGACACCGGGTCACATACGCGAACTCTCCTCTATCAGTCTTGACGTGGTCGCGCCACGGTCCTACTGTCGCGACACCAAAAGTTCATGTGTGAATACCCCGTTCACTGACATGAACAACAGGTATGACGTCCGCGCGTCCGCCAACTGAGCCCACCGGCCGACTGGAAGGCACCCCCCATGCGCATGCGTACAGTCCTCACGTCCCTGGCCGCCGTGACCGCCCTCGGCGGCCTGGCCCTCGTCTCCCCCACCGCGGGGGGCGCGACCCTTCCGCCCCCATCGGACAAGGCCGCTCCCGCCGTCAAGGCCGACGCCTCCATCATGGCGGACCCGTCCAAGGCACCCGGCGGCAACTTCGACCTGGGGATCTGGCAGCTCCAGGAACCGGTCGGCTCCCCCGGCTCACCGACCACGATCTCGTCCTCCCGGCTCCAAGGGGCCAATGGGTTCCAGGACTCGTACTTCTACACCGACACCCGCGACGGCGCGATGACCTTCTGGGCGCCGGAGAAGGGCGTCACCACACCGAACTCGAACTACGCTCGCTCCGAGCTGCGGGAGATGAACCGCAGCGGCAGCGCCGCCGACTGGTCGCTCGCCGGCACCCACAAGCTGAGCGCGACGCTGCGCGTCGTGTCGGTGACCTCGAACGTCTGCGTCGGTCAGATCCACCTCGGCAGCGGTGGTTCGTCCACCAAGCCGCTGCTGGAGCTGTACTACCGGTCCAACGGCGACATCATCCTGGGCACGGAGAACTCGCCCTCCGGGGGCCAGACGCTGCACACCGTCGGCAATGTGTCGGTCGGCAAGACCTGGAGCTACACGATCGGCGTCTCGGGCGGTCACACCATCGACCTGACGGTCAACGGGAGTACCACGCACTACTCCATACCGTCGTCCTTCGACCCGTACAAGCAGTACTTCAAGGCCGGTTCGTACAACCAGTCCTCCTCCGACAGCACCACCAAGGGCGCCCGGGTCGCGTTCTACGGGCTCACCGTCTCGCACAGCTGACCCGACGTCAGCAGCGGGCTCGAGAAAAATCCCGGCTCCGGCCGTGGTGAGGATGCGCTCGCGCGCCGCACCACGGCCGGAGGCATGTCCGTGACAGGGCGGCGTAAGTGCGGATCGCTGGGGGCGTGTTGCGACCACGCGTGAGCGGAATGCGCCGCATCTTCGCGAGGACGGTTTCGGGCCACTGCGGACGACCAGGTGGCCATCAGAACCAAAGACAAAGGCAAGGAGATAGCTCTCCTTGCCTTTCTCAACTTATAGCGCATGGGGGGCCTTGCGGCAAGGCCCCGGTCATGCCGCAGAATCGGCGGCTGTGACTCCCCTGACCACCAGCGCGTTCAACCTTCCCGACCACCTCTCCCCCAAGGCCGACCCGTCGTGGGGGGGGGGGGGGGGCCCGCCCCACGCGGCCCAGGCGGAGCGGCAGGAGCACGCGAAAGCCGAACACACACGGCCGGTCCGCGCCCAGCGCAACTCGCCCCCCCCGCCCCGCCCCCCCGCCCG
>NZ_JBHVXW010000007.1:322115-376466 GCF_042881375.1 Streptomyces sp. NPDC058274
CAGCAGAATCGGCGGCTTTGACTCCCCTGTCCACAAGCGCCATCAACCTGCCCTACCACCTCTCCCCCAAGGACTACCCGTCGTTGATCGACGGCGAACAACAGCACTTCGCGGCCATCTCGGAGTGCCTCGAGCAGACGATCGCCGAACTGTCCGGCCGTCTCGACGCCGAGCTCAAGTCGCCCGGCGGCACCGGCCGGCAGGCGATGGACCGGGACGCGGAGATCCACCGGCTGACCGCTCGCCTGCGCGCACTGCGTCGCTTCGGTCTGGACCTGTGCCTCGGGCACATGGTCAGCACCGACAACCCCGAACCCGTGTACGTCGGACGACTCGGTCTCACGGACAGCGCGGGTCGTCGGCTGGTGGTCGACTGGCGTTCCCCCGCGGCCGAACCGTTCTTCGGAGCCACCCACGGCAACCCGATGGGGCTGGCGAGCCGCCGCAGGTACCGCTGGACCGGCGGCCGCGTCAGCGACTACTGGGACGAGGTGTTCGCCCCGGACGGGTTCGCCGGGCACGCCGCGCTCGACGACCAGTCCGCCTTCATCGCCAGCCTGGGCAGCAACCGGTCACCGCGGATGCGTGATGTGCTCGGCACGATCCAGGCCGACCAGGACGCCATCATCCGCGCGGGATCCCGCGGCGCCCTCGTCGTCGACGGAGGTCCCGGTACGGGGAAGACCGTCGTCGCTCTGCACCGCTCCGCCTACCTCCTCTACTCCGACCCCCGTCTCGGTCACCGCAGGGGCGGCGTGCTGTTCGTCGGCCCGCACCGGCCCTATCTGGCCTACGTCGCCGACGTCCTCCCCAGCCTCGGCGAGGAGGGCGTGCAGACCTGCACCCTGCGGGACCTCGTCAGCGAAGGAGCCCAAGCGGCGATCGAGGCCGATCCGCGGGTGGCCCTCCTGAAGTCGTCCGCGGACCTGGTGAAGGCGATCGAGCCGGCCGTCAGGTTCTACGAGGAGCCGCCCACCGAGGGGATGACGGTCACGACCCACTGGTCCGACATCCGGCTCGGCGCCGACGAGTGGGCGGTGGCCTTCGAAGCGGCACCCGGTACTCCGCACAACGAGGCGCGCGACCTGATCTGGGAGGAGCTGCTCACGATCCTGGTGGACAAGCACGACGGCGATGTCTCGCCCGACCTGCTCCGCAAGTCGCTGCGGCACAACAGGGAACTGCTCACGGCCTTCGACCGCGCATGGCCGCTGATCGAGGCGGCCGACCTCGTGGGGGACCTCTGGTCGGTGCCCGCCTATCTGCGCAAGTGCGCTCCCGGGCTCAGCCCCGATGACGTACGACAGCTGCAGCGCGCGGACGCCCAGGCGTGGACGGTGTCCGACCTGCCGCTCCTGGACGCGGCACGGCTGCGGCTCGGCGATCCGGAGGCGTCCCGGCGCAAGCGCCGGCACGAAGCCGTTCTCGCCGCCCAGCGCGAGAGCATGGCGCAGGTCGTCGACAACCTGATCGGTGCCGCGGTCGACTCCGGCTCCGACGGCGACGACGGTGAAGGTCTGGTGCGGATGCTGCGCGGCCAGGACGCCCGGGTGAGCCTGGTCGACGAGTCCGAACTCTCCACCGTCGAACCGGACCTGCTCGCCGGCCCGTTCGCGCACGTCGTCGTGGACGAGGCCCAGGAACTGACCGACGCGGAGTGGCAGATGCTGCTGCTGCGGTGCCCGTCCCGGAGTTTCACGATCGTCGGGGACCGCGCCCAGGCCAGGCACGGCTTCACGGAGTCCTGGCAGGAACGGCTCGAGCGCATCGGGCTCGACCGGATCAGCCTGGCGTCCCTGAGCATCAACTACCGGACGCCGGAAGAGATCATGACGGAAGCCGAGCCGGTCATCCGGGCCGCGCTTCCCGACGCCAATGTGCCGACCTCCATCCGCAGCGGCGGCGTCCCCGTCGTCCACGGATCCGTTTCGGACCTGAAGTCGATCCTCGGCACCTGGCTCGCCGCGCATGCCGAGGGCATCGCCTGCGTCATCGGCGATCCCGCGTTCCGGTCGACGGACCGCGTCCGGTCGCTGACGCCGGAACTGTCCAAGGGGCTGGAGTTCGACCTGGTCGTCCTCATCGACCCGGAGACCTTCGGCGAGGGCATCGAGGGAGCGGTCGACCGCTATGTGGCGATGACCCGGGCGACCCAGCAACTGGTCGTCCTCACGAGCTCCTGAGCCCGAGCGAGCCGGCGCCACTGCGCGGGTTGGAGGGGGCGCCGGGGGCGGACGGCCCGTCGCGGTGATGGCCGGCCACGGTTCCTGCGACGACGGGCCGGCCGTGGACGTACTGGAGACGGGCGGGAGCGTGGTGCTGTAGGCGACCGTCATCGGCATGAAGGACGGCCCCTGCACCAGCGAGTTGCGCGGCAAGAAGGTGACGGTGCGGCTGGACCGGCCGGTCGGCCGGTGACCGGGTGCTCCTGGACGCGTTCCGGGCCGAGCGGTGCCCAACTCGGCGGCGAACGGGCCGTCGTCCAGCCGGAGTTGAGACACCCCCGGAAGGCGGCCCTTGGGGGCCGACGAACCCGTCAGTGGCCGACCGTGACGACGATCTTGCCCACCTGGGCGCCCGCCTCCATGTACCGGTGCGCCTCCGCGATGTCGTCCAGGTCGAAGACGCGGTCCACCACGGGTTCGAAGACGCCGCTGCGCAGGCCGGAGGAGACGAACGCAGCGGCCCGGCGCAGCCGTTCGGGGTCGGTCGTCGTCTCGTGGACGGTGTAGGTACGCATGTTCAGTGCGGGCATACCGAGCGCGAACCCCGGATACGGGGTCTCCTCGCCGCTCACTGCGCCGTACTCGAAGAGGGTGCCGCCGGGGGCGACCACCTTGGCCAGGTCCAGCACGCCAGGGCCGGCGACGGCGTCGAAGACGAACTCGGCGCCCCGCCCCCGCGTCAGCCCGAGCACACGCTCCACGATGTCCTCCTCGGCGGTGACGATCACGTCGGCCGCTCCGGCCTTGAGCAGCGCGTCCTTCTTGGCGCCGGTGCGGGTGGTGGCGATCGGCACCGCCCCGACCCGGTGCGCGAGCCGGATGGCGGCCAGGCCCACGCTGCTGGAGGCCGCGGTGAGTACGACCGTGTCCCCGGCCCGCATTCCACCGACCTCCACCAGTGCCCCGTAGGCCGTCAGATACGGCATCCACACCGCCGCGCCCCCGATGGCGTCGAGCTCCTCCGGGCGGTGCACCACTGCCGCCGCGGGGACGATCGCGCGCTCGGCGTAGACGCCGTAGTCGTTCATCGAGAACGCGGGCACCACGCTGACCGGTTCGCCGGTCCCGAATCCGGTGACGTCCGCGCCGACGGCCTCGATCACACCGGCGGCCTCGGTGCCGAGCCGGGCGGGGAACTCCCTGACAGGCTGGATGTAGTGGCCGCCGCGGAACAGCACCTCGGCACGGTTGACGCCGATCGCGTCCACTCTGATCAGCACCTCGCCGGGGCCCGGCGCACCGGTCTCGACGTCCTCGATGCGCAGCACATCCGGTCCTCCGAGCTCGTGGAACCGCACGGTCCTGACCATCACGCATCGCCCCTTCGATTCGGTGTCGGCCAGACGGGGACGCCTCGCCGAGCCTCACCCAAGCGCAGAGTACGATGGGTGTCAAACTTTGATGCATATCGAACTTTGATGCACGCCCTACGATGCGTGCGGGAGGTCGACAGACGATGGCAGTGGCGCGGCAGAACGGGCGGGACCGCATTCCGCCCCATCCGGACGTCCGGACGATCACCCTTCAGCAGGTGCTGGAGGCCCTCGTCGACCCGGTGCGCCGCCGGATCGTCAGTGAGCTCTACGCCGCGGGCCAGGACCTGAGCTGCGGCACGATCGAGCTGCCGGTCAGCAAGTCCACCGCCACCCACCACTTCCACGTGCTGCGCGAGGCCGGACTCATCCGCCAGTACTACGCCGGCACCTCCCGGATGAACGGGCTGCGGCTCGACGAGATCGACGAAGCCTTCCCGGGGCTGCTGCAAGCGCTGGTGGCCGCGCCGAGTCGGGACTGATCCCGCTCGCCACACGGCAGCGACCCCTCCGGCCCCGTCGCCGGACACGAAGCGGGAACCGCGCGGCTCGGCCGAGATCGCCCACCCGGCCGTTCCCCCGCCACCCCTCCCGCCGTTCCCCCAGTCGAACCGCGATCGACCCCACGGCAATTTTGACAGAGCCTTGACAAATTACTGGCGGCGTCGCGAGCATGCAAAGCAACTCACGTGATGTGCAAGAAACTTGTGCCGCATGCGCAATTAACGAACAGCGCGACCGGAGTGCAAGCGCGGCCGCCGCGCGCCTTGCCTGACACACCCCACGCACGTCAGGAAGGAACAGCCCCCATGCCAAGACGCCCCCACGTCGGGAGCAGGATCCTCACGGCCCTGGCCGTCGCCGTCGCCACGGCAGGCCTCACCCTGCCCGCCCGAGGCGCCGCGCAGGACATCCCCGCCGACGACTACCAGCAGGTCCAACTCGCTGTCGGAGCAGCCGAGTTGGGCGAGGCCATGTCCCTGGCCGTACTGCCCGACCGCTCCGTCCTGCACACCGCGCGGGACGGCACGATCCGGTTGACCGACAGCGCCGGCAACACCAAGGTCGCCGGGAAGCTCGACGTGTACACCCACGACGAGGAAGGGCTGCAGGGAGTCGCCGTCGACCCGTCCTTCGCCGACAACCGCTTCGTGTACGTCTACTACTCGCCGAAACTCAGCACCCCGGCGGGCGATGCGCCGACCAGCGGTTCCGCAGCCGACTTCGAGCCCTTCAAGGGCCACTTGAACCTCTCCCGCTTCGTCCTCAAGAGCGACGGCACGCTCGACACGGGCAGCGAGAAGGTCGTCCTGGAAGTGGCCAACGACCGCGGCCAGTGCTGCCATGTCGGCGGCGACATCGACTTCGACAGCAAGGGCAACCTGCTGCTGACCACTGGCGACGACACCAACCCCTTCGAGTCCCAGGGCTACTCCCCCCTCGACGAACGCACCGACCGCAACCCGCAGTTCGACGCCCAGCGCTCCTCGGCCAACACCAACGACCTGCGCGGCAAACTGCTGCGGATCAAGCCGACCGCCGACGGCGGCTACACGATCCCCGACGGCAACCTCTTCGCTCCCGGCACGGACAGGACTCGGCCCGAGATCTACGCCATGGGCTTCCGCAACCCGTTCCGTATGCAGGTCGACCGGGCCACCGACATCGTCTACCTCGGCGACTACGGGCCCGACGCCGGCACCACGGCAGCGGACCGCGGACCGGGCGGCCAGGTCGAGTTCGACCGCGTGACTTCTGCCGGCAACTACGGCTGGCCCTACTGCACCGGCACCAACACCACCAACGAGACGTACAACGCGTACACCTTCCCCAGCGGCCCGTCCGGAGGCAAGTACGACTGCGCCGGCGGTCCCGCCAACAACTCGCCGCACAACACGGGTCTGGCCGAACTGCCCCCGGCGAAGGCGAGTTGGATCCGTTACGGCGGCGACGCGGGATCCCCGCCCGAGTTCGGCAGCGGCTCCGAGTCCCCGATGGGCGGACCCGTCTACCGTTATGACGCCTCGCTCGACTCCCCGGTGAAATTCCCCCAGTCACTCGACGGCCGGTTCTTCGCGGGCGAGTACGGCCGCAAGTGGATCAAGGCCATCGAGGTGAAGGCCGACGGCTCACCCGGCGCCATCGAGGCCTTCCCGTGGACCGGCACCCAGGTCATGGACTCCGCCTTCGGGCCGGACGGCGCCCTGTACGTGCTGGACTACGGGACCGGCAGCGGCAACCAGGCCCTGTACCGGGTCGAGTACATCGGCGGCAGCAACCGCAGCCCCGTGGCGAAGGCCGCGGCCGACAAGACCTCCGGACAGACGCCGCTGACGGTCGACTTCTCCTCCGCCGGCAGCAGCGACCCCGAAGGCGGAGCCCTCGACTACGCCTGGGACTTCGGCGACGGAGGCAGCTCCACCGAGGCCAATCCGACGCACACGTACACCACCAAGGGCACCTTCACCCCCACACTGACGGTGACCGACCCCGAGGGACTCACCGCCACCGCGAGCCTGGTGATCACCGCGGGCAACACCGCGCCCACGGTCACACTCCAACAGCCTCTGAACGGAGCCCTGTTCAGCTTCGGGGACAGCGTCCCCTTCACCGTGCAGGCCAGTGATCCCGAGGACGGTGAGATCGACTGCTCCAAGGTGAAGGTGACGTACGCCCTGGGCCACGACAGCCACCAGCACGCGATCACCTCGAAGTACGGCTGCACCGGGACCATCGACGTGCCCACCGACGGGGAGCACGACAGCGCCGCCAACCTCTACGGCGTGTTCGACGCGGAGTACACCGACGCCGGCGGCCTGACCACGCACAGCACCCGCGTCCTGCAGCCGCGCCACCGCCAGGCCGAGCACTTCGGCAAGCAGTCCGGCATCCAGGTCGCGGGCCACGGCCCCGCCGAGGGTGGCAACGCGGTCGGCTTCACCGACGACGGCGACTGGATCTCGTTCGAGCCGTACGCCCTGGGCAACGCCAAGTCGCTGACGGCGCGGGTCGCTTCGGGCGGCGCGGGCGGCACCATCGAGGTCCGCACGGGATCCGCCACCGGCACGCTGCTGGGCACGCTCACGGTGCCGGTCACCGGTGGCTGGGAGACCTACCAGGACGTGAGCGCGAACCTCTCCGGAGCACCCACGGGCAGCACCACGCTCTACCTGGTCTTCAAGGGGCCCTCCGGCCAGGGCAACCTCTTCGACGTCGACTCCTTCACGATCGGGACCTGACATGACCCGACGACACCTCCCGAACCTGCTCCGGCGCCTCACTTCCGCGCTGGCCGCACTGACCGCCCTCACCCTCGGCGGCCTGGTCACGGCGCCCTTGGCCCACGCCGGCGCGGACGCCTCGTACGACGTCCTCGTGTTCTCCCGCACGGCGGGCTTCCGCCACGACTCGATCCCGGCGGGCATCCAGGCCCTGCGGGACCTGGGCGCCGCGAACGACTTCTCCGTCACGGCCACCGAGGACCCCGGCGCGTTCACGGCGGCGAACCTGGCCGGCTACGACGCGGTGGTCTTCCTGTCCACCACGGGCGATGTGCTCGACAACGACCAGCAGAGCGCCTTCCAGTCGTACATCGACTCCGGCGGCGGCTATCTGGGCGTGCACGCGGCCGCCGACACCGAGTACGACTGGCCCTACTACGGTCAGCTCGTCGGGGCCTGGTTCAAGAGCCACCCCGCCATCCAGCAGGCGACGGTCGTCAACGAGGACCGCACCCACCCGGCCACGGCCCACCTCGGCGCCACCTGGTCGCGCACCGACGAGTGGTACAACTACCGCACCAATCCGCGTGCCGACGTCCATGTGCTCCAGAGCCTCGACGAATCGAGCTACAGCGGCGGCGAGATGAGCGGGGACCACCCGATCACGTGGTGCCATCCCCAGGGTCAGGGCCGCTCCTTCTACACCGGACTCGGTCACACCCAGGAGTCCTACGCCGATCCGGCGTTCCGCTCGCTGCTGCTCGGCGCTGTCCAGTACGTGTCAGGCGCGGTGCAGGCCGACTGCGGCGCACCGGACACGCAGGCCGATCCGTCGACGAACGTGCACCTCTTCTACTACCCGTGGTACGGGACGCCGGCCGTGAACGGCGACTGGCGGCACTGGCAGCAGGGCGGCCACACCCCGCCCGACGACATCGGTGCCGACCTGTACCCGGCGCTCGGCCCGTACGACTCCGGTGACTTCGCCGGGACAGTCGCCCAGCACATGCGCTGGATCCAGCAGTCCGGGGCCGGCGTCATCGTCTACAGCTGGTGGGGACAGGGGAGTTACGAGGACGGGCTCGCGCAGGGTGTCCTCGACGCGGCCGCCGCAGCGGGCATCAAGGTCGCCTGGCACATCGAGCCCTACCAGGGCCGCACCCCGGAGTCGGTCGCCGCGGACATCGCGTACATCGACGAGAAGTACGGCAGTCACCCGGGCTTCTACCGCGCGGCGGAGTACGGCGACAAGCCCGCGTTCTACGTCTTCCAGAGCCTCCACTCGACCGACTGGTCGGCGCTGGACGCGGTGACCGACGACAACATCGTCCTCGCCCAGACCACCGACACCACCAAGATCGCCCACTTCTCGGGGTTGTACACGTACGACGGCATCGCGGGCGCCACGGCTCCCGGCTGGAAGCAGGCCGGTGACTACGCGAAGGCGAACGGCCTGATCTGGTCGCCGTCCGTGGCCCCGGGCTACATCGACGACCGGGCGGTGCCCGGCAACACGAGCCCGACGCTCGGCAGGGCCGACGGGGCGACCTACGACAAGGAGTGGGGCAATGCCCTGGACCCGGCCATCGGCGGCTCGCCGACCTGGGTCTCGGTGACGTCGTTCAACGAGTGGCACGAGGGAAGCTCTGTCGAGCCGGCCGACGCGAGCCCGCCGGCCGGCCACGACTACCAGACGTACGAAGGGGCCTACGGCACCTCCGGTACGGCCTCGGAGACGGCCTACCTCGACCGGACCGCGTACTGGACCGCCCGCTTCGAGGCGGCCCGCACACAGTAGGCCAGGCCCCCGGAGGGAACGGGCACGGGGCGGCTCCGGCGAGGCGCGCTGAGCGCACCGCCGGAGCCGCCCCGGCACGATCAGTACGCGGACAGCGGTCCGCGCGGCTCCGGCGCGCGGAAGTCCAGCACGTTCTCCGCGGTGCGTTCGGTTTCCTGCGCGGCGTGCCGGGCGTTCGCGAGGACATCGCCCTGCTCGACGACGAGGCGGTCGTAGATCGGCGCTGAGGCAACAGCGGGCACGGGACGGAACTCCTGACAGTCGGCTGCATGACACGGCCGGCCGCCGATCCCGGGGCCGACCAAAGCAGGACCCTACGCGAACATGATCGATGGTGGGGAGCGAGTGAGACATTCCTGACTCCGGCCCGCCGCCCGGGTGCGGAGATTCGGTGTCCGGCAGCGCCTGTCGCCGGGATGGTGGACGCGAAGCGGAGGATGATCCGCCAACTCCCGCAGGACAGCGGCACGTTCGCGGCGGCAGCGGTGCCGGGGCGCGCTCGGGCCGGCCCGGAGCACGAACATTGTCCGTACGCCCTTCCGGGACAGGACGTCCGCCTGACAGACTCCGGAGGTGCCCGACTTCGACATGCTCGTCATCGGATCCGGCCCGGGCGGGCAGAAGGCAGCCATCGCGGCGGCCAAGCTCGGCCGCCGGGTCGCTGTCATCGACCGCCCCGACATGGTCGGCGGGGTCTCCATCCATACCGGGACCATTCCGTCGAAAACCCTGCGTGAAGCGGTCCTGTATCTCACCGGCCTCACCCAGCGCGACCTCTACGGCCAGAGCTACCGGCTCAAGGAGGACATCACCGTCGCCGACCTGACCGCGCGCACCCAGCACGTGGTCGGCCGTGAGGTCGACGTCATCCGCAGCCAGCTGTCCCGCAACCACGTCTCGCTCTTCGGCGGCACCGGCCGCTTCGTGGACGACCACACCGTCGCGGTGCGCGAAGTGACCGGGAACGAACGGCTGCTGACCGCCGAGACCATCGTCATCGCCACCGGCACCCGCCCCGCTCGCCCCGACAGCGTCGAGTTCGACGAGCAGACGATCCTGGACTCCGACAACGTCCTCAACCTGGAGCGGGTACCGCGCTCCATGGTCATCGTCGGCGCCGGCGTGATCGGCATGGAATACGCCTCCATGTTCGCCGCCCTCGGCAGCAAGATCACCGTGGTGGAGAAGCGACCCGGGATGCTCGACTTCTGCGATGTCGAGGTGGTCGAGTCGCTCAAATACCAGCTGCGCGACCTGGCCGTCACCTTCCGCTTCGGAGAGACCGTCGCCGCGGTCGAACGGCATCCCAAGGGGACCCTCACGGTCCTGGAGAGCGGCAAGAAGATCCCCGCGGACGCAGTGATGTACTCCGCGGGCCGGCAGGGCCTCACCGATGACCTCGATCTGGGCAAGGCCGGCCTCTCCGCCGACAGCCGCGGCCGGATCAAGGTCGACGAGTACTACCGCACCGAGGTGCCGCACATCTACGCCGTCGGCGATGTCATCGGCTTCCCGGCACTGGCCGCGACCTCGATGGAACAGGGCCGTACGGCGGCGTACCACGCCTGTGGCGAGCCGGTGAACCGGATGCACGACCTCCAGCCGATCGGCATCTACACCATCCCGGAGATCAGCTTCATCGGCCGGACCGAGGACCAGCTCACCGAGGACTGCGTGCCGTTCGAGGTGGGCATCTCCCGGTACCGGGAACTCGCCCGCGGCCAGATCATCGGCGACTCGCACGGCATGCTCAAGCTGCTGGTCTCCCCGGACGACCGCAAGCTGCTCGGCGTGCACTGCTTCGGCACCGGGGCGACCGAGCTGATCCACATCGGGCAGTCCGTGATGGGCTGCGGAGGCACGGTCGACTATCTGGTCGACGCGGTGTTCAACTACCCGACGCTGGCCGAGTCCTACAAGGTCGCCGCCCTCGACGCGACCAACAAGATCCGGCAGATCGACCGGCTCCGGGACTGACCTTCCGACCGGCGCTCCGGACGCGTACTCACCTCCATGAGTCGCGCCCGGGGCGTGCGGTGCGGTGCTGGGCGCGGTGGAGGTCGAGCAGCGTCGCCACGGTCGCTTCGGGGCTGGCGGGAGACCCGGCCGCCGGGCGGAGACCGGATTCAGCCCCGGGGCCTGCGTCGGCGCCGGCGGCCGAGAGCATAAGCTCGGCGGATGGCGAAGTACTTCGACGTGCACCCCGAAAATCCTCAGCAGCGCACCATCGGCCAGGTCGCCGACAGCATCCGCTCCGGAGCGCTCATCGCGTATCCGACGGATTCCTGTTACGCGTTGGGCTGCCGGCTGGGCAGCCGTGACGGTATCGACCGGATCCGTTCGATCCGCCGGCTCGACGACCGTCACCACTTCACCCTCGTGTGCCAGAACTTCGCGCAGCTGGGGCAGTTCGTGCGCGTCGACAACGATGTGTTCCGTGCCATCAAGGCCTCGACGCCCGGTCGCTACACGTTCATTCTCCCGGCGACGAAGGAAGTGCCGCGCAAGCTGCTGCACCCGAAGAAGCACACGGTCGGGGTCCGCATCCCCGATCACGTCGTCGCCCAGGCCCTGCTCGCCGAACTCGGTGAGCCGCTCGTCTCCAGCACGCTGCTGCTGCCCGACGAGGAGGAGCCGATGACGCAGGGCTGGGAGATCAAGGAGCGCCTCGATCACGTGGTGGACGTGGTGGTCGACTCCGGGGACTGCGGCACCGAGCCGACGACCGTCATCGACTTCTCCGGCGGTGAGGCCGAGATCGTGCGCAAGGGGGCGGGCGACCCCGCTCGGTTCGAGTGACGCGGGGAGCACCGGGCGCCGCCTCACGCCCGCTTACCGTCCAGTAATATCGCGCGGCAGGCCCCCTAGGAGGAACCGTGCCCCGGTCGGAACGCTCACCCCTGTTGCTCGCCGGCCTGTTGGCCACCGCGGGCGTCAGCCACTTCGTCACGCCGCGTCCGTTCGACGCCACCATCCCGAGCGCGCTGCCCGGATCGCCGCGGGCCTGGACGTATGCCAGCGGTGCCGTGGAGCTGGCGCTGGCGGCCGGCGTGGCACTCCCCCGTACGCGTCGCGCGGCGGCACTGGCGACCGCCGCGTTCTTCGTCGGTGTCTTCCCCGCGAACGTCCAGATGGCCGTGGACTGGCGGCACCGTCCCACGCCCTTCAGGGCCGCGGCTCTGGCGCGGCTCCCGCTGCAGGTGCCGCTCGTGCTGTGGGCACGCGGAGTAGCCAAGGGCGGGGAGGGACGGTCATGACACAGCCCATGGAGGTCGGCGACAAGGTCGAGGACTTCGCCCTGCCGGACGAGACGGGTACGCCGAGGCAGCTCTCCGAGCTCCTGGCCGACGGACCGGTCGTGCTGTTCTTCTACCCCGCCGCCATGACCGCGGGCTGCACCGCGGAGGCCTGCCATTTCCGTGATCTGGCCGCCGAGTTCGCCGCCGCCGGCGCGCGGCCGGTGGGAGTCAGCGGAGACTCGGTGGACAAGCAGCAGGAGTTCGCCGGACGTCACACACTCGGCTTCCCGCTGCTGTCCGATGCCGACGGAACGGTCCGCGAGCGGTTCGGTGTGAAGCGCGGCTTCTCCCTCGCCCCCACAAAGCGCGTCACGTTCGTCATAGCGCAGGACCGCACGATCCTGGAGGTCGTGCGCAGCGAGCTGCGGATGAGCGCCCACGCGGACCGCGCCCTCACCGCTCTCCGCGCGCACCGGAGCTGACGGACACCGTCCCGCGTGCCCGCCCGCGCCGTCGCGTCGGAATCCCGCGGCGGTACCCCATGTACGGCGAACCGACCCGGCGGCACAGTGCCGCCGGGTCGGTTTCGGCTTCGAGGCGCTCAGCCTCGAGCGGCTCGGCGGCCCGACGGTCAGTGGTTCTCGCAGGAGTTTCCGCTCGCCGGGTTGAGCAGACCCACCACGTTGACCGAGTTGCCGCACAGGTTGATCGGGATGTCGATCGGGATCTGGATGACGTTGCCCGACAGCACACCCGGGCTGTCGGTGGCGATCCCGACAGGACCCTGGTCGGCGGCGGCAGCACCGGCGGTCGCCAGCACGGTCAGGGTGGCGAGGGCAGCCGCGGTCATCAGGCGGATACGCATAACAAACTCCCATCAGTCGCAAGGTTGCGGTGCCTTCACCATCACCTCAGGAGCCCGTTGACGACATTGCTGTACGGCCGAACGGGGCCCGGCCACGACTGGGAGCGTTCCCGGGGCCACATTCCGTGCACCGGCAGTCGCACGGAATGCATGGAATGCCCGTAACGTGAAGAATACGAGCCAGGTCCACCGAGGTCCGTCCGGAGGAGCCGTCACCAGGTGACTCCGGAGCCTTGGGAGTGCGCTCCCGCGGGCCAGGGGTACACCGGGAGAACAGTCAGGTCGACCAGGGAGACACCATGTCAGCCACCCAGCCCGATTCGCCTCCGCCTTCCGACGACGCGACGACCCCGGACGCGCTTCTGCACACCGGCTCCGACGGCGAGGTGTCCGCCGAGGACCTGGTGCTCGCCGCCGGTCGTGACATCACCCCGGAAAACCTCGCCTGGGCCGAGCGCAAGCTGGAGAAGGAGGGCCCCGCGGCCCTCGACAAGCTGCTTCCCTGAGGGGCGTACGACGGGCCTCACGACCCGGGCGTACGGCGGTTCCGCGAGGCGCGCGTACGACGTTCCGTGATCCCGGCGGACCAACGGTCCGCCGCCCCGCGCCGCCCCGCGCCCCCATTGCGTGATCCCGGCGGCTCGCCGCCCTCCGCCCCACCCGTTCATTGCGTGATTCCGGCGGGCCCGACGTCCTGCCCGACGTTCCGTGATCCCGGCAGATCAGCCGTCCGCCGCCCTGCCCGTCGTACGGAACCGCGCCCGGTACGCCGTCGGCGAGATGCCGAGCGCCTGCTGGAACGCGCGCCTCATGGATTCCGCCGAGCCGAAGCCGGCCTGCTCGGCGACCGCGTCGACGGTGTCGGTGCCGGCTTCCAGAAGGGCCCGCGCCGCCTCCAGACGGACCGACTCGACGTACTGCCCCACGGTCATCCCCGTCTGCGCGCGGAAGAGCCTGCTGAGGTGGCGGGTGCTGACCCCGGCTCCGCGAGCGAGCGCGTCGAGGTCGTGGACGGCGGCGGGGTCGGCTCCGACCAGATTCATGACGCGACGGACCACCAGATGGGTGGCGTCCCGTGGGGTCAGACGGGCACTGAACTGGGACTGGCCGCCGGGGCGGGCCATGAACACGACGAGTTCACGGGCGACGTCACGGGCCACATCGGGACCGTGGTCCTCTTCGACGAGGGCCAGGGAGAGATCGATTCCCGCCGAGACGCCCGCGGAGGTGATCACGTCGCCGTCCCGGACGAAAAGGGGATCGGTCTCGACGGTCACCTCGGGGTAGGCCGCCGCCATCTCCCGGGCGAGCTGCCAATGGGTCGCAGCCCGGCGGCCGTTGAGCGCTCCCGCCTCGGCGAGCAGGAAGGCCCCGGCGCAGACGGACGCGACACGTCCGGCGCGCCCCGCGAGCTCCACCGTGGCGGCGATCAGGCCGGGATCGGCGACCGCTTGGCGCCATTCACGCCTGCCCGGCACGAGGAACGTCCCGAGCCGTGCTGGAACTTGGTCCCAGCTGCCGTCGATGCCGACGCGGACCTTCGCGGAGGTGCGGATGTCCGCGCCCGTCACGGACACCAGCCGCACGTCGTAGTGGGCTCCGTAGGCGTTGGCCGTCGTCAGGACCTCCACGGGGCCCGTGACATCGAGCAGTTGGACGCCGTCGAACGCGAGGACCGCCACCGTGTGCACGCCGGTCACGGGACCGCCCCCAGGGGTCATTCGGGCCACGCGGAGTCCAGGATCGTCCGCACGAAGTCGCCTCGCTGGAATCCGGGCACATAGTGCTCGAGCACGTCGGCCTTCACATTGCCGAACGTGGTCTCGGGCTTGGGCCGGATGCCGTCGGTGAAGGCACCGAGGATCTGCCGCTTGAAGTCCGGCCGGGGATGCAGGGCGACGATCGCCGACCGGTCCTGGGCGGAGATGTCGTCGTATCCGATGCCCAGAACGTCGTACTCGACGCCGGCGGTCACCAGGGCCACCTCCGGTTCCATGAACTCGGGGATCCCGGGCGTGGTGTGCAGGGCGATCGCCGTCCACACGCGGCGAATGCTGTCCTCGGGCACCTGGTGTCCCTGGAGGAACCGGCGGGCCTCGTCGGCGCTGTCCACCTCGAAGCGGCGCCCGCTGTCGTGGAAACGCTCGGACAGGCCGAGGTCGTGGAACATCGCCCCGATGTAGAGGAGTTCGGGGTCGAAGCTCAGGTCGCGGTTGTGGCCCTGCAGGGAACCGAACAGGTACACGCGGCGCGAGTGGTGGTAGATCAGGTCGCTCGTGACGTCCCGGACCAGCTCGGTCGCCTCCCGGGCCAGCTTGGTGTCCGGCACGCTCACCCCGGCGGTCGATGTCGCATCGGTGGTCATCGGTCTCACCCGTCTCTTCTTGGTCGTCTGCCCTGCCGGTCTCTCCGGCCGCACATCCAGCCTCCCCGAGCCGCCCGCCTCCTGCCACGGCCGCAGGGCCATACAACCCACAGATACGGACACGGGCGTGGCACGCCCCCGACCGATACGCGGTTACGCCTGGCGTCTCGGGCATCCGGCCGCCCAGGCCCGCATGCGCCAAAACAACGTGCGCCTTGGCATGGACCTGCCCTCCCTGGAGGGCTAACCTCAGCGGCGCATGAGAGCGCTCTCACAACGCCCTTCCGCTCCACTCCCCCATGCCGGAACGACGAAAGGCAACTCCCTTGAGACGCACGACACTTCTGCGCGCCGGCTTGTCCGCGGTCCTGCTGCTGAGCACGGTGGCCGCCGGCCTCGGCACCCAGGCATCGGCGGCCGACACCCCCGCCGCGACCAGCCCCACGACCCGGGCCCCGGCATCGGCGGCCCTGATCACCGCCATGCAACAGGACCTGGGCCTGACCAGGGCCGAGGCCACGACCCGGCTCAAGGCCGAGACGGCGGCACGGACCGTCGAACGCGCGGCCCGGCGCGCCGCGGGCGCCTCGTACGGCGGCTCGTGGTTCGACGCCGAGCGCGGCGGGCTCACCGTGGCCGTCAGCGACAGTTCACGCAGCCCGGCCGTCGAGGCCACGGGCGCCCGGGCCGTCGTCGTCCGGCACAGCGAGCGGCAGCTCGACGCCACCATGGACCGGCTCGACGCCCTCGGCGCCCCCTCCGGCGTCAGCAGCTGGCACGTCGACCCGAAGAGCAGCTCGGTCGTCGTCAGCGTGGTCGCCGCGCGGCAGGATGACAACGATGTCCAGGCCTTTGTGAGCCGGGCCCGGAAGGCCGGCCCGGTGACGGTCCGGGAGACCCGGCAGGCGCCACGGACCTTCGCGGCGGGGACGGTGGGCGGCGACCCGTACTACACGGGCAACGTCCGCTGTTCCATCGGCTTCTCCGTGTACGGGGGTTTCGTGACCGCCGGGCACTGCGGTCAGGCCGGCGCCGGTGTCAGTGGCTGGGACCGGTCGTACATCGGCAACTTCCAGGGATCGTCGTTCCCGGACAACGACTACGCGTGGGTCAACGTCGGCAGCGGCTGGTGGACGGTGCCCGTCGTCCTGGGCTGGGGCACCGTGTCCGACCAGCTCGTGCGCGGCTCGGGCGAGGCACCCGTCGGCGCCTCGATCTGCCGCTCGGGCTCCACGTCCCACTGGCACTGCGGCACCGTGCTCGCCAAGAACGAGACCGTCAACTACAGCCAGGGCGCGGTGCACCAGATGACCAAGACGAGCGTCTGCGCCGAACCGGGCGACTCCGGCGGCTCGTTCATCAGCGGTGACCAGGCCCAGGGGGTCACCTCCGGCGGCTGGGGCAACTGCAGCAGCGGCGGCGAGACCTGGTATCAGCCCGTCAACGAGATCCTCAGCCGCTACGGGCTCAGGCTGCACACCGCCTGAGTCGGTACGGGGTGACCCTGCACTCCGCCTGATCGCGCCCGCAGAGAGGACGCACAAGCTCCGTCAGCCGGCGCCCCCCGCGGGGGGCCCGCGGGGGTGGGGCGGGGCCGACCCGTCGTTGCCCATTGCCATGGCGTTGTACGGCCGGCGGTACCGGGGAAGGCGGCGGATGGGGCGCACGACGATGAGGGCGATCGCACAGCACGTGCCCATCAGAGCCCCCGCGAACAGCAGGCGATGGATGCCGAAGACGGCGCTGGCCGGCCCGGCGACCGCCTGGCCGAACGGGGCGGCCAGGATGGAGCCGGCGATCTCGTACGCGGTCACGCGGTTGAGCCGGTCCTCGGGTATCTGGGTCTGCACGGCAGTGGCCCACTGGACGCCCCAGAAGGCCCAGCCGACCCCGCTCACGGCATAACCGAGCATGACCAGCGGCAGGGCCGGGACCAGGGCGGCCGCCAGTGGCATCATCGGGAACAGGAACATCGCGAGTCCGCCGGCGAAGAGCGGCCGGGCCGGGCGGATGCGGATGGCCGCGAGGCCCCCGAGCACACAGCCCGCCCCGAAGGCGCTCTCGGCGTAACCGAACGCCGCCTTGCCGTGCGCGTCGATGATGGAGACCGCGCCGACCGGCGTGATCGGTCCCCACACGAAGACTCCCAGCACCCACCAGATGAGGATCACGCCCCACAGCCAGGACCGGGAGCGGAACTCGTCCCAGCCGGTCCGCAGGTTCGCGAGCGTGGAGGCCGACCGGTCCACCTCGAACCGGGGCAGCCGCAGCGCCACCAGACAGAGCCCGCTGACCGCGAAGGTGGCCGCGTCGACCGCGAACACGGTGGCCGCCGAGGTGGTGGCGACGAGGATCCCGGCCACCGCGGGCCCGGCCATCTGGGACATCCCCTGGCTGACCCGCAGCACCCCGTTGGCCTTGTGCCTGTCGGCGGCGACCTGGGGCACCAGGCCGGAGACGCCCGGCTGGAACATCGCGGTCGCGATCCCGCCGAGCAGCGCGCCGCCGATGATGAACCACAGCGGTGGGTGGCCGAGCCAGAGGTACGCCGCCAGAGAGCCCTGGATCAGACACCGGACCGCGTCCGCGCCGATCATCAGCGGTCTGGGGTGGAACCGGTCCGCGAACACACCGCCGAAGACGACGAAGAGGGCGAACGCCCCCATCCATGCGGCGAGGGCGAACCCGACCCCGCTCACCCCGTATCCGAGCGACAGCATGGCGACCGCCATCGCGACCGGGATCATCGTGTCGCCGAGCACGGACATCGTGCGGGCGGTGAAGTAGAGGTTGAAGTTCGAGGTCCACAGGCGGGACGGCGCGACAGCGGACAAGGCCATTCGAGCATCCTTCTGGAGGTCCGCTTCCCGGACACCGTTCACGGGGGCAACAGGGGGAGCATCATGCGAGGTTCCGAACCGCCGGGACAACGCTGTCTCCGGCTCTCGCAGTTCGTACGGTAAGACTCGGGACGCTCCCGCGAACAGTATGAACTCAACGATCAACAGCGTGGCCCCGGGCCGGAAGCCTCCTTAGCATCACACCCCGCGGCGCGACGGTGCGCCGACGAGGACAAGGAGCCGCGCCTTGGACAGACCGAGCACATCCGCCCGCATCTCCGAATGGTTCCGGTCCGCCCCACGGCGCCGCGCCGGGCTGGTCGCCGCTCTCGCCGGGACGCTCGTCATCGGGTCGCTCGCGGCCGCCCCGTCCGCCCGGGCGGGCGCCGACCGGCCGGCATCGGTCGCATGCCCGGCCGACCTGGCGGAGAAGGCCACGTGTTACGCGGGCCAGGACACCAACGGGGCCTATTACACGATCGCCGTCCCCCACGTCTGGAACGGCTCGCTCGTCGTGCACGCCCACGGCGGTCCCGACCTCGGCGCCGGCTCCGACCCGTCCCGCAGCGTCGACGACCTGGAGCGCTGGTCGGTGATGGTCGACGAGGGCTACGCCTGGGCCGGCTCGTCCTATCGCCGCGGTGGCTACGGCACCCGGATGGCGGCCGCCGACACCGAGACCCTGCGGCGCCTGTTCGTCGAGGAGTTCGGCAAGCCGAGGCGGACCTACGTGCACGGCCAGTCCTGGGGCGGGAACGTCGCCGCCAAGGTCGTGGAGACGTACGGCACGAAACACGGCCCGTACGACGGCGCGCTGCTCACCAGCGGAGTCCTCGGCGGCGGTTCCCGCGGCTACGACTACCGGGTCGACCTGCGTGTGGTCTACCAGTACTACTGCCGCAACCATCCCCGCCCCAGCGAGCCGCAGTACCCGCTGTGGGAAGGGCTGCGCGCCGACTCGACCATGACGAGCGCCGGGCTGCGGGCCCGCCTGCAGGAGTGCACGGGATTCGCCTCCGCCCCTCAGGAGCGGACCGCGCTGCAGCAGCGCAACCTCGACGACATCCTCGCCGTGACCAGGATTCCCGAGCGCACGCTGGAGTCGCATCTGCGGTTCGCGACCTTCACCTTCCGCGACATCGTGCACAGCCGGCTCGGCGGCCGCAATCCGTTCGGCGACCGGGGCGTGCGGTACTCCGGGTCGCATGACGACAAGGCGCTCAACGCCGGAGTCGAGCGGTTCTCCGCCGATCCGACCGCGGTACGCGACCTGTCGTACGACAGCGACCTCACCGGCAGGGTCGCCATCCCCGTCCTCACGCTCCACGCGATCGACGACCCCACGGCGTTCGTCGAGCACGAGGCCGCGTACCGGGCGGTCGTGAAGGGCTCCGGTCGACAGGGGCAGGTGGTCCAGACGTTCACGGAGGAGAGCGAGCACAGCGGGCTGAGCGATTCCGAGTACGCGGCCTCCGTCTCCGCACTGGACACCTGGGTGCGCACCGGACGGAAGCCCACCCCACGGTCGCTCGCCGCGTCCTGCCCGGCGTTCGACCGCGCCTACGGCACCGGCTGCTTCTACGACCCGGACTTCCACCCGGACTCGTATGCCTCGCGGGTCGAACCCCGGCCGGGTGGTCTGCACTGGCCGGCGATGACCACGGCACAGGAGAGGTCCTGGAGCCGTATCGACGGCGTCGGCATCGCTCCCTGAGTCTCCGGACCGCCCGCCCCGGCCTCAGCCCTGCCGCTTCTGCGGTCGTCCGCCACCGGGGCCGGGCCCGGGGCCCGGAATCGTCCGTGGGAGCCCGTGGGCGGGGTGCTCGGGAGCGGGGTCTGCGAGGATGTATCACGTGAATGTGCGGAGCAGGAACCACGTGAAGGTGACCGGGCGGTCCGGCGCGCCGGTCGTCGTGCTCGCACACGGATTCGGGTGCGACCACAACCTGTGGCGTCTGGTGGTGCCGGTGCTGGAGCGCGACTTCACGGTGGTGCTCTTCGACCACGTGGGCTCGGGCCGGTCCGATCTGTCGGCGTGGAGCGAGGAGCGCTACTCGACGATGGAGGGGTACACCGCGGACGTGCTCGACGTCTGTCGTGACCTGGCGCTCGGCCCGGTGATCTTCGTCGGCCATTCGGTCAGCGCGATGATGGGTGTGCTCGCCGCCTCGCGCGAACCGGATCTCTTCGCCGGTCTGGTCCTCCTCGCGCCGTCGCCGTGTTTCATCGACGACCCGGCGTCCGGCTACCGGGGCGGGTTCACCGCGGCCGACATCGAGGAACTGCTCGGGTCACTGGACGCGAACTATCTGGGCTGGTCGGGCGCCATGGCCCCGGTCATCATGGGCAACCCCGAGCGCCCCGAGCTGGGTGAGGAGCTCACCAACAGCTTCTGCCGGACCGACCCGGACATCGCCCGGGTTTTCGCCCGGGTGACGTTCCTGTCCGACCATCGCGACGATCTGGCCAAGGTCGGCGTTCCCACGCTGATCGCGCAGTGCTCCCACGACGCGATCGCGCCGCCGGAGGTGGGTGAGTTCGTCCAGGCTCAGATCCAGGGCAGCAGCCTGGTCACCCTGAACGCGACGGGGCACTGCCCCCAGCTCAGCGCGCCCGAGGAGACCGCCGCCGCGATCGGCGCGTTCGCCGGCTCGCTTGCGTGATGGGTACGGAAGACGGCCGGGTTCCCGACGAGGGCGGAGCACGCGCCGACGTCGATTCGCCGTTCTCGGCCCTTCTCGAGGACAGCGTCGAGGATCTGTACGAGAACGCGCCCTGCGGCTACCTCTCCACGCTCCTGGACGGCCAGATCGCCAAGGTCAACACCACGCTGTTGAACTGGCTGGGTTACGAGCGGGACGACCTGGTCGGGCGCAGACGCTTCTCCGACCTGCTCACGGTCGGTGGCCGGCTGTACCACGAGACCCATTTCGCCCCGCTGTTGCGGATGCAGGGCGAGGTCAGCGGCATCGCCCTGGAGCTCAAGAGCGCGGACGGCAACCGGCTGCCGGTGCTGGTGACCTCGGCCGTCAAGACGGACGGCGAGGGGCAGCCGGTACTGATCCGCACCACCGTCTTCGACGCCCGCGACCGTCGCGCGTACGAGACCGAGCTGCTGCGCGCCCGGCAGGAATCCGAGCGGGAGCGGTCGCGCCTCCAGCGTCTGAACGCCACCCTGCAGAAGACGCTGCTGCCGCCCGCCCTGGCCGATGTCCCAGGCCTGGAGGTCGCCGCGGACTACCACATCGCCTCCACGGACGAGGTCGGCGGCGACTTCTACGACCTGTTCCCCCTCGGCGCCGGCAGCTGGGGGCTGTTCCTGGGCGACGTCTGCGGAAAGGGTGCCGCGGCGGCGGCCGTGACCTCCCTGGCCCGCTACACCCTGCGGGCCGCCGCCGTCTACGATCCCGATCCGGTCGCCGTGCTCCGCAATCTCAACACCGTGCTCAATTACGAGTACCAGGGTTCGGATCCGCGCTTCTGCACCGTGATCTTCGGGCTGCTCACCCCCGACGGTGACGGGGGTGACTTCCTGGTCACGCTGGCGAGCGGTGGGCACCCGCCGGCGCTGATGATGCGCGCCGACGGCAGCACGGCCTATCTGCCCACTCCCGGTGGGCAGCTCGTGGGCGCGCTGGCCGACGCGCACACGGTCACCACCACCGTCCGGCTCGCCCCGGGCGACACCCTGCTCCTCTACACCGACGGGCTCACCGAGGCGCACACCGCGCTCGCGGGCGACCGCTACGGCGACGAAGCGCTTCTCGACTTCGCCCGGGACCTGGCGCCGACCACCGCGTCGGCCGCGGTAGAGGCGATCCGCGCGCTGCTCGACAGCTTCGGCACCGGTGTGGACGACGACACCGCCGTACTGGCCATCAACGTGCACCGGCCCGCCGACGAACCGCAGTCCTGAGACCTGCGGCTCGCCCTGGGGCGTCAGGCCGTCACGCAGTCACAGCCTCACGGCGTCACGGCGACATGGCGTCACGGCGTCACGGCGACACGGCGTCACGGCGTCACCAAGTGGCCGGCAGAGCCTGCGGGCCGCGGATCATCGTGCGGCGCCGCCAGGGGACCTGATCCGCGGGGACCGCGAGACGCAGTCCGGGCAGCCGGTCGAGGAGGGTGTTGATCAGCAGCTCCGTCTGCATACGGGCGAGGACGACGCCCGTGCAGTAATGGGGTCCGTTGCCGAACGAGACATGCGCGCCGGGCTCCCGGCCGATGTCGATCTCGTCGGCGTCGGGGAAGACATCCGGATCACGGTTGGCGGCCAGGTAGGACACGTAGACCGGGTCACCCGCGTTGATCCGGATGCCGTGGATGTCGATGTCCTCCAGGGCGATCCGGGCCAGGCCGACGGCGGTGCGGTGCGGGAGGTAGCGGAAGAGTTCCTCGATGGCTCCGGGCCGGACCTCGGGGTCGCTGCGGAGCCGCTCCAGGAGGTCGGGGCGGGTGAGCAGGACGTACAGCATCTGACCGCAGTTGTGGGTGACGGCCTCTCCGCCGATCTGGAGCGGGCCGGCGATCCCGATCGCTTCTTCCTCGCTGATCTCGCCCCGGCCCACGGCGGCTCCGAGCAGCGACAGGACATCCTCGCCGTCGCTTCCGTGGCGGTCGCGGACGGCCTGCGCGATCCATCCGTACATCCCGTTCTTGGCCCGCTCACCGGCCTCGGCCCCGCCCGCCGTGGAGATGATCTGCCGGGTCCAGGCGTGCATCTGCTCCCGCTCGGCGGCGGGCACGCCCATGACCTCGCAGACCACGGAGATCGGGAAGGGCTCCAGGACGCGCTCGATGAGGTCGGCCGGCGGACCGTCCCGCACTACCGGGCCCACGAGGGCGTCGAGCATCTCCTGGGCCCGTGGACGCAGTCGCTTCATCGCGCCCACCGTGAACGCGTTCGCGACGGCTCGGCGCAGCCGGTTGTGGTCGGGCTGGTCGGCGAACGCCAGCGAACCGGGCTTCGGCTTGAAGTGCGGAGCGAGCCGGGTGACCTGGCGGTCGACGCTTTCCTTGCGGCTGAAGCGAGGATCATTGGTGATCATCTTGACGTCCTCGTACCTGGTCGCCAGCCAGGCCCAGCCCTCGCCGTGCGGGAGACGGATCCGGGTGAGGGGGCCCTCCCGCATCAACTCCGCGAGCACCGGGTCGAATTGCGTGCCGTCCAGATCGCTCGCGGGCCAGTCGCGTACCGGCGGCGGGGCCTGTCCGGTCAGCACGGTGCTCTCCTCAGTCATCCTCCCACCCTCGTGCGGACCCATCGGGCTGTCGCGCCGAGGTACTCCAGGCGGAGCACCGGGACGGGGACGCTTCACGCGGTGCGGAGGCGGACTGCGCTCACGCGTCGGCCGGGCGACGAGCGACGCGGGGGCTCGTGTCTTGGTCCCGGCGCGGCGGCCCGCCCGAGAACGACCAGAAGTTACCTAGAGGTATGTAGTGACTTAACACGCAAGTAACAGTAGAACGTGTTCTCACTCATCGAGAGTGAGGAATGTCACATGGGCCACACTACCATGCACAATGACGACCCGAAGGGTGTCTCGCGTCGCAGATTCATTGCAGGAACAGGTTCTATTCTTGGAGTCGTGACCCTTGCGGGTCACGCCATGGCAGCTCAGCAGCCGGCCGTCGTCGCGGCCGGCCCGATCCCCTCCGGGGCGCACGTCCCCGTCCTGGTGATCGGCACCGGATACGGCGGCTCCGTGGCCGCCCTGCGCCTCGCCGAGGCGGGCATCAACGTCCACATGATCGAAATGGGCATGGCCTGGGACACCCCCGGCTCGGACGGCAAGATCTTCGCCAACACCACCAGCCCCGACTACCGGTCCTACTGGCTGCGCACCAGGACCAAGCAGCCCCTCAGCAACTTCCTCGGTTTCCCGATCGACAAGGACGTCCCCCGCTACACCGGGATCCTGGACGCCGAGGAGATGGGCGGCATCATCGTCTACCAGGGCCGCGGCGTCGGCGGCGGCTCACTGGTCAACGGCGGCATGGCCGTCACGCCCAAGCGCGAGAACTTCGGCGCCATCCTCCCGTCGGTGAACGCCGACGAGATGTACGGCACTTACTACCCGCGCGCCAACGCGGGACTCGGGGTCGGCACCGTGAACCCGGCGTGGTTCGAGACCGCGGAGTGCTACCAGTACGCGCGGGTGGGGCGCAAGCACGCCCAGCGTTCCAACTTCCCCTTCGTCTTCGTGCCCGACGTATACGACTGGGGCTACATGGAGCAGGAGGCCGCCGGAACCGTCCCCAAGTCCGCATTGGCCGGAGAGATCCTCTACGGCAACAACTACGGGAAGAAGTCGCTCCAGAAGACCTACATCGCCCGCGCCACGGCCACCGGAAAGGTCACCATCTCGGCGCTGCACAGGGTCACTTCGGTCTCCCCCGCGTCCGGCGGCGGCTACACGGTCCTCATCGACCAGCTCAACACCACCGGTGACACGACGACCACCAAGACCGTGACCGCGGACCGGGTGTTCTTCGCGGCCGGCAGCGTCGGCACCAGCAAACTGCTGGTCAAGCTCAAGGCCACCGGAGCGCTGCCCGGCCTGAACAGCGAGATCGGCAAGGGCTGGGGCGACAACGGGAACGTCATGTGCGGCCGTGCGAACCATCTGTGGGACCCGACCGGCGCACTCCAGGCGAGCATTCCCTGCGGCGGCATCGACAACTGGGCCGCGGGCGGCGCGTTCGCCGAGGTCGCGCCGCTGCCCACCGGGATCGAGACCTACGCCTCGTTCTATCTGTCGATCACCAAGAACCCCAACCGCGCCCAGTTCTCCTGGAACGCGGCGGCGGGAAGGGTCGATCTGAACTGGCAGACCGCCTGGAAGCAACCGTCCATCGACATGGCCAAGACGATCTTCGACAAGATCAACGCCAAGGAAGGAACGATCTACCGCACCGACCTCTTCGGCGTCTACAAAATCTGGGGCGACCACCTCACGTACCATCCGCTGGGCGGCGCTGTGCTCAACAAGGCCACCGACAACTACGGCCGGCTGCACGGCTATTCGGGCCTGTACGTCATCGACGGCTCGCTGATCCCCGGCAACACCAGCGTCAACCCGTTCGTCACCATCACGGCACTGGCCGAACGCAACATCGAGAAGATCATCGCCACGGACCTCTAGGACCTGTCCGGCGGATCATGCGGTGTGTTCCGGCGGGCCGCGCAGGGACTCCCTGTGCGGCCCGTTGCCCGTCCCGGCCGCTCTCACGTCACCTCAGTGCGTGGGCAGTACGCACACCGCGTCGAGGCCGAGGACGTGGTTGAGCCGGCCGAACGCCAGCCATGAGCCGATGCTCATGCTCAGTTCCACGATCTCGCGCTGGCTGTAGTGCGCGGTCATCCGCGTCCAGAACTCGTCGTCGAGCCCGTGGTGGTCGAGGGCGTACCGCTCGGCGTACTCGGCGGCCAGCCGGGTGCGGTCGTCGAAGGCGTCGGTGCCGCGCCACTGGGACACCGCGTCCGGGAACTCGTCCTCGACCTTCTCGCCGTCCCGTTCGGTCCGCCAGTCCAGGCAGAAGAGGCAGCCGTTGATCTGCGCGATGCGCAGTCGCGCGGCCTCGAACTCGCGCAGCCCCAGCGTCGTGTGCTCGTACACCGACAGCGAGAAGTTGGCGGCGGCCATGCCGATGCCGGGGACCATCTCGCCCCACACGTATCCGATCGGTTCCTGGCCTTCGGGGATGTCGATCTGCATGGTCATTTCCTTCCGAGTCTGCCGACTGCGGGACGCAGCGGGACGTCGAGCGCGTCGTAGAGTCCGGGTTCGGCGTCCACGAGCCAGTCGACGGCGCCCACCAGCCGGCCGACGGCGGTGGCGTTCCCGCCCGCGGACCGGTTCTCGCCCTCGTCGGTGGACTCGATGGTGACCTCGATCCTGGGACGCCCCTCGATGATCACGCGATGCGCTCCGTCACCGTCGGGCGGCGTCGGCCAGTCCGGGGCGCAGGACGCGTGGATGCGGGTGACATGCTCGATGACGATGCGGGGCTCACCCTCGACGATCCCCTGCACCTCGAACCGCACCGCGCCCTGGGTACCGGCCGCGAATTCGCCCATCGTCCGCGTACTCACCGTGGACTCCAGCGCACGGCGGTCCATGGTCTCGCGGATGTCGTCCAGTTCGACGCCGAGGGCCCTGGCCATCAGCCGTATCTGCCCGCCCCACACCATGGTCGGGATCGACGGCGCGAGCATCAGCGGCTCGAAGTCCATCGGCTGTCCCATACCGACCAGACAGCGAACGGATTCTTCCTGCTCGTACGTCGAGTAGTCGAAGATCTCCTGACAGCGGATGGCGTCCACCGTGGTGCCAAGTCCACTGATCAGCAGGGGCAGTACGTCGTTGCCCCAGCCCGGGTCGACACCGGAGACGAACAGCGAACCGCCGCCGTCCGCGATGGCCGCCAGCACCGGATCCCGGAACTCGGGCGGGGCGTTGCGCTGATCGTAGAGCGGGTACAGCGCGGGCGTGACGACGACGGCACCGGACCGGATCGCCCCGCAGATGTCGGCGAGGGCGTCGTCGGGCCGGATGTCGCCGGACGCCGCGTAGACCACGGCGCCGGGGCCGGCGGCCAGTACGGCGTCGATGTCGTCGGTGGCCGTGACGCCCAAGTGATGGTCGAGTCCGCCGAGTTCGCCGGCATCCCGGCCTACCTTGTCGGAGTTGTGGACGAGCACTGCCGCGAGTTTCAGTGCCGGGTGGGCCTCGACGGCGCGGATGGCCGCGCGGCCGACGTTGCCGGTACCCCACACAACCGTGGAAATCATGCGCGGAGGGTAGCGACAGGACCTCCAGGTTCATAGGGCCATGACGCAGGGACTGCCGAGGTCGGGCGAGCGGACAGCTCCCCGGGGACCGGCCTTTCCCAGGAGCGACAGCCGTTCCCGTGCACAGCACTCTCCCCAGGCCCTGCCGTCACATTCCCGTCTGCCCCTCTGCCTTCCGGAAGACCCGTCAATCCTCGCGCTCGTCCAACAGTCGCTTCAGCAAGCGCTCGTCGTCCTCGGAGAGTTCGGAGACGAACCGGGCCAGCACCGCGCCGCGGTCCGACCTGCGCTCCAGCAGCGATCGCATCTGCTCGGCGGTGTGCGCGGCTTCGCTGCGGAGGGCCTCGTAGGCGTAGCCCCGGCCGGCCCTGTGGCGGGACAGCAGCCCCTTGTCGAGCAGGCGCGACAGGATCGTCAGCACCGTCGTATAGGCCAGCTCCCCCGGCAGCCGGGCCTTGACCTGGGCGGGGGTGAGCGGCTCGTCCACCGACCAGAGCGCGGCGAGGACGCTGCTCTCCAGCTCGCCGCGTGCCCGCCGGCGGCCGCCGCGGCCCTCGTCAGTCATACCGTTCCCGCCTTCCTCGTACGCGCATCGATCCAGTGACGTGGTATTTCCGCGGCTTCCGAGGTCAGGACCCATGAACTGGGCCCGGATCGGTAGCGTCCGTAACGCCCACGTGTGCGGCGGCGTGCTCGCGCCCGGGCAGCCGTTCAATCTACTACTTCTTGTCGAACTCTTGCCGAAACAGCCGCTGATTCTCAGACGCCGCAACTACTACATGTTGTAGTTTTCTCGCGCCCGGCCGACCTGTGCCTGTGCAAACCCTGACGTTCGGAGGTCGCTTCATGGTGCCTGTCGGCAGTCGGAAGGCCGAGGACGCGCGAGCGTCCGGGGCCGCATCCGTTTCGCTCCCGCACACGGCCGCCGGCCGGCCGGGCCGGATCGTGATCATCTCCGCGAGTGTCGGCGCGGGCCATGACGGCGCCGCCGCCGAACTCGCCGGCCGACTGTCCGCCGCGGGGCACCCAGTGGACCGGCACGACTTCCTCGACCTCCTGCCCTTCGCGGTCGGCCGCTTCATCAACAGCGGTTACCACCAGCTGCTGACCCACGCCCCCTGGGTGTACCAACGGATCTACAGCGTCACCGACCGCGCCGCGGGCACCGGTCCGATCGCGCGTGCCCTGCTGCGTCTCGCCGAGCGGCGGACGCTGGCCGTGCTGCCTGCGGACACCCGTGCGGTCGTCGCGACCTACCCGGGCGCCGGCCAGGTACTCGGCGCGCTGCGCCGCCGCGGCCGTCTCTCCGTACCCGCCCTGACCTATCTCACCGACTTCTCCGTACACCCGCTGTGGGTGGCCGCCGGAGTCGATGCCCATCTCGCGGCCCACGCCGTCCCCGCAGACCAGGCGAACGCACTGGGGGCCGCGCGGGTCACCGTCTCCGGACCGCTCGTCAGCCCTCGCTTCACCCCTGCCGACGCCCGGCAGCGACAGGCCGCCCGGGATCGGTTCGGACTGCCGCGCGACGTCCCGCTCGCACTGCTCGTCGCCGGCTCCTGGGGCGTCGGCCCCGTGCAGGAAGCCGCCACGGAGATCCTTGCCGGTGGGGCCGCCGTACCGGTCGTGGTGTGCGGTCGCAACGAACGCCTGGCCGCACGGCTGAGATCGGCCGGCATCGAGCACGCCTACGGCTGGGTCGATGACATGCCCGGCCTGATGCACGCCGCCGACATCCTGGTGCAGAACTCCGGCGGGCTCACCTCGCTCGAGGCCTTCGCCTGTGGACTCCCGGTGATCAGCTACGGCTGCATACCAGGGCACGGCCAGACCAACGCGGCCGCTCTGCACGAGGCGGGGGTCGCCGTGTGGATTCGCCGGTCCGGTGACTTGGCACCCGCCCTGGCCGCTCTCCTCGAAGGCACGGCCGGCCGGAGACAGCGCGCGGCGGGACTGGCACTGTTCGCCGACGAGCCGGGCAGCGGGCCGGTGGCCGAGGTGCTGCGGGCCTGCGAAGCCGCGGAAGCCCCGCTGCGCATCGCCGGACACGACCACACCACGGCCCGCATCGCCGGACACGACAACCCCGCGGCCCGCATCGCCGGACCGCGCGCCATCTCACCCCGCGCCGCCAGTCGGCCCACCGTCGCGTCCCGCCCCTCCCCCGCTGCCGCCCGGACGACCGCGGGCCTCGCCGTCCCGGCCGCGGTCCGCACGGCAGCGGCTGCGTTCAAGGCCGGCGCCGACACCCCTGAACCGCGGGTCTCGGCCGGGCGATCGGCGGCCGCTCGAATACGCCGGCCGCGCGGCAGGGGGTTCGCCGCAGCAGGCAGGTCCCACCGCCTCCGGGCCGCGTACCGGCGTACCGTCCTGCCGCCCAGTCCGGGCCGGCAGCGCAGGATGGCCGTAGCCGTCCTCGCGGCGACCACGCTGTGGGCCGGGGCGATCGGAACCGGGATCGCCGTGACCCATCAAGGGCCCGCCGTCCTCCAGGCCGTCCACCACGGCCTGCACCACCTCGACTGGGACGAGGCCGACGAAGGGCCGCGCACGTGAACTCCACCCGTCTCGCGCGCGCAGCCGCCTGCGCTCTTGTTCCCGCCCTCGCGGCCCACGCGGCTCCGGTCATCTCCACCTTCGGCCCTCTGCGCAACCGTCTGATGCCCGGCCTCGCGGCACAGGGCAGGCCCGACCACGTGGCCTTGACCTTCGACGACGGCCCCGATCCGGTGTCCTCCCCGTTCTTCCTGCGACTGCTGGCCGCCCGGAAGGTTCACGCCACCTTCTTCCTCCTCGGCTCGGCCGCCTCCCGCTCGCCCGGCCTCGTCCAGGAGATGGCGGCCGCCGGGCACGAGATCGCTCTGCACGGCTGGGGGCATCGCATGCTCCTGCTGCGCGGCCCCCGCTCCACCTACGACGACCTCGCCCGTGCCCGTGACACCGTGGCCACGCTCACCGGCCGGGCACCCCGGCTCTTCCGTCCGCCGTACGGCGTCATGACCCTGTCCGCCCATGTCGCCGCGCGACGACTCGGCCTCACCCCGACGCTGTGGACCTGCTGGGGTGAGGACTGGCGGGCCGGAGCCACTGCCGACACCGTCCACCACACCGTCACCACCGATCTCCGCGGGGGTGGCACGATCCTGCTCCACGACTCCGACTGCACGTCCGCTCCCGGGTCCTGGCTCAGCACGCTCGGCGCGCTCCCCCGCATCCTGGACACCTGCCGGCAACGCGGCCTGCGCGTGGGCCCCTTGCAGGACCACGGCACCCGGCCCGCGGCTCCGGGTCCGGCCCTGACGTCAACTGGGCAGGCGGTCCATGCACGTTGAGGCAACGTCAAGCAGGCCGCAGTCGTGTGCGCCTCGAAGGGGTCAGCGTCCTCAGGGCGCCCACAGCCGCGGCCTCAGGCGGCGTCGTCGGGTTCGTCGGCGTCCAGGCAGAGCACCGGTACCCGCTGGACGAGGTTGTTCGCGAACCCTCCTCGGTTCCACGGCTGGCTCAGGGGCTGGATGTTGCCCCCGGCGTCGGTGGCCCGGGCGCTGAGCACATGGCTGCCCGGTACGGCGATCCAGTCGAAGCGCCATCGGCGCCAGGCCCAGCGGTTTCCGCCGGCCGGCTCCAGCTCGGCCTCGGACCAGGAACGCCCCTCGTCCGTGCTGACCTCGACCGAGGTCACCGGCGCCCTGCCGGACCAGGCACGCCCCTCCAGCGCCACGCGGCCCGGCCGGACCACCCGCGCCCTGGACATGAAGTCCGGGAAGCCGGGCGGGACCAGCAGGGCACGCGGGGCGATGCGGGTGACCGGATCGCCCTCGTCGTCCGCCTCCTGCCGGAGCCGGTAGGCCACCGACTGCTGGAATCCGGTGAACGGGGTGTCGGTGACGGTGATGTGGTGCAGCCATTTCACGTGCGCCATGCCGTACCAGCCCGGTACCACCAGCCGCAGCGGATGCCCGTGCTGTGGCGGCAGCGCGGCGCCGTTCATCTCGTACGCCACGAGGACCTCGGGGTCGGTGCCGCGTGCGGTCTCCAGGGCCAAACCGCGCTGGTAGTCCTGCTCCACCCCGCGCTCGACTCCGTGATCGGCGCCGGTGAAGACCACGTCCCCGGACCCCGGCTCGGCGCCCGCCTCGTCGAGCAGCAGCCGAAGCGGCACTCCCGTCCATTCCGCGGTGCCGACCGCCTCGACGAGCCACGGCTGGCTCACCGGCCGGGGCTCCAGCAGGGCCCGGCCGTTCCCCGCGCACTCCATCGTCACCCGCTCGGTGACCGCGGGGTACGACCGCAGCTCGGCGAGCCCGAGCCGCAGCGGCTGCCGCACCCGGCCACCGACCGTCAGCCGCCACCGGCCGGCGTCCACTGCGGGGATGTCGTAGTGGGTCAGCACATAGTGCAGCCCCGGTGGGGTCACGTCGTAGCGCAGCGCTTCCAGTGGCAGACCGTGGTTGCGGGCCGCGAGGGCCAGTTCCTCCTGGCTGATGCCCTCCTGCGGACGGGCCAGCCGAGGGGGACCGCTCACGTCACCCAGGCGAGGAGTCATGCCCTGATTGTCCCTCTCCGGCGCGGTGGGGGCACCAGCGGCGACAGCGCAACCGCGTACCCCTGCGATGTGTGCGGCTCCAGGGGTTCGCGGGCGTGCCTGCCGCGGAATATAGGAGAGGAACTCGCGCCCCTCGCCTCCCAAAGGACTCCCTTCATGCGCACCTTGCCCCGTACGGGACTCGCCGCGGTCACCGTCCTGGCCTCGGTCTGCTTCGGCGGCACCGCCCATGCGACCCCGCCGGGCCCAGGCGTCACCGGCAGGATCATCGCCCGGACCACCGTGGACGGCAGCGACTACATCCTGCGTGAGGTCACCCTGCCGCCCGGCCAGAGCACCGGCTGGCACTATCACGACGGACCGCTGTACGGCCTGGTCAAGGAGGGCACCCTGAGCCACTTCGACGCCACCTGCGCCTCCGACGGCGTCTACCGGCAGGGGACCACGATCACCGAGCCCAGCGGGGCCGGTCACGTGCACATCGGCCGCAACCTCGGCACCACCCCAGTCGTCCTGGAGGTGCTCTACGTCCTCCCCCATGGAGCCCCGCTGTCCGAGGACGCCGCCAATCCCGGGTGCTCCTTCCAGTAGGCGGCCGCACGACGCGTACGGCTCACCCCGCCGCGGCGGATCGGCCGCGGCGGGGTGAGCCGTCTTCTTTACGAGCCGGCCGTGGTCCGTCCCCCGAATCAGCGGACCACGACCTGTCCTTGGGGCCGCGTCAGTACAGCTTGTTGACCGCGGTGGTCGTCGTCTTCTTGAACGCGCTCACCGGCGCCGCGGTGAAGTCGCCCAGCGCCGCCCATTCGACCACCGTCACGGCATGGCCGTCGCGGCCGACCGACAGCAGGCGGACGTCGTCGGCGCCGAAGGAAGTGGTCGTGTGCAGGCCGTACACGTGCGCCCCCTCCTCGACCGGCAGAGTGCCGTAGTCGCGGACCTCCGCGTCCGTTCCCGGGTTGGACTGCTCAACCGTCGTGGCGCACTTCTTGAGTTCCTTGTTCAGCCGTGCCGCAAGGCTCTTCGCCTTGGCCTCGTCCTTGACGACCACGGTGAGCTGACGCGCGTTCGTGTCGAGGTCCGTACGGAACTCGCGGTAGCGCGAGTCGTATCCCGCGAACGTCTCGGGGAAGCACAGCAGCAGCTGCTCCGGCACGCCACCGGTGACCTTGCCCGCCGTCCACGACGAGGTGGGGTGCGGCGGCAGTTGGGCGGCCGACAGGAACGCGGGCGAGGCGCTCGCCCGCACCGCGGCGCCGGCCGGAGCGCCGGTCACCGTGCCGATGACGAGGCCGGCGGCGGCGAGGGCGCCGAACGCGGTGAGTCGGGTGCGCATGGTCATGGGTGTCCCCTGTTTCTGTGTACGTGAGTCATCGGGTGCCCGCACCGCCGGACACGTGGTGGTCAGCCGTCCGGGAGGTCATTGCGGCGGCGGTCGGTGCGACACCAAGAGCATCAGCGGCCGCAACGGTCCGGCACAAGAGCTCACGCCCGGCCCGCCACGGTGGAACCATCCCAGGCCATCTGACGTGCACCTATGTGAGTGCCTGGGATGCCGTCCCAGGACAACTCAGGGGCCCGCCAACGGGGACGGGCACGGAAGGTCACGGGGGAAGCGTGTCGACTCACGACGACGTCGAGCAGTTCGCGGCACTGCTGCGCCGTCTCAAGGCCCGCACCGACCGCAGCTACGGTTCCCTGGCCCGCCGGCTGAACATGAACACCTCGACGCTGCACCGCTACTGCTCCGGCGACACGGTTCCTCTCGAGTTCGCCTCGGTGGAGCGATTCGCCGCGCTGTGCGGGGCGTCGCCGGACGAGCGCATGGAACTGCACCGGCTGTGGATCCCGGCCGTGGCGGCGCGCCGGCGGTCGCGGCCTCCGCTCGCTGACACGACCGCTGCCGTCGAGCCCGCCGACGGGTCCCCGTCCGCCGGGCCGACGGATCCCACTGACGGCGCACTCACGCCGGACGCCTCGAACTCCTCGGACACCGCGGACGCGTCAGAGCCGTCAGAGCCGTCAGGCCCGTCAGAGCCCTCAGACACCACAGACGCGGTGGACCTCTCAGTCGACCTGACCCCCGCGACAGACCGAGCAGCGCCGTCCTCCGGCGAGAGAGCCGTGAGCGACGCGGCACTCGGCGAAGGCGGCCGCCCGGCCGACGCACGGCGCACGCCCGGCCCGCTCGGAACCCGTCGGCGCGCCCTCGTCACCGCCGCCCTGGCGGCCACGCTCCTCGCCACCGTGGCCGGCCTGCTCGCCCTGCCGTCCGGTGACCCGGGCGCCGACGCCGCCGAAGGCACCGGGCCCACGTCGTCGGCGCCTCCCGCCGCCCGGCCGCGCCCCACACCGAGCACCGGCAAGTCCGCCAAGAACGTGCGCCCCTCGGCATCCGTGAAGGCGTCCGCGTCCCCCTCCCCCCGCACCGGCTCCTCCGGTGACCCGAAGGAGAAGAAGGGCCGGCCCGCCGCCGTACCGCTGACCTGGACCGCCAACTCGCAGGTGTGGCAGTCCGGTTGTGACCACACCTACCTCGTCGACAAGCCGGCACAGCAGGTTCCGCCGCCGCCGGCCGCGCAGGACGCGGGCACCTGGGCCCAGTCCCAGGGTGCCGTGCACGGGCGGCAGACCCTCGTGGAGATCTCGGTCCAGGGCCGGACCTCCGCGGCCGTGGTCCTGGAGGCACTGCGGGTGCGCGTCGTCGGCCGCGCAACGCCGTTGCCGTACAACGCGTTCCGGATGGACAACGGATGCGGAGGAGCTCTCACCCCGCGCTCCTTCGACGTCGACCTGGACAAGGACCGCCCTGTCGCCCGGTCCGTCGCGGGCAACGACAGCGGTACGACGATCCCGGCGATGCGCCTGCCCTACCGGGTGTCCGTCGAGGACCCGGAGGTGCTGCTGGTCACCGCCCGGACCGAGAACTGCGACTGCCGCTGGTATCTGGAACTCGACTGGTCGGCCCAGGGACGCACCGGCACCACCCGCATCGACGACCACGGCCGGCCCTTCCGCACCAGCGGCACGACAGGCCGGCCCCAGTACACGTACGACACGACCGGACGCAGCTGGATCCATTACGACGACTGACGGCGTCACACAGGATCCGGCCCCGTCCTGCAGCGACCGCCGGCAGGCGGGGCGCCTCGGCGCGGGGACGCCCGGTGCCGTACAGGACCCCTCGGCCGGGACTCCACCGGAGGCTGGCACACTGCCGCCATGGCATCGCTGACTCCCGCGCGCGCACTCGTCCTTCTCACCAGCGGGCTCACCTGCCTCCTGGCGGCCACCGCCGGCCTCATCGGCGCGCTCCTCAGCGGTGCGGGTGCCGCTCTCGCCGCGGCTGCCTGCGCGGCGGGGGCCGGCGCGGTCGGCGCCCTTCTCGTACGACGGCGCGCCCTGGCCGGTTTCGCGGCGGCGCAACGGCAGGCCGGGGCCCGCGGTTACGCCGAGGGCCTCGCCCACGGCGTCCTGGTACAGGTCGCCGCCTACGAGGCCGCCGTCTTCCCGCGTTCCGGTCCGAGTGGCGTGACACCGGAGGAACGCGCCGCGCGCCGTACCCTCGCGTACCGGATGGCCGCGCTCGACGAGGTGTCCGAGTCGGTCAGGAAAGCCGCCGCCGATGTGCTCGCCGTCCTCGACCGGGCCGACCGCATGCTCGCCGAGGAAGCGATGACACAACTGGCGGCCGTGGTCCGCAAGGAGTACGTCCGCCTGTGAGGCGTGGGGCCCCGCGGCCGTCGTGAAGGGGCATGGCCCCCACAGCCGTCGTGAAGGGGCATGGCCCCCACGGCCGTCGTGACGGAGTACGTCCGCGTGCGCGGCGTGGCCCCCGGACCGTCGTGCCCGTACCGCAGTGCGCGGAGACCAATTCCTCAGTTTCGCAAAGGCCTTTCCGGGAACTCCCCCGGCTTGGTGACGGCCGCGGCGCGCTCATCGGCCGCATTCCGTTTCCGCTTCGAGGGGCGTGCGTGTAGCCCGAAAGAACCGGGGCACCAGTGGTTCTGGAGGTTGATACTAATGGTTCCCATTCTGCTGGTTCTTCTGCTCGCCCTGCTTCTTTTCGGTGCCGGATTCGCCCTCAAGGCACTGTGGTGGCTGGCGGTCATCGTGCTCGTCGTCTGGCTGCTCGGCTTCGTCATCCGTCCGGGAGCGTCCGGTGGGCGCCGCGGCCGCTGGTACCGCTGGTAGCCGCCGCATCCACCGGGGCGGCAGCCCCCTCTGTTGAAGCCACTCGGGAAGGAGAAACACCATGTCCACAGACGCAACCCCGAAGTACACGGTCCCCGGCCTCAGCACGCAGGACGGCGGACGGGTCATCGAACTGCTGCGTATGCGACTGCATGCGCTCAACGACCTTTCACTCACTTTGAAGCACGTGCATTGGAATGTCGTCGGGCCCCATTTCATCGCCGTGCACGAAATGCTCGACCCCCAGGTGGATCGCGTACGCGAAATGGCCGATGACGCCGCGGAACGCATCTCCGCCCTCGGCGGTGTGCCGGAAGGCACCCCCGGCGTTCTGGTCGCCGAACGGACCTGGGACGACTACGACGTCGGGCGGGCCGATGCCATCGCCCACCTCGGCGCTCTCGACCTTGTCTACACGGGAATCATCGAGGCCCACCGCGCGGCGCTGACCGAGGTCGGCAAGACGGACCCGGTGACGGAGGATCTCCTCATCGAGCAGCTGCGCTCTCTCGAGCAGTTCCAGTGGTTCGTCCGCGCACACCTCGAGAGCTCCGGCGGAACCCTGTCCACGGCCGGTTCACACACCGAGCGCCAAGCGGCACAGGACGCCCAGCAGGGCGGCACACGCTAGCGGACAGCACTCCGCGCGGCGGAAAGCCCTTCAGCGAAGGCCCGGACCCGGCCATGGGTCCGGGCCTTGCGATGTGCCCGGCGGCCGTGGACCTCTGCCCGCCGGCGCGCCCCGAAGTGCGCGCCGAGGGCTGCGGGCTCAGCTGAGGGCGAGGTAACTGCGGACCGTCGTACCGAGCTCGCCGGAGTGCACGCGGACGAGGTCGGAGAGGAAGTGCACGAGGAACAGGCCGCGGCCACCCAGCTGTTCGGGACGGATCGGGTGCCGGCCGGCCAGCGGATCGGTGAACCGCCCGTCGTCCTGCACCTCGCACACGATCTGGCCGTTCTCGGCCCAGATCCGCAGCGTCCCCGAACCGCCGCCGTGCACCACGCTGTTGGTCGTCAGTTCCGCGACGATGAGGGCGAGGTCCTGCACGCGCACGCGGCTCATCCCGCGAACCGCCGCCTCCTGGAGCGCGAAGTCGCGCGTGGTCGGCAGGGCGTCGGCGTCGAAATGGACCGCCGCCGCTTCCGGCGGATGACGCAGCACTTCGTTGTAACGCGCGAGTACGTCCTCGACGGCGTAGGCCCTGCTGGCCTCCTCGCGTCCCTTGTCGATGACGACGGGATGCGTGGCCTGCGCGTCGGCGATCACGTCCGGGGACAGCGCCTTCACGTCGTAGGGACACAGGATCGTCACGTCGCGCCCTTGGAACGCCATGTTGATCAGTGCCTCGTGCTGCACACAGGCCGGATACTCCACCGCGGAGCGCCCGGCCCAGATCGGCTCCCCGATGATGCGCACGCGACCGCCCGTGCGGGCATCGGCGAACTTCCGCAGGACCGACGGGATGATGCGGCCGGGGTTCCGGCCCGCCTTGGTCATGTCGACGAAGTGCACCTCGGACGCGGCCGCACCGAGCCCCGCCCGGATCACCGCCAGCCGGTCGGGGGGCGCGGCCACCGCGACGGGTTCCGCGGCGGCCATGCCGTCCAGCAGGAACGGCACGGTCCCGTCCACGTACTCCTGGTCACCGCGGTAGAACAGCGCGGGGTGGACGAATGGCTCTATGGGGATGGCCGTGTCCGTCATGCAGCCACCTCAATAGTCCGAAGTTCTGGCCAGAAGAGCTGGAGGATGCGGGCGAGTTCGGGCGGCGGCCGCTCCAGGACCAGCCGCTGCTTGTCGTCGAGGGTCTGTGCGGTACGCACCAGTTCGGAGGCACCTGCGACATCGACGAACGTGATCGCGGACAGTTCCAGGAAGCGGACCTGGTCGGACTGGCTCGCCAGCTGTTCGAGCGCGTGCCGCCAGACTGGCCGGGTGGGCGGGCTGATCTCCCCGACCAGCCGTATTCCGGGGCGCTCCCCCAGCGCGTACATCCGGAGAACGGCGCCTCCGAGATGTGACGGATCAGGGCCCGCCGCCGCGCTGTCACCGCCGTGCGTCATGTCCACCGCCCTCGTATCGGCCCTCAGAATACTCGGGCGTCCCGGCGTTCCGCCGACTACCTGCAGATCGGATGTCCGGACAGGCTCTCGGGAACGCTCGGGGGGCGGACGGGCACGCGTTCCGGCGGGGCTCGCCGTCGTCGGAGCGTTCCTGGATTTTTTCTGGGTTCGGATGGTGTGATCTTCGGGAGCCGGGGCAAGCGGCCTGTGTCATCAATACCTTCGACGAATGGGGTGGACGGCATGGCAGCCGTGACGGCGCTGGAGACAACGGCCACGGCACAGCGGACGGCCGAGGTGATCGGCGAGTGCGAACTTCCCTTCATCGAAGACCCTTCGAAGGTGAAGCCGAAGGACGCGCGCGACCTCTCCCGCCAGTTCTTCGACCGGCTCGCCATGCTCGAGGAAGGCACGCACGAGTTTCAGTACGTGCGCAACACCCTGATCGAGATGAACCTCTCGCTCGTGCGCTACGCCGCCTCCCGCTTCCGCAGCCGGGGCGACTCCATGGAGGACATCGTCCAGGTCGGCACGATCGGCCTGATCAAGGCGATCGACCGCTTCGAGCTGACGCGCGAGGTCGAGTTCACCTCCTTCGCCGTCCCCTACATCGTCGGTGAGATCAAGCGTTTCTTCCGCGACACCAGCTGGGCGGTGCACGTCCCCCGCCGGCTGCAGGAAGCCCGAGTCGAGCTCGCCAAGGCCACCGAGGAACTGCAGACCCGCCTCGGCCGGATGCCCACCGTCCGCGAGCTGTCCGAGCTGATGTCGCTGCCCGAGGAAGACGTCATCGAGGCGCGCAAGGCCGCCAACGCCTACACCCCCACGTCCCTCGACGCCGCCCTCGTCAGCAACGGCGCTGCGGACGGCGACGGTGTCCTGGCCGACTTCATCGGCACGGAGGACGCCTCGCTGGAGCTCGTCGAGGACTTCAATTCCCTGGCGCCGCTGATCGCCGAGCTGGACGACCGCGAGCGTCTGATCGTGCACCTGCGCTTCGTCGAGGAGCGCACCCAGGCCCAGATCGGCGAGGAGCTCGGCATCTCGCAGATGCACGTCTCGCGGCTGATCACCCGCATCCTCAAGCGGCTCCGTACGGGCCTGCTGGACCCGTCGGTCGCCTGACGACGCCCGTCTATCACGGCACCCGAAACCGCCGTGCCGCTCCACGGGCATCCGCCCGGTGGAGCGGCACGGCGGTTTCCGCTCGTAAAGGGGTCCGCTCGTCCGCACCCGGCCCAGGCCCCTCGGGCAGCCGGGACCGAAGCAGAGAGAGAGGGTCCTGTGTATCCCCTTCCGGCGCGGTCATGCCTGATTCCGACAACTTTTTCTAGTGGCCGCTGAGATCCCCTTCACCGCTTTGTTCGTCGCATGATTTGTGGGTTAGCCTTCGGCGTATTTTTCTCCGTGGGCACTGTGGTGAACTGCGGAAATCTCACGGACGGCCCTTGGGGGCGGTCCGTGGTCCGGC
The DNA here is from genome assembly GCF_042881375.1 of Streptomyces sp. NPDC058274. Classification (NCBI taxonomy): domain Bacteria; kingdom Bacillati; phylum Actinomycetota; class Actinomycetes; order Kitasatosporales; family Streptomycetaceae; genus Streptomyces; species Streptomyces sp. NPDC058274. The sequence continues at coordinate 361,051 of NZ_JBHVXW010000007.1, forward strand.
GTTGTTCCGAGTCCCGACCCGGGACTCCTGGGGAGCGGAACGAGGGTACGCATGACCGTCACAACGACTGAGCCTTCAAGCCGGACGCCGGGCGAGCAGGAGCTGCGTCAGTTGCTGGCCGGGCTGACCGCCGTGCGCGACGGCGACTTCGGCACCAGGCTTCCCGACGAGGCCGGCGGCCTCCTGGGCGACATCGCCACGGTCTTCAACGGCATGGTCGACCAGTTGTCGGTGTTCACGTCCGAGGTCACCCGCGTGGCGCGCGAGGTCGGCACGGAAGGAACCCTCGGCGGCCAGGCGGAGGTCCCCGGGGTCTCCGGGACCTGGGCCGATCTGACCGATTCCGTCAACGCCATGGCCGGGAATCTCACCACGCAGGTCCGGGACATCGCCCAGGTGGCCACCGCCGTGGCCAAGGGTGACCTGTCGCAGAAGATCGACGTCCCCGCCCGCGGCGAGATCCTGCAGCTCAAGGAGACCGTCAACACGATGGTCGACCAGCTCTCCGCCTTCGCCGACGAGGTCACCCGCGTCGCCCGCGAGGTCGGCAGCGAGGGGCGCCTCGGCGGCCAGGCCCAGGTGCCCGGCGTCGGCGGGGTGTGGCGGGACCTCACCGACTCCGTCAACCTCATGGCGGGCAACCTCACCGCCCAGGTCCGTAACGTGGCGCAAGTCACCACGGCCGTGGCCAAGGGCGACCTCTCCCAGAAGATCACCGTCGACGCCCGCGGCGAGATCCTCGAACTGAAGAACACCATCAACACGATGGTCGACCAGCTCTCCGCCTTCGCCGACGAGGTCACCCGCGTCGCCCGCGAGGTCGGCACCGACGGACGCCTGGGCGGACAGGCCGACGTCAAGGGCGTCAAGGGCACCTGGCGCGACCTCACCGACTCGGTGAACTTCATGGCCGGCAACCTGACCGCCCAGGTCCGTTCCATCGCCCAGGTGGCCACCGCAGTCGCCAAGGGCGACCTCTCCCAGAAGATCACCGTCGACGCCCGCGGCGAGATCCTCGAACTCAAGGACACCATCAACACGATGGTCGACCAGCTCTCCGCCTTCGCCGACGAGGTCACCCGCGTCGCCCGCGAGGTCGGCACGGCGGGCAATCTGGGCGGGCAGGCCACCGTACGAGGGGTCTCGGGCACGTGGAAGGACCTCACCGACAACGTCAACGTGATGGCGTCGAACCTGACCGGTCAGGTCCGCTCCATCGCGCAGGTGGCCACCGCCGTGGCCAAGGGCGACCTCTCCCAGAAGATCACCGTCGAGGCGAAGGGTGAGGTCGCGGCTCTCGCGGACGTCATCAACACGATGGTCGACACCCTGTCCGCCTTCGCCGACGAGGTCACCCGCGTGGCCCGCGAGGTCGGTACCGAGGGACGCCTCGGCGGCCAGGCCCACGTACCGAACGTGGCGGGCACCTGGAAGGACCTCACCGACAACGTCAACTCGATGGCCAACAACCTCACCGGCCAGGTGCGCAACATCGCCCTGGTGACGACCGCGGTGGCCAAGGGTGACCTCTCCAAGAAGATCGACGTCGACGCCCGCGGCGAGATCCTGGAACTCAAGACCACCATCAACACGATGGTCGACCAGCTCTCCGCGTTCGCCGCCGAGGTCACCCGTGTCGCCCGCGAGGTCGGCAGCGAGGGACGGCTCGGCGGACAGGCCGAGGTGGAAGGCGTCTCCGGCACCTGGAAGCGCCTGACGGAGAACGTGAACGAACTCGCGGGCAACCTCACCCGCCAGGTACGCGCGATCGCCGAGGTGGCGAGTGCCGTGGCCGAGGGCGACCTGACCCGCTCCATCAACGTGGAGGCGTCGGGCGAGGTCGCCGAGCTCAAGGACAACATCAACTCCATGGTGGAGTCCCTGCGCGAGACCACCCGGGCCAACCAGGAGCAGGACTGGCTCAAGACCAACCTGGCCCGCATCTCCGGCCTCATGCAGGGCTACCGCGACCTGGATGTCGTCGCCGAGCTGATCATGGACGAGCTCACTCCGCTCGTCTCGGCGCAGTACGGCGCCTTCTATCTCGCGGAGGAGACCGGCCACGGGACGGATCTCAGGCTCGTCGGGTCGTACGGATACCCGGACGACACGGACCGGCCCGCCCGGATCCGGATGGGCCACTCCCTGGTCGGCCAGGCGGCCCGGAGCCGCCGTGCCATCACGGTGGACGAGCTGCCGCCGGGGTACGTGACCATCTCCTCCGGTCTCGGCCACGCGGTGCCGACAGCGCTGGTGGTGCTGCCCATCGTGGTGGAGGAACAGGTCCTAGGCGTCATCGAGCTGGCCTCGGTCTCCCGCTTCACGCCGGTCCACCAGACCTTCCTCGAGCAGCTGATGGAGACGATCGGTGTCAACGTCAGCACCATCGTGGCCAACGCCCGGACCGACGAGCTCCTCGGCGAGTCCCAGCGCCTGACGGCCGAACTGCAGGCGCGGTCCGAGGAGTTGCAGGTCCAGCAGGACGAACTGCAGCGCTCCAACGCCGAGCTGGAGGACAAGGCCTCGCTGCTCGCCACCCAGAACCGCGACATCGAGGCCAAGAACCTGCAGATCGAGCAGGCCCGGCAGGAACTGGAAGCGCGGGCCCAGCAGTTGTCGCTGGCCTCGAAGTACAAGTCCGAGTTCCTGGCGAACATGAGCCACGAGCTGCGCACGCCGCTCAACAGCCTGCTCATCCTGGCCCAGCTGCTGGCCCAGAACCCGTCGCGCAATCTCACGCCGAAGCAGGTCGAGTACGCGGGCATCATCCACTCCGCGGGCTCCGACCTGCTGCAGCTGATCAACGACATCCTGGACCTGTCGAAGGTCGAGGCCGGCAAGATGGACGTCTCTCCGGAGCGGGTGTCGCTGCGCCGGCTCCTCGAATACGTCGAGGCGACCTTCCGGCCCATGACCTCGCAGAAGAGTCTGGACTTCACGATCAGCACCGCGCCCGGCGCGCCCGGCGATCTGCTCACGGACGACTCCCGGCTGCGGCAGGTGCTGCGCAACCTGCTGTCCAACGCGGTCAAGTTCACCGAGCAGGGCAGCGTCGAACTGCGCATCGAGCCGGCGGCGGGGCAAGAGGTTCCGGAGGGGGTGCTGCGCGGCGGGAGCGTCGTCGCCTTCCGGGTGAAGGACACCGGTATCGGCATCCCGGAGCAGCAGCTGGAGACCATCTTCGGCGCCTTCCAGCAGGCGGACGGCACCACGAGCCGCAAGTACGGCGGCACAGGTCTCGGGCTGTCGATCACGCGGGAGATCGCCCACCTGCTCGGCGGCGCCGTCGCCGTGGACAGCACGCCCGGCAAGGGCAGCACCTTCACCCTCTTCCTGCCGGTGGCCCGCCCCGACTTCGAGGAGCTGCTCAGCGGCGGCCGCGCATTGGAGGCCGCTCCGGTCGCGGAGACCACCGACGCGGTGGCGGTACGCCGCCCGGTGCCCGGCCCGGCCGGGCCGCCCCGGCGCAACCGGCGCCGGCTGCTCGTCGTGGAGGAACGTCCGCGCGGCCTGCTGACCCTCGTCGCCGAGAGCGCGGTCGGGGATCTCGCCCTCAGCCGTGACGACAGCGACGCACGCAGGACCGTCGACGTCATCACGGTCATGGGGGCGCAGGAGGCGGCGAGCGCGCTGGCGGCCGAGCCGTGCCACTGCGTCGTCCTCGAACTGGGTATGCCCGAAGGGGAGGCGGCCCACTTCCTGCAGGCCGTCGAGGGCGACGCGGCGCTGGGGAACGTTCCCGTGCTCGTCCACAACGGCAACCGCGTGGACCTGGCCCAGGAGCAGACGCTGCGGTCCCTGTGCGGGGACCGGCCGCTCGAATTCCTCTCCAGCCTCGACGAGTTGCGGGAGCGCATCGCCCTGCATCTCTCCGCCGACGAGCCGGGGGACGTACTCCCGCTGGTCCGGGCCGAGGAACCACAGCAGCAGAACGCCGAGTTCGTCGGCGAGATGTTCCACGGCACCACGGTGCTCGTGGTCGACGACGACGCCCGCAACCTGTTCGCGCTCAGCGGGATTCTGGAGCTGCACGGATTCCAGGTCCTGCACGCGGAGAACGGCCGGAAGGGCATCGAGACCCTGATCAGCCGTCCCGACATCGCGCTCGTCCTGATGGACGTGATGATGCCGGAGATGGACGGGTACGCCGCCACGGCCGAGATCCGCAAGATGCCCCAGTACGCCGATCTCCCCATCATCGCGGTCACCGCCAAGGCGATGCCCGGCGACCGGGAGAAGAGCCTTCTGTCGGGGGCGAGCGACTATGTGACCAAGCCGGTCGACACCGACGACCTCATCGCCTGCGTCCGACGCTGGCTGAGCGTGTGACATCGGAAGGTGTCCGCCCGGTTCGAAAGGCCGGGCGGGCGCCGTCCCGCACCGCACCCACTCTCCCCCGCGCCAGCGAGCGTCCCAGCCGAGGAGCAACCGCACAGTGAGCAACACTCCTGAGCAGCCCGTTGAGCCGGGCCCCGGCGAACTCCCGCCCGAATCCGCCGTCTCCCCCGTGCGGTCGGATGCTGCGGGCTCTTCCGCGCTGCCCGCTAACAAGGACTCCGCCGCGGCAGAGTCCGCGGGCGGGCTCTCCGGTGACTCGTCGCCGTCTCCGGTGGGCAGGCTGGCGGCCACGGTGGAGCGGCTGCGTCGCGAGGTGCAGGCCGCCCAGGCCGAAGCCGACGGACGCGCCTTGATCGAACTCGCCAAGGGCATCCTGGTCGAGCGGCTCGGCTGCGGGCCCGCGCAGGCGGCCCGGCAGCTGGCCGAACTGACCGAACAGGGGAAGGTTCCCCTGCTCGAACTGGCCGTCGACGTCATCAATCAGGCGGCGCGCGACCGGCTTTCGGAGGTGACCGATACGTTCCTGTCCGCCACGGCGGAGGCCGACGCGGACAGCTCCGCCCCGGCCGTACGGCTGCGGGAGGCGGAGAGCGGTGTGCTCGCCGCCGACGACACTCAGGCGGTGGCCGACTCCCTGCTCCAGCACGCGCTGGCGCCCCTCGGGGCGGTGGCCGTGGCGATCTGGGCGGCCGGTGCGGACGGTTCCCTGAGCCTGGCGGGCAGCGCGGGGTTCTCCGCCGCGGAGGCGGGCCGCTGGCGCTATGTGCCGCCGGGCGTGGCAACGGTGGCACGCCGCGCCCTCACGAGTCGTACGACGCAGTGGACCGCGTCCGTGTCGCAGGAGGGTCTTCCGACCATCGGGCACACCCACTATCCCGACGGCGGAAGGGTCGCCGCTCCGGCCAGTGCCGGCGGCCGTATCCACGGTGTCCTGGAGATCGCCTGGCCGTCCCCTCTGCACCCGCAGCCGCCGCAGGTCGTCCGCCAGGTCGACGCGCTCGCCGAACTGTGCGCCCACACGCTCGAGGCGCAGCCGCTCCTGGTCGACAGCCAGAGCTTCCACGGCCCCCGTGTCTCGGCCGGTGTCGCGGAGCTGGTCGATCTGGTCGACGGACTGCACGACCCCTCCGTGGTCCTCGTGCCGCATCTCGACGAGAACGGGCGGCTCTCGGACTTCCGTATCCGTCACGTGAACCAGCGGTTCCTCGACCCCGCCGGCCGGCCCAGCGGTGTCATCAACGGAGCGCTGCTGCTGGAGGCCTACCCGATGGCCGCCGGGGAGAGCGAGCTGTTCCAGCACATCGAGCGGGTCTACGCCACGGGTGAGCCGTTCCGGGCCGAGCGGATGGACCTCACGGCCCTGGTCGACCAGGTGCCGCTGGCGACGGTGGCCGACATCAGCCTCAGCCGGCACGGTGACTCGGTGCTGCTGATCTGGCGCATCGAGGACGAGACGGCACGGCTGGCGAGTCTGCTGCAGCACGCCCAGCGGCTCGGCAGGATCGGCGGTTTCGAGGAGAATCTGCTCACCGGCGAGATCACCTGGAACGGCACGCTGTTCAGCCTGTACGGCCGCCCGACCTCCAGTGCCCCCGTGCCGCTGGAGGAGCTGGCCGCGCACGCCCACCCGGACGACGCCGTCGCCATCGGCCGCTTTCTGCGGACCGTTCTCCACCACAGGAGGCCGGCCACCGCCGCGTTCCGTCTCCAGCGCCCGGACGGGGTGACCCGGCACATCCGGATGGTGGCGGAGCCCGTACTCGACGCCGACGACCGGCTGTTCGTCGTACGCGGGGCCTGTCAGGACATCTCGGCCCAGCACTGGACGGAGGTGGCACTGGCCGCCACGCGCGACCAGCTCGCCCACTCCGAGCAGCAGGCACACGAACGCAACCGGCTGACTCTCCAGCTGCAGCACGCGATCATGCCGCCGGCGCAGGCCCCGCTGAAGGCTCCCGGGCTCCAGGTGGCGGTCCGCTACCGCCCGGCGGAGACCGAGCAGCTGGTGGGCGGCGACTGGTACGACGCCGTCGTCCTGCCCTCCGGCCTGGTCCTGCTGAGCGTCGGCGATGTGGCCGGTCACGGGATCGAGGCGGCGACGAGCATGGTGGTGCTGCGCAACGCGTTGCGCGGGCTCGCCGTGACCGGCGCAGGCCCCGCCCAGTTGCTGTCGTGGCTGAACATCGTGGCGCACCATCTGACGGGCGCCGTCACGGCCACGGCGGTCTGCGGCCTCTACGACCCCGTGCGCCGCACCCTGCGGTGGGCCAGGGCCGGTCATCTGCCGCCCGTTCTGGTCCGCGGCACGGAAGCTGGTCCGCTGTCCCTGCTCAAGGGGATACTGCTCGGCGCCGTACCGGAGGCTTCGTACGAGGAGGCCGAGATCCAACTCGCCGTCGAGGACACCCTGTTGATGTACACGGACGGTCTGGTCGAGCGCCGCGACCGCTCGGTGGAGGAGTCGCTGACCCAGCTGCTGACCAGCGTCCGTACGACCCCCACCACGCTGGACCACCAGCTGGACCGGCTCCTCACGTACAGCCGGTCGGACACCGACGACGACACCTGCATCGTCGGGATCCGGGTGGCGTAGTCACGCCCTCGGGTGCCACGCCGTACCGCACCGTCCGCAGAGGCGGCACACAACCTCCAGGTGTGCATGGCCATTCGAGGGGTAGACGTCGACGTGCTCGCTGCGCCCGGCAGCGGCGGATCTTCGACGGACCGGTGACGTCGAAGGACCGGCGCCGGACGCACCGGGACCATTTCCAGCAGAGGAAATGCCTGACCCTGGCGTCCATTGGAGGTAACCGTGCCGGCCGAACGAGCCCCCGTGTCCATCGACGTGACACTGCCTCGGGAAGGCATAGCCCTGGTCGCGGTCGACGGATACCTGGACGTGGACACGGTTCCTGAGCTGCGCGACCACCTGTCCGATCAGGTGGGGCGTGGTCGCCGTCATCTCCTGCTCGATCTGTCCGCGGTTCCTTTCATGGACTCGTCCGGGCTCAACGTCATCCTCAGGGCCTACAAGGAGACCCGCCGGGTCGGCGGGAGTGTCCGCCTCATCTCCCCCACGCCGACCGTCCAGCGGATTCTGGACCTCACCGGCGTCAACCTCACGGTGGCGGGCGCGACGAGTGTCGCCGACGCTTTGGCGCAGGTGGGCGAAGTCACCCCTTGACACCCGGTCTTCGGGACAGGCTCCACAGCAGAGGCGAACGCCGGGAACCTGATGGCGGAGAGACGCGAACAACAGTTGTCATTTGACAACTGTAGTCGGGAGGCAACAAAGTGATGAGCTGTCGGAGACACGGAGGGGACCAGGAATGCTGCGGTGGCTGAAGCCGGCTGCCGACACCGGCCGACCGCGGCACGCCTACGCGTGCGGGCTGATTCCGGCCGGCGGCATCCCCGCGGGTCAGGCCGTCCGGATGTCCAGCTCGTCGGCCTCGTGGATCTGCGCCGCAGCGGCGGCGCAGAAAGCCTCCAGTCCCCCCAGCAGCGCCGTGCGCTGCGCGGCCGGCATCTGCGCGAGGACCGACTCCAGGGCGCGCTCGCGGCGCAGGCGCAGCTCACTCAGGAACGACCTGCCCCGGCGGCTCAGGAACAGGCGCAGCTCACGACGGCTGATCGCGCCGGGCCGCCGCTCGACGAACCCCACGGCCTGGAGCCGGTCGCAGAGCCTGCTGGTCGAGGGAGGAGTGGAGCCGAGGGCGTCTGCGAGGGTGCGCAGATTGATGCCCTCGCTGTGCTCCAGGATGAACAGCACCCGCAGCTGGGACGTGGAGACGGGAGCCGTCGAGGCGCGTCCCCAGAGGATCTCCAGCAGCTCGGAGGCCTCTGAGGTCACCCGAGCCACCTCACCGGGCTGCGGGCGCGGGCCGGAGGAAGTCACGGTCTCACTCTCCCAGTCTTCTCGAGCACTGCCAGTCCGCCGGAGCCAGGGCCGACACAAAACAATAGATACCGGAACCCACGGCTGAGCGACCGATCTTCTCAAGTCATGGACCCGGAATCGTACTAGTCGAAGAATGGCGTACCCGACATCGTGAACAGATTCGTGGCCGCGGAGCGGGCCCTGCGCACCGCGGCTCCCCATCAGCTGCTGGACGCGGTCAGCCCCGTACTGTGCGGCGACTACGCGGCCGAGGCCGTCGAACTCCTCATGGCCGACTACGGACTGACCGTGCTGCAGCCGGTCTCCGAGCTTCCGCACACCCTGGAGCCGGTGCCGGTGCACAGCAGCCCCGCCGGCCGGGCCTTCGGGGCGCAGGAACCCTTTGTCGAGGAGCACACGGACGGCCGCGTGCGTGCGCATCTGCCCGTGACCGTACGCGGCGACCGGCTCGGCATCCTGTCCGTCACCCTGCCCTCCGACCGGCTGGACGAGGAGACGCTGGCCGAACTCGCCGACATCGCGGAGGTACTCGGCCACGAGGTCCTCGTGGCCGAACGCGACACCGACCTGTATCTGCAGGCGCGTCGCCGGGACCGCCTGACGCTGGCCGCCGAGATGCAGTGGCAGTTGCTGCCCGGCCGCTCGTGCGCCCGGCCCGAGTACGAGCTCGGCGCCCAACTGGAGCCCGCCTACGCGATCTTCGGCGACAACTTCGACTGGTCGGCCGCGGCCGACCGCCTGACGGTGTACATCACCAACGGGATGGGTGAGGGCATCGAGGCCTCCCTGCTGACCAGTCTGGGCATCAACGCGCTGCGCAACGCGCGCCGCGCGGGCATCCCCATCGAGGACCAGGCGGCCCTCGCCGACCAGGCGATCTACGCGCAGTACCGCGGCGCCTCGTATCTGTCCGTGCTCATGCTGGACTTCGAGCTGTCCACCGGCCGGATACGGGTCGTCGACGCCGGCTCGCCCCAAATGCTGCGCCTGCGCGGCCGGAGCGTCGAACGGGTGGACTTCGACGCCCAGTTGCCGCTGGGCATGTTCGAGGAGACCGACTACGTGGTGCAGGAGTTCCGCGTGGCACCGGGCGACCGGCTGGTCTTCGTCAGCGACGGCGTGTACGGGGTCGCCGCACCGGGCGGCGAGAAGTACGGGGAGAAGGCGCTGGCGAACGCCATCACGTCGACCCGGCTGCTCCCGGCGGCCGAGGTGCCCCGCGCGGTGCTCAGGGAACTGACCGGCCACCGTGGCGGACCGAAGCCCGAGGACGACGCCCTCGTGGTGTGCCTGGACTGGCACGGTCGGCAGACGCCGGGGTAGGAGTCCCGAGCGGGACGATCTTCACGGAGGGCGCGGGGTCGTACGCGGGCAGGCCATGACTACAGTTGTCGTACGACAAGAGACAGAGCCCTCCCGGCGGTTTTCACAACGCCGGAACAGCGGACGGACGAAGGAGACGAACACGTGGCGGATCACGAGGCAGCAGCACACCGGGGGTCCCCGGCCCAGGACGTCGGGGACTTCCTGCAGCGCCGCCGTGAGCAGATCGCCCAGCGCTGGGCCGACGAGGCCCTGTTCCGTACCGTCTTCACGGTCTCCCGGGACGAGGCGGTGGAAGCGGGCCGAGCCGTGGTGGAGGCGCTCGCCGCCGTCGCGGCGGCCGATCGGACGGAGGACCTCGGCGCCCCCGGCTTCAGTGCGGTGCGCGAACAGCTGGGCCGCATGGCGGCCTCCCGCGCGCGCTCCGGAGCCACGTCCGTGCAGATCGCCCACGAGGTGGCCGCTCTGCGCCCACCGGTCTCGGAACTCCTCGCCGCCGAATCCGGCGCGACCCCCGCGCAGGCCGAGGAGCGGGCCGTCACCCTCACCGCTCTCCTCGGTACGCTCCGGCTCGTCGTACTGGAGACGACCCTGAGCGAGGGCCAGGAACTCATCGACCGGCAGCGCCTCCAGCTGCTGGAAGTCGCCACGCCCGTCATCAAGTTGTGGACCGGCGTCGTCGCCGTCCCGCTGATCGGCACCCTCGACAGCGCCCGCAGCCAGGTGGTGATGGAGAGCCTTCTCGAAGCTGTCGTCACACAGCAGGCGCGGTTCGCGATCCTGGACATCACGGGGGTGCCGACCGTCGACTCCCTCGTGGCCCAGCACCTGATGAAGACGGTGGCGGCCGCTCGGCTCATGGGCGCCGAGTGCATCGTCTCGGGCATCCGGCCCGCCATCGCGCAGACCATCGTCCACCTCGGCATCGACCTGGGGTCGGTCCTCACGCGGGCGACGCTCGCCGACGCCCTCGCCTACGCCCTGCACCAGCAGGGCAGCGTGATCGTCGACCAGGTCCGCACGGGAGCGAGCGCGCAGTGAACGGCGAGTTCACCGGCCTCACCGGTTCCTCCGTGCCGGTGCTCAAGCTCGGGAACGTCCTTCTCATCACGCTGCAGGGCGAGTTGCACGACCGGGCCGCCGAGCGGTTGCAGCAGGACATCGGCGAGGCCATCGCGGCCAGTTCCGTCACCGGGGTCGTCATCGACATCTCCGGGGTCGACATGATCGATTCCTTCCTCGGCCGGGTGTTCGCGGAGATCGCGGCGAACGCCAAGCTGCTGGCGGCCCGGACGGTGGTGGCCGGCATGCGCCCCGCCGTCGCCATCACGCTGGTCGAACTGGGGCTCACACTCCCCGGGTTGGGCACCGCGCTCGACACCGAGGAGGCCCTGCGGATGCTGGCGTCGGCGCCCGCTGCCCTCCCCCACAGCCCAGTACGCCTGGAGAGCCCGTGACGGAAACTTCCGGCTACGTCACCACCTGCCTGGCGATTCGCTCGGACATGGATCTGGCGTGGGTGCGCCAGCATGTGCGCCAGACGGCCGCCGAGCTCGGTTTCGGCCTGGTGGACCAGACGAAGCTGGTCACCGCCGCGAGCGAACTCGCCCGCAACACGCTGGTCCACGGCGGCGGGGGCCAGGTCGAGTCGACGGTGCTGCAGAACGGTCTCGCCCGCGGTCTGCGGCTGACCTTCACCGACGAGGGGCCCGGTATCCCCGACATCGAGCGGGCGCTCAGCGACGGTTACACCTCGGGCGGCGGTCTCGGCCTCGGTCTGGGCGGCGCCCGGCGGCTCGTGCACGAGTTCTCGCTCGACAGCCGTCCCGGCGCGGGCACCACCGTGACGGTGATCTGCTGGGCAGCCGGTCCCCCGCGCCAGCGGGAGGAGATCCGATGACCCGCGTCTGGTACGTGCCGGTCCACGACTCCACCCGGGTACGGGACGTCCGGGTCGCCGCCGAGACCGCCGCCGGCCACGCCGGGCTGGACAAGGACCGTACGGCCGTGGCGGCACTCGTCGCCACGGAGCTGGCCACCAATCTGCTCAAGCACGCCGGAGGCGGTCAGATACTGATCGACACCGTGGACGCGGATCTGGCTCTTCCCGGCGCGGGGCCGGCTCCGGCGCTGCAGATACTGGCGATCGACCACGGACCGGGGATCGCCGACGTCTCGGCCGCGCTGCGCGACGGCTACTCGACCGCCTCGTCACTGGGCGCGGGACTCGGCACCTGCCGGCGCATCGCCGACGACTTCGACCTGCAGACCACGCCCGGCCGGGGCACCATCGCCCTGGCACGGATCCGCCCGGCGCCCGAGGACCAGCGCCGACGTCACCGCCCCAGGACTGACGGGCCCGTGCGGGCGGGAGGCGTCAACATCCCGCTCGCCGCCGCCCCTTACTCGGGCGACGCGTGGGCCTGCGTCCGGACCGACGACCGTGTCACCCTGCTGCTGGCCGACGGACTCGGCCACGGCGAGGCGGCGGCCGAGGCGTCCGGCGCGGCACTGGACCAGTTGCACCACGCGGCGCATCTGCCCCCGACGGAACTGCTCGGCCGGCTGCACACCGCGCTCCGCGCCACCCGCGGAGCCGCCGTCGCCGTGGCCCAGCTCGATCTCGCCTCCCGGGTGCTCGACTTCGCCGGCATCGGCAACATCGGGGCCCGGCTGCGAACGGGCGACACCTGGCGGCCGCTGCTGTCCCACCCGGGGATAGTCGGCGCCCACCGTCCGGCGCGCCTGCCGCGGTGCAGCCAGCCGTGGACGCCCGACAGCCTGCTCATCCTGCACAGCGACGGGCTGCCCAGCCGCTGGACTCCCCCGCCCTCCGTCCCCCTGTCCGCCCTGGACCCCGCCCTCACCGCAGCCGTGATCGTGCGGGACTCCAGCAGTGCCGCCCGGCCCGTGCGGGACGACACCACCGTGGCCGTGCTCACTCCGTCGCCGGATCTCGCACCATGACCCATACCTGGCAGATCACCACGGTCGCCGAAGCCGCCCGTGCCCGCATCGCCACCGCCCGCTTCGCGGCCGCCCACGGCGTCTCCACCCTCGAACGCACCCGCCTGGTCACCGATCTCAGCGCCCAGTTGCGCCAGTGCCTCACCAAGGGCGGCACCTGGCAGTTGAGCCTGCGGGCGGACGCGCCATCGGGCGACGAGCGGCACGGCAGGATCACGGCCGCCGTGCGATCCGGCGAGGGAAACGCGGCGTACGGTACCGGAGCACAGCCGGCCTGGCAGGCGGCCGTCGAGTGTCCCGCGCGCGGCAACGCGGCCGGCGCCGCCCACGTGATCCGGGACCGGACGACCGTCGCCGACGCCCTGCTCAGCGCCGACGAGGACACCGCCCGGGTCCTGAAGAAGCTGACCGAGCAGGAAGAGCTGGTCGCCTTCCACCGGGAGGAACTCCACCAGACGAACCAGGGTGTCCTCGCCCTGCACGCCGAACTGGACGCGGCCGGCCGGGCCCAGCAGGAGCTGTTCATCGCCGAGCGCAAGGCCCGCACCGAGGCGGAGAGCGCCCGCCGCAGGCTGACCTTCCTGGCCGACGCCAGCGCGGCCCTCACGGCCTCCCTCAACCACGAGGAGATCCTGCGCCGGCTGCCCCAACTCCTCGTCCCCGCCTACGCCCGGAGCGTCGACGTATGGCTGTTTTCCGGCGACGAGGACGACGCCCCCAAGCACGGCCCCCATCCGGCGGCAGCCGTCGTCGCGGCACGCAGGGGGCGCCCGCAGTACGCCGCCGATCACGCGGGGGGCTTCCCCGGCGTCGACGACCAGCCGCCCTCGGCGCTGCACCCGGCGCGGCCTCTGCTGTGCATCCCCCTGCCCGCGCGGCGCGCGCCTCTGGGAGTGGTGACACTCACGCCACCCGCGGACGGGTGGAGTGCCGATGACGCCATCATGCTCGTCGAACTCGCCCGCCGGACCGGTATCGCGATCGACAACGCACAGCGCTTCGAGCACAGCCGGGACATCGCCGAGACCCTGCAGCGCGCCCTGCTCACGGACCTGCCCACGACACCGGGCCTGCACCTGGCGGCGCGCTATCTCCCGGCCACCCACGGTCTGAACATCGGCGGCGACTGGTACGACGCGTTCCGCCAGCCCGACGGCAGTCTGGTCGCCGTCATCGGCGACGTCACCGGGCACGGCCTGCACGCCGCCGTCATGATGAGCCAGCTGCGCACCGCGCTCCGGGCCTACGCCGTCGACGGGGGCACCCCGGGCCAGCTCCTGACGCGGCTGCACACGTTCCTCCACCATCTCCAGCCCGACCTGTACGCCACCGCGGTCATCGCGCGGTTCAGACCGGACGAGCCCACCGTCACCTGGGCCGCCGCCGGGCATCCGCCACCCGTGCTGCGCACCCCCGAGGGCGACGTGCGCATACTGGACGCCAAACCCGGGGCGATGCTGGGCATTCCGCTGCAACAGGACATCCGCGACCACACCGCGCACCTCCCGCCGGGGTCCACGCTGGCGCTGTACACGGACGGACTGGTGGAACGGCGGGCGCACGGCATCGACCCCGGGATCGAACGCCTGGCCGAGGCGCTGTCCGCCCAGGGTGCCGCCGAGCTGGACCGGGATCTGGAGCGCAGCGCCGACCGGATCCTGGACCCGATGCTGCGGGACTCCGAGCGCGACGACGACGTGTGTCTCCTGCTCTGCCACATCAACAGCTGAGCGCCGGGCCGCTCTTCCAGACCAACGACGCAGTTGGGCGGGCGTCGGCCCAGCCGGGGCGGAGCTTGCCGGGCCGCTCCGCCCCATCAACGGCGCAGTTGCCAGGCTGCTCAGTCACATCAACGGCCCAGCTCTGAGGCCGCTCTGTCACATCGACAGCTCAACTGCCGGGCGCAGCTGGGTGGTTGAGGGCGGCCTGCTTGGCGTTCCTCGGTCCCGAGGCCGTCGGCGGCGGGACGTCCGACGCCGGGGCTCACTGCCCGGCGTGGTCCTTCCTCTCCGGCTCGGCGCTCGCCGCGTCGAGAGCTCGGTGAAACCCGAGCAGTCCGCTCTCCAGCGACACGCGTTGAGCGGGGCTCATGGCCGCCAGAACCGACGCGAGACTCAGGGACCTGCGCTCGGCGATCTCCGTGAGCACCAGCCTGCCCTGAGGTGTGAGCAGGAGCTGCAGTTCGCGCCGGTTGCCTGGGTGCGGAACCCGCTCGAGCAGGCCCGCGGCCTCGAGACGGTCGCACAACCGGCTGGCCGCGGGCAGCGCGATCCCCAGGATCTCGGCCAGCGCGGTGAGATTGAGCTCGGAACGGTGCCTGACCACCTTCAGAGCCCTGAGTTGCTGCGCCGACAGACGGGGGCCGACCGCCTCGCCCGCCGAGGACCAGAGCACCACGAGTCGCTCGACCGCGTCCGCCACGCGGTGAGCAACTGCTTCCGGTCGGGTGTCGGCCTCTCCGGCACCGTTCATGTCCCCGTCATCCCCCACGGGTCATCACGCGCTCCCCCGGAGTCCGTTCGCCGCGCCGTCGGCCGGTGCGGGGCGGTCACCCGCCGTGTCCGGCCCGCCAACGGGCCGCACTTCGGGCGCCCGTGGAGGTCCGCCCGACCCCGGGCCACAACAGTGGATCACCAGCAGTTCTCATTCCCTCGGCCGTCGCTCGCCCTCCCGGTGAACCATCTTCGTTCCGGCACGGTCGCCCGGCTCTCGACCGCGTTCAGGGGCAGGCTGCCCCCCTCCTGCCCGTGTCGTCTGAACCCATGTCAGTGCATCGAACACCTTCACACCGTGGGCACACGAACGCCGTGGTGGGGGGGACCCGAACGATACCGGGGGCCCCACCACCGGCATTGCGTGCCCTGACGGCGGGACCGCGGCCACCGGA
>NZ_JBHVXW010000007.1:376476-381035 GCF_042881375.1 Streptomyces sp. NPDC058274
GGGCCCCCCTCCCTCCCCCCGCGCGCCCCCACCACGGCCATGCCGAGCAGTGCGGCCGGTCAGCCGCCCACGTACCAGGTGAAGCCGCCGTTGGATGCGGCCACGGCGACCAGAATCGCGAAAACAATCAGATCCACGACGCCCAGGATGAGACCGGCCTTCGCCATTCCGCCGCCGCCCTTGGCAGCGGCCTGACGCATTCCGATCGCGCCGAACACGATCGCGAGGGGGCCGAGAATCACATTGAAGAAGATGAGCCCGATGATGCCGCAGACCAGGCTCGCGATGGCCAGACCGTTGGTGCGCGATCCGGAGGACGCGGCAGAGGGACCGCCGTAACTCGTCATCAGATTCTCCCGCTGTCGGTGCAGTTGGCGATAGCAGCCCGTGAATCAAGGCGCTCTTTCGTTTCCCGACCTTCCGGGTTCCCGGCAATTGACGCCGTACTCCACCGGCGTCGCGCACCGCCGCGCGGAGCGGTCCCGCACCGCTGCTTTCAGGCGGGCTTGTCGCCGGTCCTGCAGATCTGGCGGGCGATCTCACGGAGTTTGACGTTGTGATCCTGAGAGGCCTTCTTGAGGACTTTGAAGGCCGTTTCCTCGGTCAGGCCATGACGCTCCATCAGGATGCCCATGGCCTCGCCGATCTCGTGCCGCGTCTCCAGCGCGTGACCGAGCTGCTGGTGCGTACGGGCCGCGGAGAACGCGACGGCCCCGTGCGAGGCGAGGATCCAGCCCGCTCGCTGTGCCGTCTCGTCGAAGGTGTACGGCTTGTGCGAGTACAGATTCAGCGCACCGAGCTCGTCGTCCTCGGTGAACAGCAGAAACCCCATCATGCTGCCCATGCCCAGCTTCCTCAGCTCGGGCGCGAAGCGGGACCAGCGCTCGTGCGGCCGGCGCATGTCCTCGATGGCGTAGACCTGCGTGCGGTCGGTGACGGCGTCGAAGCAGGGGCCCTCCTGCAGGTCCTGCTGAATCTTGTCCGCGGTGCGCACCACGTCGCTCGTCGCGGACAGGGCGCTGACTTCGCGGTGGCGCACGGTGAGGATGCCGGCTTCGTCGCATCCCCTGATCAGGACTGACGCGTGCTCCACGATCCGGTCCAGCGTGCCCTGGACCGAGTCCTGGGCGAGCAGGTCCCGCGCCATGTCGGCCAGGCCGATGGCGAACTGCTCCCAGATCTCGCCTGGCTCTTGCGACATCTCCCACCTGCCTATTCGCCGAACCACCGTCGTCGCTCACCGGGCGGTTCCATCTTGCCACCGGTGGGCCCCCGCCGCGCCGTACCGGGAGACACGGTCTCAGCGCCCAACGTGCCGCGTGCCGCCTTTCGCGGTTGCTCAACGTTCAAGCAGTCCGAAGCTGTACGACATATCTGTTTCACCTGTGCGATCAGGGGTGACCCGAAGGGCGAAGGACCGTAGCGACCTACACGACCGCGATCGCAGGAGGACCCCATGGACGACTGGCGCGCCGCCGCGGCCTGCCGCACCGTCGATCCCGATCTGTTCTTCCCCATCGGCACCACAGGTCCCGCGTTCCTGCAGATCCTGGAGGCGAAAGCCGTCTGCCAGGGATGCACGGTCCGCGAAGAATGCCTGGAGTGGGCGCTCGATACGGGTCAGGGCATCGGCGTATGGGGTGGTACAAGTGAGAACGAACGGCGTGCGCTGAGGCGGCGCGCGGCCGCCCGGCGGTCCCGGGACACCGCGGCGTAGGCAGGGCACCCACGGCGAGGGCCACGTCGGGCAGGCCCTGCGCCGCGCACGGTGGCGGGCCCGACGGCCGGCGGTCCCGGACCTGCGGGCGTCAGTCCCGGCGCACCGTCCCCGGGGCGCGCGGCCGAGGCGGCGACGGGCCGGGAGCAGCGGGAGACAACCCGGCAGCCAGATCCGGGAAGGCGAGATGGCAAGCGATCCGAGTAGGGACAAGGAACTGTCACGTCAGGAGATCGACACGCTCACCAGCGCCTTCGCCGGTCAGCTGCGCAACGTGACCGACGCGCGACTCACGGCGGAGGGCTATCTGAGCCTTCTCGCGCGGGCGTCACCGCCCAGTGCGGCCGAGTACTGGGACGACCTTCTGCTCGTGGTCACGGAGCTGGCCGCCAACTCGGTCCAGTACGCCCCCGGCCCCTTTGAGCTCCAGATGCGCCGCACCTACGACGGCGTGCATGTGACGGTGCGGGACAGCAGTACCACCCCGCCCGCACCTCGCCCCTTCCACCCGAAGGAGGGTGGGGGCGGCATCGGCTGGCACCTGATCCACACGCTCTGTGACCAGGTCAGCGTGGTGGTGCGGCCCGACGGCAAGGACGTGCACGCCTTCCTCCCCTGGTGACGGCAGGCCGCGCCGCTCGCCCGGGCCGTACGACGGTTCCCGGCGGCCGCCGATGCCGCCCGAGCCGCACGGGGCGTAAGACGGCTCCCGACGGCCGCCGATTCCGCCAATGCCGTACGGGGGTCCCCAGGCCTACGACGGTTCCCGACGGCCGCCGATTCCGCCAATGCCGTACGGGGGTCCCAGGCCTACGACGGTTCCCGGCGGCCCTCGATTCGCCCCGAGCCGCGCGGGTGTCCCGGGCGCCTGCCCGACCCCGCCGCTGTGCCGCACGAGGGTCCGCCGCCGCAACCCGCTGATCCCCTGGCAGACAGACGCCCGCCGTCAGGTGTGGACGGCCGGAATGTGAGCAACCGGCTGACAGGGGTACCGCTCAGGAGCCCCGCCCTGCCCGCGTTGTCAGTGCTCGACGCGACAATGCTGAGCAGCGAGAACGTCACCGCTCCGCGCGGTACGCGATCGAACCCGTCCGTCGAAAGGCTGCCCGCACATGACGCCCTCTCTCCACCGCTGCGCCGAGCCGCGGGCCACGGCCGGAGGCCGGTGACGATGCTCCGAGCCCTCCCCCGCCCCCAGACTCCGCTCAGCTCCCGTGGTGCCGAGGTCCTGCGTCTGATCACCGAGCAGCGCGTCCCCGTCTGCCTCACCGTCCACGCCAATGGCCGCCGCCGCTACGGCTACTGGCAGGCCGTCGGTTCACAGCCGGGGCGCGGAGGGTGTTACGTCGCTCTGCCCACCGACGAGTGCGACGCACTGCACGCGACGGGCCGCATAGTGCTGGGCGATCCCATAGTGGACCCGGCGAAGACCACGTACCCGGTGCGGGCCACCCCGCGCAGTACCCCCCGAGCGACGGGGACACCCCGGGCGACCGGCGCACCCCGAGTGGCCGGTCCGTCGTCCCACGCGCTCACGGCCTGACGGCAGGGACCCACGCGACGACGGGCACGCGCGCGACGCACGCGCGCGTGCCCTCTCGGCCACCGGCCCGCCGGCCTCACTGCGCCATCAGGGAGTGGTGAAGCGATAGCGGGCCCACAACGGCAGGACGAACCAGCAGATCAGGTACCAGGCCACGACCCCCGCGACCAGCCACGGCACATAGGCGTCATGGGTGGCCACCCGCAGGATGAGCAGGAGCGAAGCGGTCATGGTCGCCAGCAGCAGTACGAGCCCGGCGAACGTGAGGCGCGACGCCCATCGCACCGCCTGCGGCTTCACCCGCCTCCCGGACACGATCCGGTGCAGGGAGACCGGACCGATCAGGGCACCGGTGGCGGCGGCGCCCAGGACGACCGTGACGATGTAGATGGTCTGGTCCACATCCCGCAACTGGGCGTAGCGCGGGGTGAATACGACCGTCAGCAGAAAGCCGAACAGAATCTGCACGCCCGTCTGCGCCACCCGGATCTCCTGGATGAGCTCGCCCCACTTGCGGTCGGCTCTCTCCTCCTCGGTCTCGTCGCGCCCAGTGTCCGCGGTACCCGCATCATTTCCCGAGTCCGGCAACTTTCCTCCTGGTTCAAGGGACTTCGTCTGTTTCGCTGCTGAGGTTGTTCTCGTTGCGCCAAGCGGCGCATTCGCCGTACTGGTCCTGGCAGACAGGGGTATTCGCGTGAGTGGACCGATCTTCTCCCACGAAAGGCGAGCCGCACCGTGGCAACTACGCAAGATGTCGTCGAACTCATTCTTGAGGATCACCGGAGGATGGAGGACCTGTTCCGGGAGATGCGCAGTGTCGAGGCCGACAGGTCGGCCGCGCTCAAGGAATTCGCTGACTTGCTGATCGCGCACGCCCTGGCGGAGGAGGCCGAGGTCTACCCCGCGCTCAAGCGGTACAAGGACATCGACAACGAGGAGGTCGAGCACGGCGAGTCCGAGCACGAGGAGGGCAACAAGGCACTTCTCGCGCTGCTGGAGGTCGACGAGGTCGGCTCCGAGGACTGGGACGAGAAGCTGGAAGAACTCGTCGAGGCCATCGCGCACCACACCGACGAAGAAGAGCGCACCATCCTCAACGGCGCCCGCGAGAAGGTCGCGATGCAGCGCCGCGAGGAACTCGGAGCGGCCTTCCTCGAGGAGCGGGCGCGCCGGCTGAAGTCGGGCTGCGGCTCCATCGAGAACATCCGCAGCATCGTCGGCGACTGACGGAGTACGCCTCCCCGGGGGCCCCGTACGCCCCGCTGCGAGGGGCGTACGGGCGACCGACCGGCCGCATCC
>NZ_JBHVXW010000008.1:0-354551 GCF_042881375.1 Streptomyces sp. NPDC058274
GGGTGGAACAGCAGCTGCTGTTCCACCCCGCCCCAGCGCTGCCGCTCCACGCGAAAGGGGCACACCGTGCTGCTCGACACCCATGGCCGGACCGCCACGGACCTGCGGGTCTCACTGACCGACCGGTGCAATCTGCGGTGCACGTACTGCATGCCGGAGGAGGGCCTGCGATGGCTGCCCAAGCCGGAGTTGCTCACCGACGACGAGATCGTCCGCCTGGTCTCGGTCGCGGTGACGCGGCTGGGCGTCACCGAGGTCCGGTTCACCGGCGGCGAGCCGCTGCTCCGCCCAGGCCTGGTGGGCATCGTCGAGCGGTGCGCGGCCCTCGGCCCCCGCCCCCGGCTCTCCCTCACCACCAACGGCATCGGCCTGGCCCGCACCGCCGGAGCGCTGCGCGCCGCGGGCCTGGACCGGGTCAATGTCTCCCTGGACACCCTGCGCCCCGAGGTCTTCCGCACCCTCACCCGCCGCGACCGGCACCACGACGTCCTCGCCGGTCTCACCGCGGCCCGCGAGGCGGGCCTCACCCCGGTCAAGGTCAACGCGGTCCTCATGCGGGGCGTCAACGACGACGAGGGCCCCGCCCTCCTCGGCTGGGCCCTCGAGCACGGCTACGAGCTGCGCTTCATCGAGCAGATGCCACTCGACGCCCAGCACGGCTGGCAGCGCGAGGACATGGTCACCGCGGCCGAGATCCTCGACCGGCTCTCGGCCCGCTTCGCCCTCACTCCCGAGGTCGTGTCGGCCCGCGGCTCCGCGCCCGCCGAACGCTGGCTGGTCGACGGCGGACCGGCCCGGGTGGGGGTGATCGCCTCGGTGACCCGGCCGTTCTGCCGAGCCTGCGACCGCACCCGCCTCACCGCCGACGGCCAGGTCCGCACCTGTCTCTTCGCCCACGAGGAGTCCGATCTGCGCGCGGCCCTGCGCTCCGGTGCGCCGGACGAGCGCATCGCCGAGCTGTGGCGGGACGCGATGTGGGGAAAGGGCGCCGGTTCCGGGCTCGACGGCCCGTCCTTCCGCCGGCCCCGGCGCCCGATGTCCGCGATCGGCGGCTGACTCCGCGGCCGGACACGACGAGGCCCGGTCCGGGTGCCAGCGCCGGCACCCGGACCGGACGAAAGGGGAAACGCGCACAGCCGCAACGGCCGGAACGGCAAGAAGGCTTGATGGACGAGGAGTTGGGCGAGGCCGGCCGGAGCAGGAAGCGCATCCCACCGGCCGGCCTCGCCCCGTGCCGCGGACGACCCGGCGCGGAACTGCCGCTGTACCGAGCCTGAGTCCGTTCGCCCGCGCACGGTTCAGGGGGCGTCGGCCAGGCGGCCCCGGGGCGGACCGCTCAGCCGGTCGCGTCGACCGCGGCCAGCTCGGGCCGGCCGCCGGTCTCCGGACCGGCCTTGCCGGCCTTGCCCGACCTGCCCGACCTGCCCGGCTGTCGCAGGAACATCGTGATCAGCGCGGAGAGGAAGGCGATGCCTCCGGCCAGGCTGTAGCCGCCGGTGTAGCCCCAGGCGCTGATCACCGAGGCGGCCACACCACCGCCGCCCACACCACCGACGAGTTTGGCGCTGTAGACCAGGCCGTAGTTCTGCGCGTTGTTGTTCTCTCCGAAGTAGTCCGGTACGAGCGCGGCGAACAGCGGATAGAAGGCGCCGCCGCCGAATCCGTTGAGGAAGGCGAAGAACAGGAAGAGCGGCTCGTTGTGGGCGTTGCCCGACCACAGGACGCCGAACTGCGCCACGCCCGCCACCAGCAGGACCAGCGTCAGCGTCTGCCGTCGGCCCAGGGTGTCGGACAGCCAGCCCACGGCCGCCCGGCCGACGCCGTTGACCACGGCGAGCACACCGGCCGAGGACGCGGCCACCAGCGGCCCGAAGCCGAGGCTCTTGGCGAACGGGACCTGGAAGTTGATGCCGAAGAGCGAGACTCCGCCGATGCACACCAGGGCGAACCACATCAGCGGCAGCTGTCCGGTCCTGATCGCCTCCATCGGCGTGAACTGGCGCACGGCCGGCGGGTTTTTGGCCAGGCGCTTGGCGGTGCGCGCCGCGTCCTCGGTCGTCCCGCGGTTCAGCGGGTCGACGTCGTCCGGCCACCAGCTCTTCGGCGGGTCCTTGAAGAACATGCCGCAGACAGCCACGACGGCCACCATGAACAGGGCGATCAGGTCGAGCACCAGCTTGAAGTTGCCGGGGTGGAACCAGTAGCTGAAGACGAAGATGAACGGCAGCGTGCCGTAGGCGAAGCCGCCGTTGACGAAGCCGGTACGGGCTCCCTTGTTGTCCGGGTACCACTTGCCGACCATGTTGATACAGGTCGCGTAGACCAGGCCCGCGCCGGTGCCGCCCAGCACCGAGTAGCCGATGATCACGATCGCGGGGTTCCCGAAGTGGGCGAGGGACGCCATGCCGAGGCCGGAGAGAACTGCGCCGGTGAGCATGGCGGTCTTCGCCGACACGACCCCCTTCTCCCGCAGCCGGCCGGCGGGGAAGGCCACCCCGGCCTGGAAGACGGCCCAGATGCTCGCGATCCAGAACGCCTCCGTCAGCGTCCAGCCGTGGACGCTCTCCAGCGTCGACTCGGCGGAGCTGTAGCCGTACTCGAAGACACTGACACCCATCATCGCGAACCACGGGAGCCAGACCATCCAGGCCCGGGGCCTGCCCAGGATGGAACGGTCGCTCTCCCCGACCCGGTACACGCGGCCGTTCGCGTCGGTGACTTCCCGATAGGGAACGGGAGTCGCCTCAGGTATTGCTGACATGTTGCCTTCCCTTGCCTGAAAAGAGTTTGGCGTGCGCTCCCTGTGCCCTTCTCTTCATGCGGTGGGCAGTGCGCCTTGTCGGGCTGCCGGGGTCCAGAGCGGCAACCCGGACCCTGACGACGCACAGGCGGTGAGGCGGGCGGTACCGAGTCCTCACGCCTCCAGCTCCCATACTGGAGATTGCATACGGTATGGAGTCGGGAAAGTAGATGTCCAGAGGATGTCAGGAAGATTGACTAGCGCATTACCCGCGCCGGCGGACCCACGTCTACCCAGCTGCACCGCAGCGGTCGTATACGAAGCCGCGCAGGGGTCGCCGAGGCGCCTTGCCGGGTCAGGGGTGCACCACGGCCGGCGGGTCCACGAGTGGTCCAGTACGGCGCAGGAGGCCGGACGCGCGCAGGCCCGCGCCCGTTGGCCGTCACCTCCTCGAGCCAAGGAGGTGACGGCGCACGGGCACGGGCCTGAAGGACCGGGCGGCCGGCCACACGGCCGGCTTCAGCCGGGTACCGGGCCCGGATGGGGATCCGGGCCCGGGTGAAGACCTGCGCTGCCGTCAGGGCAGACGGGCGACCGCGGCGACCACCAAGGGGTCCAGTCCGTCCGCTCCGGCCTCCACGAAGCCGGACAGCCTGCTGCGCATCCGCGGGTCCCAGAACCGCTGGATGTGCCCCGCGATCGCCTCGGCGGCCTGATCGGCGGGCAGGTACGCCAGGTTCCTGGCGATGTCGTTCGCCATCCGGCATTCCGCCGGCACGGTGGCTGTCATCGGTCCACCACCGCGACCAGGGCGTCCTCGGTGATCTCCGCGTCATCGGGCCGGCCCGGGCGGGCGAGCGCGACCTGCACGGCGGTCACCTTGTACTCGGGGCAGTTGGTCGCCCAGTCCGAGTTCTCCGTGGTCACCACGTTGGCGCCGGTGACGGGGTGGTGGAAGGTCGTGTACACGACCCCGGTCGGCATGCGGTCGGAGATCTCCGCGCGCAGCGTCGTCCGCCCGACCCGGCTGGCCAGCGTCACCATGGCGCCGTCGGTGATGCCGCGCACCTCCGCGTCGTGCGGGTGCAGCTCCAGGATGTCCTCGGGGTGCCAGGCGACATTGCCGGTGCGGCGGGTCTGGGCACCGACGTTGTACTGGCTGAGGATGCGTCCCGTGGTCAGGACCAGCGGGTAGCGCCGGGTGCTGCGCTCGGCCGTCGGGACGAAGGAAGTGACCACGAACCTGCCCTTGCCGCGGACGAACTCGTCCACGTGCATGACCGGAGTCCCCTCCGGAGCCGACTCGTTGCAGGGCCACTGGACGCTGCCGAGCTTGTCCAGCACCTCGAAGGAGACACCGGTGAAGGTGGGCGTGACCGAGGCGATCTCGTCCATGATCTGGCTCGGGTGGTCGTACGACATGGCGTAACCCATGGCGGTGGCGATCTCGCTCACGATCTGCCACTCGTGCTTGCCCGTCTTCGGCTTCATCACCGCGCGCACCCGGTTGATCCGGCGCTCGGCGTTGGTGAACGTGCCGTCCTTCTCCAGGAAGGAGGCGCCGGGCAGGAAGACATGGGCGAACTTGGCCGTCTCGTTCAGGAACAGGTCCTGGACCACGACCAGTTCCATGGCCTCCAGCGCCGCGGTGACGTGCTTGAGGTTGGGGTCGGACTGGGCGATGTCCTCGCCGTGCACGAACAGCCCGCGGAAGGTCCCGTCGATCGCCGCGTCGAACATGTTGGGGATCCGGAGTCCGGGCTCGGCGAGGAGGGTGCCGCCCCACAGGTTCTCGAACACATGGCGCACGGCGTCGTCGGAGACGTGCCGGTAGCCGGGCAGTTCGTGCGGGAACGAGCCCATGTCGCAGGAGCCCTGCACATTGTTCTGGCCCCGCAGCGGGTTCACCCCGACGCCGTCACGGCCGATGTTGCCGCACGCCATCGCGAGGTTGGCCATCCCCATGACCATGGTCGAGCCCTGGCTGTGCTCGGTGACCCCGAGGCCGTAATAGATGGCCCCGTTGGGTGCCTCGGCGTACAGCCGGGCCGCGGCCCGCAGTTCCCCGGCCGGCACACCGGTGATCGGCTCGACCGCCTCCGGGCTGTTCTCCGGCCGGGCGATGAACTCCTCCCAGTCGTCGAACCCCTCGCACCGCTGGTCCACGAAGGACCGGTCGACCAGCCCCTCGGTGACCACCACGTGCGCCATGGCGTTGACCACGGCGACGTTGGTGCTCGGCCTCAGCTGGAGGTGGTGCTGGGCCTCGATGTGCGGGGAGCGCACCAGGTCGATGCGGCGCGGGTCGACCACGATGAGCTTCGCGCCCTCGCGCAGCCGGCGCTTCATCCGCGAGGCGAACACCGGGTGTCCGTCCGTGGGATTCGCGCCGATCACCATGATCACGTCGGCCTCGGCCACCGACCGGAAGTCCTGCGTGCCGGCCGACTCGCCGAAGGTCTGCTTGAGGCCGTATCCCGTCGGGGAGTGGCAGACGCGGGCGCAGGTGTCGACGTTGTTGTTGCCGAAGGCCGCGCGCACCATCTTCTGTACGACGTAGACCTCTTCGTTGGTGCATCGCGACGAGGTGATCGCGCCGATGGAGCTCGATCCGTACCGGCCCTGGAGTTCGCGCATCCTGCGCGCGACCGTGCCGATCGCCTCGTCCCACTCGACCTCGCGCCACGGGTCGGTGATCTTCTCGCGGACCATGGGCTTGAGTACGCGGTCGGGGTGCGTGGCGTAGCCGAAGGCGAAGCGGCCCTTCACACAGGAGTGGCCCTCGTTGGCCCCGCCGTCCTTGTACGGCACCATCCGCACCAGTTCGTCGCCGCGCAGCTCGGCCTTGAAGGAGCAGCCGACACCGCAGTAGGCGCAGGTGGTGACCACCGACCGGGTGGGCATGCCGAGCTCGACGACCGACTTCTCCTGGAGCGTCGACGTCGGGCACGCCTGGACGCAGGCCCCGCAGGAGACGCACTCGGAGTCCATGAAGCTCTCGCCGGCGCCCGCCGAGACCTTGGACTCGAAGCCGCGCCCCTCGATGGTGAGCGCGAAGGTGCCCTGCACCTCGCCGCAGGCCCGCACGCAGCGGGAGCAGGCGATGCACTTGGACGGATCGAAGTCGAAGTACGGGTTGGACGTGTCCTTCTCGGCGTCGAGGTGGTTCTCGCCCTCGTAGCCGTAGCGGACCTGCCGCAGCCCCACCACGCCGGCCATGTCCTGGAGCTCGCAGTCGCCGTTGGCCGGGCAGGTGAGGCAGTCCAGCGGATGGTCGGAGATGTAGAGCTCCATGACGCCCTGGCGGAGCTTCTCCACCTTCGGGGTCTGCGTCCTGACCTGCATCCCGTCGGCGCACGGTGTGGTGCAGGACGCCGGGGTGCCCCGCCGTCCGTCGATCTCCACCACGCACAGCCGGCAGGAGCCGAACGGCTCCAGGCTGTCGGTGGCGCACAGTTTCGGTATGTCGACACCGGCGAGCGCGGCGGCGCGCATCACCGACGTACCTTCGGGGACGGCTACCGGCAGCCCGTCCACTTCCACCGACACCGTGGCCTCGCCGGGCCTTTCCGGGGTACCGAAGTCGGGCTCCTTGAGAAGTGTCATGCCGTGCCCTCCGTCCTCGCGCCAGTCGTCTGTACGGGTTGGATCCCCAGGTCTCGACGGCCGCCGAGGAAGTCGTCGGGAAAGTGGGTGATGGCACTGCGTACGGGCATCGGCGTCAGACCGCCCATCGCGCACAGCGAGCCATCGGTCATCAGATCGCAGAGGTCTTCGAGCAGGGCGAGGTTCTCGTCGCGGTGCTCACCGGCCACGATCTTGTCGATCACTTCGACGCCGCGCACCGAACCGACGCGGCACGGCGTGCACTTGCCGCAGGACTCCTCGGCGCAGAACTCCATCGCGAAGCGGGCCTGTGCGGCCATGTCGACGGTGTCGTCGAACACCACGAGACCGCCGTGGCCGACCATCGCACCGGCGGCCGCGAAGGCCTCGTAGTCCATCGGGAGGTCGAACATCGGCTCCGGGAGGTAGGCGCCCAGTGGCCCGCCGACCTGCACCGTGCGCACCGGGCGGCCGGAGAAGGTCCCGCCGCCGTAGTCCTCGACGAGTTCGCGCAGCGTGATGCCGAACGCCGTCTCCACGATGCCGCCGCGTGCGATGTTGCCGCCGAGCTGGAACACCTGGGTGCCCCGCGAACGCTCGACGCCCAGCTCCTGGTACGCCTTCGCCCCATGGGCGAGTACCGTCGGCACGGTGGCCAGGGTGAGCACGTTGTTCACCACGGTCGGTTTGCCGAACAGGCCCTCGATCGCCGGGATCGGCGGCTTCGAGCGGACCATGCCGCGCTTGCCCTCCAGGCTCTCCAGCATGGAGGTCTCCTCGCCGCAGATGTACGCGCCGGCGCCGACGCGTACATGCAGGTCGAAGTCGAGTGCGGAGCCGAGGATGCCCGTGCCGAGCCATCCCTGCTCGCGGGCGATCCCGATCGCGGCACGCATCGTGGCCACCGCGTCCGGATACTCGGAGCGGATGTAGAGGTAGCCCTCGCGCGCCCCGACCGCGTGCGCGGCGATCGTCATGCCCTCGATGAGCATGAACGGGTCGCCCTCCATGACCATCCGGTCGGCGAAGGTCCCGCTGTCGCCCTCGTCGGCGTTGCAGCAGATGAACTTCAGTTCGCCGGGACAGCCGAGCACGGTCTTCCACTTGATGCCCGCCGGGAATCCCGCGCCGCCGCGGCCGCGGAGTCCGGATTCGGTGACCTCAGTGACCACGTCCGCGGGAGCGAGCTCCAGTGCGGCGCGCAGCCCGGCGAGGCCGCCGTGCGCCACGTAGTCCTCCGGCGACAGCGGGTCGGTCACGCCGACTCTGGCGAAGGTGACCCGGGTCTGGCGCGCCAGCCAGGGCAGTTCGTCCACGACACCGAGCCGCAGTGGATGGTCCGCCCCGTCGAGCATGCCGGCGGCGAGGAGGGACTCGATGTCCTCGGGGGCGACCGGTCCGTAGCCGACCCGGCCGTGCGGGGTCGCCACCTCGACCAGCGGTTCGAGCCACAGCATGCCGCGTGATCCGTTGCGCACCACGTCGAGCTCGAACTCTCCGCGGGTGGCGGCCAGCAGCAGGGCGTCCGCGACCTCGTCCGCGCCGACGGACCTCGCCGCCGAGTCGCGGGGTACGTAGATGGTCGCCGCGGAGTTCGAAAAGTCGTTCATGAGGAGACTGCCCCCTTGATGATCGAGCCCAGCCGGGCCGTGCCCACGCGTCCGTGCAGCCGGCCGTTCACCTCTACCGAGGGGCCGAGCGCGCAGTTGCCGAGGCAGAAGACCTGCTCGACGGTGACGGAACCGTCGGGGGTCGTCTCCCCCAGCGTCAGTCCGGCCTCGCGGGCGTAGCCGACCAGGCTCTCGGAGCCCAGCGCCTGACAGGCCTCGGCACGGCATATCCGTACGGTCGTGCGCCCCGCCGGTTCGCGCCGGAAGTCGTGGTAGAAGGTGACCACTCCGTGGACGTCCGCCCGGGAGAGGTTGAACTCGTCGGCGAGCACCGGAATCGCCTCTTGGGGTACGTGCCCCAACTCGGCCTGAAGGGCGTGCAGTACGGGCAGCAGCGCTCCGCGCTGACCCCGGTGACCAGCCACGACCGTCCGGACCACGTTCTCGACCGTCACATCACTCCCGCTGGTCGTCATGATCGCTTCGCCTTCCGTCTTCTGCGGATGCGCGGGGTCCGTGACCGACGCAGAGGAGCCGCCTCACCTTCCCAGCGACGGGATAACGCGACGATACCCCATACAGGCTTCTGTATACAGAAGCCTGTAGAGGATCGTCAGGACAGTCCGGCCGCTCCACCGAGCCCTGCCACATCGCCGCAGTACAGGCCGTCTTGCATACGAAAACCTGTATGCTGGAGCCTGCCCGCCGCCGGCGACCGTCTTGGCGGCCACCACTGGCACAGCCGTCGGCCCCACCGGCCCGGCGGCAGATCGGGGAACCATGCGCGAGGCACTGACGGCAGCGGCGACCCGCCGCGTCGCCCGCCCGGCACCGCTGCGCCAAGCCGTCTACGACGCCCTGACCGAGCTGATCGTGAGCGGCTCCCTCAAGCCCGGCCAGCACCTGGTCGAGGCCGAGCTCGCCGAGCACCTGGGCGTCAGCCGCCAACCGGTTCGTGAAGCGCTGCAGCGGCTCCAGACCAACGGCTGGGTCGATCTGCGCCCCTCCCAGGGAGCCTTCGTCCACTCCCCCACCGAGGAGGAAGCGGCCCAACTGCTCAGCGTCCGCGCGGTCCTGGAGACGTACTCGGCCCAGCTCGCCGCCGAGAACGCGAAGCCCGAGGACATCGAGCGGCTCTGGGTCCTGCAGCAGGCGGGCGTCGACGCGCTCGGCCAGGGCGACGTCGACCGCCTGGTGTCGGCCAACACCGAGCTGCACGCCTTCATCACCGCCGTGGCCGACAACGCTGTCCTGGCCGAGCTGATCTCGCAGGTGGGCCAGAAGGTGCGCTGGTACTACACGCCCATCGCCCAGCCGCGCGGCAAGGAGGCGTGGACCGAACACGCCCAGCTGATCAAGGCCATCGCCAAGGGCGACGCGGACCGTGCCAGCGAGATCATGCGCACGCACACGGAACACACCACGGACTTCTACCGCAAGCAGATCGCCGCCGGCATCGGCCAGGACTGACCGGGCACAGCCGCAGAACCGACGGCGAACCGCCGTCCCCACGCCCCGGCTTGCCCGCTTCCCCCGGCATCGCCGCCGGGCGCCCTCCGCCGTCGGCCCGTCTCCGCGACTCATGTGCGGCCCGCCGGTGTCAGGACGAGGCGAGGGAATCGGTGGGCCGACGGGCGGCCCAGGGTGAGGTGCCGTCCGGCCCGGACTGCCCACCGGCGGTGCCCAGTTCGAGCAGCCACGGCAGTACGGTGCGCAGCACGATGTCGAGCCCTCCGCCGTCCGGTCCGAGCATCGCGTCGGCGGGGATCAGGACCGGGTCGGCGAAGACCGTGGACGTCGCGCTGCCGTGCGGCCCCTCGCCGTCCGGCCGGGCCGGGACGAACAGGTCGGGGGCGTGGGCGGGCACCACCCAGAGCGTGAGCCCGTCCGGCGCCGCGAGCGGCCGGGAGGACCAGACATAGCTGTCGGCCTCCCCCGCGGCGGTCACCTGGTGCTTACGTGCGCACAGTGCGACCACCTCACCGGAGCGGACGGCGGCCGCACGGGACGTCCAGAGCCGTGCCTGCGCGTCCTGTTCGCTCAGCAGGCCCGGCGCGGCGGGGCCCTCCTCGGCCAGCGCGAGGCTGCTGAGATGGCGTCCGGCGGCGATCTCACGCCGGAGCCACGGGTTCCCGTGGGACTCGATGACGGCGACCGCCGCGTAGTGGGACCGGAGTACGGCAGCGGTCGCCGGGCACACCCGGGCGACCTGCGTCACCACGTCGGCCGCGTCCGGCAGGCCCAGGCCGCCGCCGCCGAGTTCGGTGGCGACGGTGAGGCCGAGCAGTCCGGCGCGGCCCAGTTCCGTCACGGAACCGCGGGGAAATCTCCCCTCCGTGCCGGTCGTTGCGGCGGCCGGCGAGATGACGCCGTCCAGGACATCGGAGAGAGCGGTGCGGTACGACACGGGGTGACCCCCTCGGGAGTGGTTTCCGGTCCGCTGTCGGCCGGCGATCGCCTGAAGCGGATGCAGTGCTCGCGCTCCCCTGGACGGGGAGGTTCGGTTTTCCCCGCGCCGATGGTCCTGCCGGTGTCCGACGCCTCAACACCGCGGGGAGCAGGGCGACCAGGGATTGCATACAGTATGCAGATGACTTCCGGAATGCGCCAGAGGATGGGCGGAGGCAATTCGGGGATTTCGCGGGTGCGCGGTGGCGGATGAGGGCAGCCCTCGGCCCCGGGCGCCGCTCGGCGTGCCCGGGGCATGGGGTGCGCTCAGCTCCGGGCCGCCCGGCGTACCCGGGGCCCGGAGTGCGCTCAGCTCCGCGGGGCGATCTCCCGGAGCAGTCCGGTCGTCACGTCGAAGACGAAGCCCCGGACGTCATCGGTGTGCGGCAGGAAGGGGGACGTGCGCACGCGCTGCATCGACTGCCGTACGTCCTGGTCGACGTCGGTGAAGGCCTCCACCGCCCAGGCCGGACGCTGTCCGACCTCCAGTTCCAGCTCGTGACGGAAGTCCTCGGTGAGGCTCTGCAGGCCGCAGCCGGTGTGGTGGATGAGTATGACGCTGCGGGTATTGAGGGCACGCTGGCTGATCGTGAGCGAGCGAATCGTGTCGTCGGTGACCACACCCCCCGCGTTGCGGATGGTGTGACAGTCGCCCAACTCCAGCCCCAGCGCGGCGTGCAGGTCGATACGGGCGTCCATGCAGGCGACCACGGCCACCCCCAGCACGGGGCGGGCACCCATACCCGGGTCGGCGAATCCGGCGGCGTACTCGCGGTTGGACTTCACGAGGCGGTCGATGACCGTCTCCGTGCCGAGGGTGACGCCGGTGGACCGCGCAGAGCGGTGTGCTGATGTCGACATGCTGGGGCTACCTCACTCCGGTCGAGTTCGAAAAGACACTGGTCATCCAGAAAAGCCTGTCGTCGGCCGCATGAGAATCGACCGAGCCCTGGTTCGACATCGGACCCGCGCGCCCCGAGGCGGTTCGCGCCCGGCGCGCCGGCTAGGTGTGCATACAGTATGGAGTAGTCAGTATTCTGAAGCGGAGCCGGTCTCGTGTCCAGAGCGCGTACGACGCTTTCCCCTTCCCACGGACGCCGCCGCGCACTCCCGCAGCACGACGGCCGCCCCCGGCGGACTGCCGGGGGCGGCTCGGTCAGGACGTCACGGGCGCCGGCTCAGGCCGCGGCGCCGACCGGCTCCAGACGGACCATCACGCCCTTCGACGTCGGCGTGTTGCTGATGTCGGCCACGCTGTCCAACGGGACCAGGACGTTGGTCTCGGGGTAGTACGCGGCGGCGGAACCGGGGGTGGTGGGATAGGCGACCACCCGGAACTTCTCCGCACGGCGTTCCACTCCGTCGCGCCACACACTCACCAGGTCCACCTCGTCGCGGTCGGCGAACCCGAGCTCCTTGAGGTCGACGGGGTTCACGAGCACCACCCGGCGGGCGTTGTGGATGCCCCGGTAGCGGTCGTTCATGGCGTACGGGATGGTGTTCCACTGGTCGTGGGAGCGCAGGGTCTGGAGCACCAGGTGCCCGGCGGGCGCGCTCAGCATCTCGAAGTCGTTGCAGGTGAAGACGGCCTTGCCGCTCGCCGTCGGGAACACCCCCTCGTTCACCGGGTTGGGCAGCCGGAAACCGCCCGGCCGGTCCACCCGGACGCTGAAGTCCTCGAAGCCCGGTACGACGCGGGAGATCCGGTCCCGGATCGTGCCGTAGTCCGCCTCGAACTTCTCCCACGGGATGGACGGGTTCCCGTCCAGCGTCCGCCGGGCCAGCCGCGAGATGATCGCCACCTCGCTGAGCAGGTGCGGGGAGGCGGGCTCCAGCCGGCCGCGGGAGGCGTGCACCTCGCTCATCGAGTCCTCGACGGTGATGAACTGCTCGCCCGACTCCTGGATGTCCCGGTCGCTGCGGCCCAGCGTGGGCAGGATCAGTGCGGTCTCACCGCAGACGGTGTGGGAGCGGTTGAGCTTGGTGGAGATGTGCGCGGTCAGCCGGCACCGTCGCATCGCCCGCTCGGTGACATCGCTGTCGGGCGTGGCGCGGACGAAGTTGCCGGCGACCCCGAGGAAGACCTTGGCCCGGCCGTCCCGCATGGCACGGATGGCGTCGACGGAGTCGAGGCCGTGCTCGGTGGGCGGGGTGAAGGCGAACTCCCGCTCCAGGGCGTCCAGGAAGGTCTGCGGCATCCGCTCCCAGATGCCCATGGTCCGGTCGCCCTGCACATTGCTGTGGCCGCGCACGGGGCAGACGCCCGCGCCGGGCCTGCCGATGTTGCCGCGCACCATCAGGAAGTTGACGACCTCGCGGATGGTGGGAACGGCGTGCTTCTGCTGCGTCAGCCCCATCGCCCAGCAGACGATGATCTTCTCGCTGCCCAGCACCTTCTCGGCGACCGCCTCGATCTCCTCGCGGGTCAGCCCGGTGGCGGTGAGGACGTCCTCCCAGGCCACCTTCCGGGCCTGCTCGGCGAACTCGGTGAATCCCGTCGTGTGCGCCTCGATGAACCCGTGGTCGAGGACCGTGCCCGGGCGGGCGTCCTCCGCCTCCAGGAGCAGCAGGTTCAGCGCCTGGAAGAGCGCGAGATCGCCACCGGGGCGGATCTGCAGGAACTGGTCGGCGATGGCCGTACCGCGGCCCACGATGCCGCGGGCCTTCTGCGGGTGCTTGAACCGGATCAGCCCGGCCTCGGGCAGCGGGTTCACGGCAACGATCCGGCCGCCGTTGCGCTTGGTCTCCTCCAGCGCCGACAGCATCCGCGGGTGGTTGGTCCCCGGGTTCTGGCCGACGACGAAGATCAGGTCGGCGTGGTGGATGTCGTCCAGGCTGACGCTGCCCTTGCCGATGCCGAGCGTCTCCATCAGCGCGGAGCCGCTGGACTCGTGGCACATGTTGCTGCAGTCGGGCAGGTTGTTCGTGCCGAAGGCCCGGGCGAAGAGCTGGAGGAGGAACGCGGCCTCGTTGTTCAGCCGGCCCGAGGTGTAGAAGAGGGCCTCGTCGGGCGAGTCGAGCCGGCGCAGTTCCTCGGCGAGCAGGCCGAACGCCTCGTCCCAGCCGAGCGGCTCGTAGTGGTCCGAGCCGGGACGCTTGACCATGGGCTCGGTCAGCCGGCCCTGCTGGTTGAGCCAGTAGTCGGACTTCTCGCCCAGCTCCGCGATGGAGTGCGTCCGGAAGAAGTCGGCGGTGACCCGGCGCGAGGTCGCCTCGTCGTTGATGTGCTTGGCGCCGTTCTCGCAGTACTCGTTCTTGGCGCGGTGGCCCGCGGCGGGCTCCGGCCAGGCACAGCCGGGGCAGTCGAAGCCCTTGGGCTGGTTGATGTTCAGCAGGGTCAGTGCCGTCCGCCGGACCGTGGTCTGGCCCAGGGAGTACTGGATCGCGTGGGTGACCGCGGGCAGTCCGGTCGCCCAGGTCTTGGGCGGAGTGACCTCCAGCTGGTCCTCTGTGGGGTCCTCGATGGTGCTCATGTTCTGTGGCCTGTGCCTTTCTGCCGCTCCCGCCCCGACGGCCGGGAAGGCAGCACTGTTCTCAGACGTGCCTGCGGGCACGAACTCCCGCTCCGAGATCAGCTTCGGACAGTCCGTCGGGCGTAGTCAAAGAGCGATCAACTTCCACGTGATAAACGGCGCCTATCAAAGCCGTGGCGCCCCGGACGGCGCCGGACATGGAGCCGTCCCGGGGGCGACGGGTTGCGTCGCGCCCGGGACGGAGTGGGTGGGGTGTGCGGCGTCTGCGGTCAGATCACACCCTGCGCCTTGAGCAGCGGCAGCTCGTCGCCGGAGAGGCCGAGCTCACCGAGGTAGATCTCTTCGTTGTGCTCGCCGAGCAGGGGGGAGCTCGTCACCTCGACCGGGGAGTCGGAGAGCTTCAGCGGGTTGCCGACCGTGATGTACGACCCGCGCTCGGGGTGCTCCACCTTGACGACGATCTCGTTGGCGGCGAGGGAGGCGTCCTCGATGATCTCCTTCGTGGACAGCACGGGACCGCACGGGATGTTGTGGCCGTTGAGCAACTCCAGCACCCGCCATTTGGGGAGGGTGCTGGTCCATTCCTCGATGAGCTGGAACATCTTGCCGAGTTTGGGGAGCCGGGCTTCGGGGGTGGCCCATTCGGGGTCGGCCGCGAGTTCGGGCCGGCCGATGAGTTCGGTGATCGGCTGCCAGCCGACGGGCTGGACGATGACGTACACGTAGTCGTTCGGGCCGCCTGGTGCGCACCTGACCGCCCAGCCGGGCTGACCGCCGCCGGACGCGTTGCCGGAGCGCGGCACCTCGTCCCCGAAGTCCTCGTTCGGGAACTCCGCGAGCGGACCGTGGGCGAGTCGCTGCTGGTCGCGCAGCTTCACCCGGCAGAGATTGAGCACGGCGTGCTGCATCGCGACGTTCACGCGCTGGCCGCGGCCGGTGTGAGTGCGCTGGAAGAGGGCGGCGAGGATGCCGGCGACGGCGTGCATCCCGGTGCCGGAGTCGCCGATCTGTGCGCCGGTGGCGAGGGGCGGTCCGTCCTCGAAGCCGGTGGTGGCCATCGACCCGCCCATGGCCTGGGCGACGACCTCGTACGCCTTGAAGTTGGTGTAAGGGCCTTCCCCGAAGCCCTTGATGGAGGCGTACACGATCCGCGGGTTGATCTCCTGGATCCGGTCCCAGGTGAAGCCCATACGGTCCACCGCCCCCGGCGCGAAGTTCTCGACCATGACGTCGGAGCGGCGGATCAGCTCGGTCAGGATCTCCTTGCCGCGCTCGGTCTTGGTGTTCAGGGTGACACTGCGTTTGTTGCTGTTGAGCATCGTGAAGTAGAGGCTGTCGACGTCCGGGAGGTCGCGCAGCTGCTTGCGCGTGATGTCCCCGGTCGGCGCCTCCACCTTGACCACATCGGCTCCGAGCCACGCGAGGATCTGCGTCGCGGACGGGCCGGACTGCACATGCGTCATATCGAGGACGCGCACACCTTCTAGAGCCTTCGTCATGATCGCCACCTCTTTGTACGTCGTCCGGTTGACGGTTCCGGGGCGTGGGCGTCCTGGTCGACGCGCACCTTGATGACTCCACGTCTTGACGCACGAGGCCGGACGCCGCCGCGCTCGCGGTCACGCCTGGCGCACCGCGACGACGTCCGGGCCCCCGATTCCTTCGATTGTAGATTGCATACCGTATGGAGTTGCCTTCATGGTCGCGGCAGACGCCAGGGATGTCCAGGGGGCGCCGGGAAGATTTCGCACCGGGGGCCGCCGGGGGTCGCCCTGGGCTGTACACGCGACGACCCGTGCCCGCGCGATGACGTATAACCGGACCGAAGAATGCAAGTCACCCCACTCCCGACCATTCACGCATCTGGTCTAGACCCTTGACTCGCCCCCAGGGACGCCAGTTGAATTGGTACCTCGGTTGATTCAGCATCCCCACCGAATCGCTCGTTCAGGATGATGAACGCAAGGACGCGTTCAGCCTGACGACGGCGTTCAGCAGCCACCCAGGCCCGTGGCTGATCTTTGGGCCTGCAAATAATCTGTCAGGCAAACACGGACGAACCTGCGGCAAGCCTCCCCCCTCCCCCTCGCCCGCCATTCCGTGCAGGTCCGGAGTGGCGATTGCCATTCAACAGAGAGAGATTCCGTGCCCCCCACCATTCGCCGGGCGGTGATCCCCGCCGCCGGGCTCGGCTCCCGTCTGCTTCCTTTGACCAAAGCCATCCCCAAGGAAATGCTGCCGGTCGGCGACAAACCCGTGATCGAGCACACGGTGCGTGAACTCGTGGCATCGGGGATCACGGACATCACCATTGTGGTCTCCGGCGGTAAATCCGTGATCCAGGACCATTTCCGGCCCAGCCCCGCACTGGTGGAACAACTGCGTGCCGACGGCAAGACCGCGTACGCGGATGCCGTGGAAGAGGTCGCCGAACTGGCCCGCCAGGGCCACATCACCTACCTCGACCAGCACGGCCCGTACGGCAATGGGACGCCCGTCCTGAACGCGGCGCGGAATTTCGGCGACGAGCCCATGCTCGTGCTGTGGCCGGACGACGTCTTCGTGGCCCCGGTCCCCCGCGCGCAGCAACTGATCCGCGCCTACGAGGCGACCAACTGCCCGGTGCTGGCCCTGCTCCCCATCGCGCCGGGCGACTCCGAGCGCTACGGCGTGCCCGTGGTCAAGGAGGACCTGGACGACGGACTGCTGCGGATCGTCGGCCTGGTGGAGAAGCCCAAGGCGGCGGACGCCCCCTCCTCGTTCGCCGCGATCGGCGGCTATGTGATCACCCCGGGGATCATCGACGAGCTGCGGGAGCAGACCGCGCGCTGGTACGACCACCGCACCGGCGAGGTCTATCTGGCCGACGCCATCAACGCCTACGCGAAGAGCCGCGCGGTGTACGGGCAGGTCATCCAGGGCCGCTGGTACGACACCGGCAACCCGGCGGACTATCTCGTCGCGCAGTTCGCGTCCGCGCTGGCGCACCCCGAGTACGGGCCCGTACTGCGGGCGCTCGCCCGGGACCTCGACGACAACGGCCGGTCCGGCACCGACGGGCCGGCCTGACCCGGTCCGAGCACCTCTGATCACCAGTGGCCGCGCCCTCGAATGAGGGACGCGGCCACTTGGCGCAGCACGGCGGGGATGCCCGTGATCCCGGCGGCGCGCCGCCGGGACGACGGCCCTCAGCCGCCGAACGCCGACAGCGACGGCAGCCCGGTTCCCGACCAGTCGAACATGGTGAGGTTGCTGTAGGGGTTCACGCCCTCGAAGTCCCAGCCCACCCCCGGAACCCACCCCGGCTCCCAGGCGAGGAAGCCCAGGCCCCGCCCTCCGGGCACCCGCGCGATCACTCCGCGCAGGGCGTCGAAGAACGCGGCCTGCCCCTGTGGGGTGGGCGGGAAGCGGTCACCGTCCGGCAGTTGGTCGGCGTCCGTGACGAGGAACGGCCCCTTCTCGCCCGCGGCCGGCAGCTTCCAGGGGTAGGCCGTCTCCACCACCAGCACGTCCTTGCGGTAGCGCGTCGCCAGATCCGTCAGATCGTCTCGGAGCGCGGCCAGCGAGCCGTGCCAGAAGGGGTAGTACGACAGGGCCATGACGTCGAAGGGGATCCGGGCCCCGGCCAGCCGGTCGTAGAAGGCCCGGATGTCGACGCCTGCCGCCCCGGAGCCGCCCTTGTCCACGTGGACGAGGGTGCGCGGCGGGGAGGACGTGCCCTCCGTGGCTCCCTGGAGGCCGGCCCGGAGGACTTCGAGGAAGCCCTCCCAGTGCTCTCCGTCCGCGTCGCGGATCCGGCCGGTGGGCCACAGCATGCCGTTGGTGACCTCGTTGCCTATCTGGACCAGGTCGACCGGGACGCCCTCGGCGGCGAACGCCCGCAGTGTGTCGCGGGTATAGGCACGGACGGTGGCGGCGAGGGCCGCCGTGTCCAGGTCCGCCCAGGCGGCGGGCGTCACCTGGTGGGCGTTGTCGGCCCAGGTGTCGGAGTAGTGCAGGTCCAGCAGCACGCTGAGGCCGGCCCGGTGGGCCCGGCGGGCCAGCACGAGGGCGGAGGCGAGGTCGTTGTCGCCCGGCGAGGGATGGACCCAGACCCGGAGGCGGACGACGTTCGCGCCGCGGGCGGCGAGCAGCCGCTCCACGGGTGCGCGCCGCCCCCGGTCCTGGTAGGTCTGGCCCGCCGACTCCGCCCGCAGGGCGCTGGACAGGTCGGCGCCGCGCAGGGGCGGGATCGGTGACTTCATGGCGACCGCGCTCAACTGGCCCTCCGCTCGGCAGCCGGTGACCGCGGGGGCCGCCAGCCCTGGCAGGGCGGCCAGCAGTCTTCTCCTCAACAGCAAGGTCGCTCCGGTCCGGGAGTGCCGACAGTTCCGAAAGTGCGGGATGCGGCAGCGGTCCACCGGGGCAATTCCGGCGCCGTCGGCGGGGAATGCCCGGACAGCCGCTCACCGCATATTCACGCTACAACATCGTCCACCCCTTTGGCGATGGCACCGAAACCGCACCATGTCCCACTTCCTCGTACTGCCGAGGGAATGCACACCATTCCGGATTCCGAACAAAAGTGACCGCACACCGGTCCGGCATTCCGCCTTCATAGCGAATACACAGAAAGAACCAAGCCGGTAACCAGAGCGCAACACCGAAGACGCCAGAATTGAAAACGAGCAATTTCAGTCCGGTCCATAACGGAGAATGTGACGACCATCACACAGTAATACCGGAACTCTCTCTTCCCGGAGTGCGATAGTTGCGAAGCACGAAGGGCTCCCTTTGCTAGCGGGAATCGCCCTCGCCCCCCTCCCCTCCGCCCCCACATTCCGAGGAGAATCGTGCGTATCGTCGTCACTGGAGGCGCCGGCTTCCTGGGGTCGCATTTATGCGATGCCCTCATACAGCGCGGTGATTCGGTCGTCTGCGTGGACAATCTGTCAACGGGACGCCGCGGCAACATCGAGCACCTCCTTGAGCATCCGAAATTCGAATTCACGCTGGCCGATGTGTCCACGGAGATACCTGTCACGGGTCCCGTCGACGCCGTGGCCCATCTCGCCAGCCCCGCCTCCCCGCCGGACTACCACCGCATGCCGCTGGAGACGCTGGCCGTCGGCAGCCGCGGAACCGAACAGTGCCTGGCCCTCGCGGAGCGCCACGGAGCACGGTTCGTCCTGGCCTCCACCAGCGAGGTCTACGGCGACCCGCAGGTGCATCCGCAGCCCGAGGACTACTGGGGTCATGTGAACCCCATCGGTCCGCGCAGCATCTACGACGAGGCGAAGCGCTTCGCGGAGGCGCTGACCAGCGCGCACCGGCGCACCTCCCAGCTCAACACGGGCATCGTCCGGATCTTCAACACCTACGGTCCCCGGATGCGCCCGCACGACGGCCGGGTGGTCACCAGCTTCATCGCCCAGGCGCTGAACGGCGATCCGCTCACCATCTACGGGGACGGCTCGCAGACCCGCAGTTTCTGCTACGTCGACGATCTCGTCCGGGGACTCGTCGCGATGATCGACTCCACGGAGCCGGGGCCGGTCAATCTCGGCAACCCGCAGGAGCGCACGGTCGGGGAACTCGCCGAGCTCGTCCTGCGGTTGACCCAGGCCGAGAGCAAGGTCGAGTACCACCCGCTGCCGGTCGACGACCCCGCCCGCCGCCGTCCCGTGATCACGCGGGCGCAGCAGGTGCTCGGCTGGCAGCCGGTCGTCTCCGACGAGGACGGACTCGGGCGTACGGTGCAGTACTTCCGGGAGCGGCCCGAGGAGGTCGAGGCCGCCCGCGAGATGATCGCCGGCGGACAGCTCGACGGATCGGTACTGCCCGCGCCGGTCGACGTCGTCCAGGCCGCCTGACCCGCGCGTCGCCCCTCGTCCGTCTCCTCCCCGCCGGCCGTCGTCCCGGTCGGCCGGCGGGAGCGACTTCCTCGGAGTCCAGCAGATGAGTGTTCTGCGTCCAGGCGCCGGTCCGTCCGTGTCCACGGCGCCTCCCCTGTCCCCCGCCGTCCGCGACGGCGCCTCCCTCGTCGCCCCGGCGAAGGACGGCCGGCAGCTGGCCGACGCCCTCCTCGCCCTGTCCGACGGCCATGTCGTCGACATCCCGGCGAGCGGGCCGGTGTTCGACCGGTCCGCCAACCGGCGCCGCCGGCTGCTGCGCCGTACGTTCGTACCGGTGCTGAGCCGGCCCGACCGCGCGGTGGTCGCCGTGCTCAGCGCCGGCTGGCTGGTCTGTCTGGCGCTGTTCTGGGTGTGGCTGCTCCAGCCGTCGCACCGGACCAGCGGGCTCGGGATCGCGGTCAACGGCACCGTGCTGCTCTATCTGTCCGTGATGCCGGTCTACTTCATGACCGGCGTCAACCGGCTGCGGCGGGTCGACCCGGCGATCGGCGTACCGCGGCTGCGGGTCGCCTTCGCCGTGACCCGGGCTCCCTCCGAGCCGTGGGACGTGGCCAGGAAGACCCTCCGGGCGATGCGCGCACAGGACTATCCCCACGCCTTCGACGTATGGCTGTGCGACGAGTCGCCGACCGACGAGATACGGACCTGGTGCGAGGAGAACGGCGTCGGTCTCGTCACCCGCTTCGAGGTG
This sequence comes from Streptomyces sp. NPDC058274, assembly GCF_042881375.1. NCBI lineage: Bacteria > Bacillati > Actinomycetota > Actinomycetes > Kitasatosporales > Streptomycetaceae > Streptomyces > Streptomyces sp. NPDC058274. Next base: position 20,463 of record NZ_JBHVXW010000008.1, read on the forward strand.
GCCGACTACCACCGCACCACCTGGCCCCGCCGGACCCGCTGCAAGGAGGGCAACCTCGCCTTCTTCTACGACCAGGTCGGCTACTGGGAGTACGACGTGGTCGCCCAGCTCGACTGCGACCACGTCCCGGAGCCCGGCTATCTCGCCGAGATGGTCCGGCCGTTCGCCGACGAGGCGATCGGTTACGTCGCCGCGCCGAGCGTGTGCGACTCCAACGCGGAGCTGTCCTGGGCGGCGCGCGGCCGGCTGCACCGGGAGGCCACGTTCCACGGCCCGGCGCAGCTGGGACACAGCGCCGGGCTCGCGCCGTCGTGCATCGGCTCGCACTACGCGGTACGCACCCAGGCGCTGCGGTCCATCGGCGGCATAGGGCCCGAACTGGCGGAGGACTTCTCCACCAGCTTCCTGCTCAACTCCGCAGGCTGGCACGGCGCGTTCGCCATCGACGCCGAAGCACACGGTGACGGCCCGCTGACCTTCTCGGCGATGCTGGTCCAGGAGTTCCAGTGGTCGCGCAGTCTGACCACCGTGCTGCTCGACCTCGTCCCCCGGCATCTGCCCCGGCTGCCGTGGACGCTGCGACTGCGGTTCCTGTACGCCCTGTCGTACTACGTGCTGCTGGCCGCGACCACGGTGGGCGGTCTGGCCCTCGCGCCCATCGCGGCGGTCACCGGCACTCCGTGGATCAACGTCAACTACCCCGAGTTCCTTGTGCGTTGGTGGTCGATCTCGGTCTGGGTGCTCGCCCTGGCCCTGCTGCTGCGGCGCCGCGGCCTGCTGCGCCCCCGCCGGGCGCCCCTCTTCAGCTGGGAGAACAACCTCTACTGCCTGACGCGCTGGCCGCTGATCGCCTGGGGGGTGACCGCGGCCGTCGTCCAGCGGATCAGGCCCCGGCAGATCACCTTCAAGGTCACCCCGAAGTCCGCCGGGGGCCTGGAACCCCTTCCTCTGCGGCTGACGCTCCCCTACCTGGCGACCAACGTGCTGCTGGCCGCGGCGGCCCTGTACGCGGAGACCTGGACCCGCGCGGCCGGCTACGTCTTCCTGTGCCTGCTGGGAGCGACGACGTACGCCGTCGTCGGACTCCTCGTCCCCCTGCTGCACGCCGGGGAGTCCGCCCGCGGCGCCGGTGTCCGGCTGCGGACCGCGGTGGACCGCACCGTGCGGGGCCCGCTGCTGACGGCCGCGCTGGCGGCCCTGCCGGTAGCCGTCGCCATCGCCCGCTATCCCGCCTACGCCAGCGACGTCTTCGGCTGGTAGCGGCCCCCACGAAAGCGAGAATCCCGTGCCCCAGACCGTCCTTGTCACCGGCGGCGCCGGCTTCATCGGCAGCCACACCTGCGTGGAGCTCCTCCAGCACGGTCACGAGGTCGTCGTCGTCGACGACTTCTCCAACAGCTCCCCGGCGGCCCTCGACGCGGTGCAGAAGCTGGCCGGCCGCCCGCTGGTCCTGCACCGGGCCGACCTGCGCGACCGTACGGCGCTGGACGCCGTGTTCAGCGCCCACGCGATCGACTCGGTCATCCACTTCGCCGCCAAGAAGGCCGTCGGCGAATCGACCCGCATGCCGCTCGAGTACTACGACATCAACGTCACCGGCACCGTCAACCTGCTCCGGGCCATGACCCGGTACCAGGTGCGCAGGCTGGTCTTCTCCTCGTCCTGCTCGATCTACGGCGACACCCCCAAGGTCCCCCTGGACGAGTCCGACCCCGCCGCCCCCGCCAACCCGTACGCGCGGACCAAGTACCTCTGTGAACAACTGCTCGCCGACGCCTGTACCCGCTACCCCGAGCTGTCGGTGATCGCGCTGCGCTACTTCAACCCGATCGGCGCCCACCCGAGCGGCCGGATCGGCGAGGATCCGACCGGCATACCGAACAACGTGCTGCCGTACATGGCCCAGGTCGCCGTCGGACGGCTCACGGAACTGCCCGTGTTCGGCGACGACTACCCCACTCCCGACGGGACGGGTGTACGCGACTACATCCACGTCTCCGACGTCGCGGACGGCCACCGTGTCGCCCTCGACCACCTCGACGACGAGCGGGGGCTGCGGGTGTTCAACCTGGGCACCGGCACCGGTGCGTCGGTCCTGGAGCTGCTCGCCGAGTTCACCAAGGCGGTCGGCACCCCCATCCCGTACCGCATCCTGGGCCGCCGTCCCGGTGACGTGCCCACCCTCATCGCCGACCCCGGACGCGTCGAGCGTGCCTGGGGCTGGCGGACCACGCGCGACCTGGCCGCCATGTGCGCCGACGCCTGGCGTTTCCAGCGGCTCCACCCCAGCGGCTACCCCAGCGGTCCCCCCGCCGTCTGACCCGCCTTACGAGGAGGCCCCCCATGCGTCTCACCGTCATAGGCACCGGATACCTCGGTGCCGTCCACGCCGCCTGCATGGCCGAGATCGGCCATGAGGTCCTCGGTGTCGATGTCGACACCGCCAAGATCGAGGCCCTGGCCGCCAGCCGGACGCCCTTCCACGAGCCGGGTCTGGACGAGATCCTCGCCCGCAACGTCGACGCGGGCAGGCTCCGCTTCAGCACGTCACTCACCGAGGCCGCCGAGTTCGGCGACGTCCACTTCATCTGCGTCGGCACCCCGCAGAAGCCCGGGTCCAACGCCGCCGACATGCGCTACATCGACGCCGTCGTCGACGGCCTGGCGCCCCATCTGCACCGCGACACCCTCGTCGTCGGCAAGTCCACCGTCCCCGTGGGTACGGCGGCCCGTCTCACCGAGCGGATCCGCACCCTCGCGCCGGTAGGCCCGGCCGCCGCACTCGCCTGGAACCCGGAGTTCCTCCGCGAGGGCTTCGCCGTCCAGGACACCCTGCACCCCGACCGGCTGGTGGTCGGCGTCACCTCCCCCACGGCCGAGACCCTGCTGCGCGCCGTGTACGCGCCCATCCTGGACTCCGACAGCACGCCGTGGATCTCCACCGACCTCGCCACGGCCGAGCTGGTCAAGGTGTCCGCCAACGCCTTCCTGGCCACCAAGATCTCTTTCATCAACGCCATCGCGGACGTCTGCGACGCGGCGGGCGGCGATGTGACCACCGTCGCCAAGGCCATCGGGTACGACGCCCGCATCGGGCCGCGGTTCCTCTCCGCGGGCCTGGGCTTCGGGGGCGGCTGCCTGCCCAAGGACATCCGCGCCTTCCTCGCCCGCGCCCAGGAACTGGGCGTACAGGACTCGCTGGGCTTCCTCAGAGAGGTCGACGAGATCAATATGCGGCGCCGGCGGCGTACCGTCGACGTGGCCCGCGACCTGGTCGGCGGCTCGTTCCTCGGCCGAAACGTCGCGGTGCTCGGCGCGGCCTTCAAGCCCGACAGCGACGACGTCCGCGACTCGCCCGCGCTCAATGTGGCGGCCGCGATCCAGCTGCAGGGCGGCCGGGTCCGCGTCCACGATCCCGCCGCGATCGACAACGCCCGCGCGGTGTTCCCGACCCTGGACTACGCCCTGGACATCGACAAGGCGTGCGAGCAGGCCGACCTGATCCTCCATCTCACCGAATGGCGGGAGTACCGCGAGCTCGATCCCGCCGCGCTGGCCTCGACCGTGCGCAGCCCGCGGATCGTCGACGCCCGCAACGCGCTGCCGGCGGAGCGGTGGCAGGCGGCGGGGTGGACGGTGCGTGCTCTGGGCCGCGCCCTCGCCGGGGCCTGAGCCCCGGACCGGCACACCGGCACACCGGTGAACCGGTGAACCGGTGAACCGGTGAACCGGTGAACCGTACTCGGACCGAGGAGCCGTCGGAACGCCCACGTCGACGGCTCCTCTCCCGGGTCCCCTCTACGGTGCCGGGTCAGCCCCCATCACCGCGCGGACGCCCTCACTTCTCCGAGCCTGCCACCCGTACATAGGTCACGTCGGGCTCGCCCTCCACCTTCTGGACGAAAGAACGGCCGTCAGCGGACAGGGTGAAGTCCACGCTCTGCGGCGGGCAGCCGGCCGCCGGTGCGCCCTCGATGACCTCGGGCGGCCGGGAGGCGATGTTGGACAGCTGGTCCACGGTGAGGACGTACAACTCGGCGCGGGCCACGCAGCGCGGGCCGCTCGTGTTGGTGAAGGTCGCGATCGGCTCCTCCGCCTTCGGCTCCGCGATGGTGACCCGCCGGCTGCCGTCCGCGAGCTGCCAGTCGCCCAGCCAGTCCTTGTCCACGCTGAAGACCGGCCCAGGGGGGCTCGGCAGCTTCTGCTCCTCCTGATTGGGCTCGGCCTTGGTGAAGGTGCCCGGCGCCGACTCGAAGCTCAGGGCGGTGCCCGCCTTGTTCAGCTTCATGAAGTCCGAGTCGGGGTAGGCGGGGCAGTTCTTGGTCCGGTCGCCCTCCTCGCGGTAGCCGGTGGTGAACTCACCGACCGTCTCGGAGTAGGGGTAAAGACCGACGCGGGTCACACAGCGTTCGCCGCTCTGGGTGAAGAACGTCGCCACCCCTCCGTTCCCGAGCTTCTGGACGGCGACCCGCTGCGAGCCGTCCTCGGACTTCCAGCTGCCGAAGAACTTCTCGGAGAGCTTCTTCGCCGGTCGCGGCTCCTCGGTCGGGCCGGAGAACCCGCCCTTCTTCGACCAGCGCAGGGTCTCGATCGTCTCCTCGCTGGTCTGCACGAAGGAGGCGCTCGCACCCCCCTTGGCCACATTCGCCGTGTCCCAGCCGTCGAAGCTCTTCTGCAGGTTCGTCTCCCAGGCGGTGAACCGCCCCGTGCCGACCGCGGCGATGGACTCCTGGGGCGGCTCGCCGTCATCGCAGTAGGGGCCGAAGTCGGCGATCGCGGCGACCGTGCCGTCGGCGGCCGCCAGTTCGATCCCCTGACAGGCGTCCGACTTCGTGGTGTAGATCAGCTGCGTCTTCGACCACTTCTTGGTCCTGGGGTCGTAGTGCCGCTCGCCGAGGCCCTTCCCGTCGACGTAGCGGACCTCCACCTTGCGGCCGCCCGGCAGCGTGATGACCGCCTTGCCCTGGCCCTCGGCGCGCGTGCCGGCGCTCGACGCCGCGGCGCCCTGCGAGGTGGACCCGTCGTCCGTGAGCGCGTACGCACCCCAGCCGGCCCCTGCCAGTACCGCGGCCAGTCCGCCTGCGGTAAGTGCCGCAGCAGTACGGCTGTACATGCGTCCTCCAGCTTGTTCGCTCATGACCCGGTGGGGTGGCCCGCCTGGGCGCCCCACCGCCTAGACAGCCAGGTCACGCGAACGGTTGCACGGCTCCACCGGATCCACACGGTCGGGTGCCGTCCCGCGCGCCGAAGCGCCGGGAAACCTGGCTGCGCGACGGCCCGGGAGCGCTCCGAATCCCGGAAGCGACTCTTCGCGATCGCCACGACGACCTCAACACTTCACTATTGCGCACGATGGAACGACGTATTCCTCCTCGTCCCCGAATGCCCCTTTTCCCAACTGCCACCTGTTGCAACACCCTTGACGCGCACGCGTCCGCCGGTATGGTCTAGTCCAAGTAGCAAATCCCGTCCCGGCAGGCGCACTTGATCGCGTCTGCACACGGGGTTCATGCTGCCGGCCTTCGCACTCCTGGCCCCCCACCCACGAGAAGCCGACCCGCCGTACCCGGTTCCCCACCACCTCGTACCCCGCGGGTCGACCTGTAGTGAAGGAGTAACCATGCACGCAAGGAAGAAGACCGCCGCCCTCATCGGCGCGGCGCTCGCCCCGGTGATCGCCGTGAGCCTGCCCGCGGCCTCCGCGAGCGCACACGGCTACATCTCCAACCCGCCCAGCCGGCAGGCGCAGTGTGCCGCCGGAACGGTCAGCTGCGGCGCCATCACCTACGAGCCGCAGAGCGTCGAGGGCCCGAAGGGGCTGACGAGCTGCAGCGGCGGAAATTCCAGCTACGCCGAGCTCGACGACGACAGCAAGGGCTGGCAGGTCACTCCCGTCAGCAGCACCACCGAGTTCCAGTGGACCCTGACGGCCCGTCACTCGACCAGCACCTGGCAGTACTTCGCCGGCGGGCAGAAGATCGCCGAGTTCAACGACAACGGCGCCCAGCCCGGCGCGACCGTCACCCACTCGGTGGACTTCGGCAGCCTCAAGGGCCGGCAGAAGGTGCTCGCCGTCTGGAACATCGCCGACACCAGCAACGCGTTCTACGCCTGCGTCGACGTCAACGTCGGTGGCTGACACGGCAGTTCACGGCCGGCGGGCGGCTCCCACCGGTCCGCCCGCCCCGTCAGCCCCACTCCCGTACTCACGGACTCCCCCCACCGTTCCCCGTCGAGGGACATGCGCTGCCCAGCGCCCCGATCCATGGAGTGACCCCATATGCGTCGACGTACGCTCGGACTGCTGACCGCGACCGGTGCAGCCACCCTGCTCGCCGCCCTGACCCTGGCCGCCCCGGCCGAGGCGCAGAAGGACACAGCGGCGGCCGGTTTCGTCGTCAGTGAGAGCCAGTTCAACCAGATGTTCCCGAGCCGGAACTCGTTCTACACGTACAGCGGTCTCACCGCCGCGCTGAGCGCCTACCCCGGGTTCACGGGCACCGGCAGCGACACCGTGCGCAAGCAGGAGGCCGCGGCCTTCCTGGCGAACGTCGGCCACGAGACCGGCGGCCTCGTCTACGTCGTCGAGCAGAACACGGCGAACTACCCGCACTACTGCGACACCAGCCAGTCGTACGGCTGCCCGGCGGGCAACGACAAGTACTACGGCCGCGGACCGATCCAGCTGAGCTGGAACTTCAACTACAAGGCGGCCGGCGACGCCCTGGGCATCGACCTGCTCAACAACCCCGACCTGGTGCAGAACGACGCGGCCGTGTCCTGGAAGACCGGGCTCTGGTACTGGAACACCCAGACCGGACCCGGGACCATGACGCCGCACAACGCCATGGTCAACAGCGCCGGGTTCGGCGAAACCATTCGCAGCATCAACGGCAGCCTGGAGTGCAACGGCGGCAATCCGACACAGGTGCAGAGCCGCATCGACAACTACCAGAAGTTCGCCCAGATCCTGGGCGTGGACCCGGGCGGCAACCTCAGCTGCTGACGCACGAAGCGGCACCCGTCCATACGGCGCCGGCCCTCGTGGCCGGCGCCGTCCGGGTGCCGGGGGTGCCCGCGGATCCGCTGCGGCGCCCGGCCTCGGGGTACGCCATGGGCGAGGAGCCAAGGACCGCGTCGAAGGACGCAGTTCGCCCCGTTCCGGATCATCCACGCATCCTGGTCTAGACCCTTGACGCGGACGCGCGCCCACGAGTTGAATGAGTTCACAACCGGAACCCGTGGTTCAGCAGGCTGAACGCGCGCGCCCGGCCGGCATACGCGCATCCCGAAGCCCCCTTCGGTGAGCGACGCCCCTCCCCCCACCCAGATCACATACGCGGGCAGCGGCCGCCGTCGGCGCGGCGCCCCGCCGCTTTGGAGCACTTCATGTCTTTGTCGCATCGCAGGACACGCTGGTCGCGCCGCAAGGTCCTGGGCGCGGCCGCCGGGGGTACGGCCGCCGCCGCGCTCGGCGCGTTCGGCATCGCCAGGGCAACCACCACGTCCTCGTCCACCGCGGCCGGCAGCACCCCGGGAGATGTCGTCGGGAAGATCACCGTCGGCTACCAGGGCTGGTTCGCCGCCAAGGGGGACGACGCCCCGATCGACGGCTGGTGGCACTGGGCCAAGGACATGGGCAAGGCACCCTCGCCGTCGAACACGGGCATCAAGTCCTGGCCCGACATGCGCGAGTACACCACGACCTACAAGACCGGCTACGCGGACCTCGGCAACGGCAGTCCGGCCGACCTGTTCTCCTCCCACGACCAGCAGACCGTCGACACCCACTTCGCCTGGATGCAGCAGTACGGCATCGACACCGCCGCCCTGCAGCGCTTCAACCCGACCGGCGGCGAGGGCCCGACGCGCGACGCGATGGCGGCCAAGGTGCGCAGTGCCGCCGAGGCACAGGGCGTGAAGTTCTACATCATGTACGACGTCACCGACTGGACGGATATGCAGTCGGAGATCAAGACCGACTGGACCGACAAGATGAAGGCGTACACCTCCTCGTCCGCCTACGCCGTGCAGAACGGCAAACCGGTGGTGTGCATCTGGGGATTCGGCTTCAACGACGACAAGCGCGACTTCTCCGCCTCCGCCTCGCTCGACGTCGTCAACTGGTTCAAGGACCAGGGCTGTTACGTCATCGGCGGCATCCCGCACGACTGGCGGACCGGCGGCCAGGGCACCCGGGCCGGCTTCACCGACGTCTTCCACGCGTTCGACATGATCTCGCCGTGGATGGTCGGCGCGATCGGCACGGCCGCCGACTCGGACAACTACTACGAGAACGTCAACAAGGGCGACCAGGCCGAGTGCGACGCCAAGGGCATCGACTACCAGCCCTGCGTGCTGCCCGGTGACGTCTCCGAACGCCAGCGCGCCCACGGCGACTTGATGTGGCGTCAGTTCTACAACATGGTCCGCGTCGGCGCGCAGGGCATCTACATCTCGATGTTCGACGAGTACAACGAGGGCAACCAGATCGCCAAGACCGCCGAGTCCCAGGACTCCGTCCCCACCGACTCCGGCATCCTGACCCTCGACGAGGACGGCACCGCCTGCTCCTCGGACTACTACCTGCGTCTGACCGGCGACGGTGGCCGCATGCTCAAGGGCGAGATCGAACTGACCGCCACCCGCCCCACCGAACCCGTGCTCTCCGACAAGGTGGTCAGCCTGCGGGCCGGCATCAACGACAGCTACGTCACCGCCGAGAAGGAAGGCGACTCCGCGCTGATCGCCAATCGCACGGCGATCGGCCCCTGGGAGCAGTTCGACATGGTCGACTCGGGCAGCGGCACCGTCGCCCTGCGCTCCCACGCCAACAACCGCTATGTCACGGCGGGTTCCTCCCCGTTGATCGCGGACAGCACCACGGCGGGACGCGCGCAGTCCTTCCAGGTCGTGAAGAACAGCGACGGGACGGTCAGCCTGCTGGCCAAGGCCAACGGCAAGTACGTCACCGCCGAGGACGCCGGGGACTCCGCGCTGATCGCCGACCGCACCGCCATCGGCTCGTACGAGCGGTTCACCCTCGTCACCGGCTAGGACCTGTCCGGTCGGTCACGGCGCAGACGCGGGCTGTGGCACGCACATCTGCGGCGTCGTCGCAGGCCCGGAACCCCTGGCCGCGGTGCGGCCGGGCCGGGCCCGCGACCTGGATCATCTCGCGCCGCCGCGCCCGGCCCAGGCATACTCGGAGCCCGCGGGCCGCACCGGCGCCCGCGGGAACCGGGGAGGTACGCGATGGTGGTGTCGTCGGGGGCGAAGTCCCGGAGGGTGACGATCCACGACGTCGCCCGTTCCGCGGGCGTGTCCCGGCAGACCGTGTCCCGGGCGCTGAACGACCAGGACGGGATCGACGGCTCCACCAAACAGCGCGTGCTCGACGCCGCTCTGGAACTCGGCTACCGGCCGAGCCGCTTCGCCCGCGGTCTGGTCCGGCAGGACACCACCACCATCGGCCTGGTCATCCCGGATCTGTGCAATCCCTACTTCACCGAGGTCGCGGCGGCCGCCCTGGAGGCGGCCCGGGCCCGTGGCTGGCACGTGGTCGTGTACGACACCGCGGACAGCGCCGAGGAGGAACTCGGCACCCTGCAGGTGATCGGCTCCCAGGTGGACGCGGTCCTCGGTTACTTCAGCCGCCCCGAGCAGGAGATCGACCTGTTCACCCGCGGTATCCCGGTGGTGCTCGTCGGCCGTGAGCACCGCACGGCACGGTTCAGCTCGATCCGGATAGACGGCGAGGACGGCGTCCGCGCGGCGGTCGCGCACCTGGTCGCGCGGGGGCATCGCCGGATCGGCATGCTCGATCACGACGGCCGGGCCGAGCCGAGCGTCCGGCGCGGGTGGTTCGGGGCGGCCGCGGCGGCCCACGGGATCGACGCGGACGCCGTGGTCGGGGCGAGCCAGTCGGCCGACGGCGGCGGGGAGGCGCTGGAGACCCTGCTCGCCCTCCATCCGGACGTCACCGCGGTGTTCACCTACAACGACATCATCGCGATCGGCGCCCTGCGCGAGGCGCGACGGCTGGGCAGGCGCGTCCCCGAGGACCTCGCCGTGATCGGCTTCGACGGCCTGCAGCTCGGCACGCTGGTCGCGCCGGCGCTCTCCACCGTCGCCCTCGACACCCGGAAGGTGGGCGCCCTCGCCATCGACCAGGTCGCCCGGCTGCTGACGGGCAGCGACCCGCTCACGGGCGACGACCTCGCCGTACGGGCGGAGCTGCGGCTGCGGGAGTCCGCGTGAGGGGCCACCGCGCGACCCCGTGACGGACGAACCCCGGCCGCGACGAACTCCCCTTTGGAGCAAGGCGACGGCCAGTCGACGGTCACGGAACGGGAGTTGTCCGGCCGCGCAGCCCGTCGCACGCTCCCCCGGACCCGAAGCCGTTCAGCCCCACCGTACGAATGTCTTGACACGAAAACCCGGCGCCCCGCAGACTTCGCGGCAGTTCGTGAACGTTCACGGGACGTGAAGGGTCCCCGATGGCGCTGACTCGACGAAGGTTCCTGACCGGCGCGGCTGTTACAGGTGCCGCGGAGTTCGGAGCCAGTGCATGTACCAGTCCCACCACTGCGAACCCAGGGCATCTGACGCTCTGGTACACCTCCAACGGCCTGTCCGACAAGATCCTCGCCGAGGCGACCAAACGCTTCGCCCGCGACAAGCTCGTCACGTCGCCGGTGAGCGGTGACCTCAAGCAGCGGCTGCCGGCGGCACTCGCCGGCGAGGCCTGTCTGCCCGACATCACCATGCTCGGCGACAACATCTCGACGTACTTCTCCGACAGCGACCGCTTCCGGGACCTCAACACGCTCGGGGCCGAGGCGGTGGCGAAGGAGTATCCGCCCTGGAAGTGGCAGGCGGGCCAGAGCCCCGACGGGTTCCGGCTGGGCTTCCCCCTCGACATCGGGCCCGCCGCCCTCTACTTCCGGCACGACATGGCTGTATGTCCAGGACTACAGCGTCATCATGGCCGGCACGCTCGTCGCGATCGTGCCGCTGATCAACGTGTTCCTCTTCGGCGCCCGGCACTTCATCGCCAACATCGCCGCCGGCGCTCTCAAGGCCTGAGGACCGGGCGCCGGCCCGGCCGGCGCCCGCCAGGGCCTCCTCCTCCCCAGCTCGTCTTCCGAAGGGAATCCATGTCTTCGTCGTACGTCGAGGATCCCGCCCCCGGCCACGGCGCGCTGCCGCCCCGCGCGGCGTTCGCGTCGGACGCGTGGGCGCTGAGCCTGAACGGCAGCTGGCGGTTCCTGCTGTCAGCGTCGATCGCGGCGGCGCCGGACGGGATCGACTCAGATGACTTCGACGACCACGGCTGGGACACGATCCCCGTGCCGTCGCACTGGCAGCTCCAGGGACACGGCAGACCCGCCTACACCAACGCGCGGTACCCCTTCCCGGTCCATCCGCCAGAGGTGCCCTCGGACAACCCCACCGGCGACTACCGCCTGACGTTCGACCTGCCCGCCGACCGGCCCGACGCCCCGACCGTGCTGCGGTTCGACGGCATCGACTCCTGCGCCCGGATCTGGCTCAACGGCCACGAGCTGGGCGTGACCAAGGGCAGCAGGCTGCCGTCGGAGTTCGACGTCGGCGCGCTGCTGCGGCCCCGGGACAACGTGCTCGCCGTACGCGTCCACCAGTGGTCGGCCGGCAGCTATCTGGAGGACCAGGACATGTGGTGGCTGTCCGGGATCTTCCGGTCCGTCACCCTGCTGACCCGCCCGGCGGGCGGCGTCGCCGACTACACGGTGCACGCCGGGTACGACCACCGGACCGGGCGCGGCACGCTGTCGGTCTCCGCGTCCGGCCCGGACGTGCGGATCAGCGTCCCGGAACTCGGCGTGAGAGGCCTGCCCGCCGGGGAGTCCGCCGAGCTCGACGGCATCGAACCGTGGAGCGCGGAGAGCCCCCGTCTCTACGCCGGCGAGGTGTACACGGCGACGGAGCGCGTACCGGTCCGGATCGGCTTCCGCACCGTCACGATCGAGGACGGGCAGCTCCGGGTGAACGGCCGCCGGATCCTGTTCCGGGGCGTCAACCGGCACGAGCACCACCCGGAGTTCGGCAGGGCACTGCCCCGCGAGTTCGCCGTGGCCGACATCCAGCTCATGAAGCGCCACAACATCAACGCCGTCCGCACCAGCCACTACCCGCCCGACCCGGCATTCCTGGAGCTCTGCGACCTCTACGGGCTCTGGGTGATCGACGAGTGCGACCTGGAGACGCACGGCTTCGGCACCCTCGACTGGGCGGGCAACCCGAGCGACGACCCGCAGTGGGCCGACGCCTGCCTCGACCGGATGCGCCGGATGGTCGAGCGCGACAAGAACCACCCCTCGATCGTGCTGTGGTCGCTGGGCAACGAGGCCCACACCGGTCGCAACCTCGCGGCCATGGCCGAGTGGACCCACGACCGCGACCCCTCCCGGCCCGTCCACTACGAGGGCGACTTCGAGTGCGAATACGTCGACGTCTTCAGCCGGATGTACGCCGACCACGACGAGGTCGACCGGATCGGCCGCCGGGTGGACGACGACAACCCCCGCCGCCGCGAACTGCCCTTCCTGCTCTGCGAGTTCGCGCACGCGATGGGCAACGGCCCGGGCGGGCTGCTGGAGTACCGGGAGCTGTTCGAGCGCCATCCCCGCTGCCAGGGCGGCTTCATCTGGGAGTGGCTGGACCACGGGATCGCCCAACGCGACGAGCACGGACGGGAGTTCTTCGCGTACGGCGGTGACTTCGGCGAGCCGCTGCACGACGGCAACTTCGTGATCGACGGTGTGGTCCACCCGGACCGCACTCCCTCCCCCGCGCTCGTCGAGTTCGCGAAGGTCTTCGAGCCGGTACGGATCAGCGCGGGCTCGGGCGGGATCCGTATCGCCAACCACTACGACACGGTCCCGCTCGACGGGCTCGGCTTCTCCTGGGTTCTCGAGGAGGAGGGGGTCGCCCGGGCCGAGGGCCCGCTCGACGTGGGCCCGGTCCCGCCGGGACACAGCGTGGACGTGCCGCTGCCCGCACTGCCCCCGACCACGGCGGAAAGCCTGCTCACCGTACGGGCCGTCCTGGCCACAGGCACCCGCTGGGCGGCAGCGGGTCATGTGGTGGCCTGGGGGCAGGTGCCGATCACTCCCGCGCCGGAGCCCGCCGCGCCGGCCCGCGGCGCGCGGGCGACGACGTCCGCAGGCCTGCTGCGGCTCGGCCCGGGCGCCTTCGACCCCGCGACCGGCAGGCTGACCTCACTCGGCGCTCACCCCGTGGACGGACCGCGTCTCGACCTGTGGCGGGCGCCCACCGACAACGACCGGGGCCCGGACCGGCCCGAGGAACAGCAATGGCGGGCGGCCGGACTGCACCGGCTCCAGCACCGGGTCGCGGGCGTCGACGTCCGCGAGGACGAACTCGTGGTCCGCACCCGGGTCGCCCCGCCCGCGCTCGGCTTCGGCATGCTCGCCGCCTACCACTGGACCGCGGACGCCGGCCGGCTCCGGCTGCGGGTCGAGGTCGAACCCGACGGCACCTGGCCGTGCACGCTCCCCCGGCTCGGGCTGCGGATGGCCCTGCCGGGTGCGTTCGGCACCGCCGAGTGGTTCGGCGCGGGTGCCGGCGAGGCATACTCCGACAGCAGGCAGGCGGCGCGGATCGGCCGGTTCGTGCGGACGGTCGACGCGTTGCAGACGCCGTACGTGTATCCGCAGGAGAACGGCAACCGCACGGATGTGCGCAGTCTGCTGCTGACGTCCGGCGGCGGTGCCGGGATCCGGGTCGACGGCGAGCCGGTGTTCGACTTCACCGCGCGCCGCTGGACGACCGAGGAACTGGACGCGGCCACCCACACGACCGACCTCACCCCGGGCGAACTGGTACATCTGAACCTCGACTTCGCCCAGCACGGCCTCGGCTCCGCCTCGTGCGGCCCCGGTGTCCTGCCCCCGTACCGGCTCCAGGCGCGGAAGGCGAGTCTCACGCTCACCTTCACGCCGCTCTCCTGATCCGCCCCGCAAAGACGCGGCTCTCCCGGCCCCCACGAACACCGCCTTCCTGAACCTCCCCCACGAAATGGAGGCATTGGCCGATGACCGGCATCCCCCACGTACGGCTCGTCCCGCACACCCACTGGGACCGCGAATGGTACGAACCGTTCCAGCGCTTCCGGCTCCGGCTGGTCGACCTGCTCGACGAGGTCCTCGACCGGGCCGAGGCCGACCCGCGGTTCCGCTTCACCCTCGACGGTCAGATGGCCGCCGTCGACGACTACCTCGAAGTCCGGGGCGAGAACCGCGACCGCATCGCCGCGCTGGTGGCGAACGGCCAACTGGCCGTCGGGCCCTGGCAGATCCTGCTGGACGAGTTCCTGCTGTCCGGCGAGAACATCGTCCGCAACCTCGAACTGGGGTGGGCGCGCGCCGGCGACCTGGGCGGCGCCATGCCTGTCGGCTATCTGCCCGACATGTTCGGCCACACCGCGCAGATGCCGCAGATCCTCTCCGCGGCCGGCTTCGAACACGCCTGTCTGTGGCGGGGTGTGCCGTCCGGCGTGGACGGACACGCGTTCCGCTGGACGGCCCCGGACGGCAGCTCGGTGCGGGTCGAGTACCTGGCGGGCGGCTACGGCAACGCCGCCTATGTGTTCGCCGACACGGAGCGGTTCGCCGAGCGGATGGCGGACCTCGGGCGGCGGCTCCAGCCGTCCTTCGGCGACGACCCGGTGCTCGCGATGTACGGCACCGACCACTCGGCACCGGTGGGCTCCCTGGTCAAACTGGTCGCCGGACTCGACCCGGAGTCGGTCGACGTCAGCATCACCACCCTCGGCGAATACGTCACCGCGCGCGACGCGGACGACCCGGCGCTGCCGGTGATCAAGGGAGAACTGCGCAGCCACGCCGCGGCCAACATCCTGCCGGGCGTGCTGTCGGTGCGCCCCCACCTCAAGCAGGCGATGGCACGTGCCGAACGCCTTGTCGAGCGGTACGCGGAGCCCCTGGCCGCGCTCTGGTCGGCGGAGTGGCCGCAGCGGTTCCTCGACATGGCGTGGTGGCGGCTCGTCGACGCGTCAGGGCACGACTCGGTGACGGGCTGCGGGGTCGACGAGACGGCGACGCAGGTGTTCGCACGCGTCAGCGAGGCAGGGCAGCTCGGCCAGGCGGTGCAGGACCGGGTCGTCGGCCGGCTCGCGCGGTCCGTGTCCCGGGACGCGATGATCGCGGTCAATCCCTCGCCCGCCGTCCGGCGCGATCTGGTCACCCTGGACCTGGAGATCCCCGCGGACTGGACGGACGTCTCGGTCGAACTGCCCGACGGCAGGCGGCTGCCCGCCCAGATCGAGGCCCGCAGCGGACGGCTGCTGCACTCGGAGACGCTCGCGGGTCCCGCCCTGCCCTCCTTCCTGCCCCGCATCCACGGCCGTGAGCTGTTCGGCCTGGAGGTCACCGGCTGGACCTGCGATCCCGACCGGCGCCTGCTGGAGTTCTCGCTGGCCCGGCACGGCGGCGACGCGCCGTTCGACGTCGAGGCGGTGCGTACGGCGGTGACCGGCGCCGAAGGCGAGTGGACGGTCCAGCTGCTCCAGGCCGAGCGCCGCACGGTGACGAGCCTGGTCGAGGCTCCCCCGCTCGGCTGGACCTCGCTGCGCCCGGTACCCGGAGCCACCGAGGTCGAGCACGCCGTACGGACCGAGGGCCGGACGCTGACCAATGGCCTGGTCACCGTCACGGTGCTCGACGACGGCACCCTGAGGATCGCCTCGGCGGACGGGACGGTCCTCGACGGCGTGGGCAGGATCGTCGACGGCGGCGACCGTGGCGACAGCTACAACTACGCTCCGCCCGGCCGGGACACCGTGCTCGATGTCCCGCGGTCGGTGGAGGTCGACACCGGGGTCGACGGCCCGCTCTACGGCACGCTCACCGTCGTACGCACGTATGACTGGCCGGCGGCGGTGGACTGGGCGGCCGACGCGCGCACGGCCGACGTCCGGACCGGCACCGTCCTCATGGACGTGGAGCTGCGGGCCGGTGAGCCGTTCGTACGGTTCGACCTGATGCTGGAGAACGCCTCACTCGACCACCGGGTGCGCTTCCACGTCCCGCTCGCCCGGCCCGCGTCGGCCTCGCACGCCGAGGGGCAGTTCGCCGTGGTGGAGCGCGGCCGGACGGCCGAGGGCGGCTTCAGCGAGTACCCGATCCCCACCTTCCCCGCGCACGGCTTCGCCGACGCGGGCGGCGCCGGACTGCTGCTGACCCAGGCCTGCGAGTACGAGCTGCTCGAGGGTGAACTCGCCCTGACCGTGCTCCGGAGCACGGGGCAGCTGAGCCGCAACGTCCACCCCTACCGCGAGGAGCCGGCGGGGCCGCAGATCCCCACCCCGGAGGCCCAGATGGTGGGGACCACGACGGTCCAGCTGGCGGTGCTGCCGCACGCCGGCGACTGGTGCGACGGCGGTCTGCTCGACGCCGCCGAGCGCTATCGGCACCCTCTGCACGCGGCTCTCGGCACGGGTCCGCTCGACTCGGCTCCCGCGTCCGGCGAGGGAATCTCCGTCCAGGGGGCGGTGCTGACCAGCCTCCGGCGCCGCGACGACGCCCTCGAGCTCCGGCTCGTCGCCCAGTCGCCCGACGCCTCGACGGCGGTCGTACGTGGCCCGTTCACCTCGGCGCGGCGGTTCGATCTGCTCGGCCGCCCGGAGGCGTCCGTCCCGGTCGAGGACGGCGCTCTCCGGCTGCCCCTGCGGCCCTGGGAGATCGCGACGGTCAGAGTCTCCTGACGGCACCGGGCGCACCGGGCGCCGGGGATTTCACCGGCGCCCGGTGCGCGTGGGAGCGCTTCCGCTCACGTCCCCTGCGGGTCTGCTCACGTCCCCTGCGGGCACGAGCGGGAGTGCTCCCAGTAGCGGCGGGTCTGCTCGCTGTCCTCGTCGTCCCCGCCGGGGGCGCCGCAGGTGCACTGTCCGGCGCGCGGGTCGATGAGGTCGGCGGCTTCGCGGTGGCCGGCCTCCCGCAGTCTGGTGGCCAGGTGGTGCGCGTAGTCCTCGACGAGGTGGGCCGCGTCCGTGGCGGTGTGCCCCGTGCCGTCGCGGCGCAGCTCCTGGATCAGTCTGGCGCGCGCCATCATGGGTCGGCCCTTCTTTCGGCCGGCCGCCGCCGGGTGCGCGCCGCTCGGTCGCGGAGAGTCTACGGCCGGGCGGCCACACGGGGCCCGGCCCGCCGAACGGGGGCCCGCGCCCGGACGGCAGCGCCCGCACAGCGCCCCGACACGACCGGAGGCCTCCGTTCGGGCGGTCTGCTTCGGCCGGTCACGGCACCCCGTCGAGCCCAGGACCTGCCGATTCCGGACGATACGCAGTGCGCGATCATGACATTGGGGGCGAAAAGTCGCACTTGTCGCGCCCCACCGGCCGGGGCGTGCTAGGCTTGATCGCAGTTGCAGTTGTGGTTCCCGTTGACTTCAAGTGCCTTTGATGACTTCTGTCGTCGGGCACTTTTGTATTTCCGGTGCTGTTTCCCGGACGGGGTCATTTGCGGCGATGCGGGGGTTCACACAGTGTGAGCCCCCTGGGCACTGCCCTGAAGGAGATTTTGACATGGCTACTGGCACCGTTAAGTGGTTCAACGCGGAAAAGGGCTTCGGCTTCATTGAGCAGGACGGTGGCGGCCCCGACGTCTTCGCCCACTACTCGAACATTGCCGCGCAGGGCTTCCGTGAGCTTCAGGAAGGCCAGAAGGTGAACTTCGACGTCACGCAGGGCCAGAAGGGCCCGCAGGCGGAGAACATCACTCCCGCCTGACGCTGAAGCGCTGAGGCAGCTGGGGCCCACACCGTACGGTGGGGCCCCAGCTTGCTGCTGTTTGCGGGGTGTGTGCCCCGCCGCGCGGCTCCTGTTCCGCGCCCACCACCCGGCCCCCCTCACCTCTTCCGGTGAACCCCGGCACTCCGCCGCCAAGGGCCGTCGATGACGCCGCCGGCATGACCGGCTTCGTCTGCCTGACATCCGGCTCGTTCTTGCAATTCGTTCGGCTCGCGTTCGCCGAGAATTCCTCGATACGTGCCATATCGAGGAAGGTTCTTCATGAACCGCTCAGCTCGTACGAACGACCGTTTTTCCAGGAGCCGCAAGGACGGCTCCGCCGGATCCGACCGCGGAGCCCGCTTCCGCCCGCAGGGGCAGGGGCGTCCCGGCGCCCGCGCGAACGGCTCCGGGCGCCGCCCCGCCGCACTTCAGGGTGAATTCGCCCTGCCCGTCACCCTCACCCCGGCCCTTCCCCCGGTGGCCACCTTCGGTGAGCTGGACCTTCCCGCCGAGCTGCAGACGACGCTCGCCGGTCTCGGCATGAACGAGCCGTTCCCCATCCAGGCCGCCACGCTGCCCAACACCCTCGCCGGCCGTGACGTCCTCGGCCGCGGCCGCACCGGCTCCGGCAAGACGCTCGCCTTCGGCCTGGCGCTTCTCGCACGCACCGCCGGACAGCGTGCCGAGGCCCGCAAGCCGCTGGCGCTGGTCCTCGTCCCCACCCGGGAACTGGCCCAGCAGGTCACCGACGCGCTGACCCCCTACGCCCGGTCTCTGAAGCTTCGGATGGCCACCGTGGTCGGCGGCATGTCGATCGGCCGGCAGGCCGGCGCACTGCGTTCCGGAGCCGAGGTCGTCGTCGCCACCCCGGGCCGGCTCGCGGACCTCATCGAGCGCAAGGACTGCCGGCTGGACCGGGTGAACATCACCGTCCTGGACGAGGCCGACCAGATGGCCGACATGGGCTTCATGCCCCAGGTCACCGAGCTGCTCGACCAGGTGCGTCCCGACGGCCAGCGCATGCTGTTCTCGGCCACGCTGGACCGCAACATCGACCTCCTGGTCCGGCGCTACCTCCACGACCCGGTCGTCCACTCGGTCGACCCGTCCGCCGGCGCGGTCACCACGATGGAGCACCACGTGCTGCATGTGCACAGCACCGACAAGTACGCGACCGCCACCGAGATCGCCGCCCGGGACGGACGCGTGATCATGTTCCTGGACACCAAGCACGCCGTCGACCAGTTCACCAAGCACCTGCTGAACAGCGGTGTGAAGGCCGCGGCGCTGCACGGCGGCAAGTCGCAGCCCCAGCGCACCCGGACCCTGGCGCAGTTCAAGAGCGGCGGCGTGACCGCGCTGGTGGCGACGAACGTCGCGGCCCGCGGCATCCACGTCGACGACCTCGACCTCGTCGTCAACGTCGATCCGCCGGGCGACCACAAGGACTACCTGCACCGGGGCGGCCGTACCGCGCGCGCCGGCGAGTCCGGCAGCGTCGTCACGCTGGTGCTGCCCAACCAGCGCCGGGACATGACCCGTCTGATGTCCGACGCGGGCATCAGGCCGCAGATCACCCAGGTCCGCTCCGGCGAGGCAGAGCTGAGCCGCATCACCGGTGCCCAGGCCCCCTCCGGGGTTCCGATCGCCGGCGGCGCACCGGTCACGGAGCGCCCCCAGCGCGGCGGTGCCCCCTTCCGCGGCATGGGCACCCGCCCCGGCCGCGCCGGTGGCGAGTCCCGCCGGACCGCCGAGGCACGCCAGACGGCCGAGGCCCGCAAGGCCGCCCGGGTGCGCCGCGGCGTCTAGGGTCTGCCCGCGCGGAATTCGTCCCCGTGACCGTCCGGTCACGGGGACGAATTGCGCCGGTGTGGCAGTTGGCTCGCCCACCCCGGGTGGGGTGGGCGAGCGCCGTGCCCTAAGGGGCCACCGTCTGCCAGCTGTTGTTGGTCACCGTCGCGGTGAAGCCGCTGGAGTTGCTGACGAACGCGGAGCGTCCGGAGGCCAGTCCGGTGAGGGTGTTGCCGGTGATCGTGGCGGAGCCGCTGGGCGCCGGGTAGTTCGGCGGAGCGACCACGATCCCGTTGCGCCCGGGAGAGGTGATCGTGTTGTTCTGCAGCAGCGTGTTCTTCGACGTGGAGAAGCCGACGGCGTCGTAAAGCGAGTTGGCGATGGTGTTGCCCGTCGCGGTGACCTTGTCCACGGTTCCGACCTGTTGGCCGTCGCTGGCGTTGCCGATGTGCACGGTGGGCTGGGTCTGGTTGTAGGCGTTGCCACCGGACCTCACGATGACGTTGTTCTTCACCGTCGCGGACGTCAGATCGCTGCCGTTGGTGCCGAACCGGCCGGCGGCCAGGCCGATGAACCGTGAGGTGTCACTGACGTAGTTGCCACTGACGACGTGACCGCTGCCGCCGAAGATCCCGACGCCCTTGCCGCCCCACGGAGCGATCGCGGTGTTGTTGGTGACCGTGGCGTTCGTCATCGGGGGGAAGTCGATCCGGGTGCCGCTGCCGTTGATCTGGTACGCGGTCGAGTTGATCGCCAACGAGTCGTCACCGGCGCCGCGGATGAAGTTGTTGGTCGCCGTCAGGCTGTTCCCGACCTGGCTCTTGCCGCCGCTGAGCGACTGGTTGTTCAGGTTGATCCCGTCGGCCCAGGTGTCGGTGAAGCGGCTGTTCTGCACCTTGCCCCCGGTGCCCGACGCCCAGATGCCGGACATGGTGTGCTGGGCCCACATGCCACTCGTCACCCAGTTGGTGCCCGTGGTGTCCATCGCACCCCCGTCACCACCCAGAAGGTAGTTGCGGCTGATGGCGTTGGCGTCGATGTGGAAGTTCTGCACCGTGCACGAGGTCACCGAGAACAGTGCCGCCAAGCCGACGTTGTTGGGCAGCGGCACATCCCGGTAGATGGTGCTGTACCACATCCCCGCCCCGGCGATCGTGATCCCGGTGGCCGTCAGGCCGGAGGTGCCCTTCACGTAGAAGGTTCCCTGCGGGATCCAGAGGATCTTCTTCTGGGACTGCGCCTGGTTGATGCAGTTCTGGATGGCGGCGCGGCTGTCCACCGACCCGCCGGCGGCCGAACCGTTGGTCGGGGCGGTACTGGCGACCGCGCCGCAGCTGGTGATGGAGATCGAGCCGGCGGGCTGTGCGAGGGGCGCCGGCGGGTTTTCCACGTCGATGACGTCGATGTCGTAGAAGGCCGCGGAGTTGGCTGAGTCCTTCTTGAGCTGGAACGTGCTGCCGGCCGGGATGGGGGTGCCGGTGACGAAGGTGTGCGACTCGTCGAAGAAGACCCGGGGACGGCCGTCCGCCGGCTTCTGGTTGTCGCTGCTGTTGTAGGCGGCGCCCTCGTATATCCAGGTCTGCTTGGAGTTGAGGTTCAGCGTCTGCCGGAACGTGCCGTTGACGTACAGGTTCAGTGTGGCGGTGATGCCGCCGCCCGAGGCGGAGTCGGGGATGCTGGCGCGCACATTGATGTAACTGATCGGCTTGCCCGTGTTGTTCGTCCACTGCACCGACTGCCCGGCGCCGCTGAGGTGGGCGTACGCGTGGCCGGACGCCTCCAGCGCCGCGCTCGAATACTGCGTCGTCGGTGCCGCGGTCAGCGACACCTTCGTCGCGCCACCGCCCAGGGTGCCGGACTCGCCCTCATAACTGCTGAAGGGAGTCGTGGCTCCCGCTGCGGCGGCCTCCGTCGCAGGGGCCGCCGCGTTCGTCGCGTGCACCGTGTCCGCCGCGGCGACGTGCGCGTGGGGAGCGGCGTCTGCTGGTGCGGCGGACATCCACGCCGTTCCCGCCAGGGCGAGGGCGAGGGCGGTCACCGGCAGTCTGCGCCGGACGCCGGCTGTGCGACGTAGAGCTCGGAAAATGCCATGCATTGCTTGCTCCTGAAAATGTGGGGGTGGAGTCAGTGTTCCGCCGAGGCCTGCACGAGGAGGCACGTGGTGTGCATGACCGGCGAACGAATGCGCCTCGTCGGTACCCAGAGCCGCGCCGGTCGAGGTCCGGTGGGTGATCAGTGGCGCGGTCCGCCGGCGTTGGCCGGTAGTGGGCGCGCGAACGCCGGCGGACGATGCCCGGTGCGGCTCAGCTCGGCAGGCCCAGGGTGGAAGCGGTGCCGCTGAGGGTCTTCACGCCCTGGTTGGCGGTGCCGGTCAGGCGGGTCGAGGTGTACGACGACAGCGGCTTGGCGGTGCGCTCGACCACGTAGACCGAGCCGGCCGTCGTGGCGAAGGTGAACTCGGCACCGGAACCCGAGGTGATGATCGCGCCGTCCGACGCCCTCCGGACCCGCACCTGTTGCCCGCTCCACGGATTGACGACCGTCGCCTGCTTGCCGTACTGGCTCTTCAGCCCGACGTACTTGACCTCGCCGCCCTCACGCTCGGAGCTGACCTGGAAGCCGTCCTTGGCGAGAAGCGTGAACTTGCCGGCGAACGACGAATCGCTGGGTACGGCCGGGAACACCCGGATCTTGCCGTTGTAGCTCTGCAGGAGCGACTCGTTGAGCGCCGTGAGGTGCACACCGAGATACTCGAAGACGCCGTTGGTGTTGTTGGTCATGCCGTTGGGGTAGTTCTGGTACTTCTGCAGCATGGTCTTCATGCCCTGGTAGGCCTGGTTGCCCAGGCCCAGCCGGGCGGCCTGCACAGCGTCGTTGGACCACACGTTGCCGTAGGGGAAGGGCCGCTGGTTCCAGGTGTTGAGTGCCGTCTGGTAGTCGGGGGCGCCGATGCCGGTCAGGTCGTAGGGCCAGATCAGCTCGGCGGAGACGTTCTCGTTGTTCCTGGTCTGGGACACCGGCGGCTGGTGCGGCTGGTAGGCACTGCTCGAGACCGAGTACGGCGCCAGGTGGTCGAGCACGTTCTGCCAGGTCGTGCGCAGCCCTGAGTCGACGCCGAGCTGCTGGCTGACCTGGATCGCCAGCGGGAACATGCTGCGCACCGCGGCCAGGTCGGTGATCGCGTCGCGGACGTTCCAGTACGTCTCGTGGGAGTTGGAGTTGGTCATGTGGTAGATGCCGGTCGAGGCGTCCCGGGTCAGCATGGCCGAGTAGAACTTCGCGGTCTCCCGCATGAACGGATAGGCCACGTTCTTCAGGTAGTCGGCGTCGTTCGTGTACCGGTACCGCGTGTACATGCTGTAAGCGGCTTCATAGCCGGTGGACAGGATGTTCTTGGTGTAGTCGCTGTTGACCGTGCCGCGCGCGTTGCCGTCCCAGCCCATGGTCTCCGGCACCCACAGTCCGTCCACGCCGTATCGCGTCTGTGTGTACGACTTCAGCGCGTTGTAGTTGCGGCTGTAGAGGTTGTTGTGCCGGTCGACCAGATCGGTGTGGTTGGAGGCGAAGAACGACAAATAGACGTCGCGTTGGTTCCAGTACCAGTAGGCGTTGCTCCACTTGGTCTTGTCCTGCGTGGAGCGGAAGACGCCGTTGATGAAGTGGGACGGGTAGCTGCCGTAGCCGCCCGCCGCGATCATGTAGGTGGAGAGGTAGTAGACGTTCTCCAGGTAGTCGGCGTCACCGGACAGTCCCGAGTACTGCACGAACGACTTGGCCCAGAACGCGTGCCACCAGTTCTTGTAGTTGGTCAACGTGGTGGCGTAGCCGGTGGACTTGACCGAGCTCAGCTGGTTGCGGGCCTGGGCGACCGAGTCCTTGTTCGGCGCGTTGATCCGGCTCGCGGCCGTGAACCAGATCGTGTAGCTGGAGGTCGGGGTGATGGTCACCCGAACGGTCCGGGAGTCGACCACCTTCGTGGAGAAGGAGGCGCCCTCCACCGTGGCGGCCAGGGTGTAGCCGAAGCCGTTCGGGTCCGCCTGCCCGCGACTCAGCCCGGCGACGCTCGCATCGGCGAAGGTGGAGACGGTCTTCCAGGTGTTCAGGTCGGGCACGTCGGCGACGTTGGTGACCGTCGCCGGGTCCCACATGCTCAGGTTGAAGGAGACGCTGGACACTCCGCTGCGGGAGTCGTTCACGTGGATGCCCATGACCTCCGAGTTGGGCGAACCCATCACGGTCACGGTCCGGTTGGCGTCGTACTTGGTCACCTGCGTGCCGTCGTACAGCGACAGCCGCTGCTGGTAGGTGGAGTACCCGGTGTCCATCGCCGGGCTGGTCGAGAGGTTCACCAGCCCCGCCGCGTATGCCGATTGCTCGGCGAGGTCGACCCCGGACGTCTGCATCGTCAGGCCGTTCTGGCTCCAGGCCATCGCGCCCGTACGGCCGTTGCCCACGGGCAGACCGTACGCGGGGTTGGTGTTGGGCTTGTTGTACACGATGTCGTGCTTGGCCAGATAGCCGGCGTAGTCGACGTTCAACGCGCCGCTCGTCTGATTGAACGCGGCGTCCGTCGTCGAGGCGGTTGCCGGGGCGGCGGTTCCACCCGCCAGCATCCCCGCGACGAGCGCGAGCAGCGGCAAGGACCGCAGGAGTCTTATCACCATGAACACCCTTTTCTGGTGGCGGGCTCCGCCAGAACGGCAGAATGCGGCGGGCAGAGGCGCACGAATTCGACATAGGGGCACATTGAAGTCGTACGTACATGCAGGCGAGTGGATTGACGCCGTGCAGGCATCTTCTTCCTGGCGCAGCCGAAAGCGTTCCGCTCCGCGCCTTCGCCATCAGGCAGGCGCACACATCCCGTTGCACGCCTGTCATGTCCAGTTAACATTGGACGTATTTCCGCGTCAAGGCTCGTTCGGGCCCCTGAGACAGGCATTGATCCAAGGTCGACCCATCAAAGATGGGATGACTCGGAGGGCCCGCAGACCGGAGCGGGTGTGGCGGCCCGGACTGCGACGGGAAAGCCATATTGGAAAATAAGGAGCCTGACAAACGGAGGTCCGATTTCCAGGTCCATGAATAAGTGCACGCTCCACGCCTTGTTCCGGCGCGTGAATTCCACTGCTTTCGCAAGGCTCCTGCTGGACAGGCGGCCTGCCGCGGAACGGCTTGCTGTCCACGGGCTTCGGCGACGGCCGCCGGGCGTCCGGCCGTAAACGGCTGGGAACGCGTCACCGTCCGTACCGGGCGTGGCTTCCGGCGCCGACGGACCGGCCTCCGCCGTGGATGTGGCGCCGGCTCAGGACGCGGCGACCGCCGGTTCCAGGACGGCTTCCGCCAGCACATGAGCGCCCCGGCCGGGGCTGACGTCCAGCTCCAGCAGTACCGCGGGGACGGTGATGCCGGCCAGCAAGTGCCGGTAGAGAGCCAGTATTTCGTGCTGCAGGTCCAGTTGCGGGGTCAGTGTCGACACCATGGCGTTCATGCCCCCGTAGGCACCCACCGTGATCCGCGCGGTCTCCGCCGGGTCGACATGCAGCAGCAGCTCGCCGCGTTCCTTCGCCTCGGCGAGCACCCGGGTGTTGCGCTCCACCCACTCGACGTACGGGGAGCTGCGGTTGAGCCCCGGGATCTGCTCCAGCGAGAGCCGGGCACTGGCACGCAGCAGCGGGTCGTTGACCAGGAGGTGCGTGTAGATCAGGCCCATGTCCACGTACTCCTGGACCTTGTACCGCTGCGGGGCGGGCACGGGTGTGTCACTGACCTGCGCGTCCAGGACGGCGTGGGCCAGGGCCTCCTTGCCGGCGAAGTGGAAGTACAGGGCCCCCTTGGTCAGGCTGGCCCGTTCCAGGATGTCCGTCAGCTTCGCCGCCTGGTATCCCTTCTCGTCGAAGACGGCCGCGGCCGCCTCCAGGATCAACCGGCGGGTGCGAATCGCTCGATCCTGCTTCACCACTGGACGTACCGCCCCTTCACGCCGACCGGTCGGGGGCATCGCACGCTCCGCCGCGGTGTCGTCTTTCGTGTCACCTGCAAAACCTAAACCGCGCAGCAGGTATGTCGGCAAGGCCTGTTCAGGCGCGGGCAACAGGCAACCGCTTGCAAAGTAAACCGGCAGGTACGTAACGTTCTGCGCGGCGGACAGGACCATTCGCACTGCTCTACGCGTCACCGGGGGAAGCTCATGACCGAGTCGTTCGTGGCTGAAGGCTGCCCGAAGACAGCAGCATCGGCGACCGAGAACGACCAGGCGCAGGTCCCTCAAATGACCGCCACCGTACCGCGGCAGCTGGTGCACCGCGCCGCCGTCGCCGAGGTCTTCCTCACCGGCTGGTCCGCTCTCGACGGCGAGCGGACCCGCGTCCTGGCCCAGTGGCCGCGGGCGCACAGCCTGTACCGGCCTGTCGAGGGCCGTTACGACCCGATGCTCGCCGCCGAGACCATCCGGCAGGCGGGCGTGCTGGTGGCCCACGCGGTGCACGGGGTTCCGCTCGGCCACCGCTTCCTGATGTGGGGGCTGCACTTCGCGGTCCACCCCGAGAACCTGACGGTCGGCAGCCGCCCTGCAGAGCTCGAACTCGACGTGGCCTTCACGGAGATACGCGGTTCGGGCAGCAGACTCGGCGGCCGCTACACGGTGACGATCCGCTCGGCGGGACGCGTCGTGGCCACCGGGGGCGCCCACTTCACCTGCACCTCTCCGGCGGTGTACCGACGGCTGCGGGAGGCGCGGCTCGCCCAGTCGACCACGGCCGGCGTCGTGGCGGGGGCGGATCTGCCGTCCGTTGCCCCGGTCTCGGTCGGCCGCGACTCCGCCCGCGATGTCGTACTGGCTCCCGGCGGGACGCCGAGGCGCTGGCAGTTGCGCGTGGACACGAGCCACCCCATCCTTTTCGACCACCCCGACGACCACGTCCCGGGCATGGTCCTGCTGGAGGCGGCGCGCCAGGCCGCCGCGACCCTCTCACCTCCGGGTGCGGCGCCGCTCCTGGTCTCCATGGACAACACCTTCGACCGGTACGTGGAGTTCGACACCCCCTGCTGGATCGAGGCCGAGGTGCCGGACGGGCAGCCCGACCACGTGCGGATCGTCGGACGCCAGGACGGCGAGCAGGTCTTCAGCTGCCTGCTGTCCACCAGCCCGTCCGGAGCCTGACGCTCCGTCAAGCGCCTTGTACGCCAGGCCGATTGCGGACACGGCGCAGCGCGCACGGATCCGCCCCAGCATCCCGCCCCGAAGAGGAACCACTGATGATCCTGGTGACCGGAGCCACCGGAACGGTCGGCCGGCATGTCGTCACCGGCCTGGTCGCCGGCTCCCACGCCGTGCGCGTCCTGGTCCGCGACCCGAAGCGGCCGTCCGCGTCGGGGCCGCGGGTGCGGACGGTGGTCGGGGACTTCGCGGATCCGGCCGGCCTCGCCGAGGCCATGGCCGGTGTCCGCGCGGCCTTGCTGATCACGGCCGACCCCTTGCGCCCCGAGCACGACGCCCACCTCGTCGAGAGCGCGCGCGTCGCGGGTGTGCGGCACCTCGTGAAGCTCTCCGCCCTCGCCGTGACCGAACCGGGCGCCGACGATCTGATCACCCGCTGGCAGCGCGAGGCCGAGGAACGGATCCGCGCGTCGGGCATTGCCTGGACCTTCCTGCGCCCGAGGTCCTTCATGTCCAACACCCTGAGCTGGGCACGCTCCGTCCGGGAGGAGGGCGTCGTCCGCGCCCCGCACGCAACGGCCGCCAACGCCACCGTCGACCCGCGCGACGTCGCCGACGCCGCCGTGCTCGCCCTCACCGAGCCGGGTCACGAAAGGTGTGCCCACGCGCTCACCGGCCCCGAGGCGCTGACGCCCGTGCAGCAGACGGAGATCCTCTCCGAGGTGCAGGGACGCGCCCTGCGCTTCGAGGAGATCAGCCGCGAGGACCATCTGCGCCAGTTGTGCACCCGGTACCCGCGGCCCATCGCCGACGCCCTCGCGGAGGGCGCGGACCGCCAGCTGTCCGGCGCCAAGGCCCACCGCGACGACACCCTGCCGCGCCTGCTGGGCCGCCCGGCGCGGACATACCGGCAGTGGGCCACCGACCACCAAGCGGCCTTCCGTCCGTAACGTGCCGCACAGAGCAACGACCGTGTCCGACGGCCGACTTGGGAGAGCTCGAATGGAACGCGCCATCGCGCAGGCCGACGTCGTCATCGCGGGCGGTGGACCGGTCGGCATGCTGCTCGCCGCGGAACTCGCCGGCTACGGCGTCGACACCGTCGTACTCGAAGGCAAAGCGGCGACCGATGATCAGCCGAAGGCCAACACCCTGCACGCCCGCACCGTCCAGTCCCTCGCCAGGCGCGGCTATCTGGACGGCCCCGGGCCTGCGGACAACCCCACCCCGGTCACCGCCCCTTTCCACTTCGGCGGTATCACCGAGCTCACCGTCACGTCCCCCGCCACCGAGCCCGTGCCCCTGCTGAAACGGCCGCAGTCCGAACTCGAAAGGCAATTCGAGGAGACGGCTCGGGCCCGCGGCGCCCGGATCCTGCGCGGCCACCTCGTCGTCGAGGCGGCACAGACCGCGCACGGCGTCCAGGTCACGGCGGAGGGTCCGGACGGCCGGCGGACGGTACGGGCGGCGTACCTCGTCGGCGCCGACGGCGCGCGCAGCAGGGTGCGCGAGCGGACCGGCTTCCCCACCGACACCTGGCCCGCGTCGGTCTCCGCGTTGATGGGCCGCGTGCGGGTCGCCGCGCCGGACGTGCTGCCGGGAGGCTGGCACCGTACGCCCCGCGGCTGGATCGTCAGCAGGCCCGAGCCCGGCGAGCACCGGCTCATCCGCACCCTCGACTGCGCGAGCGCCCACCCCGACCGGCACGCCCCGGTCGGCCCGGACGAATTCCGGCGCGAGGTCTCCCGGATAGCCGGACACGAGGTGGAGATGTCCGACGCCACCAGCCTCACCCGCTTCAGCGACTTCACCCGGCTGGCCCGGACGTTCCGCCGGGACCGGGTCTTCCTCGTCGGTGACGCGGCCCACCTCCATTTCCCCATCGGCGGCCAGGGGTTGAGCACGGGCCTGCTGGACGCCCTGAACCTCGGCTGGAAGCTCGCGCACAGCGTGCGGGGCACCGCGGGCAAGGGGCTCCTCGAGAGTTACGACGCCGAGCGCCGCCCCGTCGCACTCCGTCTGGTGGAGAACACCTTCGCCCAACTGGCCCTCATGCGCGCGGGATCCGACGTCGACGCGCTGCGCTCGCTGTTCGGCGACGTGCTCGCCACCCGGGACGGCCATGCGCTGATCAGCGGCATGATCAGCGCCCAGGACACCGTCCACCCGTCGCGGTCTGTGCAGCCGTCCCCATGGGAGGGGCGCTTCCTGGAGAACCGGCCGCTGCGCACCGAGCACGACGGACCCACCGATCTCATCGGACTCCTGCGCGACGGCCGCCCGTTCCTGCTGCTCACCGCGGGGGCGGACCGGCATCTGGCCGACACCGCCGGCCGGTGGTCGCACGTCGTACGCACCGTACGCGTGCCGGACGATGCGGACCTGCCGTGCCAGGCGCTGCTGGTCAGGCCCGACGGTTATGTCGGCTGGGCCTCGGAGGGGGGCGACTTGGCCGAGGCGCTGACGGCGTGGTTCGGGGGCACGCCCGCCTAGGCGGTCCTTGTTCGGGTTCGCCGCCCGACGGTTCCGGTCTTCGTCGTACGGCGTCCAGGCGCGCCTCGACGTGCGCGCTCCCGTCCTGACGGGGACGACGCGACGGGCTGCGCTGCGGGCACACCGGGACATCGCGCCGGGACGGTGCCGCCCGGGCGGGGGCGGGACCGTCGTGCGGGCTACCGGGCCGCTGCCCCGTCGGACGCGGGCCTCGGCGCCGGTGCGTAGCCGGTGGGCCGGGTGGTGAAGACTCCCCGGCCGTCGGCCGGGCCTGGGCGAAGCTGGTTCGCCCTGCACGACCGGCAACGGGCGCTTCTCAAACCGTTCTTGGCCTGTGAAGGTCCCGCAGTCTCGGAGCCGGGTCGCTGGGGGTTGGCCTGTGCGCTGCGCGATCACGGGCTTCCGAGCGCCAGGCGCGACGACGGGGAGGTGCGGAGTCGGCCGGGGGGAGTTGGCCACCGCTCACCTCGCGCCACACGCTCTCGGCGAACCGGGCCGCCTGCGGATGCGAGCCGTGCGACGGATAAGCGAGGTGCAGGCGGACGGTGGGGGCGTCGCGCAGGGGGACGAACCGTACGGCGGGATGGTGGTAGCGGCGCGTGGAGTCCTCCGGCGCGGTTCCCACACCCAGGCCCGCCGCCACCTTCTCGAGCCACTCGTCGTAGTTGGAGCATTCCGCGCCCACCACCGGGCGTCGGTCGGCGGGCCACATGTGAGGAAACGTCACTCCGCTGACGGTGTTGACGATGAGAGGCAACTCGGCCAGCTCCTCCCAGGCAAGTTCGTCCCGCTCGGCCAGTGCCCAGTGCGCGGGAACCGCCGCGACCCGCCTCTCCTCGTAGAGGAAGACACCGCGCAGATGCTTGGGCAGGGAGTCGCCGCGCAGGATTGCGAGGTCCGCCGCTCCGGTGTCCAGTCCGGCGAGCGGTGTGTCGCAGCGGACGTACTCCACCCGGACGCCGCCCTCCTCGGCGAAGGAGGCAGCCATCAGGGACAGGCCGTCGGGCAGTCCCCAGCTGAAGCCCAGCCGCAGCTGCTCGCCCACTCGTATGCCGATTCGACCTGGAGAGCATGGTGACGGCCTACCCGTTGGACAACCACGCCGAGGCCCTTGCCGACGTGGCGGCGGGCGCCGTCCTGAAGGCCGTACTGACCGGCTGACCGGCCGTGCGGTGAGAGCCCCCAATCACCGGGCGCCGAATTGCACGTCTCCCCTGTGTGCTTCAGGCGCCGCCGGCACGCGGAGGTGAGCCCCACGGGTCCCCATCCGTACGACCCGGGCCCGCGGGGCTCATTCGCCTGCCTGCATGCGGCGCAGGGCGTCCTCGGAGTCCCGGTCGTCGGGCAGGTAGGCGAGGAAGTGGTGACCGGGCTCGTCCACGGCGGCCAGCTTCACGTAGCGCAGGCGCAGTTCGCCGACGGCCGGGTGCCGGAAACGGCGGACCGACGGCTGGAATCCGGCTGTCTCCCGGCGCTCGTACCAGCGGGCCGCGTCGTCGTCGGACAGCAGCTCGCCGATGAGTTCGGCGAACCGCGGATCGTTCGGCCGGCGAGCCGCCCGGGACCGGAACTGGCCCAGCAGGGCGCGGGCCTCGTGTTCCCAGTCGGCGAGCAGGGTGCGGGCCGGCGGCCAGCGGAACACCAGCCAGAGGAGGTTGCGCTGCTTGGGGTGCAGCCGTGCCGGATCGGTCAGCAGCGCGGCGTACCCGGCGTTCCAGGCCAGCAGGTCCCAGTGCGGGTCGAGCACCACGGCGGGGTGCGGTGTCATGGCCTGCACGAGAGTGAGCAGGTTGCGTGACACCCAGGTGGGGGCGTCGGCGGGCGGCCTGCTCTCCTCCACGAACGACAGCACGTGCGCGGTCTCCGCGGCGTCCAGCCGCAGCACCCTCGACACCGCGCGCAGCACCTGCTCCGAGGTGCGCACCCGGCCCTGCTCCAGCCACGTGTACCAGGACACGCTGATACCGGCGAGTTCCGCGACCTCGGCCCGCCGCAGCCCCGGTGTCCGGCGGCCCGGGGCGTACGGCAGGCCCACGTCCTTCGGCGTCAGCCGTTCCCGGCGGGACCGCAGGAAGGCCCCCAGTTCGCGGCGGGGGGACTCGCCCGGCGGTGTGGGTGCGCCGCTCACCGGCCACCGCGCCGGCGGTCGGCCGTGGCCGGCGCGGATCGGTGATGCGCGGCGAGACCTGGGCGCACGTCCAACTCGGCCGGCAGGCACTGTGGTTGGCCGACGTACCGCGCGAGGAGGCCGAACGGCGCGCCGCGCCGGGCCGCAGGGGGCGGTGCGCAGGTGTCCGGGGGCGACAGCCTGCCGCGCGTCATGGTGCCTCTCCTCCGCGTACGGGCGTCCGCCCGGCCGCAGGCGCCCTCTTGTGATGCTGCCGTCACCAGGCGCGATGCCGGACCGGCAGCCTGTGAGTGATGGTAATAGCCAGCGGTCTCCGCCCCGAGGGGCCCGGTGCTGGACTGGGTGGCGGACCGGATCCGCCCAGGATCGGTCGTCTCTGTCACCCGTTCTCGTCGAACCCTCTCGGAAGGGGGCGTCCACCCCGTGACCACCACCGCGTCGGTACCGGTGGCGACCTTGCCCACGTCCGCCTTGCGGCTGTTGCGCGCCGCCGGCTTCGTCAGCAACTTCGACCGCTTCTGCATCGCGCCCATGCTGGTTGTCATCGGCCCCCGGCTCGGGGCCCCGCTCCCCACCGTGGTGCTGGCCGCAAGCGGCTACTACCTCACCTACGGGCTGATGCAGCCGGTGTGGGGGGTGGCCAGCGACCGATGGGGCCGCGTGTGGGTGATGCGGGTGTCGCTCACCGGCGCCACTCTGGCCGCCCTGGCCTCGGCCCTCGCTCCGAACGCCCCCGTGCTGATCGGGACCCGCGCCCTGGCCGGCGCGTTCTTCGCCGCCTCCATCGCCGCGTCCTTGACGTACGTGGGCGA
Source organism: Streptomyces sp. NPDC058274 (assembly GCF_042881375.1). Taxonomy (NCBI): domain Bacteria; kingdom Bacillati; phylum Actinomycetota; class Actinomycetes; order Kitasatosporales; family Streptomycetaceae; genus Streptomyces; species Streptomyces sp. NPDC058274. Next base: position 52,655 of record NZ_JBHVXW010000008.1, read on the forward strand.
CACGGTGCCCGCCGCCATCCGGCAGCGCCCCCTCAGCGAACTGATGACCGCGTTCGCGCTCGGCACCGCCGTGGCCACGGTCGTCGCCGGGGCGCTGGCGCACTACGTCACGTGGCGGCTGGTGTTCGCGCTGCCCGGCATCCTCGCCGCCTACCTGGCGGTGGCTCTGCGCCGCCTGCCCGAGCCGGAGCGGGCCCCTTCCGGATCACTGCTGACGCCCTTCCGCGTGGTCCTGTCCTCACCCTGGCAGTGGTACGTCATGGCGGTGGCGATGCTGGAGGGTGCGGTGCTCCTCGGCTTCCTGACCTATCTGGCCCCGGCCCTGGAGGCGCGTGGAGTTCCCACCACCCTGGCCGGCGCGGTCGCGGCCTTGTACGGGGTCGGTTCCATGGCGGCGGCGCAGGTGGTCAAGCGGCTTGTCGGGCAGTGGTCTCCGGTGGGCCTGATCTTGGCGGGCGGGGTGCAGATGGGTGCGGCGTACCTGCTCGCCGGGTACAGCCAGTCCACCGGGGCGCTCGTCGTCGTCGCCCTGCTCCTCGGGGGTGGCTGGTCCTTCATGCACTCCACGATCCAGTCGTGGGCGACCGCGCTGTCCCCGACGGCCCGCGCAACGGGCGTGGCCATGTTCGGCGTCGCCCTGTACGTGGGCAGCGCCGTGGCCAGCGGGCTGGCGGCCTCCACCGCTCAGGCGCACGACTACCGGCCCCTGTTCTGGCTGGCGGCGCTCCTGACCGTGCCCCTGACGGTGGCTGCGGCGGTGGGCCGGGCACGCTATCGCTGAGGGGCGGCCCGGTACGTCGGCCGCGGCTGTGGCCGAGTGCCGGCGTGAGCGCCACCGCCTTACGCGCTTCGCCGAGGTCGGCGGTGAACTCTGTGTCTGCTCTTTGAGACGGCGCTTGCCCAGCACCCCAGGGCCTTTCGGAGTGATCCGGAACGGGGCGGCGCAATTACCGGACGAACAACATCTGCCGAGGCCCCGTGGAGCCCCAGGCACCGCGCAGCCTCACAGGAACGGGGAGGCGCGGGTCGGCGCGCTTCGTGGCGCGCAGAGGTCAGTCGTTAGTCACGGAATTCCGGTTCCGGCCGCGCAGCCGGCACCGGACATCCGCAGACACGAGGATCACCTCGTACCGCGACCGGGGAACAACGACAGCGATGCGGTGACGCACGGCCGGGCTCCCCTCACTCGTCACGGACGCGCCGCCATGCCGGGGCGCGCTGTGTGGTGAGTGTAGGCAAGGGGGTGCCGCGCGGGGGCACCGGATTTTCCGGACGCCGGCCGGGCGGGCTTCGGCTCCGTGACGAGGACGAGGACGAGGACGAGCGTGGACGGGCGGAACGGATCTTCATGTCTGCCTGGACCGGGACAACTCGTGCTCAGTCGCCCGCCGTTACCGTTTCGTTGATCCTTCATTTACGTGGACACTCGACCCCGCAGGACGGAAACTGCCGCCAGACCGACGCCTTCAGCTTCTGGGCAACAGGGTGCCGAGAGGCCCGAGGTCGAGGTTGAGATCCTCCCGGAGCACTCCGTGCTGTTCGCAGAGTTCCGTCATCCGCTGGTCCAGCAGCATGAGCGTGGTCCCGATCTCGTCGGCCTGCTCATCGCTGAGATCGCCCTGGTCGATACGGCGCATCGCCTGGCTCTCCATCAACTGCCGCAGGAGTTCGACGATGGTGAGAACCAGGGCGACGAGGTCGCGTCCCATCTGCTCGGAGTCCAGGTCGAGCCGGGAGCCCGTCACAGCGGGCCGCCGTCCGACCAGGGCGCGGGGACGCGTTCGTTGACGGACGACAGCAGGGCATGCAGCGACAGCCGCACCAGCGGAACGTCGGCGATGGCGATGACGACATCACCGCTGATCACCACGCCGGTGGCGAGGAGGCGGTCCAGGAGGTCGACGAGCGGTACCCCGATGGGGCCAGTCAGCGGCTCGGCACTGTCCCAGGGCACCACGTCATGCGTCATCTCGCGTGTCACGCCTGCACCTCGCCGACGAATGAGTAGGGCACCCACGGCCCGGACAACTCGATCTGCGCCCCGGTCCGTTCCCGCAGTGTCTGTGTCAGCAGAGCGAACTCATCGGCGCGGTGCTCCGCCACCAGATATGTGGCGTTGAGGATCTGGACCCGTAGCTCGCCGGGGAGTTGGGGCCCGTGCGGTCGCAGCCTGCGGGAGGCGGTGGCGACGCGGCCGACTTCCGCGTCCACCAGGTCAGCAGTCCGCAGCGCCTCGGCCTGACGGCGCTCGCGGCGCTCCTGGACGCCGCGCTTGCGGTTCAGGTAGGCGAGGCCGGCGCCCGGGGCCGGGCGGGACCGCTCGGTGGCCGCCGGTGTCTGCGGCTGCGTCGCTGTCTGCGTCTGCGGCTGCGGCTGCGTGGTGCGGCGGGCGGGGGTGGGGCTCGTGTCGTCGGGCGGAGAGATCGACGTGTACACCTTGACGCCCCACTCGGCATGGTGCGCAACGCGCTTGAGCGCCGCGTGGAACCGGTCGGCCTCGTTGCCCAGCGCCTCCCGCGCCCTGTCCGCACCGTGATAGAGGGTCGCCATCGGCAGCGGAATCGTCGGGCAGCAGGCAGCGGCCGCGGCCACCACCTCGTGGTGCGCGCGTGCGTAGCGTTCCAGTTCCCGCTGGTCGGAAAGGCGAGCCTGCCACGCCTCGTCCGTGAAATCGCTCGCCCGGACAGACTGGGCGATCGCGGTCAGTGTCCCGAACGGCAGAGTGTCCACCGGAGTCTCATCGCTGACACCCGGCAGGCCGGCGACGGCAGCCGGGTCGGGATTCCGGCACACGGCGAAGACATAGAGGGCGTTGGCGTCCGTGGCCTCAGGGCCGCGCTCCGTCATGTGCGTCGGTTCTCCTTGGTCATGTTGGTCCTGTCGGTCACGGCTGGGGCACGTCATGCCTGGGGCTCATTTGCCGGGCGATTCCTCGTCCGTTCCGGATTCGAGCGCCTTCAGACGCTCACGCAATGCGCGGTTCTCGTCCTCCAGGGCATTGCGGGAGGCCCGCGAACTGAGGGCCGGGTCGGTCTCCCACCAGTCGATGCCGGCCTTCTTCGCGGTGTCCACGGATGCCACGAACAGACGGAGCCGGATGGTGAGCAGTTCGATGTCGAGGAGGTCGATCTTGATGTCGCCGGCGATCACGATCCCCTTGTCGAGAACACGCTCGAGGATGTCGGCGAGGTTGGCGGTCTGCGGTCCGGCGACGGGATAGGACCCCTGCCGGTAGTCGACCTCAGTCACGGCGCCGCCTCTGCCCTCTTCGCTTCCTCGAGGGGGTCACGTCCTCTTCCTCGTCCTCGTCCTCCTCCTCGTCCGCGTCCTCCTCGTCCTCGTCCTCCTCGTCCTCGTATTCGCCGTCGACCTCGTCTTCGGCCCCATCCTCGTCTTCGTCTTCATCTACGTCTTCGTCTGGGCCACCGGCCTCGTCGTCATCCTCGTCCGCGTACGCGCCCTCGGCCTCGTCCTCGGTCTCCTCGTCCTCCGAGTCCTCCGAGCCCTCCGAGTCCGCCTGTTCAGCTTCCTCTTCCTCCAGAGCGTCCTCGTGGGACACCACGACCTCACCGTCACGGATTTCACCGCGCCAGCCTTCGGGCTCCTCCTGGGTGAGGGTGACGTATCGCTGGAAGTTCTTGAAGTCGAGCCGCATACGGCGCCCTTGGGCCCGCCACAGGTTGCCCGTCTTCTCGAAGAATCCGGACGGGTAGTACTCCACGACCAACACGATGCGCGTCAGAGTGGGCGCCAGCTCATGGAAACTGACCGCGCCGCGCGTGGTGCCCTTGGCTCCCTCGGAGGTCCAGACAATGCGGTCGTCGGGAATCTGTTCCTGGACGGTCGCCTTGAAACTGCGCGAGGAGGGACCGACCTTGACCTTCCAGTCACTGGCCAACTCGTCGTTCTTCGAAACGTCGCGGACGCCCTTGGCGAAACTGCTGAACTGGTCGTACTGCGTCCAGTAGTCGTAGGCATCGCGCAGGGGCACCCCCACATCGAGGACCTCGATGATGTTCATGACCTTGCCGCCGCTGGACTTGCGTTTGCCCTTTCCGCCACCCATCGCCTCCTTGGCCTTGCCCACGACGTTGTCCTTGGCCCCCTTGGCCTTCTCCGAGACGAACGCCTTCAGCGGGGAGTCGCCCTGGAGGACGCGCGAGCCGATCGCGCCGAGCGATCCGCCGTTCTCGGCCACGTCGGTGAGCTGCCCCGTGACGTCGGTCAGCTTGTCGCCCGCTTTCTCGGCGAGTCTCCCCATCTGTGTGGTGAGGAAGTTGGACAGCTCCTCGCGAAGCCGGTCCGAACCTGACGCCGCCGCTGCGGGCTCGTCCTTTTCCGTCCTGGTCATGACTGGCTACCTCCGACGATCGGCGCGCTTGGATGCTGCTCGCTTCGACGACGTCGTCTTCTTGGCCGGGGCCGTCTTCTTGGCCGTTGTCTTCTTGGCCGCGGACTTCCTTGCGGGCGCCGTCTTCTTCGCCGGAGCCTTCTTCGCCGGAGCGGTCTTCTTGGCCGCGGACTTCCTTGCGGGTGCCGCCTTCTTCGCCGGAGCCGCCTTGTGCGCCGCTGAACTCTTCTTCGCCGGTGTGCTCTTCTTGGCTGCGGCCTTCTTGGCAGGCGCCGACTTCTTGGCCGGCGCCGACTTCTTGGCCGGTGCCGACTTCTTGGCCGGTGCCGACTTCCTCGCTGGTGCGCTCCGCCCCGATACGCTCTTCCTCGGCGCGGGCTTCGTCGCCGGCTCCGCATTCCGCCCAGCCGCCTTCTTTGCCGTCCGTGACTTCTCCCCGCGGTCGGGGGCGGACCTCTTGCGTGCCGCCGGACGGGGTGCCCTGGAGGACCGAGCCGACCGCGGAGACGTACGGTGCCGCCTCGGTTGCGGCTCCTCCGGCTCCGCCTCTTCGTCATCCAGGTCTTCGTCCTCGTCCTCGTCCTCTTCTTCGTCGTATTCGGCTTCCGGCTGTTGGTCCTCCCCTTCTTCGTCCTCGTCCTCCTCGTATTCGTCCTCGTCCTCGTCGTATTCGGCCCCCGGCTCTTCCTCTTCCTCCTCCTCTTCCTCTTCGTCCTCGTACTCGTCCTCGTCCTCGTCCTTCTCGCCGAGCCGGGCCGTACGGTCCCCGATGGCGTCGGCCAGCGAACTCATGCCACGGTCGGCGGCGGCAGTCACCGCCTTGCGGCCCGCCTCGAGAACCTCGCCTCTCAACTGCTCCTGCAGCTGGGCAACCTGGGGAACCTCGCCGAGCCTTCGCATACCCTCGGCCGCGAGTTGACGAGGTTCGAGACCGAATCGTCTGCCCGCCAGATAGGTCGCGACGGACAGCGCCAGCCGGCCCTTCTTCGTCCGGCCCAGCACATAGCCGCCCACCACCGCGGCCGCGAGCGTCACCTTGGCTTGGTCATCCATGAGTGCGTCACCTTCGATCGTTCGGCGCGGCGCCGGCCTGTGCTGCGTGCAGCCGGTCGAGCAGCCGCTCCTCTTCCCGTTCGAACTCCTCCAGGCTGATGTCGCCGTCCTCGAATTCCCTGTTCAGCACAGCCAGCTGGGCGCGGAGCACTCCGGGATCGTGCAATTCACGCTCGGCTGCGTCGTTGATCTTCTCCGCCACCCAGACCACGCCGCGGACCGGTGCGAGGGGGAGCGTGAGCAGCCCGGTGATGAGTCCCATGTCAGACTCCGACTGCTCGAAGGTGAGGCCCCTCGGCGGGGACGAAGCTGTAGCAGGGCAGTGGGCCCGCGAGCCGCAGCTCGACCTGTTCGTGGTGGACGTCGGCGAATCGCTCCACCACGTCGCGGAAGTCGTCGCTGTCGCCGCGGCCGACGAGGAACGACACGTTGAGCGCGCATCCCTGGACTTCCGGCCCGGCGGCCACCGCGCGGGCCAGGGGGGTGAGCTCGCGCAGGAGCCGTCGGCCGGCTTCGGCTGCCCTGCTCTCCAGGGCAGCCGCCACGGCTTCGCCCAGGCGGAGGCTGGCCTCGTAACCGGGGCGTCGACGTGCTTCCTCCCGCAACCGCCGGACCGTGGCGTCCTCCGCGACGAGGCCGGCGAGCGCGTGCTGCGCCGGGAATGCCTTGACGTTGATCTCGACGCCGTCGGAGAGATGCTCCAGCGCGGCGATGTGGTCCGCCTCGCCCACCGTCAGCTGACCGCACACTGTCTCCTCGTCAGGGGCGACCATCCCGAACCGCATGGGCAGGACCGGCCCGTCCTCCGAGAGGCGCAGCAACAGATCCTGGTGCGCCAGCAGATCGCGCCGTCTGGCCCGGAGTTTCGGGGGCGCCTCGCTGACGACGGCGGCGACCCTGCCCCGGCCTACGGTTCGCAGTGACGCGGCCGGGTTGCCCACGCCGCCGGCATCCGCGGGCAGCGGCCTTCCCGCCCGGATGATCGCGTAGACGTACACACCGCCGGCTGTCACGACTCATGCCTCCGCGTGTCGTCGGCGGCTGGTACCACTGCGGGCCGGAGCACGCCGCTTCCTCGGTCGTTCCTGCTGCTCTTCCTCGTCCTCATCGGACTCCTCGACGTCGTCGTCACGGCTACCGACCGCTTTGCGTACGGTGTCGCCCACGCTCTCCGCGGCCTTACGAACCTTGCGCTTGCCGATGGACTTGGCGGCGCCGCCGCTGAGCAGTTCGGGAATGGTGGTGCTGCCGGAGTCACGCTCCAGGTCGAGCCGATTGCACGCCTCCGCGAACCGCAGGTAGGTGTCCACGCTCGCCACGACAATGCGCGCGTCTATCTTGAGGATCTCGATGCCGACCAGGGAGACCCGGACGAACACGTCGATCACCATGCCCCTGTCGAGGATCAGTTCCAGCACGTCGTACAACGTGCCTGCACGCGGCGGGCAGGCCACTACCTCGTCGGAGTAGGTGGTCGCAGGCATGGGCGGTCCTTCCGGTTGGCGGGCAAGCCCGGGTCACTCATCGGCGGCCCCCCGCCGGTAACGGCGGACCCTGCGGTACTCCATGAGTTCGCCGTCCTGATCGAGCTGCACCTCGTACGAGGCGAGCAGACTCGTGGTGTCCGGAATCCGGGGCAGCTCGAGGACGTCCACGACGACAACCCAGCCGTCATCGACACGCCTCACCGCCGACACACCCTCGGTGGGGTGGCCGATCAGCCCCTCCAGGCTCCGGCAGGCAGCGCGGGCCGCATGTTCCGCTCCCCGCAGGGGTGAGGTGCGGCGAGCGGCGGTCGTCGAGGATTTCCCGGCGCGCGGCCGACGTTCTTCTGCCATGCACTCAAGTCTGGTCGGTATTGATCGCCACGCACCTTGAGAGAGGCAGTCGGGGGGTGGGCCGATCCGACACGAAGTGCGCACCGGCCCCGGGGACCCCGTGCATTGAAGGAACACACCACCGAGCACGCCGGGGCTGCACGCCAAAAGCCGGCCCGGCAAAGGCGCGCGTCCCCGGCTTGCCGGAAAGCGTCCTACCAGTAATGCCGGCGGCCGCCCACCGCGTGTCCGACAGCACCCAGGACCCAGAGAACGAGACCGATCGCGACCAGCACGACACCGATGGTCCAGAGGATCGAAATGCCTGCAATCAGGCCGATGACCAGAAGAATGACGCCGAGAACGATCATGGCGCCCTCCGTAATCGTAGGGTTCTTCCAGTATGCGCCTCACATATTCACAAGGCGATCTGCGCCCGGACAAAGGGGCATGCGTCAACAAAGGGCCGCGCTGGGGACCGCGCCGACCACGGGTAGCACGGGCGAGGTTCCGAGGGAGGGGCGAGCCCGGAAAACAGCTTGTGCGGGCCGAGGCTTCGCTCGACCCGCACAAGGGGTGTTCATGCTGTGTGTCCGAGGGGGGACTTGAACCCCCACGCCCGATAAAGGGCACTAGCACCTCAAGCTAGCGCGTCTGCCATTCCGCCACCCGGACCAGGTGTCTGCCGCCTGGACGGGGGTGTTCCCCGCGGCGACACGGACAACAATACCAAGGTTTCGGAGTGGCCTTCACCTGCATATCGCGGGCGCGGAGCGGGTCCACGGGGGCGGGCGGGGGTGCACCTAGAGTCTCACCATGGGTGACTGGGTGACTACCAGAGGTATGCGGAAAGGCCGGCGGCCGAGGGCGCTGTCGCCGTGGCGGGAGCATCTTAGGGACACATTCTGGTTCGCGCCGACCGCGGCCATGGTGCTGGTCTTCGCGGTGTGGGCGGTGGCGTCGGAGATCGACGCCAGGATCGTGAAGGCGTTCCAGGACGCGCATGACTACGACGGGGTCAGCGAGCTGATCTCGATCGCCGACGACGCACGGACCGTGGCCACCACGGTCAGCTCCGCGATGATGACCTTCATCGGCGTGGTGTTCAGCATCTCGCTGGTCGCCGTGCAGATGGCCGGCGGGCAGTTCAGCCCCCGCGTGGTGCGGCTCTTCGTACGCAGCCGGATCACCAAGGTGACCTTCGCCGTCTTCCTCGCGACCTTCGTGCTCTCCCTGCTCGTGCTGACCGGCTACGACGGCGAACCCGACCCCCGGTATGTGAAGACCGTCCCCCTCCTGCAGGCGATCCTGACGCTCGCCATGGTCGGGCTGAGCCTGCTGCTGTTCGTGCTGTACGTGAACTCGACGCTGCGGCTCATGCGGGTCAGCCATGTGATCAGCCGGATCACCTCGGAGGCGTTCCGGGTGGCCGCGCGTATGCCCGTGGGTGCCACCGCGGGGGCCGGGGACGCGCTCGGGCCCGAGACAGGCCGGGTCCTTCATCCGGGGTCGGCCGGAGTCCTGCGGGATGTGAACATCGCCCGGCTGGTCCGGGCGGCACGGCAGCACGGCGTCGTCCTGCGGCTCATCCCGCGGATCGGTGACTTCGTCGTACCGGGGACACCGCTGCTCGCCGTGCACGGCGGCGCCGCTCCCGTCGCGCGGTCCCTGCGGTACACCGTCTCCGTGGGGGTCGAGCGCACCTTCCACCAGGACCTCGCGTTCGGACTGCGGCAGTTGTCCGACATCGCGCTGCGCGCACTGTCCGCCGCCATCAACGATCCCACCACCGCCGTACAGGCCGTGGACCGCATCGTGCAGTTCCTGGCCGCCCTGTCCCACCGGCCGCTCGACGCGTCGCTGCACCGGGACCGGCGCGGGACCGTACGGCTGGTGCAACCGGTGCCGGGCTGGACCGAGCTGGTGGATCTCGGGTTCAGCGAGGTGCGGCGCTGTGCCGTCGGCTCGCCCCAGGTCACCCGGCGCCTGATGGCCGGGTTCGACGATCTGCTGCTGGTGGCACCTCGGGAGCGGCGGGCGCCCCTGCTGCGGCACCGCGAGCTGCTGGCCCAGGCCGTGCAACGCGCGGTGCCCGAGGCCGCGGACCGCGCCTTCGCGCTCCGGCCCGACCGGCAGGGCATCGGATAGCCCCGCGGGCCGGACCGCGGACGCGGCTGCCGGCCGGTCCCTCGTGAAGGAACCGGCCGGACCTCACCTCACGGCATCAGGTGGTACTCCGGGAAGTTGCCCGGCAGCCGCTCCCCCGCCGGCCCCTGTGTCACCGCGCGCACGAGCAGTTCGCCGCCGACGAACGCGCCGCTCCAGGACGCGCCGAAGCCGCCGAAGAGTTCGTCGCGGTCGCCGCGCGAACGCGGCTTGCCGTGGCCGACCTTGAACGCCCGGATCTGCGGCGCCAGTCGGTCGTACGTCGTCCTGTCGTCCGTGGACAGCGTGGCGACCAGCGCGCCGTTCGAGGCGTTCATCGCGGCGAGCAGCTCGGCCTCGGTGTCGACCAGGACGATGGTGTCGACCGGCCCGAAGGGCTCCGCGTGGTGCAGCGGCGAGGACGGCGGCGGGTTGAGGATCGTGACGGGCTGGACGTACGCCGAGGTGTCCTGGCCCGGCAGGAAGCGGGCGTCGGCGAGGCTGCCGCGGTGCAGCGGGACGGCACCACGGTCGATGGCCTCGGCGACCTGGTCATTCAGCTCCTTGGCCTTGGCCGCGTTGATGACCGGTCCGAAGTCCAGCTGCGGGTACGGGTCGTCGGGGTGCTCGACCGCGAGCGGATGCCCGACGCGCAGGGTGCGCACCGCCGGCAGGTAGGCGGCGAGGAACTCGTCGAAGAGCGCGCGCTGGACGACGAAGCGCGGGTAGGCGGTGCAGCGCTGCTTCCCGTAGTCGAAGAGCTTCGGGATGACGGCCGTCAGTGCGTCCCAGTCGCTGTAGTTCCAGACGCCCCAGGTGTTGAGGCCCTCCTGTTCCAGTACGTGGCGCTTGCCGAGGTCGGCGACGGCGGTGGCCACCGCCGCGCCGGTGTCCCGGCCGCCGACGAAGGAGACGCAGCCGATCTCGGGGGCGCGCACGAGCGCCTCCGACAGCTCGCGTCCGCTGCCGCTGACGAGGGTCACGGGGATGCCCTCGCGGGCCGCGAGTGCGCAGGCCAGGGTGAGACAGGCGACGCCGCCGTCGGTCGGGGTCTTGGCGATGACCGCGTTGCCCGCCAGCGCCTGGACCAGCATGGCGTGCACGAGCACGCTCATCGGGTAATTCCAGCTCGCGATGTTGGACACGGGCCCGTCCAGCGGGGTCCGGCCCTCGACCATGGGGTCGATGCCGTCGACGTACCAGCGCACGCCGTCGATCGCCCGGTCCACGTCCGCCTGCGCGAGCCGCCAGGGCTTGCCGATCTCCCACACCAGCAGCAGCGCGAGCAGTTCGCGGTGCTGGGTCAGGGCGTCGAGGGTGGCCGCGACGCGGGCCCGGCGTTCGTTCAGGGGCACATGGCGCCAGGCGCGGTGCTGGTCCAGCGAGGCGCGTACGGCCTGCTGGGCGGCGGCGCCGTCCAGCCGCGGCGGGCCCGCGATCGGGCTGCCGTCCACGGGGCTGGTGGCGGGCAGCGCCCGGCCGTCCGCCTGCCAGGCGGAACCCCAGAGGTTGAGGACCCGGTCGTCCTGGAACGCCTCGGGGGCGACGGTGAGGCACCGCTGCCAGGCGTCCGTCCAGGACGTGCCGGACTTGAGGGTGAGGTTTCGAGGGGTGTGGTTCTCGGAGGTTGATGCCATTTCGGATGTCTCCGCTCTCGGTGCACAGTCGGGGGCGGGGGATGCATGGCTCGGCTGCCGGGTGGTGGCCCGGCCGCCGGGAGATGGTCCGGCTGCCGTCCTGACGGTGGTCAAGTACGGCACTGCGTACGGACGGTGGTCTGTACGGGGATATCGCGTCCAGCGGTCCGTACCGACGGTCGTCTGCACGGAGTATCGCGTTCAGCGGTCCGTACCGACGGTCGTCTGCACGGAGTATCGCGTTCAGCGGTCCGTACGGACGGTGGTCGCGTACGTACGGAGGAAGGTAGTGAGGCGGCGTCGCTCGGGACAGTCACCTCACGTCGACTATGAGTGACGTCACTCGGCTTCGAGGCGGGCCAGCACCAGCTGGGCCGTCTCGGTCGGGGTGCCGCCCACCTGGACTCCGACCGCTTCGAGGGCCTCTTTCTTCGCCTGCGCGGTGCCCGACGAGCCGGAGACGATCGCGCCCGCGTGGCCCATGGTCTTGCCCTCGGGCGCGGTGAACCCGGCGATGTATCCGACGACGGGTTTGGTGACGTGCTCTCCGATGTACGCGGCCGCACGTTCCTCGGCGTCGCCGCCGATCTCGCCGATCAGGACGATGAGTTCGGTGTCGGGGTCGGCCTCGAAGGCCGCCAGACAGTCGATGTGGGTCGTGCCGACGACCGGGTCGCCACCGATGCCGACGCAGGTGGAGAAGCCGATGTCCCGCAGCTCGTACATGAGTTGGTAGGTGAGCGTGCCCGACTTGGACACCAGGCCGATACGTCCGGGCTTGGTGATGTCGGCGGGGATGATGCCGGCGTTGGACTGCCCCGGGGTGATCAGCCCCGGACAGTTGGGGCCGATGATCCGGGTGCCCTTGGCCGCGGCGTACGCGTGGAAGGCGACCGAGTCGTGGACCGGGATGCCCTCCGTGATCACGACGGCGAGTCCGATGCCGGCGTCGGCGGCCTCCACGACGGCCGCCTTGGCGAAGGCGGGCGGCACGAAGACCACGCTCACATCCGCGCCGGTCGCCGCCATGCCCTCGCGCACCGAGCCGAAGACGGGGACGGCCCGGTCGTCGAAGTCGACGCTCCGGCCGGCCTTGCGCGGGTTGACACCGCCGACGACGTTCGTGCCGGCCGCGAGCATCCGCCGGGTGTGCTTCATGCCCTCGCCACCGGTCATGCCCTGGACGAGAACCTTGCTCTCCTTGGTGAGGTAGATCGCCATGTCCCGTCCCCTTAGCTGGCGTTGGCGAGTGCGGCGGCCTGCCGTGCGGCGCCGTCCATGGTGGTGGCCTGTTGGACCAGCGGATGGGCGTGGCCGTCCAGGATGGCCCGGCCGCGTACCGCGTTGTTGCCGTCGAGGCGGACCACGAGCGGCTTGGTCAGCCGCACGGTGTCGAGGGCCTGCACGATGCCGTCGGCGACGGCATCGCAGGCGGTGATGCCGCCGAAGACGTTGACGAAGACCGACTTCACGTCCGGGTCGGAGAGGATGACCGACAGCCCGTCCGCCATGATCTGCGCGGAGGCACCGCCCCCGATGTCGAGGAAGTTGGCGGGCCGGGCGCCGCAGCCCGCGACCACGTCGAGTGTCGACATAACCAGACCCGCGCCGTTGCCGATGACGCCGACCTCGCCGTCCAACTTGACGTAGTTGAGGCCCTTGGCGGCGGCAGCGGCCTCCAGCGGGTCGTCGTGCGCGGTGTCCTGCTCACCCCAACGCGCCTGCCGGAAGCGGGCGTTGTCGTCGAGGGTGACCTTGCCGTCCAGGGCGAGGATCTGCCCCTGCGCGGTCCGTACGAGGGGGTTCACCTCGACGAGGACGGCGTCCTCACGGGTCAGCACCTCCCACAGCCGCACCAGGGCGTCGACGGTCTCCGGGGGCAGTCCGGCGGCCTCGGCGATCTGCGCGGCGCGAGCGGAGGTGACCCCCTCCGCCGGGTCGATGTGGATGCGCGCCACGGCGTCCGGCCTGCTCGCGGCCACCTCCTCGATGTCCATGCCGCCCTCGGCCGAGGCGATCGCGAGGAAGCGTCCGGCGGCGCGATCGAGGACGTAACTGACGTAGAACTCGCTCTCGATGTCTACGGGTTCGGCCAACATCACCTTGCCGACGGTGTGGCCTTTGATGTCCATCCCGAGGATCTTGCGTGCGATCAGCTCGGCCGAAGCGGGGTCCGCAGCCACCCTGACCCCGCCCAACTTGCCGCGGCCACCGGTCTTGACCTGCGCTTTCACCACTACACGACCACCGAGACGGCGGGCTATCCGCCGCGCCTCCCTGGGGGAGTCGGTGACCTCGGCCCTTGGCACCAAAATGCCGTGTTCCGCGAAAAGTGTCCTTGCCTGGTGCTCGTACAGGTCCATCTTTCGGCTCCTGTCTGAAAAGTGCGCCCGCCCCCTGGACATCACCCACCGGATGCGGGATAACAATCTTCATACAGTATTCGTCGACTGTATGCAATGTGCCGCAGCCGCCCCCGGGTGGCGTCGGAACGGCTTCGACCAGCGTTCCGGCGTACCCGATCCCCCACGAAGGGAGATGACTCCGCCATGCCTCAGTACACCGGTCACGGCCTCATCCCCCGCGGGCGTCCGGCCACATCGCAGCAGGCCCGACAGAGGGAGTCCTCGCTTTACGACGTCCGGGCAGCCCCGGACGCGTACGCCCCTGAACCACGGCCCGGCCGACGTACAAGTGAGGTGACCTGGTGACGACCAAGGCTCTCGAAGGCATCCGTGTCCTCGATATGACGCATGTCCAGTCCGGTCCCTCGGCGACCCAGCTCCTTGCCTGGCTGGGCGCGGACGTGGTCAAGCTGGAGGCGCCGGCCGGAGACATCACCCGGAAGCAGCTCCGTGACCTCCCGGACGTCGACTCCCTCTACTTCACGATGCTCAACTGCAACAAGCGAAGCATCACTCTTAACACCAAGACCGAGCGCGGGAAACAGATCCTGACCGAGCTGATCCGCCGCTCCGACGTCATGGTCGAGAACTTCGGACCGGGGGCGGTGGACCGTATGGGCTTCACCTGGGACCGCATCCAGGAGATCAACCCGCGGATCGTCTACGCCTCCATCAAGGGCTTCGGGGAAGGCCCCTACACCAACTTCAAGGCGTACGAGGTCGTCGCCCAGGCCATGGGCGGGTCGATGGCCACCACCGGCTTCGAGGACGGACCGCCCCTCGCCACCGGCGCACAGATCGGCGACTCCGGCACCGGCATCCATGCCGTCGCCGGCATCCTCGCGGCGCTGTTCCAGCGGGAGAACACCGGTCGCGGTCAGCGGGTCAACGTGGCCATGCAGCATGCCGTGCTCAATCTCTGCCGGGTGAAGCTGCGCGATCAACAGCGCCTGGCCCATGGCCGGCTCGCCGAATATCCCAACGAGGACTTCGCCGAGGAGGTTCCCCGCTCCGGCAACGCGTCCGGCGGCGGTCAGCCCGGCTGGGCGGTCAAGTGCGCACCCGGCGGCCCGAACGACTACGTGTACGTCATCGTCCAGCCCGTCGGCTGGCAGCCGATCACCGAACTCATCGGCCGCCCCGAACTCGCCGCCGACCCCGAATGGGCCACCCCCGAAGCCCGGCTTCCCAAACTCGGCAAGATGTTCCAGCTCATCGAGGAATGGACCAGCACCCTCCCCAAATGGGAGGTGCTGGAGCGGCTCAACGGCCACAACATCCCGTGCGGCCCGATCCTGTCCACCAAGGAAATCATCGAGGACGCCTCGCTCGCCGCCAACGAGATGATCGTGAAGGTGCCGCATCCCCAGCGCGGCGAGTTCGTGACCGTCGGCAGCCCGCTGAAACTCTCCGACTCCCCCGTTGACGTCAGCAGTTCACCGCTGCTCGGCGAGCACAACGAAGAGGTGTACGTCGGTGAGCTCGGCCTCGGGGACGAAGAGCTGCGCCTGCTCAGGTCGAGCGGGGTGATCTGACGTGACGGTTCCGAACGCCACCAGACTCTCCCCGACCCGGGCGGCCGCACCGGCCCCGACCCCCTGCTCCCGGATCTCCGCCGCGCCCTCCGAGGCCGCGGATGACCCGGACACGACCCGCAAGCCGGTGGCCGTACGCGGCGGCGGAAGGTACCGCTGGGCCCGCACGGCGGGGCTGTTGGGGGGCCTTCCATGAGGTGACCGAGGGCGGGGACGGCAGACGGTGCGCGTCGGCCGGCCCCGGAGCCCACAAGCGCACGAAAGGCATTTGGCAGGGGGCGCTGTCCAGATCTTTCGACGCAAGGGGTGCTTGAGCGATATGACAACCACCGACTACTCGACGTCCGTTCCCTACAGGGAGGTGACGGACGGCAATGGCCGCAAGTACCGCATAGGTGAAACCGATCGCGACATCATGGGTCGACCACGCTGGACCATGGTGCTGTTCCCATGGATGGGCATGCTGGGCATCAGTTCCTCGGAGTACGCATTCACTTCGGCCGAGGACACCCTGCACGACGCCCATCTCTGGAGCAGCGGCCACATCTTCTGGCTGATGGGTGTCTGGATCTTCTTCCAGGCAGCCGTGGCCTTCCCTGCGGGGCAACTGCGGGAAAGCGGGAGGCTGCCCGCCCGGTACGCCATGTTCCTCGGCGCGCTGGGCACGGTTCTGGGCTATCTCTCGCTGGCGTTCGCGCCGCACGTGATCGTCGCGTACATCGGGTTCGGGATGTTCAGCGGTATCGGAGCCGGTCTTGTCTACGCGACCTGCGTGAACATGGTCGGCAAGTGGTACCCGGAGCGCAAGGGCGGCAAGACAGGCCTGGTCAACGGCGGTTTCGCCTATGGCTCGGTGCCCTTCGTCTTCCTGTTCACCTCGTACATGGACCTCAGCAACTACGAGAACGTCCTGATAGCCGTCGGCGTCATCTGCTGCTCGGTCGTCGCCTTCGCCGGCTGGTTCTTCAAGGACCCGCCGAAGGGCTGGTGGCCTTCGCACGCGGACCCGCTGAAGGTGTCGGACGACCCGAGGGTCCGGCGGGCGCTGGCGAAGAACCCGCCGGCGGTCAAGCAGTACACCCCGAGGGAGGCCGCTCGAACCCCCGTCCTGTGGATGATGTGGTTCTGCCTCCTGTGCACGGCCGGGATCAACATCTTCGGTATCGCCATGCAGGTGCCGTTCGGCAAGGACATGGGCTTCGCCGGCGGCATCGTGGCCACCGCGATGTCCCTGAAGGCCATTGTCAACGGCACCGGACGCGGCATCATCGGATGGATCTCCGACCGCGCCGGCCGGCGCCAGACACTGATCATCGTCTGTCTGGTGCTGGGTACCGCCCAGTTCGGTGTTCTGGTCTCCGGCCAGATGGGCAGCATGCCGTTCTTCCTGTTCTGCTCCATGGTCTCCGGATTCGGCGGCGGCGCGATCTTCCCGCTGTTCGCGGCCATGACGGCGGACTACTTCGGCGAGAACCACAACGCGTCCAACTACGGAATGGTCTACAGCTCGAAGCTCATCTCCGGGCTGCTGGGCTCCGGCATGGGCGCGGTCGTGGTCCGCGTGTGGGACTACGAAGGCGCCTTCGTCATCGCAGGCTCCATAGGACTGGCCTCGGCCGTTCTCGCTCTCTTCCTCAAAGCTCCGGGCAGGCCTCATGCCCGGAAGATTGTCCCCAACCCACACCCCATCGGTGAGGAGATGGCTTAATGACGGCGGAACCCATCGCCGCGAACGACGCGTCGGGAGACTCCGGCGCGGAGAACCGCTCGTATCGGGAAGTCACGGACTCCCGCGGCCGTGTCTACCGAATAGGTGAGACGGACCGGGACATCCTCGGGCACTCGCGCAAGTTCATGGTGTACCTGCCATGGCTGGCCATGATGGCCATCAGCGTGTTCGAGTACGCGTACGGCTCGGCGGAGGACACCCTGTCCCACGCCCACGGCTGGACGCAGAGCAACACCTTCTGGATCCTGAGTGTCTGGGTGTTCTTCCAGGCCGGAATCGCCTTCCCCGCGGGCTGGATGCGGGAGAAGGGGATCCTGACCGCGCGCAAGGCCATGTACATCGGGTCGGTCATGTGCGTGGTCGGCTTCCTCGCTCTCTCGCACCTGAGCAATGTCCTGCTGGCGATCCTCGGCTTCGGTGTCATCGGTGGCATCGGATCCGGACTGGTGTACGCGACCTGCATCAACATGGTCGGCAAGTGGTTCCCGGAGCGTCGTGGCGCGAAGACCGGATTCGTCAACGGCGGATTCGCGTACGGCTCACTGCCGTTCATCTTCATCTTCAACTACGCCTTCGACACGTCCAATTACCACCGCGTGTTGGACCTCATCGGCTGCTACGTGATGATCGTGGTGGTATCCACCGCGTTCTTCTTCAAGGACCCGCCGAAGAACTGGTGGCCTGCCGACATCGATCCGCTGACGTACGGCGGTACCGAGAAGGGGGCCGCCAGCCTCGCCAAGAACCCTCCCGCGGTGAAGCAGTTCACACCCAAGGAGGCCATCAGGACCGGCATGCTCCCCCTGATGTGGGTCGCTCTGGTCATGACCGCGGGGGTGTCGATCTTCGGTATCTCCTTCCAGGTCGACTTCGCCAAGGAGGTGGGCTTCGGTCCGCTGGTCGCGGCGTCCTCGATGGGCGTCATGGCCGTCATCAACGGCGTCGGCCGGGGCGTGGTGGGCTGGCTGTCCGACATCTGGGGCCGCAAGCAGACCCTGGTGTTCGTCATCCTCGTACTGGGTCTCGCGCAGTTCGGCGTGATCTGGGCCGGTGACATCAAGAGCGAATGGCTGTTCCTGGTCTTCGCGTTCCTCTCCGGATTCGGCGGCGGGGCCTTCTACCCGATGTTCGCGGCCCTGACTCCGGACTACTTCGGCGAGAACTACAACGCCACCAACTACGGGCTGGTGTACAGCGGAAAGCTGATCAGCGGTCTGTTCGGCGGCGGGCTCGGCTCGATGGTGGTGGCCGCCTGGGGCTACAACGGCGCCTACGCGCTGGCCGGCGGCATCTCCATGGTGGCGGCGGCGATCGCGCTGCTGCTGAAACAGCCGGGCGGAACCAGGAGGGAATCCACCAGTACCCCGCAGCCACAACCGGCGGGCTGACCAGGCCCTTCGGCCACCGCACACGGCACGGATGAGGCGGCCCTCCCTACGTCTTCGGACGCGGGGAGGGCCGCCTCATGCGCGGCCCGGAACGGTGTCGGGCCGCGCGGGCCGGTGGGCCGCGGACCGGTGGGCCGTGAACCGGTGGCGCGGCCCGGAGGGCCAGTGGTGAACCGGCGGACTAGTGGCGCTTCTTACGGAGGGCCGCGAGGTGGTCGTAGCCGATCTTCGCGAACCGCAGGGACTGTCCGAGGTCGGTGGAGCTGGGTGCGTTGTCCTGCTCGACCATCGGGTTGTGGTAGTTCCGGTCGCCCACGCGCGAGAAGAACGTCGTGTAGTCGATGACGCCGGTGCCGAACGGGACCATGTCGTAGCCCATCCCGTTCGTGGTGTTCACGGTGCCGTCCTTCGCGTGGAAGAGCGGGTAGCGCTTGTTGTTGCGGACGACGAGGCCTGCGGGGTCGAAGACCTTCTCCCGGACCGAGCCGTCGTGGGCCGTGTAGGTGTGGAACTTGTACTGGGCGACATGCGCCCAGAAGATGTCCATCTCCAGCCAGACGGTCCTCGGATCAGTGATCTTGAGGAAGTACTCCAGCTTGCGGATGCCGGAGCTGCGGGTCGGCCGGCCCTGGGCGTCGAGCGGACCGCCGTCCAGCAGGAACCCGTAGGCCGCGTCGTGGTTGTGGGTGTAGAGCTTGATGCCCTCGCGGCGGGCGATCGCGCCGAGCGCGTTCCACTTGTCGGCCGCCACGTCCCAGTCGGCACGGTAGTCGCTGCCGGTGGGGTCGCCACCGGTGCCCATGTGGTCCATGCCGAGGATGTTGGCGATCTCCAGATGCTTCTTGAAGGTGTCCAGGTCGGGTGTCGTGAGCGGCCAGGAGCCCGGGATGAAGCCGTGGTTGCCCTGCGCCCGCAGCCCGTAGTCGTCGAGCCACGAACGCAGCAGCCTGGCACCGGCCACGGACTCCAGGCCGGCTCCGCCCGGGGCGTTGGCGTGCTGCCCGTAGCCCGCGAACTCCACCTGCCGGTAGCCGTGGCGCGACAGCTCCTTGAAGACCTCGCGGAATCCGGAGGGCAGGTCGCTCGCGAGGGGATCGCGGCCCGTCGCGTCACGGACGGTGTAGAGGATGATGCCGCGCCTGGCCGCGGGTATGAGGGTGGTCCCGTCGTGCCCGTGGCCTCTGTCCCGGGCGGGGGCCTGGGCGTGGGCGGGTGCGGCGCCGAGGACGGGAGCGGCGATCGCCGCGGCCGCGGCGGCGGTACAGGTGCTCAGGAAACGGCGGCGGTTGACGCCGAGCGCGCGGCGCAGGGCGTCGTCGGTTCCGGATTCGTCGTTGAACACGGTCACGGTTCCTCTTTCGGGTCGGTGTGCGGTCGGGCGGGTGCGGGACGTTCGCCCCGGCGGGTGCCGGACGCTCCGGCCTGGTGTCCGCGGGCCGGACGCGTTGTCAGTGGTGCGTGTTTCACTTTCCGTAGTTGCTCGTCAGGCGCGGCCGTAGTCGCTCGTCACGCGAGGCCGGCCAGGGCGAGCAGCAGGGATTTCACTTCGGTGGCCGCGACGCGGCCCCTGACTGCGTGGGGGGTGGAGCAGATGATGAGCGGACCTTCGTCGTCGCTCGGGGGAAGGCGGCCGTGGCTGCCGCGAATAGGTGAGGGGTCCAGCGGCACGACCGCCAGGCGGTAGCGCATGCCGAGCTTCTTGCGGGCCACCGCGCCCACGGCCTTGACCTTGACGTAGGGGTCGTGGGGGTCCATGAAGAGCTCGACCGGGTCGTAGCCGGGTTTGCGGTGGATCTCGACGAGCTGCGCGAAGTCGGGCGCGTGGGCGTCGTCGAGCCAGTAGTAGTACGTGAACCAGGCGTCCGGCTCCGCGACGGCGACGAGTTCGCCCGAGCGCGGATGGTCGAGGTGGTGGCTCTTCTTGCCCTCGTCGTCGAGGAGTTGCTCGATGCCGGGCAGGCCGGCGAGCGCCTCCTTCGTGGCCTCCAGGTCCTCGGGGCGGCGCACGTAGACATGGGCGATCTGGTGGTCGGCGACGGCGAAGGCACGCGAGGCCATCGGGTCGAGGTACTCCATGCCGTCCTGCGTGTGCACTTCGAGCAGGCCGGCGCGGCGCAGGGCGCGGTTGATGTCGACGGGCCGGTTCACGCGCGTGATGCCGTACTCGGAGAGCGCGACGACGGTACGGCCCTGCGCCCTGGCGTCGTCGAGGAGGGGTGCCAGTGCCGTGTCGAGGTCGGCCGCCGCCTTGAGGGAGCGCGGGTCGTCGGGGCCGAAGCGTTGCAGGTCGTAGTCGAGGTGAGGGAGGTAGCAGAGGGTCAGGTCCGGTCGGCGGGTGCCCATGATGTGGCGGGTCGCGTCGATGATCCACTGGCTGGAGACGAGGTCCGCGCCGGGTCCCCAGAAGTGGAAGAGGGGGAACGTGCCGAATTTCTCGGTGAGTTCGTCGTGCAGGGCCGGGGGCCTGGTGTAGCAGTCGGGTTCCTTGCGGCCGTCGGCGTAGTAGACGGGACGGGGGGTGACGGTGAAGTCGGTGTCGGCGCCCATGGCGTACCACCAGCAGATGTTGGCGACCGTGTAGCCGGGGTGCGCGCGCCGGGCGGCGTCCCACAGCCTGTCACCGGAGACCAGGCCGTTGTGCTGGCGCCACAGGAGTACGTCGCCGAGCTCGCGGAAGTACCAGCCGTTGCCGACGATGCCGTGCTCGGCGGGGTGGCTGCCGGTGAGGAAGGTGGACTGGGCGGCGCAGGTGACGGCGGGCAGGACGGTACCGAGCGGGGCGCGGGAGCCGGACTGGCCGAGGGCCTTGAGGTGCGGCATGTGGTCGAGGAGACGGGGGGTGAGGCCTACGACGTCCAGGACGAGGAGCGGGGTGGGCGGGCCGGGGTGTTCCGGTGCGGTGCTCATGGGAGTTCCTTCAGGCCGAGGTCCGTCAGGAGGTCGCGGGCGAGGGTGAGTTCGGCGGCGATGCCGTCGGCGAGCTGGGCGCGGGCGCGGGGGCGCAGCTCGGGCGGCAGGGCCTGCCAGGTGTAGGTCTCGACCTCCAGATGACGGGTGAGCGGGTGCGGGCCGCCGACGAGGCGGGTCAGCGCGGCCCGGAGGACGGGGAGCGTGGAGGTGAGGGGAGCGGCGGGGGCCGCGTGCAGCGGGACGTGGAAGTGGGCGCGCCAGGGGGTGCCGTCCGGCAGGGCGTCGCCGGCGAGGGCCTCGCCGAGGTCGTCGGTGCCGCGCAGTCCGCCGGCGGTCCGGGTGCGGGTCTGGTGCAGGAAGCGGGGCTCGTCGAAGGCGGCGAGGGCCTTGCGGACTTCGGGGAGATGGGGGTGTTCGGCGTGCAGGGCGGCGGAGAGCTGGGATTTGACGACCGGGACCCGGGCTTGGGCGAGCGCGTCCAGGGCGGTGTCCGGGTCCTCGAAGGAGGTGGCGAGGTGGCAGGTGTCGACGCAGATGCCGATGCGGTCGTGGGCGACGGCGGTGAGCGGGGCGATGGCGTCCCGGGTCGTCTCCACGACACAGCCCGGTTCGGGTTCAAGCCCGATCCGGATGGAGCGGCCGGTCAGCTCCTCCAGGGCGTCGAGGCGTTCGGCGAGCGTGGTGAGCGCCGTGCGGGCCGCGGCTGCCCGCTCTTCGTCGTACGCGGTGCGCCAGGCGAGCGGCAGGGTGGAGATGCTGCCCTCGGTGACGTCGTCCGGGAGCAGCCCGGCGAGGACGCGGGCCAGGGCGGTGGTGTGCTGGAGGCGTTCGGGATCGGCCCAGTCCGGCTTGTAGACGCGGTACTTGACCTCTTCGGCGCCGAAGTCCTCGTACGGGAAGCCGTTGAGGGTGACGACTTCGAGGCCGCGCCGGTCCAGCTCGGTGCGCAGTCCGCGCAGGGCCGACGGATCCGTGACGAGGGCGCGGGCGGCGTCCTTGGCGAGCCACAGGCCGATGCCGAGGCGGTCGCGGCCCAGGCGCCGGCGGACGGGTTCGCAGTGGTCGCGGAGCTGGCCGAGGACACCGTCGAGGGTCTCGGCCGGGTGGACGTTGGTGCAGTAGGCGAGGTGGACGACGGAACCGTCGGGGTGGCGGAAGCGCATCGCTCACTCCCCGCCGCGGAGGATGGAGTTGCCCTCGTGGGTGGTGGCCGTGTCGTCGAGTTCGAGATCGAGACGCCCGCTGAGTCCGTAGAAGGCGACCGGGTTGCGCCACAGCACCAGGTCGACCTCGTCGTCGGTGAATCCGGCCGCCAGCAGTGCGTCCCCGACCTTGCGGGTCTTGAGGGGATCGCTTTTCCCCCAGTCCGCGGCCGAGTTGACGAGCACCTTCTCGGGGCCGAACTCCTTGAGGACGGTGACCATGCGTTCCTCGTCCATCTTGGTGTCGGGATAGACGGAGAAGCCGAGCCAGCAGCCGCTGTCCTTGGCCTCCTTGACGGTGGTCTCGTTGAGGTGGTCGACGAGCACGCGGTCCGGGGCCAGCGCCGATTCACCGACGACGTCCAGGGTGCGGCGCAGCCCGGCGAGCTTGTCGCGGTGCGGGGTGTGCACGAGGGCGGGCAGCCCGTGGTCGGCGGCGAGCTGGAGCTGGGCCGCGAGAGCGGTGTCCTCGGCGGGGGTCATCGAGTCGTAGCCGATCTCGCCGACGGCGACGACCTGGTCCTTGACGAGATACCGGGGCAGTTCGTCGAGGACGGGCACGCAGCGGGGGTCGTTCGCCTCCTTGGGGTTGAGGGCGAGCGTGCAGTGGTGGGCGATGCCGTACTGGGCGGCGCGAAAGGGCTCCCAGCCGAGGAGGGAGTCGAAGTAGTCGAGGAAGGAGGCGGGTGAGGTGCGGGGCTGGCCGAGCCAGAAGGCCGGTTCGACGACGGCGCGGACGCCCGCGGCGTACATGGCCTGGTAGTCGTCGGTGGTCCGTGACGTCATGTGGATGTGGGGGTCGAAGATGCGCATCAGGACTCCTTGCCGGACGAGGCGCGGGTGCCGGACGGGGCCGACGGACCGGGAGCGCCGTTCGTGGGGGTGCGGCCGGCCGTGGCGGGGCCGGCGGCCGTGGGGTCGGTCAGGGCCAGGACGCGGTGCAGGTCCTCGGGTACGGGACGGCCCGCGGCGGTGCGTTCCTCGGCGTAGTCGCCGAGCATGCGGGCGAGTTCGGCGTCGGCGTGGGCACGCCGACGCAGGTCGCTCACCTCGTCTACGGGGACGCCGGTGAACAGGCACTTCAGGACGGCGTGCCGCCAGTTGTGGGCGTCCAGGTGCCGGGCGGCGTACGGGCCGACGGCGGCGGCGACGAGCCGGGTGTCGTTGGTGCGCAGGGCGTCCTCGACGAGGGGCAGCGCGTCGGGGCCGGTGACGAGGTGGGGCAGGGCCTGCAGGACGGCCCGGCGTTCGGCGGCGGTGCCCTGCCGGTAGACGCGGGTGAGGGCGTCCGGGTCGGCGCGGGCGGCGTGCAGGAGCAGGACGCGGGCGGCGTCGGCGTACTCGGGTCCGCACCGGCGGCCGGCCTCGGCGATCCGCAACTCCCATACGGAGATGGGTCCGTGGATGCCGGGGTGCGCGGCGGCCTCGTCGAGGGCCTGGTCGAGCCAGGCGCGGGCGGCTGGGCCCAGACAGGAGTTCAGGCGGGAGTGCAGGAGGGCGACGGCCGGCTGGGGGGTGTGGTGCGCCCGGCTGTCGCGGGTGGGGTGTGGGTGGTGGTTCACGGGGCTGTCCCTTCGAGGCCCTTGGGGATCGCCCGGGCCGCGCGGTGGAGGAACGGGAGGGACCGGCCGGCGAAGTGGGGGCCCGCGTGGGAGTGGCGGGGTAGTTCGACGACGGTCAGCGCCTGGTAGCCGGTGGCCGCCAGAGCTTCGAGTACGGGCGGGAAGTCGATCTCCCCGTCTCCGAACGGGAGGTGTTCGTGGACGCCGCGGCGCATGTCCTCGATCTGGACGTGGCGCAGCCAGGGAGCGGCGGCGCGTACACAGTCGGCGGGAGAGAGGGGTTCGAGGCACTGGCAGTGGCCGATGTCGAGGGTGAGACCGAGTGCGTCCGGGTCGCCGAGTGTCGCGCGGAGCCGGTGGAAGTCGGCGAGGGTGGCGAGAAGATGTCCCGGTTCGGGTTCGACGGCGAGCGGTACGCCCGCCTCGGTGGCGGCTTTCAGGACGGGGTCGAGTGCCTCGGCGAGGCGTTTCCAGGCGGTGTCCTCCTCCGTGCCGTCGGGGGTGATTCCGCTGAAGCAGTGCACGGCGTGGGCGCCGAGGTCGGCGGCCACCCGCACGGCACGGACGAGCAGATCGACGCGCCGGGCGCGGTCCTCGGGGTCCGGGTCGAGCAGTGAGGGGCCGTGCTTACGCCGCGGGTCGAGGACGTAGCGAGCGCCGGTCTCCACGGTGACGCCCAGTCCGAGGGCGTCGAGCCGTCGCGCCACCTTCCGGGTGCGGGCGGCGAGGTCAGGGGCCAGCGGGTCGAGGTGCATGTGGTCGAGGGTCAGGCCGACGCCGTCGTAGCCGAGGTCGGCGAGGAGCGCGAGGGCGTCGTCGAGACGGAGGTCGGTGAGGCCGTTGGTGCCGTAGCCGAAGCGGAGCGGGTGGGAGCCGGGATTCGGCGCGAGACGGGGGGTCTGGCTCATGTGACGCTCACCTTCCTCGCGAACTTCCGTGCGGCCGGGGCGAGCAGGACCGTGAGAACGGCGACGGCCGGGGCTCCCGCGCGTGCGGCGAGCGCGGCCTGGAGCGGAATCATGGCGCGAATGCCACCGCCGACAGCGCGTTGCGTGAGCGGGGGCGAGGGATGGAGAGCGGCATGAAAGAGCGGCCGGGCGGAGGTCACGGCGTAGGCGACGGTAAGAGCCGTGCGTACGGCGTCCGCCGGGGTGGGCGGGGTGCCGGGGCCTGAGCCTGGGGACGACGACAGGCGTCGTACGGCCGGAGTCCCGAGGTGGGCGGGGATGCGCGGGCTCTGGCCGGGGCGCGACGACGGACTGCCGACGTCGGGAGTCCCGCGGTGCGTGGAGATGCGCGAGCCCTGGCCGGAGGCCGGGCGCGACCGTCGGATCCCCGCGTCGGAGCCCGGAGTTCCACGGTGCGCGGACTGCGGACCTCGGTCCGTGTCCGCAGCCGGTCGGCTACGGGTGAGTCCCCAGACCACCGCCCCGGTGGTGAGCAGCGCGGCCAGCGGTGCCGTGTGCGAGCCGCCCCGTGTCTCGCCGCGGGAGACGCTGGTCACCGCGAAGGTGTGGGTGGCCAGGGTCAGGGCCGCGGGCAGGGCGGGCCGGGGCCGGCCGCCGGTGGCCGCCGCGCCGAGGAGGAGGTCGAGGCCCCGGGCGGCAGCCATGGCCGCCGGTCCGGCGGGGGTCCGTTTGAGCCCCAGGTCGTACGCCCAGACCGTGACCGCGAGCGGCACCGCGACCGCCAGGGACCGGCCGCCCGCCCGGGCGGCCAGCGCGAGGCCCGCCGCCGTGAGGGCCCCGGCCGCGGCGAGGGCGGCGGCCGGCCGGATACGGCCCGAGGGCAGCGGGCGGTGCGGGCGGTCCACGGCGTCCTCGGCCTGGTCGGCCCAGTCGTTGAGGGCCATGCCCGCCTCGTACAGGCAGAGGGAGGAACCGATCGCGAGCAGGGTGCGGGGGTTCGGCCTGGCGCCGGCTGCGGCCGCGCCCGCGAGCGCGTCACCGGGGACGGTGAACAGAGCGGGCAGACGGAGCAGTTCGGCCCAGGCCCGCCCCGTCCCTTTCCCCCGCTCACGCCCAGGCGCACGCTCACCGTCGGCCCGCGCCGCGGCCACGCCGGGCGGCTTCTCCGTCTTCGCCTGCGCCGTCCCCCTGGGTGTGGCGGCTGAGGCCACCGTCGGCGCCGGGCTTGAAGCTGGTGCCGAGGCCACCGTCGGCGCCGAGCTTGAAGCTGATGTCACCGTCGGCGCCGGGCTGGTGGCTGACGTCGGCGCCGGCACCGGGCTGGAGGCTGACGTCGGCGCCGGCACCGAGCTGGAGGCTGACGTCACCGTCGGCGCCGAGGTGGAGGCTGACGTCACCGTCGGCACCGAGGTGGAGGCTGACGTCACCGTCGGCACCCGGATTGAGGCCGACGTCGGCGTCGGCACCCGGATTGAGGCCGACGTCGGCGTCGAGCTTGAAGCTGGTGTCGAAGTCAGCGTCGGCACCGGGCCTGAGGCTGGTGTCGAAGTCACCGTCGGCGCCCCCGTGCCCGAGACGCCGGGCGACCCCGCCCGGGACGCCCACACCACTCCCACCGAAAGGGCAGCCGCACCGGCCCCGAGAACGCCGAACGCGCCAAGCACGCCTCGTGCCCCACGTGCCCCACGTGCCCTACGTGCCCCACGAAAACCGTGTCCCCCTCCCCACGGCCCCCTCACGCCGTCTCCCCCCGGAGCCCGCGGAGCCGTTCCGCGAAGGCCGCCAGGGCCGCGTACTGCTCGCCCAGGGCGGCGGGTCCCTCCCCGACGGGGTCCTTGAAGTAGAAGCCGAGTTCGCTCAGCGGTCCCGTCAGGCCCGCCTCGTGGGCGCGCGTGACCAGCCGGGCCAGGTCGAGGACCAGGGGCGCGGCCAGGGCCGAGTCGCAGCCCTGCCAGGTCGTCTGGAGGACCATGCGCGTGCCGAGGAAGCCGTCGAAGGCGATGTGGTCCCAGGCGGTCTTCCAGTCGCCGAGCGCGGGGACGTCGTCGATGTGGACCTCGCCTTCCGGCACCACGCCCAGCGTGTCAGCGAGGACGCGCTCCTTGCCGGCGTTCTTCGCCGCGGCGGCGGCCGGGTCGGCGAGGGAGGCGCCGTCACCGCCGCCGAGGAGGTTCGTGCCGGACCAGGCGCGGACCCGCAGCGCGCGCTGCGCGAACATCGGGCCGAGGACCGACCGCAGCAGCGTCTGCCCGGTCTTGCCGTCGCGGCCCGCGTGGGGCAGGCCGCAGGTCTCGGCCAGGTGTGCCAGCGCGGGGTGGTGCAGACCGGTCGACGGCGTGAAGTTCACGTACGGGCAGCCGGCGCGCAGGGCGGCCGCCGCGTACAACGAGCTTGCGGGGAGCGGGAGTTCGTCCGCCGCGTCCCACCGCGCGCCCCGCCGCACCGACCCCGGTTCGGCGGCCGCGTCCCCTCGCGCGCCCCGCCGCACCGACCCCGGTTCGGCGGCCGCGTCCCCTCGCGCGCCCCGCCGCACCGACCCCGGCTCGGCGGCCGCGTCCCCTCGCGCGCCCCGCCGCACGGCCCCCGGCCCGACGGTCCCGCCCCCTCCCGGGCCCCGCTCCACAGGCGCCGGCTCGGTGGACGCCACGTTCACCACGACCGCCCGCGCCAGCCCTCGCCGCCGTACGAAATCGCGGATGTCCGAGGCGAACGTCTCGATGAGTTCGTCCGGGGCCCGGGTGTCCCCGGCGGCGGGTCCGCCGGGGCTGATCTCGCGGTCGGCCTCGGCCAGTTCGGCGCCGATCGCCGCGGGCAGCCCGGGTGGCAGCACTCCCCCGGCGGCCAGCGCCTCCGCCCGCTTGGGGAGGGGGCAGTCGAGCGTGTCGTGGCCGCCGAACACGAGGGACGACAGGGCCGGCAGACCGCTGCCGGCGAAGAGGTCGGTCTCGGTGACCATGCCCGTCGGGGGATGCAGGCCGGCGGTCATGGCCGCGCAGCCGGCGATGGCGGTGGTGGCAACGGAGCCGCGTGCTCCGATCAGCCACACCCCCACCCGGGATTCGGAAGGGGACGCGGACATGGGCAGCCTCCTTTTTCGAACGTCATCGAACGTCGTCGAACCTCGTCGAACCTCGTCAAACTCGTCGAACGGCGTCCCACGTCGCCGGAGTCCGTCGGAAACCGGCGGAGTCCGGGACCGGAATCCGGCGGAAGCCGAGGCTCCGGCTCCGGCTCCGGCTCCGGCTCCGGCAGACGTCGTCGCACGGTCCTCGTACGACGGCCACGGGAGAGTGGCGGGACGAAGGCGGCGGGCGGAAGTCCGGCGTCTCCCGCCCGCCGCCGCTCAGTCGCCCGGCACGGCGGAGCGCACGGGCAGTTCCTTGATCCGGATGTCACGGAAGGACACCTGGTCGTCGGCTCCGTGGTTCTGGATGCCGACCTGGCCGTCCCGCAGACTCCGGGCCGGATCGGTGTTGGTGAAATCGTTGATCCGCACGCCGTTGAGCCAGACGCGGAGCCGTTCACCCTCCACGCGGATCTCGTACGTGTTCCACTCCCCCGGCGGGTTCAGCGCACGGTCGCGCTTGCCGATGTCGGCGGACTGGAAGCTGTAGACGGATCCCGTGGTCCTCTCGGGCACGTCCGTGGCGTCGATCTGGACCTCGTAGCCGTTGTTCACGGCCGACCAGGGGTCGTCGGAGGCCGGGAAGCCCACGAAGACACCGGAGTTGTCGTCCCCGTCCACCTTCCAGTCCAGCTTCAGCGAGTACGCGCCGAAGCCGGAGCCGGCGTACCAGAGCATGCCCAGACCGCCGTTGGACGTCAGCGTGCCGTCGTCCGAACGGGAGAAGGATCCGGGGCCCGCCTGCCGCCAGGCCGACAGGGACTCGGCCGTGCCGTCGAAGAGCGGCCGGTAGCCGTTCTCCGGACGGCAGTCGGCCTGTGCGTCGCCGACGGCGTACCGGATGCCGCCCAACAGGTGCTGCCGGAAGGCTGGTTCGGCGTACGACTCCTTGGTATGACCGCCGCCGGTGTAGAAGGCGCGGCCGCCCTGGTAGGTCTGGCACCAGGCGATCGGATGGTCCCCGCTCATCGTGCCGCCGCTGTACGACGACTCGTCGAGCGAGGCCAGGACGTGGGCGTGGTCCCGGGGGTTGGAGCGGTAGTTGTACCACTCGTCCGTACGGTTCCAGGCCGGATCCAGGTGCCCGGTCGCCGGGTTGCCGCGGTCCTCGACGTCGACCGTCGCGGGCTGGATCGCCGGGTGCGACTGGAAGTAGGCGCCGGCGAGGCCGCCGTAGAACGCCCAGTCGTACTCGGTGTCGGCGGCCGCGTGGACGCCCACGTAGCCACCACCGCGCTTGATGTACCGCTCGAAGGCGGTCTGCTGGCCGGCGTCGAGGACGTCACCCGTCGTCGAGAGGAACACCACGGCCCCGTACCGCGCGAGGTTCTTCGCGGTGAAGGCGCCGGCGTCCTCGGTGGCGTCCACCGTGAAGCCGTTCGTGGCGCCCAACTCCCGTACCGCGGCGATCCCTTCGGGGATCGAGTCGTGACGGAAGCCGGCCGTCTTCGAGAAGACCAGGACCCGTGCCCCGTCCGGCGCCTTGGAGGCGGCCGGTCCCGAGACGCACCCGATCAGCAGGGCGGCCGTGGCGGCCGACGTCATCACTCGTAAGGAGGCGCGCATGTCAGTCACACCCCCGTCAGCCCGTGGTGAAGGTGAAGTCGTCGACGTCGTACAACGCGCCGGTGCCACTGCCCTTGAAGACGAGGTAGAGCGTGGTGGTGCCGGCCGGTGCGCGCGAGATGTCCGCGCTGACGTCCTGGAAGGTGTCCCAGCCGCCGGTCACCGGCACGGTCGCGGTGCCCAGCAGCCGGCCGGTCGGGGAGCCCGCCCGGACCTGGAGGGTGCCGCCGGTGCCGCCGGACGCGATGCGCGCGGTGATTTTCTTGGCGTCGGCGAGCACGTACGGCGTGAAGGAGATCCAGTCGCCGTTGTTGATGTCTCCGACCGTCTTGCCGCCGTGCGCGGTGGCCTTGGACTGGACCGTGATGCCGGAGGCCTTGCTGTAGTGCTCGGCCTGGCGGTGCCTGGGCTGGACGACGTTCTGGTCGTGGGTGGTCAGCGGGGCCTGGCCGCCGCCACCGCCGTCGGTGTACTCGGCGTCGAAGACCCCGAAGATGTTGGCGTCGTCGTCATGACCGCCGTCGGCACTGGTCTGGATGGTGCCGGAGCAGCCGTTGGCCGAGGTGACCGGGTGGCCGTGGCTGTCGTGACCGAGGACGAAGGTGACCTTCACCTTGGCGCAGTCGATCGCGCGGCCGTCCTCCGGGTCGGTGACCTTCACCTTGAAGGGCACGGCGTCACCGAAGCTGAACAGCTGGCCGTCCTTGGGCAGTTGCAGCACCACCTGGGGTGCGGTGTTGCCGACCACGACCTGCACGCTCGCGCTGCCGGTCCGCCCGGTCGCGTCCTTGGCCGTCAGGGTCGCGGTGTACGTCCCGTTCTTCTTGTACGTGTGCGTGGGGTTCGCCGCGGTCGACTTGCCGCCGTCGCCGAAGTCCCAGCTGTACGTGAGGGCGTCACCGTCCGCGTCCGTCGTGCCGGCCGACGAGAACCTCACCTTCAGTGGTGCCTGCCCCGAGGTGCGGTCGGCCGCGGTCTGGGCGACCGGTGAGTGACCGTCGGTGGCGTTCTCGATCCGGTACAGGCCGGAGTGCTCGTCGCCGCCGAACCAGGCGGTGCCGTAGTCGAGGACGTACAGCGCTCCGTCGGGCCCGAACGCCATGTCCATCACCTGAGTGCCGGTCCACGGCACGTCGTTGATGGACTGCACGGTCCCGTCGCCGTCCGACACGATCCGCTTGATCCAGCGGCGGCCGAACTCGCCGGCGAAGAAGTTCCCGTCGTAGGCCTGCGGGAACTTGACCGGGGAGTCGAGCGAGGCATCGTAGTGGTAGACCGGGCCGCCCATCGGCGACTCGGAGCCGTCCCCGAACTCCGGGACGGACGGACCGTCGTACGGGATCCAGGCGGCCTGCGCCGGAGGCAGGTCCGTGAGGCCGGTGTTGTGCGGCGAGTTGTTCTTGGGAGCGGCACAGTCGAAGGCCGGCCCGGACTGCTTGGTCGCGAAGTCGTAGTCGATATAGGCGTCGTTGTCGCCCGTGCAGTACGGCCAGCCGAAGTTGCCGGGCTTCGTGACGCGGGCGAACTCGACCTGGCCGGCCGGGCCGCGGGCGGGGTCGGCGGCGCCGGCGTCCGGGCCGTAGTCACCGACGTACAGGATGCCGGTCTTCTGGTCGACGCTGAAGCGGAACGGGTTGCGGAAGCCCATCGCGTAGATCTCGGGGCGCGCCTTGTCGGTGCCCGGCGGGAAGAGGTTGCCGTCCGGGATGGCGTACGAGCCGTCCGCGTTGACCTTGATGCGCAGGATCTTGCCGCGCAGGTCGTTGGTGTTGCCGGCCGAACGCTGGGCGTCGAACGCCGGGTTGCGGTCGGAGCGCTCGTCGATGGGGGTGAAGCCGTCGGACTGGAACGGGTTGGAGTCGTCGCCGGTCGACAGATAGAGGTTGCCGGCCGCGTCGAAGTCGATGTCGCCGCCGACGTGACAGCAGATGCCGCGGGAGGTCTGGACGTCGAGGATCTTCTTCTCGCTGGCCGTGTCGAGGGTGCCGTCCGTCTTCAGCACGAAGCGGGAGAGACGGTTCACTCCGTCGAAGGGCGCGAAGTCGGCGGCGGTACCGGTCTCGGGGGCGTCGCCCGCGGGGGTGCTCAGGGGCGGGGCGTAGTAGAGGTAGATGAAGCGGTTGGCGGCGAAGCCGGGGTCGATGCCGACGCCCTGCAAGCCCTCCTCGTCGTGCGTGTACACATCGAGCTTGCCGGCGAGCCTGGTGTTGCCGGCCGCGTCGGTCAGGCGTAGTTCGCCGTCGCGCGAGGTGTGCAGGACCGAGCGGTCGGGGAGCACGGCGAGCGACATGGGCTCGCCGACCTCGGGCTCCCCCTTGGCGAGGGTGACCTGCTGGAAGTCCTCGGCCGCCGAAGTTCCCGGGTCGGCGACGGCTGCGCCGGCCGGGGGCGCGGTGAGGGTGAGGGAGGCGGCCGCGAGCAGCGCGCCGCTCAGCAGGGCGAGTGCCCCGCGGAGTCTTGGACGTCTGGTGTGGCTCCTGGTGTGGGTGTTCCTGCCGTTCGGGTGCACGAAATGCCTCCATGACGGGGCTGGTCGTACGGGCGGGTGCGGTAGGCCGGAGTGCGCCGTCACTCCGGAAGTCCTCTGCGCGGGCCCGGCGTTGCGGCCGGGCCCGCGTCGCTCAGTCGTTGCCGCCGAACGCCGCGTCGAACGAGGCGGTCGGCGGCTCGAAGTCATAGGCCTTGAGGCGGGTCAGTGCCTCGGGTGCGCCCTGGAGCCGGTCCATGCCGGCGTCCTCCCACTCCACGGAGACCGGGCCCGTGTAGTCGATGGAGCGCAGCATCCGGAAGACGTCCTCCCAGGGGACGTCTCCGTGGCCCGCGGAGACGAAGTCCCAGCCGCGGCGCGGGTCGCCCCAGGGCAGGTGCGAGCCGAGGCGGCCGTTGCGGCCGTCCAGCCGTTTGCGGGCCTCTTTGCAGTCGACGTGGTAGATCCGGTCCCGGAAGTCGTAGAGGAAGCCGACCGGGTCCAGGTCCTGCCACACGAAGTGGGAGGGGTCGAAGTTCAGGCCGAAGGCGGGGCGGTGGTCGACTGCCGCCAGCGCGCGGTGAGTTGTCCAGTAGTCGTACGCGATCTCGCTGGGGTGGACCTCGTGGGCGAACCGCACGCCCTGGGCGTCGAAGACGTCCAGGACCGGGTTCCAGCGGGTCGCGAAGTCCTCGTAACCGCGCTCGATCATCGACTCGGGGGCGGGCGGGAACATGGCGACCAGATGCCAGATCGCCGAGCCGGTGAATCCGATGACGGTGTCGACGCCGAGGGCGGCCGCCGCGCGCGCGGTGTCGGCCATTTCGGCGGCGGCCCGCTGCCGGACGCCCTCGGGCTCGCCGTCGCCCCAGATCCGGGCGGGCAGGATGGCCTGGTGGCGCTCGTCGATGATGGCGTCGCAGACGGCCTGGCCGACCAGGTGGTTGGAGATCGCCCAGCACTTGAGGCCGTACTTGTCGAGCAGCTGGTGGCGCGAGTCGATGTACGCGGGGTCCGCGAGGGCCTTGTCGACCTCGAAGTGGTCGCCCCAGCAAGCGAGTTCGAGTCCGTCGTAGCCGAAGTCGCGGGCCAGCCGGCAGACCTCTTCGAGGGGCAGGTCAGCCCACTGGCCGGTGAAGAGCGTGAAGGTGCGGGGCATGTCGTCGGTCCTCCTCTTAGGCCTGGACGGGCGTGTAGACGGAGTTCTTCGCGGCGCTCTCCTCGACCGCGGCCAGTACGCGCTGCACCTGCAGGCCGTCGGCGAAGGACGGTGCGGGCCGCTTGCCCGCCGCGATGGCCCACACCAGGTCGCGTGCCTGGTGCACGAAGGTGTGCTCGTAGCCGAGCGCGTGGCCCGGCGGCCACCAGGCCTCCAGGTAGGGGTGGTCGGGCTCGGTGACGAGGATGCGGCGGAAGCCCGCGTAGGTGCCGGGCTCGGTGTGGTCGTGGTACGAGAGCTCGTTGAGGCGCTCCAGATCGAAGGCCAACGAGCCGCGCTCGCCGTTGAGTTCGATGCGCAGGGCATTCTTGCGGCCGGTCGCGAACCGGGAGGCCTCGAAGGAGGCGAGGGCACCGGAGGCGAGGCGGCCGGTGAAGACGGCGGCGTCGTCGACGGTGACCGTGCCGCGTCCCCCTGCCGCCGGTGCGCCGTCCGCTGTGCCGCCCGCCGCTCCGGCCGGCGCGGTGTCGCTCGCCGCCCCGGTCGCCGACAGACCGCTGGACGCCCCGGCGGGCAGTGGCCGCTCGCGGACGAAGGTCTCGGTGAGCGCCGAGACGCCGACGACGGGCTCCCCCGCCAGATACTGAGCGAGGTCCACGATGTGCGCCCCCAGGTCCCCGAGCGCCCCCGACCCGGCCGCCTCCTTGCGCAGCCGCCAGGTCAGCGGGAACTCCGGGTCCACCAGCCAGTCCTGAAGGTACGTCACCCGGACATGGCGCAGGGTGCCCAGGCGCCCTTCGGCGACCATCGAGCGGGCCAGTGAAGTGGCGGGCACACGGCGGTAGTTGAAGCCGACCATGGCCACCTGCCCACGTAGGGCGGCGGCTTCGGCCGCCTCGGTCATGGCCTCGGCCTCCTCGACCGTGTTGGCGAGCGGCTTCTCGCACAGCACGTGCTTGCCGGCGGCCAGCGCGGCGACGGCGATCTCGGCGTGGCTGTCGCCGGGGGTGCAGATGTCGACGAGGTCGACGTCGTCGCGCTCGATCAGGGCCCGCCAGTCGGTCTCCGTGGCCGCCCAGCCGTGCCGGTCGGCCATGGCGCGTACCGCCGGTGCGTCGCGGCCGCAGACGGCGGCGAGAACCGGGCGGTGCGGCAGGTCGTAGACGCGGCCGGCGGTGCGCCAGCCCTGCGAGTGGGCGGCGCCCATGAACGCGTATCCGACCATGCCCACGCCCAATGGCGGCTTCGCTGCCTCGTCGCCCCGGTGCGGCTGTCCCATGCGGATGTCCTCCTCGTCGTCGTGGCGCGGTGGGGGGTGGGGCCTGTCCACCGGTGCGGTGGCGGGCAGGCCCTCGGTGCGGAGGAGCGGCTCACTTGAAGCCGGTGGACATGTAGCGGTCGACGTTGTCCTTGTCGACGACGGCCGAGTAGAGCGTCAGCGACGCCGGGATCTCGAACTCGGCGATACCGCTCACCCCCTTGCCCTGGCCGAGCGCGCGGGCGAGGTCGATGGCGGAGGCGGCCATGGTCGGCGGGTAGAGGACGGTGGCCTTCAGGACGCTGTTGTCGGCGTCGATGGCCTGGAAGGCGGACAGCGCCCCGGCACCGCCGACCATCAGGAAGTCGTCCCGCCCGGCCTGCTTGATGGCCCGCAGCGCGCCCACGCCCTGGTCGTCGTCGTGGTTCCACAGGGCGTCGAACTTCGACTGCGCCTGGAGGAGTTGGGCCATCTTCGACTGCCCGGACTCGACGGTGAAGTCGGCTGCCTGGCGGGCCACCTTCTTGATGTTGGGGTAGTTCTTCAGCGCCGCGTCGAAGCCCTGGGTGCGCTGCTTGGTGAGTTCCAGGTTGTCCAGCCCCGCGAGTTCGATGACCCGCGCGTTCTTCCTGTCCTTGAGCTTCTCGCCGATGTAGTGGCCCGCGCTGAGGCCCATGCCGTAGTTGTCGCCGCCGATCCAGCAGCGGTACGCCTGCGGGGAGTTGAAGATCCGGTCGAGGTTGACGACGGGGATGCCGGCGCGCATGGCCTTCAGACCGACCTGGGTGAGCGCCTTGCCGTCGGCGGGCAGCACCACCAGGACGTCGACCTTCTTGTTGATCAGTGTCTCGATCTGGCCGATCTGCGCCGCCGTGTCGTTGGAGCCCTCGGTGATCTCCAGGGTCACGTCGTCGTACTTCTTGGCCCGGTTCTTGGCGTTGTCGTTGATCGCGTTGAGCCAGCCGTGGTCGGCCTGCGGTCCCGCGAAGCCGATGGTGACGTGCTTGCCGGGCTTGTCGTCGGCGGCCGGCTGCTCGTTCGCGGTCGCGTTGTCGTCGCCGGAGTCGTTGCTGGTGCAGCCGGCGAGCAGGGCGCCGGCCGAGACGGCGGCGGTCCCGAAGAGCAGTCCTCTGCGGCTGGTGAGGCTCGTTGGTTCTGGCATGACGGTGGACCCTTCCCGTAAGGGGGCGGCTCAGGTGGTCTGGGCGCTACGGCGCTGGACGAGCACGGCGGCGACGATGATCGCGCCCTTGGCGATCTGCTGGACGTCGCTCTGCAGGTTGTTCAGGGCGAAGATGTTGGTGATGGTGGTGAAGATCAGGACACCGAGCACCGAGCCGGTGATGGTGCCCCGGCCCCCGCTGAGCAGCGTGCCGCCGATGATCGCGGCCGCGATGGCGTCGAGTTCGTACAGGTTGCCGTTGGTGTTCTGGCCCGATCCGGACAGGATGATGAGCAGGAACGCGGCGATGCCGCAGCACAGACCGGAGAGCAGATAGAGGTACAGCCGCTGTCGCCGTACGTCGATGCCGGCGAGCCGGGCCGCCTCCGCGTTGCCGCCGACGGCGACCGTGCGCCGGCCGAAGGTGGTGCGGTTCAGGATCAGCCAGCCGATGACGGTGACCACGGCGAACACCAGTACCAGCGGCGGGATCCCGAGCACGTACGAGTCCCGCTCGCCGAGCTTCAGGATCCCGTCGATGCTGACGATCTGCGTCTTGCCGTCCGTGATCTGGAGGGCCAGTCCGCGGGCGGAGGCGAGCATGGCGAGCGTCGCGATGAACGGGACCATCGCGCCGTACGCGATGAGCAGGCCGTTCACCAGGCCGCAGCCGACACCGACGAGGACCGCGGTGAACAGGACGCCCGCGAAGCCGTACTCCTGGGTCGCGACGGTCGTCGCCCAGACCGAGCTGAGCGCGACGATCGCGCCGACCGAGAGGTCGATGCCGCCGGAGGTGATCACGAAGGTCATGCCGACGGTGACGACACCGATCACCGAGGCCTGGGTGAGGACGAGTTGGAGGTTGCGGGTGTCGAGGAACTCGTCCGGTTTGGTGATGCCGCCGATGACGATGAGTGCGGCGAGCACTCCGAGGAGCGAGAGGGTGCGGACGTCGGCACGGGCCGCGAGCGTCCGCCACGACGTGTGTTCCCTGGCCGGCGGCACCTTGTGGGTGTCGTCCCTGGGCGGAGATACGGGCTGTGTCATGACGCCGGGCTCCCTTCGGTGGCCACCGGGCTTCCTTCCATGACGAGGTCGAGTACGCGGTGCTCGTCGAGGGCGCGGGCCGGGGCGGTGTGGACGACCTGGCCTTCGCGCAGGACGAGGACCCGATCGGCGAGGCCGAGGACCTCGGGCACTTCGCTGGAGACCAGCAGGACGGCGAGGCCCTCGTCGGCGAGCCGGCGGATGACCGCGTACAGCTCGGCGCGGGCGCCGACGTCGACCCCGCGGGTCGGTTCGTCGAGCAGCAGGACACGGCAGCCGCGCAGCAGCCAGCGCGCGAGGACGGCCTTCTGCTGGTTGCCGCCGGAGAGGGTCCGCACGGGTGCGGAGGGGTTGTCGGGGCGCAGGGACAGCTCGCGGGTCGCCGCCCGCGCCGCGCCCCGCTCGGCACGCCGGTCGATCCAACCCCCGCGCGAGAAGCGGGACATGGAGGAGACCGACACATTGCGGGTGACGGACTCCAGCATCAGCAGGGCCTGCGCCTTGCGTTCCTCGGGGGCGAGTCCGAGCCCGGCACGGACGGCGGCGCGTACGCTGCCGGGCCGCAACGGAAGACCGTCCACGAGGACTTGACCGGCGGTCGCCTTCCGCGCCCCGTAGATCGTCTCCAGGATCTCGGAGCGTCCGGAGCCGACGAGCCCCGCGAGACCGACGATTTCACCAGGACGCAGTTCGAGGTCGAGCGGCGCGAACTCCCCTGCCCTGGACAGCCCTTGGACCTTCAGCACCGGTTCCGCCGACGGCTCATGTGTGGGCCGGTCGGGGAAGACGTATTCGACGTTGCGTCCCGTCATCAGCGCCACGACGTCCCGGGTCGGCGTGGACTTCGCGGGCAGCCCGCCCGCCACCGCACGCCCGTCCTTCAGCACGGTCACGCGGTCGCCGATGCGACGGATCTCCTCCAGGCGGTGGGAGATGTAGACGACGGCGACGCCGTCGGCGGTCACATCGCCCACGATGCGGAAGAGGTTGTCGACCTCGTCGGGGTCGAGGGCCGCGGACGGTTCGTCCATGACGATGAGGCGGACGTCGTGGGAGAGCGCGCGGGCCATCGAGACGATCTGCTGCTGGGCCGCCGAGAGTTCCCCGACGAGCCGCGCCGGGTCGATCTCCGGGTGCCCGAGCCGCTTGAGCAGTGCCTCAGTGGACTCCCGCGCCGCCTTTCCCCGTACGACGAATCCGGCGGCCGTGGGTTCGTGTCCGAGATGGACGTTCTCGGCCACCGACAGGCCTTCCACCAGGTCGAGTTCCTGGTAGATGGTGGCGATTCCCAGGCGCATGGCGGCGATCGGCGACTTGAGCGTGACGTTCTCGCCGCGCCAGCCGATCGTGCCGTCGTCCGGCTGGTGGGCACCGGCCAGGACCTTGATGAGCGTGGACTTTCCGGCCCCGTTCTGGCCGAGCAGGCAGTGCACCTCGCCGGCCTGGACGTCGAGGTCGACGCCGTCGAGGGCCCGGACTCCGGGGAACGACTTGGTGATGCCGGACATGGTGAGCAGCGGCGGTTCTGATGCCATGGCGGTTCCCCTTGGCAGGCGTGCGGGCCGGTTGCAGGGCAGGGCGAAGCTGGGCGCTGTACGGATGCGGCGATTCGGGGTGCAGGCGCTGTACGGGTGGGGCGATTCGCGGTGCAGGACGCTGGTACGGGTGGGGCGATTCGCGGTGCAGGGCGCGCTGTACGGGTGGAGCGGCTCGACGTCCTGAGGACGCCGTACGGGCCTCGGGTCTTACGGGGCCTCGGGTCTGACGGGCCCCGAGGGCTTACAACACTTCGGGCCACACGGGCCCGAAGGTCTTACGCGGGTGAGAACAGGTGGTCGCTGATGAGCCGGGACGCGCCGATGACACCGGCGGTGGGGCCCAACTCCCCCAGCACGATGGGCAGATTGCCCGTCGCCAGCGGCAGCGACTGGCGGTAGACCTGGGTGCGGATCGCGGCGAGCAGGGTGTGGCCGAGGCCGGTCACTCCGCCGCCGATCACCACAAGACCCGGGTTGAAGAAGCTGACCAGGCCCGCGATGACCTGGCCGGTGCGGTTGCCGCCCTCGCGGATCAGATCGAGTGCGGTGGCGTCACCCGCGGCGGCCGCGGCGGCGACGTCGACGGCGCTCAGGCTGCCCGCCGCCTCCAGGCGTGCGCCGAGCTCCCCCGAAAGCCCCTGCTGGGCGGCCTCCGTGGCATCGCGCGCCAGTGCCGCCCCGCTGAAGTGGGCTTCCAGGCAGCCCCGGTTGCCGCAGGCGCACGGCCTGCCGTCGGGGACGGCCTGGATGTGCCCGATGTCGCCCGCGCTGCCCGTCGTACCGCGGTAGACCTCACCGCCGACGACGATGCCGCAGCCGATACCGGTACCGATCTTGACGCAGAGGAAGTCGCCCACGGAACGCGCGACGCCCGCGTGCTGCTCCCCCATGGCCATCAGGTTCACGTCGTTGTCGACCATGACCGGGCAGCCGAGGTCCTGGCTGAGCGCCTCGCGGACCGGGAAGCCGTCCCAGCCGGGCATGATCGGCGGTGCGACGGGGATGCCCTCGG
The DNA here is from genome assembly GCF_042881375.1 of Streptomyces sp. NPDC058274. NCBI lineage: Bacteria > Bacillati > Actinomycetota > Actinomycetes > Kitasatosporales > Streptomycetaceae > Streptomyces > Streptomyces sp. NPDC058274. The sequence continues at coordinate 91,633 of NZ_JBHVXW010000008.1, forward strand.
GAAAGCGGACCGGTCCCGGGACGCCGATGCCGGCGCCGTCGAACCCCTCCGCGAGCCCGGAGGCCCTCAACTTGGCGGCCATGGCCAGGACTTGCTCGAAGACCGCGACCGGTCCCTCGCGTACGTCCATGGGCTGGTTGATGTGCCCCAGGACTTCCAGTTCGGCGTTGGTCACGGCCACGTCGATCGAGGTCGCGCCGATGTCGACACCGAGGAAGCGCAGGGCCGGGGCGAGCCGGATGTTGTGGGAACGCCGGCCACCGCGGGATGCGGCGAGTCCGTCGGCCACCACGAGGCCGGTCTCCAGCAGCCGTTCCACCTCGACGGCCAGCTTCGACCGCGAGAGGTCGACCTGATCGCCCAGCTGGGCACGGGAGTTGGGGCCGCCGTCCCGCAGCAGGCGCAGCAGTCGCGCCTGGTGCGCGTTCGCGGGTCGAGCCGTCATGCGTCTCACGTGCCCCTCCCCGCCTCAATCGGCCTGATCCGTCGGGCTTTCGAGGGGAACGTATCAGCGGGTGCCGGGACTGGGAAGAAGTTGAGCAGTAACTACTGCCAACTTTCTCCACTCACAGGACAAAGCCCAGCGTACGGCTGTCCCGTCCGCCTGCCCGGTACGACTGTTCAGCACGGCTGCCCCGTCCGACTTCCGCGGCTGTCCCGGCTGTCCCGGCCGTCCCGCACGGCCGTCCCGCACGGCCGTCCCGCACGGCTGGACGGTGATGTCCTCAGCTGCGGTTCGCGGTGGCCGCGTACACGAAAAGGCCCGCCAGTCGCCCCCGTTGGGGACGGCTGCCGGGCCGGAACTCGACGCGGGGCCGGGTCGGTTGCAGAGCTCGGGCCCTGCGGGGCGCCAGGCGCTCGGCGGGACGCCGGGCTACTTCTCGCGCTCGTGGTACGTCTGGCGCGTGTGCTCCGTGTGGGCGCGGGAGACCGTCGTGGCCTGCTGCTCGTCCCGGTTCGCGATCGCCGCGATCAGCTCGCGGTGCTCGATCCAGGACTGGTGACCGCGCTGCCGGGCGACCGGCGTGTAGTACCAGCGGACGCGCCGGTCCACTTGTGCCGCCAGCTCGGCGAGGACCGTGTTGCCGGCGAGCTCCATGACCTTCGCGTGGAAGCGGGCGTTCATCGCGACCGCGCCGTCCACGTCGTCGGCGGCGACCGCGCGCTCGCCCTCCGCGCACAGCTCCTCGAGGGCCGCGATGCCCGCGCTGCCCGCCTTCGCCGCGGCGAGCCGGGCGGCCTCGGCCTCCAGGAGCGTACGCACCGTCAGGAGCTGGTCCGCCTCCTCCTCCGTGGGCTCGTGGACGAACGCGCCCTGGGCGGGACGCAGGTCGACCCAGCCCTCGGTGTTGAGCCGCTGGAGGGCCTCGCGCACGGGCTGCCGGGACACTCCGAGATGCCCGGCGAGTTCGCTCTCGACCAGGTGCTGGCCAGGCTGGAGGGAACCGGTGATGATCAGTTCGAGCAGCGCCTCGTAGACACGGTCGCGCAGCGGGCCGGGCCGTTCGAGCTTCGGCACCGCCCCCTGCGGCAGTCCGGTCGACAACATCGCGGTCCCCCTCCTAGGCAGCGGCGGCACCGGTGAGCACAGCGGCGGCAGCATGGCATCCGGACAGCCAGTATGGATTGCCTTTCGTCTACAGTCTACGGCGCACAAAGGGCCGGAACGGACAGGAGTTGGGGTTGTCACACCCGGGTGCTCACACCCGGCCTCACCCCCGGGCGTGCCCGCGGAACCCACGCCCCCGGAAACCGGCTCCGGCACGGCCGAACTCCAGCCTCGCACCGGGCCCCGCGTCGACCCTTCGTCGGCCCTTCGCCGACCCCGCGTCGATCCTAGGGGCAGCGCACCACCTGTCCCGCGTAGGACAGGTTCCCACCGAAGCCGAACAGCAGCACCGCGTCGCCCGTCGAGATCTCACCGCGCTCCACGAGTTTGGAGAAGGCGAGCGGGATGCTGGCCGCCGAGGTGTTGCCGGAGTCGGTGACGTCGCGCGCGACCACCGCGTTCACGGCACCGATCTTCTCGGCGAGCGGCTCGATGATGCGCAGGTTCGCCTGGTGCAGCACCACCCCGGCGAGGTCCTCGGGAGCGAGTCCCGCGCGCTCGCAGGCCTTGCGGGCGATGGGCGGGAGCTGGGTCGTGGCCCAGCGGTAGACGCTCTGGCCCTCCTGCGCGAACCGGGCGGGCGTGCCCTCGATGCGTACCGCGTGCCCCATCTCGGGCACCGAGCCCCACAGCACGGGCCCGATCCCGGGCTCCTCGCCCGGCGCGCACGCCTCGACCACGGCGGCCCCCGCGCCGTCGCCGACGAGCACACAGGTCGTACGGTCGCTCCAGTCCGTCACGTCGGACATCTTGTCGGCGCCGATGACCAGCGCCCGGGTCGCCGCACCGGCCCGGATCGTGTGGTCGGCGGTGGCCAGGGCGTGCGTGAACCCCGCGCAGACCACGTTGACGTCCATCGCGGCGGGCGAGGGGACACCGAGTCGGGCCGCGACCCGGGCGGCCATGTTCGGGGAGCGGTCGATGGCCGTGGAGGTGGCGACCAGGACCAGATCGATGTCGCCGGGGGCCAGGCCCGCCGCCGCGAGCGCCTTGGCCGCGGCGTGCGCGGCCAGCTCGTCGACGGGCTCGTCGGGCCCGGCGATGTGGCGCGTACGGATGCCCACCCGGCTCCTGATCCACTCGTCGCTGGTGTCGACCAGGCCCGCCAGCTCCTCATTGGTGAGCACCTTGGCGGGCTGGTAGTGGCCGACGGCGGCGATGCGTGAGCCGTTCATGGGTGTCCCATCGTTGCCTTGGGTAGCGGGATTCACCAGTCTGAACAGTGACTCACGGGTACGGCGGCAGGCGTTGCCACAGGAAAGCGGCCGCGGCCTTGTCGGCTTCCGTCAGGCCCTCGGACGCCCGAACACTTCCCGTACACCTGCCCGCGGCCCGGCGGGGGGAGACCTGCGTCACCCCGTGAACAGCTGCTTGGCCTTCAGGACGAGTTCGTACAGGCCGTAGCAGAGGGGCGCCCCCACCCACAGCCAGGAGAACGCGATCAGTCCGCGGCGGCTAGGCGGACTCGGGCTCGGAGTGCTCTCGCTCGACATCGGTGGCCTCCCTCTGGGCGGGAATGTGGTGACGGGCGTGGACGGGGCGTACGAGCTCGTTGGCGACGAAGCCGACGACAAGCAGGCCGATCATGATCAGGAACGAGGTGCCGTAGAGCGAGGAGCCGTGTTTGCCGGCCTCCTCCTGCCGGTCGGCGATCCAGTTCACGATCAGCGGGCCGAGGACGCCCGCCGTGGACCAGGCGGTGAGCAGCCGGCCGTGGATCGCCCCCACCTGGAAGGTGCCGAAGAGGTCCTTCAGATAGGCGGGGATCGTCGCGAAGCCGCCGCCGTAGAAGGAGAGGATCACCAGCGCGCACAGGATGAACAGCGGCTTGGACGAGTCCCCGAACCAGGCGATGAGCGCGTACATCACCGCGCCCACACCGAGATACACGCGGTAGATGTTCTTGCGCCCGATCAGGTCGGACGTCGAGGACCAGCCGATACGGCCCGCCATGTTGGCCGCCGAGAGCAGTGCGACGAAGCCGGCGGCCGCGGACGCCGACACCGGCGCGGACGTGTCCGCGAAGAAGTCCGTGATCATCGGGGCGGCCTTCTCGAGGATGCCGATGCCCGCTGTCACGTTCATGCAGAGCACGACCCACAGACACCAGAACTGCGGGGTGCGTACGGCGTTCCGGGCGGACACCTGCACTCCGTCGAGGGAGCTCGGACCGGCGACGGCGGCCGGCTTCTCGCCGCGCGGCACCCGCACCAGCAGGACTCCGACCGACATGAACACGGCGTACGTCAGTCCGTGCACCAGGAAGGCGAGCGCGATCCCGGAGGAGTCGGCGCCGAAGGACTCCAGCATCTGGGCCGACCAGGGCGAGGCGATGAGCGCGCCGCCGCCGAAGCCCATGATCGCGATGCCGGTGGCCATGCCGGGCCGGTCCGGGAACCACTTGATCAGGGTCGAGACGGGCGAGATGTAGCCGATGCCGAGGCCGATGCCGCCGACGAAGCCGTAGCCGAACACGATCAGCCAGTACTGCTCGGTGGCGGCGCCGAGTGCGGCGATCAGGAAGCCGGACGAGAAAAAGATGAGGGCGACGGTCATCGCCCAGCGCGGTCCGTTGCGCTCGACGAGGGTGCCGCCGAACGCGGCGGACAGGCCCAGCATGACGATGCCGAGCTGGAAGGGCAGCGCGCTCTGGGTGCCGCTCAGACCGAGCGCGGACTCCAGCGGCGGCTTGAAAACACTCCAGGCGTAGGCCTGGCCGATGGCGAGGTGGACCGAGAGCGCGGCTGGGGGAACGAGCCAGCGGCTCCAGCCGGGAGGTGCGACAGGGGGACTCATGATCCGGAACGATAGGAAGCGGTTGCCCCGTTGGGAAGGCACGCGACACGAACGGTCGACCGTATGCGATGAGCGGTCCGGCTGACACGGCGAACGGTCGGCGACGTGGGACGAGCGGTACGGCTTCGGCCGTGCAAAGGCATCCCCCGGGTCCTGCCCGAACCCTTGCTGCCCGGAATTCCATCCTGTAGACAATATGTCGTCGACAGTTTCAGCCAGTTCCTCGGTACCCTCGACCGAACGGAGCTCTCCCAGTGAAAGTCGCAGTTCTCGGCGCCGGTGCGATCGGCGCCTATGTCGGCGCCGCGCTGCACCGCGCAGGCGCCGATGTGCATCTCGTCGCCCGTGGACCGCATCTGGCGGCCATGAGGCAGCACGGGGTCCGAGTCCTCAGCGCGCGCGGTGACTTCACGGCGCGCGCCCATGCCACCGACGACCCGGCCGACATCGGCCCGGTCGACTTCGTCTTCCTCGGCCTCAAGGCCAACTCGTACGCGGCGTGCGGGCCGCTGATCGAGCCACTGCTGCACGACACCACGGCGGTCGTCGCGGCCCAGAACGGCATCCCCTGGTGGTACTTCCACCGGCACGGCGGGCCGCACGACGGCCACCGTGTGGAGAGCGTGGACCCCGGCGGCGCGGTCAGTGCGGTGCTCGCGCCCGAACGGGCCATCGGCTGTGTCGTCTACGCGGCGACCGAGCTGGAAGGGCCGGGAGTCGTCCGCCATCTCGAAGGCACCCGGTTCTCCATCGGCGAGCCCGACCGCTCGCTCTCGCCGCGGTGCAGCGCGTTCAGCGAGGCCATGCAGGCGGGCGGCCTCAAATGTCCCGTGGAGCCGGACCTGCGCAACGACATCTGGCTCAAGCTCCTCGGCAACATCTCCTTCAACCCCATCAGCGCGCTGGCCCGGGCGACGATGCGCCAGATGTGCCTGCACGGCGGCACCCGCAAGGTCATCGAGATCATGATGGCCGAGACGCTCGCGGTCGCGGAGGCCCTCGGCTGCGAGGTCGGCGTCTCCATCGAACGGCGGCTGGCCGGCGCCGAGCGCGTCGGCGACCACCGCACGTCCACGCTCCAGGACCTGGAGCGCGGCAAACCGCTCGAACTCGACGTGCTGCTCGCGGCGGTCGTGGAACTGGCGGAGATCACCGGGGTCCCGGTGCCCACGCTCCGTACCGTGCACGCGATCTCGGACCTGCTCGCCCTGCGGACCGCCGCATGACTCGCGCTGCGGACCGCCGCGTGACTCGCGCTGCGGACCGCCGCATGAGCGGACCGGAGCGCCGTCGTTCGCGCCGGCGTCCGCGATGCGGGCGGCGGGTGCGCGGGACGAGCCGGCGCGGACCGGGGCGGCCACCCTGTGCGCGCCGTGCGGAGTGGGCTGCACGCCCACTCCGCACGTGCAGGACAATGAGATCGTGAAGGTCACTTCACCGCACGACCATCCGGTGACCCGCGGCGATCTCCGCAGCAAGGGCCGCTTCGGCTACCAGCACGTACAGAACCGGGGCTGATCAGGACATGGGACGAGTCACAGAACGCCGCAAGGTGATCCGCATCCGGGACGGGGCCGTGAGCACCCGACCGGACACGCTGGTCGCCGAGGAACCCCTGGAGATCCGCCTCAACGGCAAACCCCTCGCGATCACGATGCGCACGCCGGGCGACGACTTCGCCCTGGCGGCGGGCTTCCTGGTCAGCGAGGGGGTGCTGGGCACGGCCGAGGAGCTCCAGAACATCGTCTACTGCGCCGGCGCGACGGTGGACGGCTCGAACACGTACAACATCGTGGACGTGCGGACGGCGCCCGGACTCGTCCTCCCCGACATCACCCTGGAGCGCAACGTCTACACGACGTCCTCCTGCGGTCTGTGCGGCAAGGCGAGCCTCGACGCGGTCCGTACGACGGCCCGCTGGGCGATCGACGACACGGCGGGCGACACCGCTGACCCGGTCCGGCTCGCGCCCGAGCTGCTCGCCGCTCTCCCCGACCGGCTGCGGGCGGCGCAGCAGGTCTTCGACCGGACCGGGGGCCTGCACGCGGCGGCGCTGTTCACCGAGGACGGTGAGCTCGTCGACATACGCGAGGACGTGGGCCGGCACAACGCGGTCGACAAGCTGGTCGGCCGCGCGCTGCAGGACGGCGCACTCCCGCTCTCCCGCACGGTCCTGCTGGTCTCGGGCCGGGCCTCCTTCGAGCTGGCGCAGAAGGCGGTGATGGCCGGCATCCCGGTTCTCGCGGCCGTCTCCGCCCCGTCCTCGCTCGCCGTGGACCTGGCCGCCGAGACGGGCCTGACCCTGGTCGGCTTCCTGCGGGGGGCCTCCATGAACGTGTACGCGGGTGATCACCGGATCGCTCTGCGGGCCGAGGCCACTCAGGGCTGAGGCCACGCAGGCCCGACCCGGCTCCCCGCGTCACGGCGGCGGGGCCCCGACCGGCGGGGAGCGCCCCCTGCGCCGTACGGGCCCCGCCTCAGCCCTGCCCGGCTCCCGGGCCGTCCCGAACCTCGACGGCGATCTCCGTCCTCGACGGCGGCCCGCTGCCGGTCTGCCGTCATCCGGCGGTGAAGTGCACCTCCGGCGAGGTCACGACCGTGCCCAGGCGCGGGAAGTTCAGAGCGACGGCGGCCTCGTGCTCGGGGGCGGTGAGGGCGGCCATGGCGTCCTCGACGAAGACGAGGTCGTAGCCGAGGTCACCGGCGGCGCGGGCGGTGGACTCGACGCCGAGGTTGGTGGCGATACCGCCGAACACCAGCGTACGGACACCGCGTTCGCGCAGGCGCTCGTCGAGACCGGTGCCCTGGAACCCGCCGATGGTCCGCTTCACGATCTCGATGTCACCGTCCGCCGCGAGCCCGGCGACCAGCCCGCTGCCGGGCGGCTGCTCGGGGACACCGGACCGTTCGACCCGGATGAGGACGACGGGTGCGTCGACCGCCCGGAAGCTCCGGGCCAACTCCTCGGCCACGGAGAGGAGTTCGGGACCCTTGCGGGGTTCCAGGGGCAGTCCGACGATGCGGTCCATCAGATCCACGAGCACCAGGGCGGTGCGCGCGGGATCGAGGGCCAGACGGGGTTCGGCTTCGGGTGCGGTCATGACGGAACGTTAGCCCGCGTCAGCCGTCCGTACCGGAAATCCGGATCAACAGCTCCATGAACTGCTCGCGTTCGGCTGCCGTGAGCGGGGCCATCAGCGCGTCGTTCGCCGCCCGGGCCGCCCGCTCGCAGCGCTTCAGCAGCAGGCCGCCCTCCTCGGTGATCGACACCGCGTTCTTGCGGCGGTCCCCCGGATCCGGCGCGCGGACGACCCACCCCCCGGACTGCAGGTCGTTCAGGACGCCGACCAGGTCCTTGGGGTCGAGTCCGATGCTCCGGCCGAGCGCGGCCTGGGCGACCGGGCCGAGGCCGGAGACGGCGGAGAGCACCACGTGATGCCACATCTTCAGGCCCTCGGCCGCCAGCGCCTCGGCGACCAGGGCGCGGCCGCGGGCGGCGGCCCGGCCGAGGAGCCAGCTGGGGAGGCCGCGGATCTCGGGCAGGGGGGCGGACATGGGAGGAGCTTAACGAAAATACCGTTGGACTTCCCCATGAGTTCCCCATACCGTTGGGGCTCCCAACGAATTCAGCCCCGAAATCTGGAGGTGCGATGCGTCGCGTTTGGTACGAGCGCCCCGGTGGCCCCCTGTTCCTCGAAGAGGTCGCCGCACCCGCCCCCGGCCCGGGTGAGATCCTCGTGCGCACCGAGGCGGTCGGGGTGACGCTGCCCGTCGTGCGCAAGGTGACCGAGGCGGCCGGGCCGATCCCCCTCGGCGGTGAGATCGCCGGAGAGGTCGCCGCGGTCGGCGCGGGCGTCACCCGGTGCGCGGTGGGCGACCGGGTCACCGGCCTCTGCTTCGGGCACGGATACGCCGAGTACGCCCTCCTCGGTGAGGCCATGGCCTCACCGGTCCCGGACGGCGCGAGCTACGTGGACGCGGTGGCCCTCGTCCGCAGCGGACTGGTCGCGCTCGGCGCCCTGGAGGCGGCGCGGCCCGAACCCGGCGAGGCGGCGCTGGTGACGGCGGCGGCCAGCGGGGTCGGGCACCTCGCGGTCCAGCTCGCCCGGCTGCGCGGGGCGTCGCGCGTGGTGGGCGCCGTCTCCGCGCCCGACAAGACGGAGTTCGTGCGCGGCCTCGGCGCCGACGAGGTGGTCGTGTACGGCACCGGTGGCGACGAGACGGGCATGTACGGGACCGGCGCCGACGAGGTGGTCGTGTACGGCGCCGGTGGCGACGAGTCGGGCGCGTACGGCGCCGTCAACTGGGGCGAGCCCGTCGACTACGTCCTCGACGCGGTCGGCGGCGACCTGCTCACCCCGGCCGTCGCCGCACTCGCTCCGGGCGGCCGTCTCGTCGCGTACAGCTCGGGCGGCGGGACCGTCCAGGCGTACGACCTGCTGGTGGGCGCCAAATCGGTGATCGGCTTCCAGATGGCCCGGATCGCCCGCGGCCGGCCCGAGGCGTACGAGCGGTGGCGCCAGGAGCTGTGGCGGCTGTTCACGGACGGGGCACTGCGGCCCGCCGTGCACGGGGAGTTCGCCCTGGCGGACGCGGCCAAGGCGCACGAGGCGATCGAATCACGGAGCAACCTCGGCAAGGTGGTGCTGCGCCCCTGACACTCCGTCACTATCCGCCGGAGGCCGCTACATCTGGCGTGAACACGACCGGTGCACGCTTCTTGTGGGCCCCCTGACCGCCCAAGTAGCGTCTGAGGCGGGAACGTTGGACGTGGGATGTCCAGATGTCCAGATGTCGAGACGCATGAAGGGCAGGCCGCACCATGCCGTCAAGTCTCCGCGCACGTCTCAGATCCACGCTCACGGCCGCTCTCACCACCGCCGCTCTGCTCGCGTTGCCGAGTCCGGCGGGGGCCGAACAGGCGGCGGCGAACGGCGAGTTCGAGCAGCAGGTGCTCTTCAGGGCGTCCCAGGATCCGGGCTATGCCTGCTTCCGTATCCCGGCGGTGGTGAAGACCACGGAGGGCACGCTGCTGGCCTTCGCCGAGGGCCGCGTCCTGAACTGCGGCGACTCGGCCGACATCGACATCGTCGTGAAGCGCTCCACCGACGGCGGTCGCACCTGGAGTCCGCTCCAGGTCGTCAACGACGGCGGTGGCGACACACACGGCAACCCGACGCCCGTCGTGGACCGCGAGACGGGACGCATCCTCCTGGCCGAGACGTACAACACGGGCCGTACGGACAGCGGGAGTTGCTCCGTCCCCTGCGACCGCACCCCGCACCTCCAGTACAGCGACGACGACGGCCTCAGCTGGTCACGGCCGCGCGATCTGAGCGACGAGATCCTGCCGGCCGACTGGAACTCCTGGTACGCCACCGGACCGGTGCACGGCATCCAGCTCACCCGCGGCAGGCACGCCGGCCGGCTCGTCCTCGGCGTCAACACCGAGACCTGGAACGGCAGCCGGGTCTCCGCCAACCACGCCGCGCTGATCACCAGCGACGACGGGGGCGACCACTGGGAGATCGGCGCGACGGACTCGTGGCCGATCGCGGACGACAGCACGTTCCGCCAGAAGCCGTCCGAGATGACACTCACGGAACGCGGCGACGGTTCGGTCCTCGTCAGCGGGCGGGAGCAGGACGGCACCGATCTCGGCCATCGCACCCAGGCCGTCAGCCGTGACGGCGGCGACAGCTTCGCGGCCCCCTTCGAGGACCTCCCCGACCTCTACACGCCCCAGGTCCAGGGGTCCGTGCTGCGCCTCGGCGACCGCATACTGCTGGCCTGCCCCGGCGATCCGGACCGCCGGCGCACGATGATGGTCCGCTCCTCGTACGACGGCGGACGCACCTGGGAGAGCGTGGACCGCGGCACGGTCGTCACCACGGACTGGTCCGGCTACTCGGATCTGGTGCGCGTCGGCGGCGACACCGTGGGCCTGCTGTACGAGGGCGGCGCGGTCGACGCGCGGGACGAGATCCGCTTCGCGCGGTTCACCGAGGACTGGCTGAAGCCGCGCCGCGGCCCCGACCCGACGACCGCCGACCGGGCCCCGCACGCCCGGCCCGCCACCGTGCTCGGCGGCGCCCAGGAGACGGACGGCGCCTTCGGCGGCGCGCTGGCCCTCGACGGCACCGACGACGCCGTACGTCTGCCGTACCAGGACCGACTGCCGCTCGGGACAAAGGACTTCACCGCGTCCCTGTGGTTCCGGTACACGGCCACGACCGGTGAGCAGCCGCTGCTGTGGATGGGCGGGATCGGCACCTCCCAGCCACAGGTGTGGCTGCGCGGTGAGCCGGCCTCCCACCGGATCACCGGGCTGATCACCACGAGAAACGGCGCGGCGGCCCCGGCCACGGCCTCCGTGCGCACCACGGAGGCGTACAACGACGGCCAGTGGCACCATCTGGCACTGCGCCGCGGCGGCGGACGGCTGACGCTGTTCATCGACGGGACGGCGATCAGCACGGCGGACGTGCCGGGATCGGTGAGCCGCAACTCGCCGTTCGGGGTGCACATCGGCCAACGCATGGACAGCCGGGCCTTCTTCAGCGGCGGAATCGACGAAGTCCGGGTGTACGACCGGGCGTTGACCGACGCGGAGCTGACCGCGATCCGCACCCGCAACGCCCCTGTGACACGGGACACCGTCCTGCGACTGCCCATGGACCGCGTGAGCGGCAGCCACTAACGTCCCGTCCGTGCCCGACGACGCAGGAGCACGACGGCGGAACGGGACCGGGCTCGGCATCCTGCTCGCCCTGGTCTGCGCAGCCGTGCTGCTCATCGCCCTCCCGGACGACGACCGGGAGGGCGGCGCCGGCTGCGGGGCCCGTACGGTGAAGTCCTGGACGGCTGACACGAAGGTCACCGGCGAGTTCGCGCGCTACGGGGACGACGCGACCCGCACCGACGACTGGACGGGCGGAGACGGTACGCACTCGCTGCGGCTGCCGGACGGCCGGGTGCTGTGGCTGTTCTCGGACACCTATCTGGGCCAGGTGCACGGGCCGCCCAACCCGGTCGGCGAGTCGTACGCCTGGCGGGACACCTCGGCGCCGCTGGTGCGCAATTCGGCCGTGCTGATGTCGAAGTCGGGCCGGCTGGAGCGCACGCTGCCCGCCCCGCTGTTCCCGGACCCGGGTTCCGGGCAGTGGCGCTGGCCGGTGGCCGCACGGGTGGAGCCCCGCTCCCCCGGCTCCGCCGAACAGGTCGTCCGGGTCCTGCTGTGGACGCGTACGACGGGTCAGGCCCCGTGGATCTACGGCGTACCCACGGCCACCGAGGTCGCCACGCTCTCGCTGCCCGGTCTGCGGCTGGAAGGCGTGACGACCGTCCTGGACCAGCGTTCGGTGGCGGACGCGTCCCGGCGCGTGCTGTTCGGGACCACGGCGGTCGACGACGGCGACTGGACGTACGTCTTCGGCGGCGACGACGGGCAGGCGGCCTCGCGTCCCACCTCGCACGCCTATGTCGCGCGCGTGCCGCGCGGCAGGCTCGCCGAGCCGGGTGCCTGGGAGTACTGGGACGGCTCGGAATGGGCGGCGCGGGCCCGTCCGGCGGCGGTGCTCGGCGACGGACAGCGCGAGGGCGTGGGCAGCGCGTTCACGGTGGTGCGCGAGGGCGGCACCTATGTGCTGTTCACGATGGCGGCCGGCACCGAGGGCCTGACCACGATCACGTCGTACTGGGCGTGCTCGCCGACGGGGCCGTGGCACGGGCCCACCCGGAGCTTCAGCCCGCCTCTTCCGCCGGGCGAGGTGGCCGCGTACAACCCGCAGACCCATCCGACGCTGAGCGGCGACGGCCGGCTGGTGCTGAGCTACGACGTCAACTGGCTGGACGCGACGGGCGTGTCCGCGCAGGCGAACCTCAGCCGGAACGTGTCCCTGTACCGACCGCGATTCGTGACTCTGCGACTGACCTAGGCTGCCTGGCGGGCTCGGGGTCGCGGGAGCGGCGCTTGGCGATGACCGCGCACACCATCAGCTGCATCTGGTGGAAGAGCATCAGCGGCAGCACGGCGAGGGAGGCGTGCGCGCCGAAGAGCACGCTCGCCATGGGCAGTCCGGACGCGAGGGACTTCTTCGAGCCGGCGAACTGGATCGCGATGCGGTCCTCGCGCCGGAATCCCAGGGCCTTGGCGCCGTACCAGCTCACGGCGAGCATCACGGCGAGCAGGACCGCCTCGACGATCAGCAGGCCGGCCAGCCTGAGGGCGCTGACCTGGTGCCAGATGCCCTGCACCATGCCCTCGCTGAACGCGGTGTAGACGACCAGCAGGATCGAGCCGCGGTCGACGTATCCGAGGAGCTTCTTGTGGCGCGTGATGAACGCGCCGATCCAACGGCGCAGCAGCTGTCCGGCGAGGAACGGGACGAGCAGCTGGAGCACGATCTTGACGAGGGAGTCCGCGGAGAACCCGCCGCCGCTGCTGCCGAGCAGCGCCGCCGCGAGCAGCGGGGTGAGGACGATCCCGGCCAGCGAGGAGAAGGAGCCCGCGCAGATCGCGGCGGGCACGTTGCCGCGCGCGATGGAGGTGAAGGCGATCGAGGACTGGATGGTCGAGGGGACCAGGGTGAGGAAGAGCAGGCCTTGGTACAGCGGGTCCGTCAGGAACACCGGCACGAGCCCGCCCGCGGCGAGGCCGAGCAGCGGGAAGACGACGAACGTACAGGCGAGGACGGTGGTGTGGAGCCGCCAGTGCTTCAGCCCGTCCAGCGCCTCACGGGTGGAAAGGCGCGCCCCGTAGAGGAAGAAGAGGAAGGCGATCGCGGCCGTGGAGGCACCCGACGCCACGTCGGCCGCCGCACCCCGCGCCGGGAGAAGGGCCGCCAGGCCCACTGTCCCGAGCAACAGCAGGATGTACGGGTCGATCGGCATCCAACTGGGCCACTGCAGGCGTTTCACGGTGCTCCACTGCTGAGTTCTGTACGTAGTTCGTTCCGGGTCAGGACGTGCCCTCTCCATCGTCCTCCTCCTTCCGCGATCGGGAAACCGTCATACCGCACTGACTGTCATCATGTTCCGCGATAGCGTGCGGATATGTACGACCCGACACAGTTGCGTACCTTCCTCGCGGTGGCTCAAACGCTGAGTTTCACGCAGGCCGCGCGCCGGCTGGGGCTGCGGCAGTCGACGGTCAGCCAGCATGTGCGGCGGCTGGAGGACGCCACCGGGCGGCAGCTGTTCTCGCGGGACACCCACTCCGTGGAGCTCACGGAGGACGGTGAGGCGATGCTCGGCTTCGCGCGCCGGCTCCTGGAGGTGCACGAGCAGGCGGCGGCCTTCTTCACGGGGACGCGGCTGCGCGGCAGGCTGCGCTTCGGCGCGTCGGAGGACTTCGTCCTGACCCGGCTGACCGAGATCCTGGAGCGCTTCCGCCTCGACCACCCCGAGGTGGACCTGGAGCTGACCGTCGAGCTCTCGGGCACGCTGCACGAGCAGCTGGCCGCCGGGAAACTCGATCTGGTCCTGGCCAAGCGCCGTCCCGAGGAGCCGCGCGGCGAGCTCGTGTGGCACGACCGGCTGGTCTGGATCGGCTCGGAGCGGTTCCGGCTGGACCCCGGACGCCCGGTCCCGCTCATCGTCTACCCGCCGCCCGGCATCACGCGCGCCCTCGCCCTGGAGGCCCTCGAACGGCAGGGGAGGCCCTGGCGCATCGCCTGCACGAGCGGCAGCCTGAGCGGGCTGATCGCGGCCGCCCGGGCGGGCCTCGGCGTGATGGCCCATTCCCGGGGCCTCGTCCCGCCGGGACTGGTCCGGATGCCGGAGCGGGCGGGCCTGCCCGAACTGGGCGAGGTCGATTTCGTGCTGGTGCACGGCCGGCGCCGGACCTCCTCCCAGGGCGCGGCGGACGCGCTCGCCGCGGCGATCCTGGGCGGCGGGGACCAGCTGCACCGGCCCAGGGCCGCGGACGTGGACAGGTGACCCTGCCCCCTATGTCACCGGGTCGTACAGATTCCGTGGAGATTACGGTGGCGAAACTTACCGAACCGTAAGTATTCTGTCCGGCCGTTCCCGATGTGGGCGCATTGTCGAGGACTGACCAGTACATATATCCCGCCCCGGGCGTTCCGTCCCCCCTCCCGCCCGGCGGCCGGGTGGGGTAGCTTTCACGGCGCTGTGCTGAGCCACTAGGAGCGGGGATTGCGCGAGTTCACCAACCCTCCGTTGGCGTCACCCCCGCCGGTGGGCGGTCTGGCAGACGTCGTGTTCGACCATGCCCTGGAAGACCCGCTGCGCGTCGCCCTCGGCCGCAAGGACGACCAGGGGCACTGGCGTGATGTGACGGCCGCCGAGTTCCGGGACGAGGTGCTGGCCCTGGCCAAGGGCATGCTCGCGCACGGCATCCGCTTCGGCGACCGCGTCGCGATCATGTGCCGGACCCGCTACGAGTGGACGCTCTTCGACTTCGCGTCATGGACCATCGGCGCCCAGGTCGTGCCCGTGTACCCGACCTCGTCGGCCGAGCAGGTCTTCTGGATGCTGCACGACGCGCAGGTGTCGGCCGTCATGGTGGAGCACGAGGACCACGCGATGACGATCGCCACCGTCGTCGACCGGCTGCCGCAGCTGCACAAGCTGTGGCAGCTCGACGCGGGCGCCGTGCAGGAGCTGTACGAGGCGGGCGCGGGCCTGGAGGACGACGTGGTGCACCGGCACCGGGTCGCGGTCACGCCCGAGTCGGTCGCCACGATCATCTACACCTCGGGCACCACCGGACGCCCCAAGGGCTGCCTGATCTCGCACGCCAACTTCATGTTCGAGGCGGACACGGTCATCGAGCGCTGGGAGCCGGTGTTCCACTCCAAGCGGGGCGACGAGGCGTCGACGCTGCTGTTCCTGCCCCTCGCGCATGTCTTCGGACGGATGGTGCAGGTCGCCGCGATCCGCGGCCGGGTCAGATTCGGGCACCAGCCGCAGCTCAACGCGGCAGCCCTGCTGCCCGACCTCGCCGCGTTCCGGCCGACCTTCTTCCTCGCGGTGCCGTACATCTTCGAGAAGGTCTTCAACGCCGCCCGCCGCAAGGCCGAGAAGGAGGGCCGCTCCGGGCCCTTCGAGAAGGCGGTCGAGGTGGCCGTCCGGTACGCCGACGCGGTGGAGGCGAAGGCGTGGGGCATCGGTCCCGGCCCGTCCGCCGCCCTGCGGATGCAGCACCAGGTCTTCGACAAGCTCGTCTACGCCAAGGTGCGGGCGGCGATGGGCGGCCGGGTGAAGCACGCCATGTCGGGCGGTTCGGCGATGGACCGGCGGCTCGGCCTGTTCTTCGCGGGCGCGGGCGTGATCATCTACGAGGGGTACGGCCTCACGGAGTCCACGGCGGCGGCGACCGCCAACCCGCCCGAGCGCACCCGGTTCGGCACGGTCGGCCAGGCGATCCCGGGCACCACCGTGCACATCGCGGACGACGGCGAGATCTGGCTGCGCGGTGACAACGTGTTCCAGGGCTATCTCAACGACACCAAGGCGACGGACGCGACCCTCCACGACGGCTGGCTGGCCACCGGCGACCTCGGCGCCCTCGACGAGGACGGCTACCTCACGATCACCGGGCGCAAGAAGGAGATCCTGGTGACCTCCGGTGGCAAGAGCGTCTCGCCGGGGATCCTGGAGGAGCGGGTGCGCGACCATCCGCTGGTCGCCCAGTGCATCGTCGTCGGCAACGACCGGCCCTACATCGCGGCCCTGGTCACCCTGGACGGCGAGGCGGTCGAACACTGGCTCCAGATGCGCGGCAAGCCGCAGCTGTCCCCGGCCCAGCTGGTGCGGGACGCCGACCTGGAGACCGAGGTGCGCCGCGCGGTGGTCGCCGCCAACACCCTGGTCTCACAGGCCGAGTCGATCCGTACGTTCCGGATCCTGGCCCACCAGTTCACCGAGGAGCACGGGCTGCTCACGCCGTCGCTGAAGCTGAAGCGCAAGGCGATCGAGAACGCGTACGCGACGGAGGTCGAGGCGCTGTACCGGGCGTGAGCCGGCACAGCGCCCCGTCCGGTCAGCTGATGCTCACCCGGAAGATCTTGTCCGAACCGTCCGCCGCCCCTCCGACGTTGTCGCAGTTGGTGGTCGACAGCCAGAGCTGGTCCGCGCCGGGCACCTTGGTCACCGTCCGCAGACGGCCGTACGTGCCGACGTAGTACGCCGTCGGCGTGCCGACCTCCTCGGTGTCACCGGTGATCGGGACGCGCCACAGCCGCTCGCCGCGCAGGGAGGCCATGTAGATGACGTTGCGGACGATGGCGATCCCGCTGGGTGAGGCCTCGGACGTGTTCCAGGTCTTCTTCGGGTTGGTCATCCCCGCGACGCTGCAGGTGCCCTCGCAGGTCGGCCAGCCGTAGTTGGCGCCCGGCTTGATGAGGTTCAGCTCGTCCTTGGAGACGTCGCCGAACTCCGCTTCCCACAGCCGTCCGTTGCGGTCGAAGGCCAGACCCTGCGGATTGCGGTGGCCGTAGCTGTAGACGTAGTTCCCGAACGGATTGCCCGGAGCGGCCTTCCCGTCCGTGGTCATGCGCAGGATCTTGCCGTTGAGGGAGTTCTTGTCCTGCGCCAGGGCGGGTGTCTGGGCCTCGCCGGTGGAGACGTACAGATAGCCGTCCGGGCCGAAGAGGAGCCGGCCGCCGTTGTGGTAGCGATTCTGCTTGATGCCCTGGAGGAGGATCGTGTAGCCGGTCAGGGAACTGCCGTTGTACGTCATGCGGGCGACGCGGTTGCCCTCGGCCGCCGTGTGCATGAAGTAGACGTAGTGGTTGGTCGCCCACTGGGGGTCGACGGCGACGCCCATCAGACCGCCCTCGCCGTTCGTCGTCACCGCGTTCGGCACGGTTCCGACCTGGGTCCGCGTGCCGTCCGTGGTGACCTTCCAGACCCGGAAGTCGTCCCGCTCGGTGACCAGGGCGCTCTGGCCGTCGGGCATCCAGTACGTGCCCCAGGGGACCGTCCAGCCGCTGGAGACCGTGCCGATCGACGACGGGACCCCGCCGTCCGTCGCGCACGCCCGGGTGGTGAAGGCGACGGTGTTGCTCTGCGGTGAGACATTGCCGGCCGCGTCCCGCGCCACCACGTTCAGCGTGTACGGGCTGTTGCAGGCGAGCCCGGTCAGGGTGGTCGAGGTGCCGCCGGTCACGCTCTTGTAGACGGTCGTCCCGCTGCGCAGGTCGTACCCGGTCACGGCCTTGTCGTCCGTCGAGGCGCCCCAGCTCAGATCGGCGCTGTTGGCGGTCACGTTGGACGACGTCAGGGTGCCGGGCGCGGTCGGCGGACTGGTGTCGGAGCTGCGGGCGGTCGTGCAGTCCACGACCGGGCTGGCCTGCGAGGCGTTGCCGGACGCGTCGCGGGCGATGACGGTCAGGTTGTAGGTGGTGTTGGCGGTCAGTCCGGTGAGCGCCTTCGAAGTCGCGTCGCCCGCCGCCTCGCCGAGCTTGTTCCCGTGCTCGTAGACGTCGTAGGCGCTCACGCCCACGTTGTCGGTGGAGGCGCCCCAGGAGAGGGTGAGTCCGTTCTCGCCGATCGCCGAACAGCTCGGCTGTCCCGGCCGGGTGGGGGTCTGGGTGTCGGCCGCCGCGCCGACGGTGATCCGGTCGAGGTTGGGTCCGCCGTTGGCGGTGGTGGCGGTCGCGCGGATCTTGTTGGTGCCCGCGGCCAGTGGCACGTCCAGGGTCCTGGTCACCCAGGTGTCCCAGTTGGCGGTGGCCGGGAAGGAGACGCCGGCGGCGGCGACCGTGCCGTTGACGGAGATGTTCATCGGCCGGTCGGTGGCCGTTCCGTTCGCGAAACGCAGGGCCAGCGACGAGGGACCCGCGGCGGCCGCGCTCACCGTGAACTCCACGTACGAACCGGTGATGTTGGTGTAGTCGACGAAGCCGGTGCCGGTGTATCCGGCGTGGTCGGAGGCCACGGTGCCCTGCGAGATGGCGGCGTCCTCGGCCTGGTGGTCGGTGGCGGCCTGCGCGGCTCCCGAGGCCGTCAGTCCGGCGAGCGGCACGGCGAGGGCCAGCGAAAGGCACCAGGTCAGCGCTCTTGTGGGTGTCATGCGTGCGTCCTCTCGAGGTTCCTGGGGTACGGGCCGACCGGTGGGTCCAGGCGCCGTTGGCGCTGGGTGTGCGGCGCAGAGCCGGCGAAGTCGGGCAGCCGGAATCCCGCGGAGGGCGACGGCGTGGCCGCGGGCACCGTCAGCGGTAGCGCGGTGGCGGCCCGCACGCGAGGTCGTCTCACGAGCCGCCCTCCCGATAGGCGTAGGTGATGTCCGTGTGTGGCTCGGTCCGGTCCACCGGGTCCCGGACGAGGTGGTGGTCGGGCGAGAGGCGGCAGGCCGGGTCAGTACGCGCCGCGTCGCCGGTGAGGGCGTACGCCTGACAGCGGCAGCCGCCGAAGTCGGTGGCGCGCAGGGCGCAGTCGCGGCACGGATCGCGCATCCAGCTCTCGCCGCGGTAGCGGGTGAAGGCGCTCGACTCGTGCCAGATCCGGTCCAGCCGGTGGTCCTTCACGTTCGGCGGGTCGAGCCCGGGGAGGGACCCCGCCGCCGGGCACGGCAGGACCGTGCCGTCCGGGGCGACCGTGAGGGAGACGGCACCCCAGCCGCCCATGCAGGGCTTCGCGGTGCCGTCGAGATAGTCAGGGGCGACCCAGACTAACTCCGTTGTCCCGTGCAGGCGTTCACGCCACCGGGCCACTGTCGTACGGGCGCGTTCGACCTGGTCCCTGGTGGGCAGGAGCGCGGCGCGGTTGCGCAGTGCCCAGCCGTAGAACTGGGTGTTGGCCAGCTCGATCCGGTCCACGCCCCAGGTGACGCCCAGGGTGATCAGGTCGTCGAGCGCGTCGATGTTCGCGCGGTGCAGCACGACGTTCAGGCCGAGCGGGAGTCCGGCGGCCCGGACCAGGCGTGCCGCGCGCTCCTTCGCGGCGAACGAGCGGACGCCGGCGATGCGTTCGGCGGCGGCCGGATCGGCGTGCTGGACGGAGAGCTGGACGCTGCGCAGGCCGGCGTCCAGCAGCTCCGCGAGCCGGCGCTCGTGCAGGCCCACTCCGCTGGTGACGAGCTGGGTGTAGAGGCCGGCGGTGTCGGCCGCCGCGACGATCGGAGCCAGATCGCGCCTGAGCAGCGGTTCGCCGCCGGACAGATGGGTCTGGACGACGCCCAGGCCGGCCGCCTGACGCAGCACGTCCGTCCAGTGCTCCGTGGACAACTCCCCTGACCGGCCGACCAGTTCGACCGGGTTGGAGCAGTATGCGCACCGCAGCGGACAGGCGTGGGTGAGCTCGGCCAGCAGGGCCCAGGGAGGATCGGTCACCGGAGCCAGCCCTCCTTGCGCAATGCCCGGAGAAACACGGGGACTTGGTCGGCCACCGGCGCGCCGGGGAACCGTTCGCCGAGCTCGGCGGTGATCTCGGGCACCTCACGACTGCCGTCGCAGAGCCGCAGGACGCTGCCCGCCGTGCCGTGCAGCACGACGACCCTCTCGGGCATGAGCAGCAAGTCGGTGTCGCGTACCCGGTCATGACGGAGCATCACCGAGCGGGCGAGGACGGGACGCCAGGTCATGACACTCCGTGGGTTCGCGCCGCGGGGCGGCTCGGTGCCCGAGACGCCTGACCGGGCGCGCCCCGCGCGCCCCCGGCAGGGAGCGGTGCGGCCGGTGGTGCGGTTCCGGTACCGGCGGTGTGGTGCGGTGCGTTCGGTGGTGCGGTTCCGGTACCGGCGGTGTGGTGCGGTGCCGCCGGTGGTGCGGTTCCGGTGCCGACGGTGTGGTGCGGTGCGGCCGGTGGCGTACTCCCGGCGGTGCCGGCACTTCCGGCGTGGTCCACCGCGTCCAGCAGCGCCCACAGGACCTGGCACTTGAAGGTCAGCGCCGCCACCGCGCGTTCCTGCTGTTCGCGGGTGCGGGCCCGGTCGAGCACAAAGGCGAGCGCTTCCTCGCTGTCGCGGCGGCCCTGGTCGACACGGGTCCGGAAGTACATGAGCCCGTCGGCCTCGATCCACGGGTAGTGGCGTTCGAAGGCGGCGATACGGGTCCGCATCAGCCCGGGGGCCGACAGCTCGGTGAGCGAGGCGGCGACGGCGTCCAGCACGGGGCGCTGCCGGCAGAAGTTGACGTAACCGTCGACCGCGAGCCGCACTCCGGGCAGCACCCGGGACGCGTCCCAGAGAACCGAACGGTCCAGGCCGGCCGCCTCGCCGAGCCGCAGCCAGCGTTCAATGCCGCCCTCGCCGTCCGTGTCCCCGTCGTGGTCCCGGATCCGCCGCAGCCAGGCCCGGCGCAGGCCGGGCCCGTCGAGCCCGGCGAGGATCAGGGCGTCCTTGACCGGGATGTGGCGCTGGTAGTGGAAGCGGTTGGCAATCCAGCGGCGCAGTTCGCCGGGCGTCAACTCACCTTGGTGCATACGGACGTTGAAGGGATGCCGGTCGTGGTAGTGCTCCTCGGCGACAGCCCGCAGCCGCTCGGTGAACTCGGGGGCTCCCCAGGGTGCGGTGCCGTCGTCGCGCACGGATGCCGTGGTCACGCTGCGACCACCGGGCGGTCAGCGCTCGCCGAGGGCGTAGGCGGTGACCTCCAGGGCGGTCTCCACGACCGAATACCCCGGGGCCTCCCAGACCCGTTCCTCCGCTGCCTCCTGGTGGCGCCGTTCCGTCTGCTGAACCTCAGGGGTCGTCTCGTTCATGTGCGCGTACCTGCTCTCCTGAAAGGTGGGGGGTAGAGCCCAGACAGGTGCTGGTTCACATGCATGCACCGGGTTCATCGACGCGTCCGGTGTCGCGATACAGAGTCGCGGAATTGACGGGAACCGGTCAATGGTCCGGACCGACAAGGCGGGATCCGTTTCTGGTCGTTCCTGAGTCCTCGGCAGGTGCAGGCCCGCCCCGGCGACCGCGGCCCGCACGATGTTGCGGCGGCCGTCCGCGGGGCGGACGGCGAATTCCCCCGGAGAATCCGCCGGTCAGGAATGCATCACGAGCCGTGATCGTTGACGATGGGAGTACCACCCGACGACTGAAGGATCGAGAGCTCGTGAGCAAGGTCCCCCCGATCATCCTGAACAACGGCGTCGAGATGCCGCAGCTGGGCTTCGGTGTCTGGCAGGTCCCGGACGACGAGGCGGAGCAGGCCGTCGCCACGGCACTGGAGGCCGGGTACCGCAGCATCGACACCGCCGCGATCTACGGCAACGAAGAGGGCACCGGCAAGGCCATCGCCTCCTCCGGCGTCCCCCGTGCGGACCTCTTCGTCACCACCAAGCTCTGGAACGGCGACCAGGGGTACGACTCCACCCTGCGCGCGTTCGACGCGTCCCTGGACAAGCTCGGCCTCGAGTACGTGGACCTGTATCTGATCCACTGGCCGCTGCCCTCCAAGGGCGCGTACGTGGACACGTACAAGGCCTTCGAGAAGCTGTACGCGGACGGCCGCGCCAAGGCCATCGGCGTCTCCAACTTCCTCCCGGACCACCTTGAGCAGCTGCTCAAGGCGACGTCGGTCGTGCCGGCCGTCAACCAGATCGAGCTGCACCCGCACCTCCAGCAGCAGGCCGCCCGGGAGTTCCACGCGGAGCACGGCATCGCGACGGAAGCCTGGTCGCCGCTCGGCTCCGGCAAGGGCCTCCTGGAGGTCCCGGCGATCGTGGCCATCGCCCGCAAGCACGAACGCACCCCGGCCCAGGTCGTACTGCGCTGGCACCTCCAGCTGGGCAACATCGTGATCCCCAAGTCCGTGACGCCGTCCCGGATCAAGGAGAACATCGAGGTCTTCGACTTCGCCCTGGACGACGAGGACATCTCCGCGATCAGCGCGCTGAACGAGGACCGGCGACTGGGTCCCGACCCGGCCACCTTCGACGTGTCCTGACGAGTCCTACGGCCTGACGGACGTCACGGCCACGGGCGGTACGGGCCGCGGAAAACCCCGTACGGATCGCACGAAAGGCGCCCCGGTTCACACCGGGGCGCCTTTTGTGTGCCCACGCGGAGGCGACCTCGGCGATTCCGCGACGGCGGACACGGCGACGGACGATCTCAAGTGAAGGCCTTGACGCGCTCATGTAAACGGGTCCACCTTGTACCGCACCCGGTAAGGAAACTTTCCTAATAGAAGGGTC
Organism: Streptomyces sp. NPDC058274; assembly: GCF_042881375.1. Taxonomy (NCBI): domain Bacteria; kingdom Bacillati; phylum Actinomycetota; class Actinomycetes; order Kitasatosporales; family Streptomycetaceae; genus Streptomyces; species Streptomyces sp. NPDC058274. Next base: position 114,137 of record NZ_JBHVXW010000008.1, read on the forward strand.
CCCCACAGTGCGCACTCGAACACTGACCCTCGCCGCGGCCGCCGGCGCCGCGCTGCTCTCCACCGCCCTGCTCCCCTCGTCCTCGACCGCTGCCTCCTCCGGAGCGAAGGGTCCGGCCTCCGCTCAGGAAGGCACGGTCAGCGCGGCCTCCCTGCTGGCCAAGGTGACGTCCTGTTCGCAGATATCGAACGGCAAGTACCGCACCGACGAGGAGACTTCGGCCACGATTCCGGTCTGCGGCAAGAACGGCGCCGTGTTCTGGAAGGGCGACATGGACATCGACTGCGACGGCCAGGTCACCACCAAGTGCAACGGCAGCACCGACCCCTGGTTCCAGGACGACACCGCCTTCCACCAGTCCAACGGCCAGCCGCTGCGCGCCGACACCCTCCCCTACGTCGTCGTGCCCAGCAGCAGCAGCATCTGGAACTACTCGAGCGCCGGCATCAAGGGCGGCGGAGTGGTCGCCGTGATCTACAACAACAAGGTCGAGTACGCCGTCGTCGGCGACACCGGCCCCACACAGATCATCGGCGAGGCCTCGTACGCCACCGCGAGCGCCCTCGGCATCAACCCGAACCCGGAGACCGGCGGCACCGACTCCGGCGTGACGTACATCCTGTTCAAGAACTCGCAGGTCTCCCCCATCGAGAATCACGGGGCTGCCGTGACCCTCGGCGACTCGCTGGCCAAGCAGTTCATCGCGAACAACTGACCGGAGCGGGGAAGGGGTTCGGCCCGGCATCGCGGCACCGCGATGCCGGGCCGGCAGGCTTCAGTCGGTCAGGCGTTCAGTCGGCCAGGCGTTCAGGTGGTCAGGCGCTAGGCGTTCAGTCGGTCAGGCATTCAGGCATTCAGGCGGTCAGTTGGCCTGTCCGATCGGCCGGATCACCACGGTGTTCACATCCACACCGCTCGGCTGCCCGATCGCCCAGACTATGGAGTCGGCGAGCTGGTCGGCGGTGAGCAGATGCCCGGGCGGCAGGCTCCCGTAGGTGTCCCAGAACGGGGTCTCCACCCGTCCCGGCGAGATCAGGGTCACCCCCACCCCGAAGTCCGTGACCTGCCGCCGCGTGTTCTCCGCGAGCCCGGTCACCGCCCACTTCGTCGCCCCGTAGATGTTGCCCGGCCCGTTCACATGGCCGGCCACACTGCCCACCAGCACGATCCGCCCGCGGGTCTCCTTCAGCGCGTCGATGGAGGCCCTGATCAGCAGGGCGGGTCCCAGCACATTGGTCAGCACCATCGCCGGCCAGCCCGCGGGATCGCCCTCGGCGACGGTGTCATGGGTGGCGAACCCGGCGTTGGCGACCACCGCGTCGAGCCGCCCGAACTTCTCGAGGGTCGCCTCGACCGCCGCCTGTACGTCCGCGTACTCGGCCGCGTCGCCGACGACCGTCAGCAGACCCTCCGGGTCGCCGAGCTCCGCCGCGAACCCCCGAAGCCGCTCCGCACCCCGCCCGGTGACGGTCACCCGATGTCCCGCCTTCAGCAACTGCCGCGCGACAGCGGCCCCGATGCCGCTTCCGCCGCCCGTGATGAGCGCGACCGGTGAGTCGGTCATGATTTCCCCCATACGTTCCTGAGTGCGTCCACCCGCTACCGGGGGACGGCGGGAGTCCATCACTTCGAGCGCACTCGATGTCAACGCCTCTCCGGCTCCGCGGTCGGCGTGAGTGCCTCAACTCCCCTTCGGCTGAAGGGCCCTGTGCGGCACGCCCGCGCGGGCGACGGTCCGAGAACGGCACGCCCGCGCCTCTTCGGTCGACGGTCCGAGAACGGCACGCCTGCACCCCCCTCGGCTGAAGGTCCGACGGCGGCATCGCCCGCACCAGCAGTCAGCACGTCCGCCGGAACGCCTGCCCGGGCAGATGGGTACGCCACTCCTCCGCGGTCGCACCGCCGCCCGCGCGTTCGCACACCGCGTCGGCGGCCCGGTCCGGCGCCAGTGGATAGGACCGCCGGAGCAGATGGGGTGTGGCCACGCGCAACTCCCCTGCGGCCGCGGCGAATCCGACCGCGAGGACCGGCCCGTCGCCCACCGCCAGGGAGACGGGCGGCAGTCCGGGCGACGCGATCTCCCAGACCCGGACAGAGCCGTCCTCCGCGCCCGCCGCGAGCAGCGAGCCGTCGGCGGAGAAGGCCAGGACGGGGGGCCGCAAGGCGTCGTCGGCGTCGAGCAGGACGGCGATACGGTGCCGCCCGCGGGCGTCCCAGAGTGAGATCCGCCCGTTGTCGGCGGCGACGGCCAGATGACGTCCTTCGGGGCTGAAGGCGGCCGCGGACACCGTGCCTTCTCCCAGAGCCGCCTTGCTGCGTCGGCCTGTTGGCACATCGATCAGTTCACCGAGCGAGGTGAGGAGGGTGCGTCCCGTCGCGGAGATCGCCTCCGCCCCCATCTGTGGCGTCCCCACCGTCCAGGTCCGCGGCTGTGTGCCGGTGCGCCGCACCTCGATGCCGTCGTCGGTGGTGACTGCGGTGAAGACCGTGCCGTCAGGGCCGACGGTGTGGGCGGCCACGGACGGCGGCGGGGCGGGTATCACCCTTCCCTCCTCGTCGAACGCCACCTGAGCCAGCGACTTCCGGCGCCATGACGCGGCGTCGACCAGGCCGTTGAGCGAGAGGGTGCGGACGCTGTTCGTCTGGCTGCCCTCCCGGTAGCGCAGCACCCCCTCCGCCGTGTTGAGCCGCATGTCGATGACGGTGCGGTTGTCGTTGGGGAAGGTGATGAGCGGCCGGTCGGGACGGTCGGTGCGCCAGACGGCGAAGGCGCCGTTCGCCCGGGTCACGGCGTAGTCGCCGGTGGTGTCGAACCGGACGGCCGTGTGCCCGGTGCCCGACAGCGGGAGGACCCCGCGCTCATGGCCGGTGCGGATGTCCCAGGTGTGAACACCGTCCTTGTTCGCGACGGTGACAGCCTTGCCGTCCGGTGTGAAGGCGGGACCCTCGTCGGGCCGGCCGCAGAGGCGCTCTCCGGTCCGGCGCGGCGAGCCGGCCATCACCCGGCTGCCGGTGCGGATGTCGTACATCTCCATCCGGGCCTTCGAGGGAATGCACCAGGCGATGGTCCGGTCGTCGGGGCTCACCACCGGCAACTGACCGCCGTCCTCGGCCCGTTCACCACTGAACAGCAGCTTGCGCCTGCGCACGTCCCACACTCGGACCCGTGCCCGGCCGTCCGCGTCCCCGACCATGGCCCGCTTGTCGACGAAGAGCCGACCACTGGGCGAGAACGTCCCGTCGTCGTCCGCCCGTTCTCCCGTCGGCAGCCGCGCGATCACCCCGTCGCTGATCAAGTCCCGCACCGTGACGTCCTGTTGCCCGTGGTACGCGACCGACCGTGCGTCGCCGCTCACGTCCACGACACCACTGGACACCCCCGGAAGGTGCACGGACCGCAGCATGCGTTCCGTGCGCACGTCCCACTGGGTCACCCGGTCGTGCGACACCCTGGTCAGCACGCGGCCGTCCGTGCTGAGCCAGGACGGAGAGTTCAGCGCGGGATCGTCGGGCGGAGTGTACGTCGCCACTTCCCGTCGGCCCGCGGCCGACCGGACTGCCGCCCGCGTCTGCGGCAGGTCCGCGAGCCGCCAGGCGGCCACCGACAGACGCATCGCGGTACGCGGGTCGCTCGACCACAACTCCTCGGCCACGGCGGCGATCCGGCGGGCCTCGGCCTCGTCGAGCTGCCGGGCGTTCGTACCACTCTGACGCCAGGCGGCCGTTCCTGACAGCACGGCGAGACACAACAGCATGGCCAGAGCGGCCACGAGCGTGCGCAGCCGCCGGGCGCCACGGACAGCAGCGCGCGCCCCGTGCTCGTACGACTCGATGCTCTCGGCCAGGAAGTCGTGCTCCAGGGGGCTGAGGGACGGCAGATCGCGGTCGGTGAAGGCCTCGCGGGCCGCTACGAGACGAGTACCTCGGTACAACGCACCCGGGTCACGGGCGAGTTCGGCCCAGGCCTGGGCCGACTCCGTCAGGCGCCGGTGCGTCCTGAGCCGGTCCCGGTCCTCGTCGACCCAGCCCCGCAGCCGGGGCCAGCCGGTGATCAGCGCCTCATGGGCGAGCTCGACCACCGAGCCGTCGACCGTCAACAGGCGTGCGCTGACCAGTCGTTCAATGACGACCTGGGTGACTGGGTCGGTGGCGAGTTCGCTGCGGTCGACCGGGCGACGGGTGTCGGAGGTGCCCTCGCCGGGCGAGACCATGCGCAGCAGCAGGTCGCGCGCGGCGCCGGCTTCGGTGGGCGTGAAGGTGCCGTGGACCTCCTCGGCCGTGTGCGCGACCGCGCCGCGCATGCCTCCGATCGCGTCGTACGCGGCCTCGGTCAGCGTCTTGCCGGTCCGCCGCCGCCACACCTCGCGCAGGGCGTGCGCCATGAGCGGAAGGCCGCCCGGTTCGCCCGCCACGTCGTCCACGATCCGTGCGGTCAGGGCGCGTTCCACGAGGAGACGGGCGGCACCGGCCGGCCGGACGATCGCCTCGCGCAGCCGCTCCGGTGCCATGGGACCGACCAGGAGACTCGCGTCGCGCAACGTGTCGGCGAGCGGACCGTGTTCGGCGCAGCGGCCGTAGAAGTCGGCCCGGACGGCCAGGACCACACGCAGTCGGCTGTCCGGTTCGCGCGCGGTGAGCAACCGGCCGAGGAACGCGTCCCGTTCGGTCGGGTCACGGCAGAGCGAGAAGACCTCCTCGAACTGGTCGACCACAAGGAGGGTTTCCCCATGACCGCCATGCGGAACGAAGAGGGAGGCGTGACTGCGGTCGGGACGGTCGCCGGGGGTGAAGACGCGGATGGCCGCGAGAGCGGGCCGGCCGCCCTGGTTCGGAGGAGCCGAACCACCGCCCCGCTGTGCCAACGCCTCGCCGGGCGCAGGCTGCTCGCCCCGCCGGCCCGTACACCGAGACGACTCGGCGCCACCCTGCCCGGACGGCGGCGGCCCCTCGCCCGGAACGACCCCGCGGAACTCCGATGACGCTGTGGGTCCCGTCTCCGGCAACCACGCCTGGTCGCCGCCGGCAGAGCGGAGCGCCGGTATCAGCCCCGCTCTCAGGAGCGAGGACTTGCCGCTGCCGGATGCTCCCACGACGGCCAGGATGCGTCGGCGGAAGGTCAGTTGGAGCAGCTCGGTGATCAGGTCGTCCCGGCCGTGGAACGGGTACCGGTCGTCCGCTTCGAACCGCGCGAGCCCCGGGTACGGCGACGCGCCGTCCTGGGGTGCCCGGCCGTCGGCCTCCTCGGTCAGTGCCTCGCGCCACCGCCGCTCCCACTCCCCCGGGTCGCTCCCGCACGCGGTGACGTAGGCGAGGACCACGGACAGCGAGGGCAGCCGTTCCCCGGCCGCCGCGGCGGAGAGCGTGGGTGCCGAGTAGCCGGCGCCCCGAGCCATCTCGCGATAGGTGGGCCCACCCACTTCCGCGCGGAGCTTGCGCAGCTCGTGGGCGAAGCGCTGTACGGGACCGGCGGCCGGGTCCAGCGGTTTCTCTCGGCGTCCCATCGGTGTCTCCCCATCCCGTGGTCACGTCCGGCTCACGGTAGCCCGCCGCTCCCGCGCCGACCGGTCCCGAACCGGCCCCACGGACGCCCGATTCCCTTTGATGGGCGCCCGGTTGGGGCCTGCGCATCAATACGCCGACGGCTGGACTCGGGGCATCCACGCCCTTCGCCGTCCGCCCGCCGGACGGCACTCACGCCCCGGAGCCTCTCATCGTCACCGCCCCGTCCCTCCGTCCGCCCGCCCGCACGGACAAGAGTCCGGCCCCCACGATCACCGGGCGCCCGGCACCCCCAACGGGCTTACACCCAGGCATCGTTGGCAGGCACCCCGGACCCCGTCTCGCGCTGCCCGTTCTCCTCTCCCTGGCCCTGGGCCTGTGGGGGATCCGCCGGAACGGCTCGTTGTGGCGGGACGAGGCGGTCACGTACGACATGGCGCACCGGAGCCTGCCCGATCTGTGGAGCACGCTCGCAACGGTTGACGCGGTACACGGGCCGTACTACCTCCTCATGCACGGTCTGTTCGCCGTGCTCACCTACGCCGACCCGCTGCTGGTCATGCGACTGCCCTCGGTCCTCGCCATGGCCGCGGCCACGGCGGGCGTGGTCCTGCTGGGAAGTCGGCTCGCCGGCCCGGGACCTGGTCTCCTCGCGGGCTTCGCCTTCGCGCTGCTGCCGGCCGTGCAGCGGTACGCGCAGGAGGGCCGTTCGTACGCGATGGTGTGTGCGCTGGTCGTCTGGGCCACGTACGCACTGGTGCGGACGGTGTCCGCGCGGAGGGCCTGCAGCTGGGACTGGGCCGGTTACGGCACGCTGATGAGTGCCGCGTGTCTGCTGCACGAGTTCGCGGTCCTCGCGCTCGCGGTGCACGCCATGGCCGTTCCCCGCGGCGCCCGTCGCGGCTGGGCGATCGCCTCGGCCGGCGTGGTGGTCACGCTCGCGCCACTCGCCGCGCTGAGCACGAGCCAGTCGCAGCAGGTGGCGTGGATCGGGGTCGACGCCGGCGCGTACGTCTCCTTCCTGGTGGTGAGCGCCTTGGGCGTGGTCTGCGCGCGAACCCTCCCCCGGCGGCCCACGCGCCCGGTGGACTTGAGGCGCCTCGCCCTCGCCCTCCTCGTCGTGCCCTCGGTCCTGCTGATGCTGTTGTCCGTGGTCCAGCCTCTGTACGTGGACCGTTATGTCCTCTACGGCAATGCGGGGCTCGCCCTGCTGATGGGCGCCGCGCTGCACCGCCTCGGCCCCAGCCGGTGGATGCGGGCCGCGGCGGCCGTGGCCGTCCTCACCCTGGTCCCGACGACACTCCAGCTGCGCGACACCACGAGCCGCACCGACGATGTCACCGCCGTCGCTCGGGCCATTCAGGTGCTGGGCGAGCCGGGCGACGGCGTCCTCTACATGCCGCAGCGGCGCCGCGTCTGGTCCTTGCCCTACCCCGCGGCCGTCCGCGGGCTCCACGATCTCGCCCTCGACCGCACACCCGTCGCGTCCCGGACCCTGTACGGCACGGAGGTGTCCGCCACCGGTATCCGGGCCCGGATGCTGAACAGCTCCCGGATCGTCGCCGTAGGCGACCCCGACGGTGAGCCTCTGGACCGCGGTGCGCAGGAAGCCGTCAAGCGGGACGTCCTGGCGACGTTCTTCGAGGGCTGCGTCACCCGCCGGGTGCAGGGCGCCCGTATCACGCTGTACGCGCGCCCAGGTGAATGCTGACCGCAGGGCCGGGCGGGCGGATGCTGACCGCAGGGCCGGGCGGGGGCGAGGCCGACCTGCGACGCCTGGGGCTGAATGCGGGGCGTGCGGGATGGGCACCGCCAGGCGTGGGGCCCGCCAGGCCCCGGGGCCTACTCCGGCTTCACTCCCACGTACACGGTCTGCGCCGTCAGGACGAAGACGTCGGGCCGGTGGTGCAGGCTCGCCTTGTCGTCCGGGTCGAGGAGTCGGTCGAGGGTGGCGATGTCGTCGGCGTCGAGGTCTTCGGCGAGGCCTTCGCGCCGGCGGGCGAGGGAGGTGATGACGAAGGCGCGGGCCTCGTCGGAGACCGGTGCGGGCAGGTCGAGCAGGAAGCTGCGGGTCGCGGTGTACCGCAGGCCGACGCCGGTCAGCAGGGCGGGCCAGTCCTCGGTCTCGGCCACCGCGCCGGGCAGCGCAGCCCGCATCTCGGTGAACCAGTGCTCGTGGACGGCGTCGATCCGGGACTGGAGGCCCGGGCGGCCGATGCCGATGTCGCGCGGGAGGAAGCGGGTGGGCAGCCCGCCCTCCAGGAGTGCGAGGGTGCCGCCGGGCGCGAGTCCCCGTACGAACCCGGCCAGCGCGGCTCGCTGGTCACCGACGTGATGCAGCGACCTACTGGCCCACAGCAGGTCGCCCGGGTACTCCAAGTCACCGATTCCATCGGCGAGTTCGACCCTCAGGGTGCTGAAGCGATCGGCGACGCCCAGCCGCTCGGCACGCTCCCGGGCGCGGTCCAAGAGGGGGTCCACGCCGTCCACCGCGACGACCCGCGCCTGCGGGAAGGTGTCGGCGAGGAGGCAGGAGACGACGCCGGGACCACTGCCCGCGTCCACGATGAGCTCGGGCTCCGGCCGCAGCTCCCGCAGCCAGTTCGCCGCTCGCGTGTAGAGGGGGGAGTACAACTCGGCCTCCTGCTCCAGCAGGGGGAGCATCTCGGCGAAGTCGATCTGCGTGTGGTCGTGGGAGTGGGTGCGGCCGTGGTCGTGGTCGTGGTCGTGTCCGTGGTGATCGTGCGGCATGGTCCGAGCCTCTCGTCCGGGATGCCGCCAGCGTGCCTCGCCACTCCCGGAAACGGCCAGCCGTGTTGCTCGAACAGCAAATCCCGGGGACGCGTCCAGACATCCCCGCGACGCGTCCAGACATCCCCCGACCTCATCCAGCGGACACCGGCGACCGCGTCCAGCACATCCCCGCGACCCCCGAGCGAGTGCTCGTGGACCCGCCTGCTGTCCTGACCGGTCGGTCCCCGCCGTGGGTCGGGCCAGGCGCCGTAGGTCTCCGCCGGCGCGGTCACCGTCCGTGTGATGCGCTCGCGCAGTTCGGCCGGTTCCAGCACTTCGGTGTCCGCGCCGAGGGGGAGGAAGTCGCCGTGGGCGCGTGGTCCAGCACGCGCCTCAGTTCGCACCATGGGCCGGGCCAGCCCTCCACCCAGCGCCTCAGCTCGCACCGTCGGCCGGGCCAGCCCTCCACCCAGCGCCTCAGCTCGCACCGTCGGCCGGGCCCAGCCCCTCCACCCAGCGCCTCAGCCCGCACCGTCGGCCGGGCCCAGCCCCTCCACCCAGCGCCTCAGCCCGCACCGTCGGCCGGGCCCAGCCCCTCCACCCAGCGCCTCAGCTCGCACCATGGCCCGGAGCCAGCTCCTCCACCCTGCGGGCGAGGTCGAAGTCGAGGTCGGTGACGGCACCGCCGGCACTGTGCGTGTTCACGGCGAGGGAGACCGTGTGGTAGCCGAGCGTGAGGTCGGAGTGGTGGTCGAGTGCGTCCTGCACCTGGGCGATGTGCACGACCATCGCGGCCGCGGCGAAGTGCGAACCGAGCTGGTAGGAGCGGGCGAGCCGGTCCCCGTCCAGCGACCAGCCCGGCAACTCCGCCAGCCGGTCCTCGATCTCCTTCTGCGACAGCGGTTCGACGGCCATGACCTCGCTCCTTCGTCCGGCGGCGGGTGCCCGTGCGGCTGCGTCCGGCTGCGTGCGGCTGCCTCGGGGCTGGTCCTCAGCCTGACACAGTCCCCGAGGGCCGGCGTCGTACGTACACCCGGGGCCGGCCTCGGCGCCGACGCCCCGGCGGGCAGCTCTCACGGGGCGTACGCCCTCACCCCGGACCGTCCCCGCAGCGTGCTCCTCGACTACGGTCCTCGTATGAGCAATGTCGCGGCCGGCCCCGCCCGGCTCCCAAGTGCCCCTGCCGACAAGGGAATCGGCCCGCTGCTGCGGGGCTGGCGGGAGCAGCGGCGGGTGAGTCAGCTGGAGCTGGCGCTGCGGGCGGATTCGTCGGCCCGGCACATCAGCTTCATCGAGACCGGCCGCTCCCGGCCCAGCGAGGAGATGGTCCTGCGCCTGGCCGGGCACCTCGACGTGCCGGTCCGGGAGCGCAACGCCCTGCTGCTGGCCGCGGGCTACGCCCCGCACTATCCGGAGACCCCGCTCGACGACCCCTCGATGGCCGCCCTGCGCGAGGGCATGGAACGCTTGATCCAGGGCTACGAGCCCTACCCGGCGCTCGTGGTCGACGCCACGTACACCGTCCTGGCCGCCAACCGGGGCATCGCCCTGCTCCTGGACGGCGTCCCGGAGCAGCTCCTCGTACCCCCGCTGAACGCGATGCGGCTCACCCTGCATCCCGAGGGGCTCGCGCCGCGCATCCGCAACCACCGGGAGTGGCGCGACCACCTGCTCGCGCAGATGGACCGGCAGATCGCCCTGCACCGCTCGGACGCGTTGCGTGCCCTGTACGAGGAGGTGGCGGCCTATCCGGTCGCCGACCGCCCCGATTCCGGCGAGCCGGCCGAGCCCGTCCCCTACTTCGCGCTGCCGATGCAGATCGAGCACGACGGCCGGCTGCTCTCCTTCATCTCGTCCATCTCCACCTTCAACACCCCCATGGATGTGACGGTCGCCGAGTTGGCCATCGAGACGTTCCTTCCGGCGGATCCCGCCACCGCCAAGTTCCTTATTTCACAGGGAATCTGACGGACCGTCCGGTTCCGCTTGAGCTCATTCGCTACGTTCGCCCCCATGAGGGTTTCCCGGGAACATGACACACTGCTCGCGTACTTCGGCGCGTGGGGAGGCGTGGCGTGAGTGAGCGGCGGGCCGCGCCCACCGTGGGGCAGGTGATATTGGGGCGGCGGCTTCAGGAGTTGCGGGAGGCCGCCGGGCTGAAGCGGGAGGAGGCCGCGCGCGTGCTGCGCGTGGCCCCGGCGACCGTACGGCGGATGGAGACGGCCGAGGTCGCGCTGAAGATCCCGTACGTACAGGTGCTGCTGACGACGTACGGCGTGCCCGACGGCGAGGTGGCCGCCTTCGTCGCCCTGACCGAGGAGGCCAACCGGCCGGGCTGGTGGCAGCGGTTCCACGACGTCCTGCCGGACTGGTTCAGCATGCACATCAGCCTCGAGGGCGCCGCCCGTCTGATCCGGTCCTACGAGCCGCACTTCGTGCCCGGGCTGCTGCAGACCGAGGACTACGCGCGGGCCGTGCTCGAGGCCGGCACGGTCGGGCAGGCGGGCTCCGAGTCCCTCGAGCGTTATGTGACCCTGCGCATGACCCGCCAGAAGCTGCTCACCCGCGAACACCCGCCGCACTTCTGGGTGATCATGGACGAGACCGTGCTGCGCCGCCCGGTCAGCATCCGCGGCGCGGTCATGCGCGAGCAGATCGACCGGCTCCTCGACGCGACCGAGAGCGACGACATCACGCTCCAGGTCGCCGAGTACGCGGACGGCCCGCACCCGGGGGCGTACACGTCCTTCACCCTGTTCCGGTTCGGGGCGCCCGAGCTGCCCGACATGGTCTACAGCGAGTATCTGACCGGCGCGCTCTACCTCGATTCGCGTGCCGAGGTCTCCCAGCATCTGGAGGTGCTGGACCACATGTCGGCCCGCGCCGCCTCCGCCGAACGGACCAAGAAGCTGCTGCGCGAGTACCGCGAGGTGTACTGAGCCGTGCCCGGCGCCCGGCCCGGCCTGACCCGTACGGATGCTCTGAGCGGGTGCGTGATCCGGCTCGCCCCTAGGTTCGGTCTACGGGCAAGCAAGGGAGCGCACCGTGACCGAGACGCAGGGACCGCCCACGGAACCGGGCGCGGCGCTGCTGCGCGCCGGGAGGTTCTTCCGGCCCGGCACCCCCGCGCCCGACCTGCACAGCATCGGCCTCACCGGCGGCCGCGAGGCGGACGCCTTCTACCGGGACCGCTGGAGCCACGACAAGGTCGTGAACTCCACGCACGGCGTGAACTGCACCGGCTCCTGCCGCTGGAAGGTGTACGTCAAGGACGGCATCATCACCTGGGAGACCCAGCAGACGGACTACCCGTCGGTGGGCCCGGACCGCCCCGAGTACGAACCCCGCGGCTGTCCGCGCGGGGCGGCCTTCTCCTGGTACACGTACTCGCCGACCCGGGTGCGCTACCCGTACATCCGCGGTGTGCTGCTGGAGATGTACCGGGAGGCGAAGCGGCGGCTCGGTGATCCGGTCCTGGCCTGGGCCGACATCCAGGGCGACCCGGCGCGCCGCCGCCGCTACCAGCAGGCCCGCGGCAAGGGCGGCCTGGTCCGCGCCACCTGGGACGAGGCCGTGGAGATCGTCGCCGCGGCCCACGTCCACACCATCAAGACGTACGGCCCGGACCGCGTCGCCGGCTTCTCCCCCATCCCCGCGATGTCGATGGTGTCCCACGCGGCCGGCGCCCGTTTCCACTCGCTCATCGGCGCCCCGATGCTCTCCTTCTACGACTGGTACGCCGACCTGCCCGTCGCCTCCCCGCAGGTGTTCGGCGACCAGACCGACGTGCCGGAATCGGGCGACTGGTGGGACGCCGCGTATCTGATGATGTGGGGCTCGAACGTCCCGGTGACCCGGACCCCCGACGCCCACTGGATGGCCGAGGCCCGCTACCGCGGCCAGAAGGTCGTGGTCGTCGCCCCCGACTACGCGGACAACGCCAAGTTCGCCGACGAGTGGCTGCACCCGCACCCCGGCACGGACGGCGCGCTCGCCCTCGCGATGGGCCAGGTGATCCTCAAGGAGTTCTTCGTCGACCGCGAGACCCCCTTCTTCGCGGACTACGTGCGCAGGTTCACCGACCTGCCGTTCCTGGTGACCCTGACCGAGCGGGACGGCGCGTACGTGCCGTCGAAGTTCCTGCGCGCGACCGACCTGGGCCAGGACGGCGAGGGCGCCGAGTGGAAGACGGCCGTGCTGGACTCCGTGACCGGCCGCGCCGTCGTCCCCAACGGCTCCCTCGGCTTCCGCTGGACCGAGTCGGGCAAGGGCAAGTGGAATCTCGAACTGGGCGACATCGAGCCGGCGTTGAGCCTGTACGGCACCGATTTCGCCGAGGGTCTGGAGGTGCTGCTCCCGCGCTTCGACACCGAGGGCGGGGAGCACGGGCAGGGACGCGGTGACGTCGTACGCCGCGGAGTGCCGGCGACCCGTCTCGGCGGGGCCGGAGGACCGCTCGTCACCACGGTCTTCGACTTGCTGCTCGCCCAGTACGGGGTGGGCCGGCCGGACCTTCCGGGCAGCTGGCCCGCCTCGTACGAGGACGCGGAGTCACCCGGGACGCCGGCCTGGCAGGAGGTGCACACGTCCGTTCCCGCGGCCAAGTGCGTCAAGATCGCAAGGGAGTTCGCCCGGACGGCGGAGAAGTCACAGGGCCGCTGCATGATCCTGATGGGCGCCGGGACCAACCACTGGTTCCACTCCGAGACGATCTACCGCGCCTTCCTCGCTCTCCTCCAGCTCACCGGCTGCCAGGGGCGCAACGGCGGCGGCTGGGCGCACTACGTCGGGCAGGAGAAGTGCCGGCCGGTCACCGGCTGGGCCACGCTCGCGGGTGGCGCCGACTGGAGCCGGCCGCCACGGCAGATGATCGGCGCGGCCTACTGGTTCCTCAACACCGACCAGTGGCGCTACGACCGGTTCGCGGCCGATGTGCTCGCCTCACCGCTGGGCGAGGGCCGCTTCAAGGGCATGACCGGCGCTGACTGCCTCGCCCTGTCGGCCCGTACGGGATGGATGCCGTCGTATCCGACGTTCGACCGCAATCCGCTGGATCTCGGCGACGCCTTCGGTGATCCGGTCGCCCACGCCGTGGCCGAACTGCGCGCCGGAACCCTGAAGTTCGCCTGCGAGGACCCGGACGCCCCGGAGAACTGGCCGCGTGTGCTGACCCTGTGGCGTGCCAATCTGCTGGGCTCCTCCGCCAAGGGCGCCGAGTACTTCACCAAGCATCTCCTCGGCACCCATTCCTCGCTGCGTGCCGAGGAGGCGGAGCCCGAGGTTCGCCCCCGGGACGTGACCTGGCGGGACGAGGCACCCGAGGGCAAGCTCGACCTGCTGCTGTCGCTGGACTTCCGGCAGACCTCGTCCACCCTGCTCTCGGACGTGGTCCTGCCCGCCGCGACCTGGTACGAGAAGCACGATCTGTCGACCACGGACATGCATCCCTACGTCCACTCCTTCACTCCGGCGGTGGACCCGCCGTGGCAGGCGCGGACCGACTTCGACACGTTCAAGGCGCTGGCCGAGCGGCTCAGCGAGCTCGCCGCCGGGCATCTCGGCGTCCGCAAGGACCTGGTCGCCACCGCGCTCCAGCACGACACCCCGGGCGAGACCGCCCAGCCCGGCGGAGTCGTCCTGGACTGGAAACGCGGCGAGTGCGAGCCGGTGCCCGGGAAGACCATGCCGAACCTGACGGTGGTGGAGCGGGACTACACCGCGATCGGCGCCAAGTTCGCCGCGCTCGGGCCGCTGGTGGAGGAACTGGGCCTGCCCGCCAAGGGAATCGCGCTCCGGCCGGACGAGGAGGTGGCCGACCTGCGCGAGCGCAACGGTGCCGTGCGCGGCGGACCCGCCGACGGGCGGCCCGCCCTCGACACCGCCGTGAAGGCCGCGAACACCATCCTCGCGCTGTCCGGGACGACCAACGGACGGCTGGCCACACAGGGCTTCCGCACCCTGGAGGCGCGTACCGGCCAGGAGATGGCCCAGCTGGCCGCCGAGCACGAGGGCAGACGCGTCACGTATGCCGACACCCAGGCCGCGCCGGTCCCGGTGATCACCTCGCCGGAGTGGTCGGGCAGCGAGTCGGGCGGCCGGCGCTACACGGCGTTCACCCTCAACACCGAGCACCTCAAGCCCTGGCACACTCTCACCGGACGCCAGCACTTCTTCCTGGACCACGACTGGATCCATGAACTGGGTGAGGCGATGCCCGTCTACCGGCCGCCCCTGGACATGCACCGGCTCTTCGGCGAGCCGCGGCTGGGGGCCGACGGACAGCGGGAAGTGACGGTCCGTTACCTCACCCCGCACAACAAGTGGTCCATCCACTCGGAGTACCAGGACAACCTGTTCATGCTGTCCCTCTCGCGCGGCGGGCAGAACATCTGGATGTCGCCGCAGGACGCCGACGCGATCGGCGTGCGGGACAACGACTGGATCGAAGCCGTCAACCGCAACGGCGTGGTGGTTGCCCGGGCGGTCGTCTCGCACCGGATGCCCGCCGGCACGGTGTACATGCACCACGCCCAGGAGCGCACCGTGGGCGTTCCGAAGACCGAGACGACCGGTAAGCGCGGCGGCATCCACAACTCCCTGACCCGGCTGATCCTCAAGCCGTCCCATCTCATCGGCGGCTACGCCCAGTTGTCATGGGCCTTCAACTACCTGGGCCCGACGGGCAACCAGCGCGACGAGGTGACGGTCATCCGCCGCCGCTCGCAGGATGTGGAGTACTGATGCGCCCGATGGCCCAGATCGCCATGGTCATGAACCTCGACAAGTGCATCGGCTGTCATACGTGTTCGGTCACCTGCAAGCAGGCATGGACCAACCGGGACGGCATGGAATACGTCTGGTTCAACAACGTCGAGACCCGGCCGGGACAGGGCTACCCGCGGCGCTACGAGGACCAGGAGAAGTGGCGCGGCGGCTGGGAGCTGAACCGGCGCGGCGCGCTGCGGCTCAAGGCCGGCGGACGCTTCAGCAAGCTCGCCGGGATCTTCTCCAACCCCAGGCTCCCGGAGATCAAGGACTACTACGAGCCCTGGACGTACGAGTACCGCAACCTCACCGATGCCCCGCTCGGTGACGACTACCCGGTGGCCCGGCCCGTCTCGCAGCTCGACGGCAAGCCGATGAAGATCGAGTGGTCCTCGAACTGGGACGACAACCTGGCCGGCGCGCCGGAGTACGGCGAGCTGGACCCGATGGTCGCGAAGGTACGCCAACAGGCCGCCGACAAGGTCAAGTTCGCCTTCGAGCAGACCTTCATGTTCTATCTGCCGCGGATCTGCGAGCACTGCCTCAACCCGTCGTGTGTGGCGTCCTGCCCGTCCGGTGCGATGTACAAGCGGGCCGAGGACGGCATCGTCCTGGTCGACCAGGACCAGTGCCGGGGCTGGCGGATGTGCGTGACCGGATGCCCGTACAAGAAGGTCTACTTCAACCACCGCACCGGCAAAGCGGAGAAGTGCACGATGTGCTATCCGCGCATCGAGGTCGGACTGCCGACGGTCTGCTCGGAGACGTGCGTGGGGCGGCTGCGCTATCTCGGGGTGATCCTCTACGACGCGGACCGGGTCACCGCGGCCGCGTCCACGAAGGACGACAAGGCCCTGTACGAGGCCCAGTTGGGCGTCTTCCTCGACCCCGAGGACCCGGCGGTGCGCCGGGCGGCCGAGGAGGCCGGGATCGCGCACGACTGGATCGAGGCGGCGCGCCGCTCCCCCGTGCACGCGCTGATCAGCAAGTACAAGGTGGCGCTTCCGCTGCATCCCGAGTACCGCACCATGCCGATGGTCTGGTACATCCCGCCGCTCTCCCCCGTGGTGGACGCGCTGACCGAGACCGGACACGACGGCGAGGACCTGGACAACCTCTTCGGCGCGATCGACACGCTGCGCATCCCCCTCGAATACCTGGCGGAGATCTTCACCGCGGGTGATGTCGCGCCGGTCCGGGCGTCCCTGGAGAAACTCGCCGCGATGCGCTCCCACATGCGGGCCATCAACCTCGGCGAGGCGCCCGACGAGTCGGTCGCCGCGTCCGTCGGCATGCGGGCCGAGGAGATCGAGGCGATGTACCGGCTGCTGGCGATCGCCAAGTACGAGGACCGCTATGTGATTCCGACGGCGGCCGTCGGTGACGCCAGGCGTCTGGAGGAGTCGGCGCTGCCCGACGAGTGCAGCCTCGACTTCGACGGCGGCCCCGGCATGGGCGGCGACGGGCCCTTCGGCCAGGACTCGGGCCGCAAGCAGCTCCCGCTGGTGTCGGTGGAGAACTTCCACGCCCTGCGCAAGCGCCAGACCGCGGACCGGGAGGACACATGACACGTCATGCCGTGCTGTACCAGGCCGCCGCCTACTGTCTGACCTATCCGGACGAGGAGTTCTTCGAGCGACTGCCCCTGCTGCGCCAAGCGGCCCCGGAGCTGCGGGAGTTCCTCGACCACGCGGCCGCCACACCCCCCGGCGACCTCGCCGCGCACTACGTCCGGGTCTTCGACTTCAAGAGCCGGCACAGCCTCTATCTGAGCTGGTGGCGCGACGGTGACACCCGTCGGCGGGGCATGGCCCTGGTGCGCTTCAAGGAGGTCTACCGCGAGCACGGTCTGGAGTTCAGCGGTGCGGAGCTGCCGGACTTCCTGCCGGCGGTGCTGGAGTTCTCCGCGCAGGCCGGAACGGTGCTGCTGCGGGAGCACCGCAGCGGTCTGGAGCTGCTGCGGATCGCGCTCACCGACCACGGGACGCCCTACGCGCAGGTCCTCGACGCGATCTGCGCCACGCTCCCCGGCCCCTCCCCCAAGGACCGCGCCGAGGCACTCGCGCTGGCCCGATCGGGACCGCCCCGCGAAGAGGTCGGGCTCGAACCCTTCGCCGTCACCCTCACCGGAGAGCGCTCATGACGACACTTCTGTGGGGCGCCCTGCCGTACGTCGTCTTCGTGCTGCTCGTGGCGGGACTGGTCTGGCGCTACCGCTACGACAAGTACGGCTGGACCACCCGCTCCTCGCAGGTCTACGAGTCGAAACTGCTGAACGTCGCCTCGCCCGCGTTCCACTACGGCATCCTGTTCGTGCTCGTCGGGCATCTGGTGGGTCTGTTCGTCCCCGAGTCGTGGACCGAGGCGCTGGGCGTCAAGGAGCGCCTGTACCACCTGCTCTCGCTGTACGGCGGTACGGCGGCCGGAGTGCTCGCGGTGTTCGGCATCCTGCTGCTGCTCTACCGCCGCAGGACGAAGGCGCCGGTGTTCCGTGCGACGACGGCCAACGACAAACTGATGTACGTGGTGCTGCTCGGCGCGATCGTGCTGGGCATGACCGCCAAGCTCACGCACGCGTCGGGCGACGGATACAACTACCGGCACACCATCGCCCCTTGGGCCCGCAGCCTGTTCACTCTCCGGCCCAGGACGGAGCTGATGGAGGGCGTGCCGGTGCTGTACCAGGTCCACGCGGTGGTCGGCATGGCGCTGATCGCGCTGGTCCCGTACACGCGCCTGGTCCATATGTTCAGCGTGCCGGTGCAGTACCTGTTCCGGCCGTACGTGGTGTACCGCAGCCGCGACCCTGAGCAGCTGGGACCGCGGCCCGCGCGACGGGGCTGGGAGAAGACGGACGTCTAGGACCTGTCCCGGCCCTCACCAGCCTCTCGCTCCTCGTCGACGATCTCGGCGTCCACCACGGCCTCCTCGTCGCCCGGGGCGGGCTCGCCTGCCGGGTCCTGCGGCGGTGACTGCTGGGCCTGTGCGTACATGGCCTGGCCGACCTTCTGGCTGACCGAGGCCAGCTTCTCGACGCCGGCACGGAGTTCGCCGGTGTCGGCCGGCTCCGCCAGCAGTGCCTTGAGTTCCGTGACCGCGGCCGCGACCTCCGCCGTGACGTCGGACGGAATGCGCTCCTCGTTCTCGCGGACGAACTTCTCGGTCTGGTAAACGAGTTGCTCGGCCTGGTTGCGGGTCTCCGCCGCCTCGCGGTGCCGGCGGTCCTCGTCCGCGTACTGCTCCGCCTCGCGCATCATGCGGTCGATGTCGTTCTTGGGGAGCGCCGATCCGCCGGTGACGGTCATCTTCTGCTCCCGCCCGGTGGCGAGGTCCTTCGCGGAGACATGCATGATCCCGTTGGCGTCGATGTCGAACGCGACCTCGATCTGCGGCACCCCGCGCGGCGCGGGCGGCAGCCCGGTGAGGTCGAAGACGCCCAGCTTCTTGTTGTAGGCGGCGATGTCGCGCTCGCCCTGGAAGACCTGGATGCCGACCGAGGGCTGGTTGTCGGCGGCGGTGGTGAAGATCTCCGAACGCCGGGTGGGAATGGTCGTGTTGCGCTCAATGAGCTTGGTCATGATGCCGCCCTTGGTCTCGATGCCGAGGGACAGCGGGGTGACGTCGAGGAGGAGCACGTCCTTGACGTCGCCGCGGATGACACCCGCCTGGAGCGCGGCGCCCACGGCCACCACCTCGTCCGGGTTGACGCCCTTGTGCGGGTCCTTGCCGGTGAGTTCCTTCACCAGGTCGGTCACGGCGGGCATCCGGGTCGACCCGCCGACCAGGATGACGTGGTCGACGGCGGACAGCTTCACCCCCGCGTCCTTCACGGCCTGGTGGAAGGGCGGCTTGCAGCGGTCGAGCAAGTCGGCGGTCAGTTCCTGGAACTGAGCGCGCGTCAGCTTCTCGTCCAGGTGCAGGGGGCCGTCGGCGGAGGCGGTGATGTAGGGCAGGCTGATGGTGGTCTCGGAGGAGCTGGACAGCTCGATCTTGGCCTTCTCGGCGCCCTCGCGCAGCCGTTGCAGCGCCATCCGGTCCTGGCCGAGGTCGATGCCGTACGAACCCTTGAAGCGGGCGACGAGGTGGTCGACGACCCGCTGGTCCCAGTCGTCGCCGCCGAGGCGGGTGTCGCCGTTGGTCGCCTTGACCTCGATGACCCCGTCGCCGATCTCCAGGAGCGAGACGTCGAAGGTGCCGCCGCCCAGGTCGAAGACGAGGACGGTCTGCTCCTCGCCCCGGTCGAGTCCGTACGCGAGGGCGGCGGCCGTCGGTTCGTTGATGATCCGCAGGACCTTCAGGCCCGCGATCTCGCCGGCCTCCTTGGTGGCCTGGCGCTGGGCGTCGTCGAAGTAGGCGGGCACCGTGATCACGGCGTCCGTGACGTCCTCGCCGAGGTACGCCTCGGCGTCGCGCTTGAGTTTCTGCAGGACGCGCGCCGACAGCTCCTGGGCGCGGTAGCGGGTCCCGTCGACGTCGCCCCGGTCGGGGAAGCGCCAACTCGTGTCGCCCATGTGCCGCTTCACGGAGCGCGCGGTGCGGTCCACGTTCGTCACGGCCTGCCGTTTGGCGACCTCGCCGACGAGGACCTCCCCGTTCTTGGCGAAGGCCACCACGGAGGGTGTGGTGCGCGCTCCCTCGGCGTTGGCGACCACGGTCGGATCACCGCCCTCCAGCACGGCCACCACCGAGTTCGTCGTACCGAGGTCGATCCCGACCGCACGTGCCATGTCCGTCCCCTTCCGCCAGGGCTCTGCCCGCCCTCCAGCACAAAACGCGCGTACGGGCTTGTCAATGGGGCGAGTGCCCCGCGGGGGCCGGGACATGACGATGCCGCGCCCCCTTGGCCGGGGCGCGGCATCGGCGTACGGGTGTCGCGTACGCGGTCAGGCGAGCTTCGCCGACAGCGTGATGGTGGTGCCGGTCAGCGCCTGGCTCACCGGGCAGTTGACCTTGGCGTCCTCGGCCGCGGCGACGAAGGCCTCCTCGTCGATGCCGGGCACGGTGCCCTCGACCGTGAGGTGGATGCCGGTGATGCCCTCGCCGGGCTGGAAGGTCACGTCGGCGGAGGTGACCAGCTTGGTCGGCGGGGTGCCGGCCTTGTCGAGAATGTTCGAGAAGGCCATCGAGAAGCAGCTGGAGTGAGCGGCGGCGATCAGCTCCTCCGGGCTGGTCTTGCCGTTCGCCTCCTCGGCGCGCGACGCCCACGACACCGGCTGCTCGCCGATGCTGCCGGAGGAGTCGAAGGTGACGACGCCGTTGCCCTTGAGCAGGTTGCCTTCCCAGACGGTGTGTGCTGAGCGCGTGGTAGCCACGGTGAGTCCTTTCACGTGTGGTCCCGTTCCCGGGGTCCGTAGCCACCATCCGATCACACCTGGGCCCGGCGCACCCATCTGACGGGGCGGCAGCCCGGCGGTGCCGGCCGGGCCGCCGCCCGCCTCAGCGCACCCGGAAGACCGGTCCGCGCGCCGTGAAGGGGAGGCGGGCCCCCTGCGGAATCAGGTAGGCGTGTTCGCGCCGGACCCGCAGGACGTCGCACCAGCCGTCCGTGATCACCAGGACGGGCGCGCCCGGCGGGAAGTCGTCGGCGCGCTGCAGGAGGTCGATGCCGGGTTGCAGCACGGTGCCCCCGCGGCCGTGCACCCGGACACGGCCCGCGATCTCGGTGACCGGCAGATAGCCCGCGTCGTGCGGTGTCGCGTCGCAGAAGACGACGCGCGCGGCCGGCACGTCACGGGCCTCGGCGTACGAGGCGATCGCGCCGAGCGCCTTGCCGAGGAGTGTGTGGCCCATCGAGCCGGAGGTGTCGAGGACCACGCCGAAGGTGCAGCGGGCGATCTCCTCGGGCGGGAAGTAGCGGCCGGCGCGCGGGATGCCGGGGGTCGCGGCCTGCCGGCGCGACGGCCGGGCGTAGGTCCGCAGCGGCTCGGGGCGGGGCACGAACTCGTCGAACCAGCGCGCCAGTTGGGCGTCCCACGACAGGGGCGGATGGCTGAGGGCACGGATCTCCTCGACGAGTCCGCCGGGCAGGTACCCGCGTTCCTGCTGCTGGTGCAGGTCGAGCCCCTGGGCGAGACCGCGGCGGTAGAACTCGTCGAGGTCGACGTAGTCGCGCGGTGAGCCGAGGGGACCGCCGAGGATGTCGCCGACGCCCTTGCCGCGCAGCGTGCCGAGCCGGCGCGTCCGGCGCAGGTCGCCCGCGATGCGGTCGTAGACCTCCTCGGCCGAGAGGTCCTTCAACTCCGGGTCGTGGAGGAGCCCTTCGGGCATCGTGCCGACGTCCATCTCACGCAGCCAGCCGTTGATGACGTAGTCGGCGGCGATGTTGAAGAGGTAGGGGTCGCGGCCGCCGGTGCGGTCGCCGTGCCGCAGGGCGGCGTGCAGCATCTCGTGGGCGAGAACGAAACGCCATTCCTCGTCGTCGAACTGGCGCAGTGGATTGATGTAGATCTCGGCGGCCTCCGTGTCGACGGCGGCGACGGAAATGCCGTGGGCGCGGGCGAGTTCGGCGTCGGCGACGATCGTGATGCCGGCCGCGATGCCGCCGAGCAGCGGATACGAGGAGACGAACCAGCTCAGTGCCTCCTCCCAGGGGCGCAGCCGGGTCGGGCCGCCGTACATGGACGCGCGGCGCCCGCCCGCCATGTCCATCGCCGTGGACATCGTCCGGGTCAGCGCGTGCGCGAAGGCGATCTGCCAGTCGACGGGATGTCCGGGCCAGCCCTGCCAGGGCACGAGCAGCTGGTCCGGCGCGCCACCGGCCGTACCGCAGCGTTCGTACGCGGCCGGAACGCCGTCGCGGCGCCAGCGGGCGGCGAGCTGCTCCTCGTCGCCGTCGGGGTAGGACGCGGGCAGGTCCTCGGGGGTGAGGCCGACGGGGAAGGTGAGCAGGAAGCGGTTGACGACGACGCAGCGGGCGGCCAGGTCGAAGCGGTCGGGCTGCACGCGCTCGCCGTTGGCGCCCGGGACATGGCCGAAGCCCAGGTGGAGGAGGCCGTGCGCGACGGCCCAGGCCCACTCGGCGGGGGCGGCGCGCCGGGTGGGGTGCGGGTGGAGGTGGCCGTTGGAGTCGACGCGGACGAGGCCGTCACGGGGCGCCCTCGCGCAGTCCTCCTCGCGGCACAGCTCGAACTCGATCGCGGCCAGGGCGGGGTTGGCCCACACCATCCGCATCCCGGCGGCGAACGCCTCGGCGGCCGGGTCCGACTTCTTCTCCTGCTCCGCCTGCTTGCGGCTACGGCTCACCGCCGCGCCTCCACCAGGCGCGGCATGTCACGCGCCGCCTCCACGAGGAACCAGGCGGGCAGTACGGGGTTGCCGTCGGCGTCGGAGGCGATGACGCTCTGGGCGACCTCGACGGAGATCTCGGCCAGCTGGACGAGCAGCGACTTGGCTCGGTACGCGGTCTGCCGGCCGTGGGCACTCGCATGCTCCTTGGCGGCGGGGAGCTCCTTGATCAGCCTTCCGCGGAACGACTCCGCGAGGTAGTACAGGAGGTCGCGGTCCTCGGGGCGGTTGGGCCAGCGGGCGTCGCCCTTGATGATCGCCTCGATGCCGAACCGGCTGCGCACGACCTTGACGTAGCCGCAGAAGGCGACCGCGTGCGCCGGCGTCAGCGTGCCGTGGGCGATCACCTTCAGGGTGTCCTCGTCGAGGCCGGGTCCGAAGGAGTGCAGCGCGTCGGAGAGCATGTGCCACGACCGGGGCGTGGAGAACGGCTCCTCGGTCTTGGGCGGCTTGGACCACAGGTGGTCGGGGCGGTCGGTGAGGTGGTCGAGGATCCACGGGTGGATGTCGTTGCCTGCGGCCCAGACGAGCCAGTCCTTCGGGGAGGCCTCGAGGTGCACATGGGCCAGGCGGTTGACCAGTGCGGAGGCGATCGGGCGGGCCAGGGCGTTGTCCGTGGCGCGGTTGCCCGCGCCGATCACGATCGACCCCTTCGGGAGCTCGTAGTTGCCGATGCGGCGGTCCAGGATCAGCGAGTAGAAGGCCTTCTGCACATCGGGCGTCGCCGCGTTCAGCTCGTCCAGGAACAGGCAGTACGGCTCGTCGCGGGCGATCGCCTCGGGCGGGCAGAACACCGAGCGGCCGTCGCGGATCTGCGGTACGCCGATCAGGTCCTCCGGCGCCAGCTGCGTACCCAGCAGGCTCACGCACTCCAGACCCAGCGCCTGGGCGAACTCCCTTACCAGGGAGGACTTTCCGATGCCGGGGGCGCCCCAGAGGAAGACCGGCCGCACGGTCGCGAGACCGAGCAGCAGTTCGGGTATCCGGGCGGGAGTGACAGTGACGGCTGCCTGCACGCAGCGACTCCTAGGAGGTGTTCGAGAGGGGGTGCGGGCGCGCAGGTGCGCGGCGTCCGATACGCACAGTCTCTGCGCGGGGGCGCCCGGGCGCAGCTCATTTTCCGCGGGCACCGGATTCTGGGAGTGCCCTGCGCTGTGGAAACGGACGAACGGACCGGAGACGGGCTGACTGAAGGACACCTTCCCCCTGCACGGCCTCGATCAGCAGGCGGCGTACGGGCGTTCAGAGCCCTTCGCGCCACTCTTTCAACACTCGACAGAAGAGGACCTTCTGCGGTGGCTCCGAAGTCGCGGCACCTTTGCGGCGCGTGGGCCGGCTCGCGCCCCGGCGCCACTGTTCCGCGTAGGCAGCGTGGGGCGCGGCGGCACCCCCGGGGCATGGCCGCGATGGCCGGTATCCGCGCTGGGCAAACCCCTTCCGCGGTGACACCTTGAGGCCCCCTCGCCCCTCCGGGACGGAGCGCGGCGAGGACATCTCAGGGGGTTTGGCCATGCGCATGATCTACTCCGACCGCGGTCCCTCACCGCTCGATTCCGGCAAGCCGGGCGCGCCCGAGCGCGACTCGACGTTCGGCTGGTGGGGCGCGTTCAGCATCCAGAAGTTCGTCAACCAGAACCCGCTCTCGCACACGCACGAGGACGCCACCGGCTGGCTCGCCTACCTTCAGCAGTTCTACGACCGGAACTTCTGGTTCGCGGACGGCGGCGCCCAGGTGTGGGCGTACGAGGAGACGTACGACAACTGGCAGGACCGCTACGGCCTGGACGCCGTGGTCGCCGTCTACCACTCCGGGCACGGCGGCATGGACGGCAACGGCGTGTTCTTCGCGCCCCTCGGCGCCGCGTGGGACGGCCGCTCCGACGCGGTGTCCAACCGGATGGCGTTCGGCAACGAGCGCGCGAACTACGTCTTCTGGTCCACCTGCGAGTCACTGCGCGTCCTGGGCGGGCACTCGCCGGTGCGCACCTGGGCGGGTCCCAACCTCGGCTCCCGGATGATCTTCGGATTCGAGACGACGAGCATCGACAGCCCGGACTACGGCAAGAAGTTCTGGGAGAAGTGGCGGGCCGGGCAGACCTACTGCGACGCCTGGCTCAACGCTTCGTGGGACATCTACCAGGGGCAGGCGCCCTCGGTGTGCGCCACCGGACCGACCCAGGCCGAGGCGACCACCCGGCTCAACGCGGAGCGCACCTTCTACCGCGACCACGTCTCCGACGCCTGGTACGCCTGGCGCTGGTACTCCGCCCGCGCGAGTCTGCGCGACGCGTCGACCGCCGTACCGGAGCAGACGGTTCAGCTCGCGCCGCGCGACCCGAGTGGCGAACTGACCCGGCTCGGGCAGCTGGCGGACTTCCCGGCCGCGGCACTCCAGGAGGTCCAGGTCGAACGACAGGGCGTGCTCAGCGCCAACTCCGGTGACCGGTACGTCTCGACGGCACCCCTCGCCGCACGCTGGGTGAAGCTGGCCGAGGCCAATCACCGCAACACCCGGCAGCTGGACACCGACCGGGCCGTCGAGCTGGCCCGCGCCTTCGCCGAACAGCACGCGGACGGCGCCGAGTTGATCGTCGACGCGGTGCACGACCTGTGGGAGAACTCCGGCACCAAGGACGGCTCGCAGCTCGGCGAACCGGTGTCGCTGCAGACCCACGTCACCTTCCGGCAGGCCTTCGACGGCGTGCCCGTCATCACGCCGGGCCGCGGCGAGCTCCGGGTGGCGCTGGACAACGACGGCACCGTGGTGCAGGCGCACCTGTCCACGCGGGAGCCGGCAGGTGCGGCCCGTACGCCGAGTTCGGTGGTCGCACCGCCGTCCGGGAAGGGCAGCAAGGCCGCGGCGGCACCGCGACCGCGGGATCCGGCCGAGTCGCTGGCCGCGGCCCAGCTCCGGCTGGTGCAGCACCTCGCCGTGGTGGGTTCGGACGAGGAGCGCCCGGCGGCCGGCATCCAGCGTCGGCTGAAGGTCCGGGACGTGCCGGACACCCTTCAGACCGGCTACGAGATCGAGGGCAACGAGGCGTTCCCGGCGGCCCGCAAGCTCATCGAGATCGGCGAGGAGGGCAGCATGTACAAGACCCTCCGCTGGGTGGTGGCCCCGCTGGCCCGGTAGGCGCACGGCAGGGACTCAGGCGGCCCGCCGGTCTTCCCGGCGGGCCGTCAGCGGGACCTGCGGACCGTCGGACTCCCGCAGCCATCGCCGCAGTACGTGGTGGACGCACTCGGCGCCGACCAGTTCCGCGTCCTCGCCGACCGGGGCCGACAGCGCCAGCGGCGACAGCACGAAGGCCCGGCCCTGAGCCCCGCCGAGACCGCCGTGCGAACCGATCTGCTCCTCGAAGGCGAGGACTTCGCCCTCGGCCGGGTCGTACCAGGAGTTGACCATGATGTCGGCCGTGTGGGGGAACGCGTGCGTGCGCCGTACGGCGTCGGCGGCGCCCGGCCCGAAGTCGGCCAGCGGGCCCGGGTGTTCGTCGCTGAGTTCGTCCACGGGCACCTGCGCGCCGTGCGCCCCGAGGACGAGCCCGCCGTGCTCCTCACTGCGTACGAGCACGAAGCCGATGCCCGGATGGTTCGCGAGCGTGGACAGCAGGGCAGGATGGCGGCGGTCGATCTCCTCCCGGCTCATCCGGTGCGGCACGTCGGGGAACGAGATCAGCCCGAGGTTTCCGGAGGCCAGCACGATGGGCTCGGAACGGCGGCTCGACGGCCGGTGCTGCTCGCCGCCCTCCTCGACCGGCCTGCGCAGCGCGGCCCGCACCGCGGAGCGCGCCTCGGCGCCGCTGTGGGTGCGCTGCACCTTGCGCGGCACGGGCAGCCCGCAGCCGGCCCGGACGAGATTGCCGAGCGTGAGTCCGTAGCGGGTCAGGAACGTCTCCCCCGGGCTCTGGCCGTGATCGGACAGCACCACGATCCGGTACGGCCGCGGGGCGTGTTCGGCGACGTTCGCGAGCAGTGCCAGCGAACGGTCGAGCCGTTGCAGCACCTGCTCGGCGTCCCGGCTGCGCGGTCCGGAGTGGTGCGCCACCTCGTCGTACGCCACCAGGTCCGCGTAGACGGCGGCACGTCCGGCGAGCATGTCCCCGATGACCGCGGCGACCACGACGTCCCGCTCGACGACCGTCGCGAAGGCACGGATCATGGGGTAGAGCCCGCCGCGCTTGACCCGCGGACGCCGCTTGCGGACCCGGGCGCGGGTCGACTGGCCGATCTCCCGGAAGACCTCGGCGACGAAGGACATGGCCGTGCGCACGGCGTTGGCCGGGTCGATGAAGTACGCGACGTAGCCCGCCCGGGAGCGGTTCTCCCTGCCGCGCCGCGCGGCCATGGACAGGACGAGGGCTAGCTGGTCGGCGCCGCCGCTGAACAGGTTGCCGCGGCTGGCGCCGTCGAAGGTGAGGAGCCCGCCGTCGCCGGTGCGCTCGACGGCCCGGCGCTGGAGTTCGGCGGCACTGCTCGGGCGGTTGCAGACCATCACCTCCCGGCTGTCCTTCTCGTACCAGCGGAAGGCGGGGACGTCGTGGTTGGTGCCGTGCAGGATGCCGAGCTGGCTGGCGCCGGTCTGGCTGGACCAGTCGGTGCGCCAGGCGGTGAGCCGGTGGGTGGGGCGGGGCGCGCGCCGCGTGGCGGACCGTCCGGTGCCGGGACGCGCGCCGAGCCAGCCGGCCAGGGTCGGCATGACGCCCTTGTCCATGGCCTCCCGCAGTACGTCGTGACCGACGCCGTCCAGCTGGATGAACACGGTGGCGGGGCTGGACGGGCCCGCGCCGGAGCCGCGCCGGCGGCGGTCCGCGAGGCGGTAGAGCCTGCGCCGGTAGGCGTCGTCGTCCCGTACGGCGAGGGCGCCGCCGGTCGCCGAGGCGACGGCGGACATGACGGCGGCGACCACCACGGCGGTCTCGGGTGCGGCCTCAGCGCGTCCCGAGGGGCTGATCCACAGGGCGATCAGCAACAGCGAACCGTTGAGGAAGAAGACCAGCAGTCCGAGCACGAGGGCGGGCACCAGGAGCAGCGCCCTGACGAGCAGCGGCCAGACGAGCGAGGACAGCAGACCGAAGACGCCGGCACAGGCCGCCGCCGTCGCGGCGATCCGCGTCGCGCTGTCCCCGTCGTCCGCCTGCACCTGGAAGTCCGGCAGCAGCCCGGCCAGGACGAGCATCGTGACCGTGGACACGGCCCACACCGCGATGCTCCGCCACACACCGCTCAGCACGGTCCGCCAACGCCCGCCGCCCACGCCCAGCCCACCTCTGCGTCCCGACCCGCCCCACTGCGGGAGCCCTCCCGGCCCGTCCGGTGCGCGAGCCGTCTCCCACCCTGTCACAACGGGCGGACCCCTCCCGGTGTCCCCGGTCAGCGGCCGTCGTACCCCGCTGTCGGCATCGACAGCCGGCGGTGGACCTGGGCCTTCATCTGGGCGTCGTACGAGGGCTCGGCGCGGCCGACCGTCTCGACGCGCACCCCGCGCCGGGCGCATTCGGCGGTGAACTCGTCGACGGAGGCGAGGGCGCGCTCCAGTACGCGGCGGCTGGGCGCGACGAACAGGTCGACGAGGCCCGCCTCGACGTCCTCCCACAGCGCGCAGTGGTCGGAGCGCAGACCGCCGACGAGGAGTTCGCGGGTGACGACATAGCCGCGCTCGGCGGCCCAGCGGGCGCACATCGCGTGCTGGCTGCGGGAGTCGACGAGGAAGGGATCGGCGTCCAGCTCCTCCAGGGGAATCAGACTGGCGATCGCCGTGACACGCACCGAGGGCCCCCCGTGGTCGAGCGAAGCCGTGAGACGGGGGTGAGACAGGCCCGGGCTACTGCGCGGATCTTCCATGGTGTCCCCCCTCACCTCCGGGTTTCGCCGCCGACCCTACTCCTGCCCGTAGGCTCGGGGGGAGTCGCGCGAAGGAGGCAAAGGGAGTGCCGGTGGAGATCACCTGGTGGGGTCACGCCACCTGCACGGTGGAGGACTCGGGAACGCGCGTGCTCACGGACCCGCTCTTCGCGCGGCGGCTCGCGCATCTGCGGCGCCGCCGTGGTGCGCCGCCCCCGCCCGCGGCGGCTGTGGCGGATGTCGCGCTCGTCTCCCATCTGCACGCCGACCACCTGCACGTTCCCTCGCTGGCCCGCCTCGGACCGGGCACCCGGCTGCTGGTGCCGCGGGGCGCGCGACGGGCCGTGCCGGGGCTGCGCAGGCTCGGTCATCTCCGGCTGACGGAGGTCGAGCCGGGAATGACGGTGCCGGTCGGCGACCTGCGGATCCGGGTGGTGCGCGCGGCGCACGACGGTCGGCGGCTGCCCCTGGGACCGCACCGCTCCCCCGCGCTCGGCTTCGTGATCGAGGGTGAGGCGCGGACGTATTTCGCCGGGGACACCGGACTGTTCGACTCGATGGCGGAGGAGGTCGGCGCGGTCGACGTGGCCCTGCTGCCGGTCGGCGGCTGGGGACCGTATCTCGGCGAGGGGCATCTGGACGCGGGGCGGGCCGCGCAGGCGCTGGCCCGGCTGGCGCCGCGCAGCGCCGTCCCGGTGCACTACGGCACGTACTGGCCGATCGGAATGGACCACGTGCGCCCCCATGAATTCCACACGCCGGGTGAGGAGTTCGTGCGCCGTGCCGCGGAGTGCGCGCCCGAGGTCGCGGTGCACCGGCTCGGACACGGCGAGAGCGTACGGCCGGAGGTCGCCCGGTGATATCCCGGTCCGCCGTCGTCCTGTCCCTCGGGGGCATCGCCGTCACCCCCGCGTCCACGCAGCAGGCGTTCGGCTATCCGTCACTCTTCCTGCTGGTGCTGATCGGGGCGCTGGTGCCGGTGGTGCCGACGGGTGCGCTGGTCAGTTCGGCGGCGGTGGTGGCCTTTCACCAGGAGTCGCCCCTCTCGCTGGCGCTGCTCTTCGCGGTGGCCTCGCTCGCCGCGTTCCTCGGTGATGTCGCCCTGTACTGGCTCGGCAAGCGGGGCATGGGCTCCAAGAACGGCTCGCGCTGGCTGGCCGCGATCCGCGACCGGGCCCCCGAGGACCGTCTCGCCCAGGCCCAGGAGAAGCTCGAGGACCACGGGGTCGCCGTACTGGTCCTGTCCCGGCTGATCCCGGCCGGCCGGATCCCGGTGATGCTCGCCTGTCTGATGGCGAAGATGCCGCTGCGCACCTTCGCCCGCGGCGACATCCCCGCCTGTCTCGCCTGGGCCGTCACCTATCAGGTCATCGGCATCCTCGGCGGCTCCCTCTTCCGGGAACCGTGGGAGGGCGTGCTCGCGGCCGTCGCCCTGACCCTGCTGATCAGCGTGGCACCGGGGCTGTGGCGCCGGGTCCGCAGGGCGGTCGCGTAACGCCACCGCTCGGGGCCGGGTCACCCGCACCGGACTCCGTCGCCTCAGACGGCCAGCACCCGTGAGCCGCCCACCGGCAGGTCCCACAGGTCGTCGCGGTCCAGGCCCGCCTTCTCCCAGGCCGCCCGCACCCGCGTCAGAGGTTCCAGCACCGGTTCGGCCGAGAGGACGAACGTGCCCCAGTGCATGGGGGCCATCCGGCGGGCGCCCAGATCGACCGCGGCCTGCACCGCCTCCTCGGGATCGCAGTGCACGTCGCTGAGCCACCAGCGGGGGTCGTACGCGCCGATGGGGAGCAGGGCGAGGTCGATCCCGGGGTGGCGGGCGCCGATACGGGAGAACCAGTGGCCGTATCCCGTGTCGCCCGCGAAGTACACGCGCTGTCCGTCGGGCGCCGTCAGGACCCAGCCGCCCCACAGCGTGCGACAGGTGTCGACGAGGCTGCGCTTGGACCAGTGGTGGGCGGGGACGAAGTCGAAGCGGACGCCGTCCAGTTCGGCCGCCTCCCACCAGTCGAGCTCGGTGACCCGGGTGAACCGGCGGCGCCGGAACCAGCGGGCGAGCCCCGCGGGCACGAACACCGGTGTGTCGCGCGGGAGCCGGCGCAGGGTCGGGGCGTCCAGGTGGTCGTAGTGGTTGTGGCTGATGACGACCGCGTCCACCCTCGGCAGCGCGCTCCAGGCCACTCCCACGGGTGTGATCCGGGCCGGCGTCCCGATGATCCGGCGGGACCAGACCGGGTCGGTGAGCACGGTGAGCCCGCCGATGCGGACCACCCAACTCGCGTGTCCCGCCCAGGAGACGGCGACCGTGTGGGCGTCGACCCGCGGCAGCGGACCCGGCGCGAACGGCAGCCGCGGGATGTCTGCGAGCCCCTCGGGCCCGGGCCGCACCGCACCCTCACGGGCGAACCGCGCGAAGGACCGCAGGCCGGGCAGCGGCGCGGTCAGCCGGTTCACGAACGACCGCGGCCACAGCCGCCGTTCACCGAGCGGCCGGGGCGGGGCGAGCGGAGCGGGGGGCGCGAGGGGACCGGCGGCGTCCGGAGGCTGCGTGGGCGACTCGGGGGGTGCGACCAGGGATTCGGCAGAGGCGGGCGGAGAAGGGCGGGCGCTCACGGCACCCGGCGAGGACACCGGTGCGGCGATGTCCTCCTGAGTCGTCGTGGTCGACTCGGACTGCTGCGTCATCGAGGTGACTCCCATCGCTGAGCGTCGTCGCGGAGATCGTCGAAGGCCGATCCCAAATGGGTCAACGCGCGTTGCACGTGTGGCAGTTCCAACGGCGAGGGGGACACGAGGCATTCCGCCCGCTCCTCGGCCGTCGTACCGAGCAGCGGGCCGGTGGACAGGCGCACCCTCAGCCGGCCGAGGTCGTCACCGAAGCGGTGGCCGCCCGGTGTGGGCCTGCCGAGCCGGGCGGTGAGGAAGTCCTCCAGCTCCTGGGCGTCGCCGACGCCGTGCGCGGCCAGTCCGGTGTGCAGGGGGCCGAGGTCCACGTAGAGGTGCCGGCCGGCCTGCGGTGGCAGCGCGTGCGCGCCCGCGCCGACCACCGCGCCGTGCACGGCGGCGGCCACGCGCGCGTGCAGACGCGCGGCGGCGACGAGCCGCTCGGTGATCTCGTCGGGCTCTTCGAGCGCGTACGCGGCGGCCGCGGCGACCGGATCGGCGAGCCGGGCACCGAGCGCGGTCAGTACGTCGAGGACGCGGGCGCGCAGCCCGGAGCCCGCCGGGTTGTCGGGGAAGCGGGCGACGGCGGCGGGCCAGCCGAGCGGCAGGAACGGGCCGGAGAGATCCGTGAGGACCGTGACCTGGCCGGGGAGCATCTCGGCGGGGCTGAGGAGCACGGTGTCGAGCGGGTGGTGCAGGGTGTCGCGCCAGGTCTCGTCGCTGACCAGGTGCAGGCCCTCGCCGGCGGCGGCCTCGACCGTCTCGTGGACGAGTTCGGGCGGCGCGACGGTGGCGGTGGGGTCGTCGGCGACGGAGAGCACGAGCAGCCGGGGATCACCGCCCTCGGCCCGGACTCTGCGGACGGTCTCCAGGAGGGCGTACGGATCGGGAACACCGCCGCATTCGGGGGGCGTCGGCACATGGAAGACGGATCTGCCCAGCAGCCGGGCCTGCGGTGCCCACCAGGCGGCGCAGGGCCGCGGGAGCAGGACGTCACCGCCGAGCGCGGCGGTCAGCGCGAGGAGCAGCGCGGAGGCGCCGGGCGCGGCGGCCACCCGGTCGGGGGTGGCGGCCAGGCCACGGCGGCCCCAGTAGCCGCAGGCGGCGTCGAGCAGAGCGGGGCCGCCGCCGGCGGGCTGGGCCGCCGGGAGTCCGGCGCCGGCGGGGCCGGCCGACGCGGCGAGCACGGCGGAGAGCGCGGGCAGCACGGGCAGTCCCTGGTCGGGAAGGGGTGGGCCGTAGCGAACGGGACCGTGCCCCTCCGGATGCGTCCGCCGCATACGTGACCTCCGCGCAGTCCGTGGTGCCGTGTGCTGTTCCCGTGCCGTGCCCCGACTCCCCGTCCATGGCCTGCATGTCCTTGGTCTGTGATCCGTGTGGCCGGCGGGGAGGGAGGTGTCCCAAGCTCTCAGTACCCCGGGACCGGCCGGGCCATGGGTGGCCGCTGGGTTGCGCCCGTCACAGCGTCAGCCGTCGACGGAGGAGCGGCGGTGACGCAGCCGGTAGACGGCGGCGCCGACCGCACCCGCGATCAGGACGCTGCCGGTGATCAGGGCGGGGAGGGAGTCGGTGAAGGTGCCGCCCTCTCCCGCGTGCACGCCGCGCTGGGCGCCGACGACGGGGTGCTCGCCCGTGTCGTGCCCCGGGTTCGCCGTCTCGTGGGATCCGGTGCCGTCACGCGACACGGAGTACGACGCGCTCCACTGCTTCTCCTTGCCCCCCGCCCCGCCGGGGCAGGCCCCGTCCACATCCCACTCGCCGTCGGCTCCTACCGCGTCGGGACCCACATCGCCGTGTCCCCCGCCGTCGGCCCCCAGGGAATCCGGGACGGCCGCGTCCGTCTCCACGGAATCGGGCCCTACGGAATCCGGACCGACGGAATCGGGCCCTACGGAATCGGCACCGCCGGCGTCCGAGGGCTCCACGGCGCCCGGGACCGCCGCACCGTCCCCGCTCGCGCCGGTGTCACCGGCGCCCGTCTCCGCCGTACTCCTGCCGTCATTGCTGTCGTTGCCCGCTCCGTCGGACCGGTCGGCGCTGCCGGCGGCCGGGATACGGGCCGTCCCGCTGTAGGCGGCGCCGGCCGCACTGTCGTCGGTGCCGGCGACCCGGTGCAGCCGGACCTTGCCGTCCTCGAAACCCTGGGACGTGGCGTCGATGTACTCGGGTGGGGTCCCGCCGGCCGTGTCGCAGGACACGGAGACGGTGACCGTGCCGCCCGGGGCGACGGTGCGGGGGCTGACCTCCGCGGCCGGATCCGCGAACGCGGTCGAGGCGGTCCCGCCCACGACGGCACCGGCCAGGGCGGTGGCGAACAGGACACGGGCGGTACGGCGCATGGGATGAGCTCCTTCGGCCGGCTCTCCGTCGGGGCACGGCCGTCGTGCCCCCACCCCATCACAGCCCGCCCAGCCCCTCACCGCCCGCGGCCGACCGCCGCCCGGGTGACACGCACACCAAAGGAACGCCCCACCAGGGCGCGGGGAACCGCCCGCCCAGCCAGAGAACTCCCGCACCCGGGACCGGGCACGGAACCAGAACGGCGAGGCCCGGCTCCCGGCGGGGCGCCTACACGGCGTCCCGCATGATCTGGTCCCGCAGCCGGTCGCAGCACCGGCTGATCAGCCGGGACACATGCATCTGCGAAATGCCGAGCTCATCGGCGATGCTGCTCTGGGTCATGTCACCGAAGAAGCGCATGTAGAGAATCGCGCGCTCCCGCTCCGGCAGAGCCTGCAGCCGCGGTTTCACGGCCTCCCGGTCGATCACGGTGTCGAGCGCGGGATCGGCGGAGCCCAGGGCGTCAGTGAGCGAGTAGCCGTCCTCGCTGCCCGGCAGCTCGGCGTCGAGGGAGAGCGCGGTGAAGCTCTCCAGTGCCTCCAGGCCGGTGCGGACGTCGTCCTCGCTCATCCGGGCGTGCTCGGCGATCTCGGCGACGGTGGGCCTGCGGCCCGGGATGGTCTGAGCCAGGTCCTGGCTGGCGAAACGCACGCGGTTACGCAGGTCCTGGACCCGGCGGGGCACGTGCAGGGTCCACATGTGGTCACGGAAGTGACGCTTGATCTCACCGGTGATGGTCGGCACGGCGTAGCTCTCGAAGGCGTTCCCGAGCTCGGGGTCGTACCGGTCGACGGCCTTGACCAGCCCGAGGGCCGCGACCTGGCGCAGGTCCTCGAAACTCTCGCCGCGGCTGCGGAAGCGTCCCGCGAGCCGTTCGGCCATCGGCAGCCAGGCCTCGACGATCTCCTCACGGAGAGCGTCACGCTGCTGACCCGGGGGGAGCATGGCGAGCTTGCGGAATGACTCGGCGGTGTCGGGGGCGTCGTCGTGCGGATGGTGCTTCACGCTCGCTTGGGTTCGCATGGTGCGTCGCAACTCCCTTGGGGGGTGCCTTGAATGGACAGTCACCGTGGGAGCGCACCCGTGCGCCGGACGGGTACACCCGGGGCGCGGTCCATCGCTCCCACGGACGTGCCTCCTGTCCGAAGCACTGACACGCGCCTGCCCCGAGTCCGCTGTGCCAAACACCCACAGGTTTTCCGAGGTGAGCGCGGGTCACTCGGGGGATGCAGTCCCCCTGCCGCCCGTTCCTTCAGGAGGTCCCGTTATGAGCACCAAGGTCGCCGACCAGATCCTGCAGCGCCTGCGCGAGTGGGGTGTGGAGCAGGTCTTCGGCTATCCCGGCGACGGCATCAACGGGCTGCTGGCCGCGTGGGGGCGGGCCGAGAACCAGCCGAGGTTCGTCCAGGCCCGGCACGAGGAGATGTCGGCGCTGGAGGCGGTCGGCTACGCCAAGTTCAGCGGCCGCCTCGGGGTCTGCGTGGCCACGTCCGGACCCGGCGCCATCCATCTCCTCAACGGCCTGTACGACGCCAAGCTGGACCATGTCCCGATGCTCGCGATCGTCGGCCAGACGCACCGCACCGCGATGGGCGGCTCGTACCAGCAGGAGGTCGATCTCCACTCGCTCTTCAAGGACGTCGCCTCCGACTTCGTGGAGACGGTGAACGTTCCCGAGCAGCTGCCGAACGTGCTGGACCGGGCGATCCGTACGGCGTACGCCCGCCGCGCCCCCACCGCCGTGATCATCCCGGGCGATGTGCAGGAGCTGGACTACTCCGCACCCACGCACGAGTTCAAGATGGTCCCCTCCAGCCTGGACCGCGGCTCGTGGACCACGGTCCCCTCCCAGGAGTCCCTGGAGCGGGCGGCTGAGGTCCTCAATTCCGGGGACAAGACGGCGATCCTCATCGGCCAGGGGGCGGCCGGGGCGCGGGCCGAGGTGGAGCGGATCGCCGAGCTGCTCGGCGCCGGCGTCGCCAAGGCGCTGCTCGGCAAGGACGCGCTGAGCGACGAGCTGCCCTATGTCACCGGGTCGATCGGCCTGCTCGGCACCCGTCCGTCGTACGAGCTGATGCGCGACTGCGACACTCTGCTGACCATCGGCTCCTCCTTCCCGTACGCCCAGTTCCTGCCGGAGTTCGGCAAGGCCCGGGGTGTGCAGATCGACGTCGAC
Organism: Streptomyces sp. NPDC058274; assembly: GCF_042881375.1. Taxonomy (NCBI): domain Bacteria; kingdom Bacillati; phylum Actinomycetota; class Actinomycetes; order Kitasatosporales; family Streptomycetaceae; genus Streptomyces; species Streptomyces sp. NPDC058274. The sequence goes on from NZ_JBHVXW010000008.1 coordinate 149,442, forward strand.
CCGCACATGGTCGGGATGCGTTATCCGTACGAGGTGAATCTGGTCGGGGACGCGCGGGCGACGCTCGAACGGCTCATCCCGATGCTCGACGGGAACCGCGGGCGCGAGTGGTACGACACGGTCTGCGCGAACGTCACGCGCTGGCGCGAGGTGATGGGACGGCGGGCGGAGCTGTCGGCCGACCCGATCAACCCGGAGTACGTCGCCCACGCGCTGGACCCACTGCTGCCGGACAACGCGATCGTCACGTCCGACTCCGGGTCGACGGCGAACTGGTATGCGCGGCACCTGACGATGCGGCCCGGCATGCGCTCGTCGCTGTCCGGCACGCTGGCCACGATGGGCTGTGCGGTGCCGTACGCGATCGGCGCGAAGTTCGCCCACCCGGACCGGCCGGTGATCGCCCTGGTCGGGGACGGTGCGATGCAGATGAACGGGCTCGCCGAGATGATCACCGCGGCGAAGTACCGGGACCAGTGGGAGGACCCGCGACTGGTCGTCGGGGTGTGGAACAACCGCGACCTCAACCAGGTCACCTGGGAGCTGCGCGCCATGGGCGGCGCCCCCTCGTTCCTGCCCTCGCAGGAGCTGCCGGACGTGCAGTACGCCGCCTTCGCCCGCTCCCTCGGGCTGACCGGCATCCGCGTCGAGAAGCCGGAGGACGTCGAGGCGGCCTGGCGCGCGGGTCTGGCCGCCGATGGTCCGACGGTGATCGAGTTCCTCACCGACCCGGCCGTGCCGCCGATCCCGCCGCACGCCACCTGGGACCAGATGGAGGCCACCGCCTCCTCGATCCTGAAGGGCGACGCCGACCGCGGTTCCGTGATCCGCCAGGGCCTCAAGGCCAAGGTCCAGGAGTTCCTGCCGGGACGCGACAAGAAGTAGCCGGGTCTCTCACCGGCCGGCGGACCGACGTGTTGGCTCCGGGTGCTCGGGTACGCGACGACCACTCCCGAACCCTCTGGAGGGAACACAATGCAGCGAGGCAGCGACCGGCTGAGCGTCCACCGGGACGACGAAATGAAGCACGAACTGCAGGGTCTGCTCAGGTCCGGGCACTCCACCCGGGCCGAGGAGTGGAACGACCCGGAGCCGACCGCCGACGACGACCCGACGATCGCGGGCGGACCCGTCACACCGGGTCACGCGTCCGCCTCCCTGGAGGCGGTGCGCCTGGAACTGGCGCGGATCCTGGGCCGGACCTCGTTCCCCGCGGGCCCGCGGGAGCTGATCGGCGTGCTGCGCGAGAAGCACGCGCCGGACGGCCTCGTGGAACCCCTTGAGCGGTTGCCGCGCACCGCGCGCTACGCGACAGTGCAAGAGCTGGCCGAAGCGGTCGTCCACCCCGCGGCGCCCGCGCCGGCCGACGCGTCCGAGGACGGCGCCTAGCCGGCTGCGGCCGCACGCAGGCCAGGTCAAGCCCCTGCTCCGAGGACCAGGTCAAGTCCCTGTTCCGAGGCGGGCGCTGGGACCTGGACGCCCGTACGTCCGGTGCGCCCGGCGAACCACCGCGCCGCCTAGGGCGGTGGCCGGCCGGTGCCGGCGGCGGGCCTCGGACGAGGGCCGCCGCCGGCAGGCCGGGACAAGAGCAGGCCGGGAAAAGAGATGGAGCAAGCATGCGTATCGCATTCCTCGTGGCGCCTGAGGGCGTCGAGCAGATCGAACTCACCGATCCCTGGCAGGCGGTCACCGACGCGGGCCACGAGCCCGTGCTCGTGTCGACGGAGCCGGGGCGGATCCAGGCCTTCGACCACCTGGACAAGGCGGCCATGTTTGCCGTGGACGAGGTCGTCGGTGATGTCCGGGCCGAGTCGTTCGACGGGCTGATCCTGCCGGGCGGTGTCGCCAACCCGGACATGCTGCGCACGGACGAGCAGGCCGTGGCCTTCGTCCGCGGTTTCTTCGACTCGGGGCGCCCGGTGGCCGCGATCTGCCATGCCCCGTGGACGCTCGTCGAGGCGGACGTCGTCTCGGGCCGGGTCCTCACCTCGTGGCCCAGTCTGCGCACGGACATCCGCAACGCGGGCGGCACCTGGGTCGACGAGCAGGTGCAGATCTGCGACAACGGCCCCAACACGCTGGTGACCAGTCGCAAGCCGGACGATCTGAAGGCGTTCGACGAGGCCGTGCTGGCCGAGTTCGCCAAGGCGGCGCCGAAGTCGGCGTGAGCGTCCCGCCTCAGGTCCTGAGACCCGTGCCGTCCGGGGCCCTCGGGACCTGAGGAGAGGTCACCTCTCGCGCGCGCCCTCGCGGGTCCGGCCGGCCGCGATCGGGCGGCGCGGGTTGCGGCGCAGAAACTCGCCCTCGAGCTGCGCCATGCGTTCGTTGTGCATCCGCAGGGCGTCGTTGGAACCGTGCAGAAGCGTGTCGTGGCGGGTGCGGTGGATCGTCTCCAGCTCCTTCATCAGCTGCTGGTCGTCCAGCCGGTCCGGGTCGACTCCGGTCATCGTGATACCCCGATCGTCGGTGCTGCGTCCGTGCGGACCGGGCACCCGCCCGGCACGCGCTGACCCCGAGCGGCCTCCGGGAGCAAGCCGAGGATGTCGCCTCTCCCTCCACTCTACGAAGATCCCGCGCTCCGGGCGCCTCCACGCACGCCGGACAACGGCGAGCGGGGGCTACCGGGCGCGCTCCACCCGTCGCTCGTCCCACACCGGCTCGGTGGTCTCGCGCAGCCGGCCGTCCGAGCCGAAGACCAGATAGCGGTCGAAGGAGCGGGCGAACCAGCGGTCGTGGGTGACCGACAGGACCGTCCCCTCGTACGCCTCCAGCCCCTCCTGGAGAGCCTCCGCCGACTCCAGGTCGAGGTTGTCGGTCGGCTCGTCGAGCAGCAGGGCCGTCGACCCCTCCAGTTCGAGCAGCAGGATCTGGAAACGGGCCTGCTGCCCGCCGGACAGCCGGTCGAAGCGCTGCTCGGCCTGGGCCGTCAGCTCGTAGCGGCGCAGCCGGGACATGGCGGCGCCACGGTCCTGGGAGTGCTCGCTCCAGAGGATGTCGAGCAGCGCGCGGCCCTCCAGCTCGGGGTGGGCGTGCGTCTGCGCGAAGTGTCCGGCCACGACGCGGGCGCCGAGCTTCCACTCCCCCGTGTGCGCCACCTCGCCGCCGGCCAGCAGCCGCAGGAAGTGCGACTTGCCCGAGCCGTTGGAGCCGAGCACGGCCACCCGCTCGCCGTAGAACACCTCCAGGTCGAAGGGTTTCATCAGACCGGTGAGCTCAAGTCCCTTGCAGGTGATGGCCCGGACGCCGGTACGGCCGCCGTGCAGCCGCATCGTGATGTCCTGCTCGCGCGGCGGCTCCGGCGGCGGTCCCGCCTCCTCGAACTTCCTGAGCCGGGTCTGCGCCGCCTGGTAGCGGGACGCCAGCTCATGGCTGATGGAGGCCGCCTGACGCAGATTCAGCACGAGCTTCTTCAGCTGGGCGTGCTTCTCGTCCCAGCGGCGCCGCAGCTCCTCGAAGCGGGCGAAGCGCTCCCGCCGTGCCTCGTGGTAGGTCGCGAAGCCGCCCCCGTGCACCCAGGCGTCCGCGCCCGTGGGGCTGGGCTCGACGCTCACGATCTTCTCGGCGGCGCGGGCGAGCAGTTCCCGGTCGTGGGAGACGAACAGGACGGTCTTGCGGGTCTCCTTGAGCCGCTCCTCCAGCCAGCGCTTGCCCGGGACGTCGAGGTAGTTGTCCGGTTCGTCGAGGAGCAGCACCTCGTCGGTGCCGCGCAGCAGGGCTTCGAGGACGAGCCGCTTCTGTTCACCGCCGGACAGGGTCCGCACCTGGCGCCACTGCGCCTTCTCGTACGGGACGCCGAGTGCGGCCGTGGTGCACATGTCCCAGAGCGTCTCGGACTCGTAGCCGTGCACCTCGGCCCAGTCGGAGAGCGCCTGCGCGTACTGGAGCTGGCTGGCCTCGTCGTCGACGGTCATCATCGCGTGCTCGGCCGCGTCGACGGCCCGGGCGGCCTCGCGGATACGGGGTGGGGCGACGGACACGAGCAGCTCTCGTACGGTCGTCTCGTCGCGGACCGATCCGACGAACTGGCGCATCACGCCGAGGCCGCCGCCCACGGTGACCGTGCCGCCGTGCGGCTTGAGCTCTCCCGCGATCATGCGCAGGAGCGTGGTCTTGCCGGCTCCGTTGGGGCCCACCAGGGCCACGACGGCTCCCTCGCCCACCCGGAACGACACGTCGCCGAGCAGTGGCCTCCCGTCGGGGAGGTAGTACTCAAGATGCGCGGCTTCGAGGTGTCCCATGGGGAGGCATTGTCCGGGGACCCGGTGCCGCGGGGCAAACGCATAAGCGGTGGCCGCCTCCGCCGCCCCCAGCCTGCCCGTACCTGGGGCTCCGCCCCCAGACCCCTCCTCGAGCACCGGACGGGCTGAACGCTCCCTCGCTCGCAAAGATCGCCTCGCCCTGGGTACCCGGTCCGCATGACCCCAGATGTCGATCTCACCGTCCGCCCCCCGGGCCCCCACGTCCTGCGAGACCGGCTCCTGGCCGCGGACTGCCGACTCTTCGAGGCGGTGGCGGCCCGGCACTGGCCCGGCGGTGACCGCCTGCTGCCCCGGCTGACCCGGAGCGCGAACCACGGCGTGCTGTGGTTCGCCACCGCGGCGGCGCTCGCGGCGACCCGTTCCCCCACGGCCCGCAGAGCAGCCGCCCGCGGCCTCGCCTCGCTCACCCTGGCGTCCGCCACGATCAACACCGTCGGCAAACGGTCGGTACGGCGGACGCGTCCGGCCCTGGACCCCGTACCGCTGATCCGGCAGCTGAAGCGCCAGCCGATCACCACGTCGTTCCCGTCGGGCCACTCGGCGTCGGCGGCGGCGTTCGCGACCGGCGTGGCACTGGAGTCCCGTGGCTGGGGCGCGGCGGTGGCGCCGGTGGCCGCCGCGGTCGCGCTGTCCCGTGTCTACACGGGTGTGCACTTCCCGAGCGATGTCCTCGCGGGCGCGGCCCTGGGTGTGGGCGCCGCGTACGTCGTCAAAGCCGTGTTCCCGGACCGGGAACACGAGGACGCGGATCCCGAGGTGGCGAGGCTCGGCGGTCGCCCGGCCGGGCTTCGGGGTGTCCCGCAGGACGCACTGAGCAGCGCCCGGACCGCATAGTGAGACGTTAGTCTCACTATGCGGCATGAGCGCGTACCGTGACGCACCTGAGGCCACCGCCCCGCGGAGCAGCGGCTCCGCGGGGCTCGTGCGCCGTCACCTCGTACGCGAGAAGGGGAAAGCGTCATGCCGAAGCCGCAGGAGACCGCCGTCTACACGCACGGCCACCACGAGTCCGTACTGCGCTCGCACACCTGGCGCACGGCCGCCAACTCGGCCGCTTACCTCCTCGGCTCGCTGAAGCCGCACATGAAGATCCTGGACATCGGCTGCGGTCCGGGCACGATCACCGCGGATCTGGCGGCCCTGGTACCGGACGGCCAGGTCACCGGCGTCGACCGGGCGCCGGACATCCTGGATCAGGCCCGCGCCACCGCCGCCGACCGGGGCCTGGAGAACGTCGGCTTCGCGGTGGCGGACGTCCACGCGCTGGACTTCCCGGACAACACCTTCTGCGTGGTGCACGCGCACCAGGTGCTCCAGCACGTGGGCGACCCCGTGCGGGCCCTCGGCGAGATGGTCCGGGTCACCAGGCCGGGTGGGTTCATCGCGGTCCGGGACTCGGACTACTCGGCGATGACCTGGTATCCGCGTTCGGCGGGCATGGACGACTGGCAGGAGCTGTATCTGCGGGTGGCCCGCGCCAACGGCGGCGAGCCGGACGCGGGCCGCCGGCTGAAGTCCTGGGCCCTCAGTGCCGGCCTCACGGACATCACCGCCACCTCGAGCACCTGGACCTTCGCCACCGCTGAGGAACGGCAGTGGTGGAGCGGCCTGTGGGCGGACCGCACGCTCGCCTCGGCCTACGCGGAGCGGGCAACGGAGGGTGGTCACGCGACCACGGAGCAGCTGGCGGCCGTATCCGACGCCTGGCGCGCGTGGGGGCGGCAGGAAGACGGCTGGTTCGCTGTTCTGCACGGAGAAATTCTCTGCCGCAAGAACGCCTAATTCCCGCATTTCGGGAAACTCGGCGCAGCAGGAGGTTCACTATGGTTCCGATCCTGCTGGTACTGCTTCTGGTACTGATCCTCTTCGGTGCCGGATTCGCGCTGAAGATCCTGTGGTGGATAGCCCTGGTCGTTCTCGTGCTGTGGCTACTGGGATTCCTGGTACGCGGCACGAACGCCGGCGGAGGCAGGGGGCGCTGGTATCGCTGGTAGCCCCGTTGCGGTGATGGTCCCGGACCGCTGCGATCCCCTGGGCTTCATTCCCTGGGGAGCAGCGGTCCCAGCGGCCCGAGGTCCAGATTCAGGTCCTCGGGCCGCAGTCCGTACCGCTCGCGCAGCTCCGTCATCCGGTCGTCGAGCAGCATCAGCGTGAGGCCGATGCGCTCCTCCTGGTCCTCGCTCAGCTCCCCGGTGTCGAAGCGCCGCACGGCCTGCCGCTCCATGAGCTGACGCAGCAGCTCCACCACGGTCAGGACGAGCTTGACCAGGTCGCGCTCGACGGTGTCCGGTTCGAGCTCCAGCCGGTTCTTCCCGGCCGTCCTTCCGGACTCGGTGGTCTTGCCGGTCACGGCGACTCCTGAAAGGGCGAGGGGACTTGCTCGTTCACCGAGCTGATGAGCGCGTTCAGATCGATCCGTACGAGGTCGACGTCCGCGATCCGCAGCGTGAGGTCGCCGGTGATGACGACGCCGCCCGCGAGCAGCCGGTCGAGCAGGTCGACGAGGGCCACCTCCCGGCGTTCCACGACGGTCACAGCCCCGACTCCCCCGCCGCGCCGTCCGCGTCGGCCTCCTCCAGACCGGCGAACGAGTACGCGGCCCACGGCCCGGTGAGTTCCACCCGCAGGCCCGCCTCCTCGTCCTTCGTACGGTCCACCAGTTCCACAAAAGCCTCCGACTCGGAACGCGGCACCAGATAGGCCGCGTTGAGCACGTTGCGGCCCGATTCACGGGAAAGCGCGGAATTCTGGGGCGCATGGAGCCGGGCGTCCTCCGCGTGTCCGGAAAGAGTTCCGTGCAAGCGGCGCGCGAACTTCTCGGCGCTTTCCCACATTTCCTCGTGCGCCCGTGCCTTCATTCGGCGCTGGCGCAGATAGTCCCGGCCCGTCGCGGCTTTCGCCGGCGCCTGGGACGCCTCCGTGCTCTCCGTCTCGGCATAGACCTTGACACCCCACTCGACCCGGCCGTCGAGCCGGTCGAGCGTGCGCCGGAACGCGTCCTCGCGCTCCTCCATCATGGTGCGCAGACCGCTGTCGTCCCGGAACACGGTGGCGAGCCGCAGCGGCAGCGGGGTGGTGACCGCGGTGAGCGCGTCGATCACACTCTGGTGGGCCCGAGCGGTCTCGCTGAGCCAGTCCAGGTCCTCCAGATGGTGCCGCAGCGGCTCCTCGGCGAAGTCGCTCTCCGGCACCGTACTGACGACGGCGATCAGCCCGTGGTGCTCCAACAGGCCGGGCGGCGCGCCCGCGACGCCCGTCACATCGGTCTGCAGGGCCGCGCCGAAGGGCCGGCAGACGGCGTAGACGTACCGCAGCCCGGTCATGGGGCCTCCTTCTCGCTGCGGCCGCGCTCCAGCTCTTCCTCGCCGGCGCGACCGCGCCCCGATTGCTCCAGTTCCGCGAGATGGGCACGCAACTCGGCGTTCTCACGGGCCAGTTCATTGCGGTGCGCGCGGGAGGACAAGGCCGGATCGTCCTCCCACCAGTCGATCCCCATCTCCTTCGCCTTGTCGACGGAGGCGACGATGAGCCGCAGCTTGATCGTGAGGAGCTCGATGTCGAGCAGATTGATCCGGATGTCTCCCGCGATCACGATGCCCTTGTCGAGCACCCGCTCCAGGATGTCGGCGAGGTTCGCGCCGCCGCCCTGTCCGTACGGCTCAGGGATGCGACCGGGCGTCGTCATCGGCGACTCCCGCTCGCGGCCGGCTCGGCGGACTCGTCCTCGTACTCTTCTTCGCCCTCGTCGTAGGCGGCCGGCTCGTCCTCCTCAATGTACTCGCCGTCCTCCTCCTCGTCCTCGTAGGAGTCCTCCGGCTCGTCCTCCGGGATCTCGTCGGCGGCTTCCGCCTCCGCGGTCTCCTCGTCGGGCTCTTCCTCGTACTCGTCCTCGACGCCGTCCTCGGCCGAGGCCTCGTCCTGCTCCTCCTCGAGGGCGTCCTCGTGGCTGCGCACGACCTCGCCGTCGCGGATCTCGCCGCGCCAGCCGTCGTCCGCCTCGCCCTTGATCGTGATGAACCGGGCGAAGTTCTTCAGGTCGAGCCGCGCCCGGCGGCCCTGGGCGCGCCAGATGTTGCCGGTCTTCTCGAAGAGCCCCTTGGGGTAGTACTCGAGGACCAGCAGGACGCGCGTGAGGTTCTCCGCCAGCTCGTGGAAGGAGACGACGCCCTTCGAGGAGCCCTTGGCGCCCTCCGACGTCCAGGAGATCCGGTCGTCCGCCACCTGCTCGGTGGTGTGCGCCTTCCAGCTCCGGTTGGACCAGAAGATCTTCATCTGCCAGTCGGAGGTGGTGTCGTCGGCGCGGTTCGCGCTCTTGACGCCCTTCGCGAAGGTGCTGAAGTCCTGGTACTGGGTCCACTGGTCGTAGGCGGTGCGCAGCGGCACGCCGACGTCGATGAACTCCATGATGACCGTGGGCTTCTTGCCCGCGCCGCCCTTCTTGCGGCCCTTGCCGCCGACCAGGTTCTTGAAGGCGCCGACCACGCCGTCCTTGGCCCGGCCCGCGCCCAGTTCCACCGCGGACCGCAACGGCCCCTTGCCCTCGGCGAGTTTGCGGCCGCCGTCGAGGGCGAGCTTGGCGAAGCCGGGACTGTTGCCCTCGGCGATGTCGTTGAGCTTGCCGGTCGTCTCGCCGAGCTTTGTCCCGACCCCGACCAGCAGCCGCTGGGCCTGGGCGGCCAGATACTCCTGGACCTCCGACTTCAGCCGGTCGGCCGCCTCGCTCTGCACGAGGCCGGTGACCGGGTTGTCCTTCGCACGCTTCGTCGCGGATCCGAGGGTGTCAGTCATCGTTGCCGCCTCCCTCCGACTGGCGGCTCCGCGCCGGACGGCGCGTGGCGGACTTCGCCGCGGCCGTCTTCTTCGCGGGAGCCTTCTTGGCCGTACTCGACGCCGTCTTCTTGGCCGCCGTCTTCTTCGCCGGCGCCTTGCGGGCCACCGCCTTCTTGGCGGAACCCTGCTTCTGCGCCGTCTTCTTGGCCGGGGCCTTCTTCGCGGGAGCCTTCTTCCGCCGGCGCGGCTCGGGCCGCTCCTCGGCGGACTCCGGCTCGGGGGCCTCGTCGTCGTCGCGGTCGTCCGGCTCGTCGTACTCGTCGTCCGGCTCGTCACCGTCGTCGTACTCGGCGGCTTCCGCGTCGTCCTCGTGGCCCTCGTCGTCGTCCTGGTCCAGGCCGGGTACGTCGGGGACGACCCCGGCGAGCTGGTCCCGCACCTCCGCGGTCCGTCCGTGCAGCCGGTCGGCGAGACCCTCGATCTGCCGCTCGACCAGCGCGCCGGAGGCGGCCTTTCCGACACCCCGCAGGTCCTGGCGCAGCTGGTCCCCGATCTCCTTGAACTGCGGGTTGTTCTGCAGTTGCTGAGAGACCAGGTCCGCCAGGCCCCGCGGGCTGAGATGCAGCCGCTTCCCGGCCACCATGGTGCCGACCGCGAAGGCCAGCTTCATTTTCTTGGTACGTCCGAGGAAGTACCCGGCCCCTACCGCGAGGCCCAGTCCTAGTCGATTCATCGTATGGTCCCGTTGTCCGTCCCCGCGCGTGGGCGCAGGCCGATTTCCAGCCGGTCGAGCAGTTCGTCCTCGAGTCGGTCGAACTCCTCGTCGTCGATCTCTCCCGCCTCCAGCCGCTTCTCCAGCTGGGCGAGTTCGGCGCGGATCGCTGCCGGGTCGTAGTACTGGCGCTCGGCCTCGGTCACCACCTGTCTCACCGCCCAGAGGCTGCCGCGCACCGGGGCGAACGGCAGCATCAGCACCTCGCCGATCAGGCCCATGGGCTACTCGCCGCCCGTCTCCGCACCCGTCAGGGTGTCCGCGTGCTCGGCGGGGCCGGGCTCGACGAAGCTGTAGGGCGGCAGCGGTCCGTTGACGCGCAGCTCGAGGTGCGGCTGCCCGGTGCGGATCTGCTCGACGGCGGTGAGGAACACGTCGGCCGACTTGCGCTCCACCAGGAACGACAGGTTGGCCAGCCAGCCGGTCGACTCGGGCCCCGCGCTGACGGCGTCCGCGACCGGCTCCAGCGTGCGCTGGATGCCCGCCGCGTCCTCGGCCTCACGGGCCTGCAGCGCGGCCACGACCATCTCACCGAGGCGCATCTTGTCCTCGTGGCTGCCGCCGCCGGCCTGCCGGTTCGCCTCGGTGTAGGCCCGTATCTCCGGGTTCTCGCTCATCACCCGGTGCAGCACGGCCTCTTCGTCGTGGCTGGCCTTGATGTTGTACTCGACCTTGCCGGCCAGTGCCCTGAGCCGCTCCTGGTAGTGCTCCGCCCGCTCGGCGAGCACCCCGAGGACGGATTCGTCGTCGGCCGCGACGCTGCCGAAGCGCATGGGCAGCACGGAGCCGCCGCCGCCCGCCTCGCCCAGTACGTTCTGGTGGGCGAGCAGGTCCCTGCGCTTGGGGCGCAGCCCCTCGGGGGCGTCGCTGACGATGGCCGCCAGTTCGCCCTCCTTGAGGATCCGCACGGGACGGGCGGGTTCACCGACGCCGTTCATGCCCTCGGGGAGCGACGTGTGCGAGCTCTCGGTGATGCCGTAGACGTACGTACTCACTCGCTCTCCTCCTTACGGCGCGAAGCCGCGGTCTTCCGGGTGCGCGGCCGCGAGGTGGACCGGGACTCCTCCTGGCCATCGTCGCGGGCCTGCTTGAACGCGTCGGAGATGGTCTCGGCGGCGCCGGACAGCGCCCCCTTGGACTTGCCGCGCGCACCGGACTCGGTGAGCTCGCCCATCAGGTCGGGCAGCCCCGGGTTCTTGTGCGGGCCGGCCTCCAGGTCGAGGCGGTTGCACGCCTCGGCGAAACGCAGATAGGTGTCGACGCTGGCGATGACGACACGGACGTCGATCTTCAGGATCTCGATGCCGACGAGGGAGACCCGCACGAACGCGTCGATGACGATTCCTCGGTCGAGGACGAGCTCCAGGACGTCGTACAGGCCACTGGTTCCGCCCGATCCGCCTGATTGCTGTGCCGGGACTACGGTCATACCGAGGGTCCTCCTTGTCTGTGGGTGTCTGCACGGGGTGCGGTCGGTCTATCGGCCGCCGGGCCTGCGTGTCTCGGCCCTCCCCCGTTCGTAGCGGCGGATTCGGCGGTAACCGGTGAGCTCGCCGTCCTGGTCGAGTTCCACCTGGTAAGTCGCCAGCAGGCTCATCGTGTCCGGGATCTTGGCCATTTCCAGCACCTCGACCTCCAGGGACCAGCCATCCTCGGTGCGTTCGAACGACGACACCGATTCGGCCTCCGCGCCGGTGAGCTCGGCCAGTTGGGCGCGCGCGTGGCGCAGCACCTCCATGGGTCTCAACTGGCCGTCCGACTCGCCTGCTTGCTTGTTGTTGCTGCCGCTCCGGGAAGAGTTCTGTGAATTCTGTGATTTGGATGTGTTCGATGTGTTCGACATGGCCACCTCGAACACCGGGTGCTCGCTCGCGCGTTGGCCAAACCTTAAGGATCGCGACTCTCAGCCACGCAGGGCGTCGAGCCGGCGCCTGGCCGGGCCCAGTGCGCGGCCGTGGCTCAGCAGGCCGGCCCAGGGATTGGTGCGGGCCTGGTCGACGGCGTCGGCGATCGTCCAGCGGCGTGCATGCAGGCGCGAGTCGTCGAGCTGGCCCCAGGAGATGGGTACGGCGACGGGCGCCCCGGGCAGGGCGCGGACGCTGAAGGGAGCCACGGCGGTCTGCGCGTAGGCGTTGCGCTGGATGTCGAGGTAGAGCCGGTCGCCGCGGTCCTTCTTGCGGGCAGCGGTGGTGAACCGGTCGGGGTGGGCGTCGGCGACGGCGTCGGCGACGTCCTTGGCGAACGCGCGCACCTCGTCGAAGTCGTGGTGGCCGTTGAGGGGCACCACGACGTGCAGCCCCCGCGAGCCGGTCGTCATCAGCGCGGAGGGGAGCTTCAGCTCGTCCAGCAGCTCACCGAGGAACACGGCGGCGTCCCGCACCACGCCGAAGTCGTCCGTACTCGGGTCCAGGTCGAAGACCAGCCGGTCGGGCCGGTCGATCCGGTCCGCCCTGGACAGCCAGCGGTGCAGCGTGAGGCAGGCCTGGTCGGCGAGGTAGACGAGCGTGGCCGCGTCCTCGCAGACGGGGTGCAGGACCGTGCCGCCCTCCTTGGGCACTTCCACGCGCCGGATCCACTCGGGGTAGTGGTCCGGGGTGTTCTTCTGCATGAACGTGGGTCCGTCGAGCCCGTCGGGGTGCCGCTCCAGCATCAGCGGCCGCCCCCGCAGATGCGGAATCATGAAGGGCGCGACGGCCCGGTAGTACCCGATGACGTCGTCCTTCGTGTACTCCTTGGCCCGCCCCTCCCCGGGGAACAGCACCTTCTCCGGCCGGTGGACCTCCACGCTGCGGCGGCCGACCCGCATCGTCCGTGCGCTGCTCATCCTGCTCCCCTTCCGACGGCCGACGGACCTTGGGGCGTGTCCGCAGAGGTCCGTCTGCCCGGCAGCGCCCGGCACGCACTCTCGCCGCAGGGCCCTCCCCCGGACCGACGGAACTCGCGGACACGCCCTTGCTGTTCAGCGCACGACGGCTTGTTCCACCAGCAGCCGCACCGACGCCGCGATCGACTCCGCGTCGATGCCCGCGGCGTGCAGCTGCTCCTCCGGGGACGCCGAGCCCGGCATGGACCGGACGGCGAGGCGCACCAGGCGCGGGGTGGGGCCGCCGTCGACGAAGGCGTCGAGCACCGCGTCACCGAGGCCGCCCTCCTCCCGGTGGTCCTCGACCGTGAGCAGACAGCCGGTGTGCTCGGCGGCCTCGCGCAGGGTGTCGCGGTCGACGGGCTTGACCGAGTAGAGGTCGATCACCCGTACCTGGATGCCCTCGGCGTCGAGGGTCTCCGCGGCGGCCAGCGCCTCGTGGACGGTGACACCGGCGGCGACGACGGTCAGCCGGTCGTCGTCGGAGGCGCGCAGTACCTTGCTGCCGCCGACCGGGAACTCCTCGGTGGGGCTGTAGATGACGGGGGCTTCCCCGCGGGAGGTGCGCAGATAGCGGATGCCCTCCAGGTCGGCCATGGCACCGACGAGCTTCGCCGTCTGGTTGGCGTCGCACGGGTACAGCACGGTCGAGCCGTACACCGACCGGAACATCGCCAGGTCCTCCAGGCCCATCTGCGAGGGCCCGTCCTGGCCGATGGAGACACCCGCGTGCGAGCCGACGAGGTTGATACCGGCGCCGCTGACCGACGCCATGCGCACGAAGTCGTGGGCGCGGGTGAGGAACGCGGCGAACGTCGAGACGTACGGCACCCAGCCGCGCGCCGCCATGCCGACCGCGGCCGCGACCAGCTGCTGCTCGGCGATGTAGCACTCGAAGAAACGGTCCGGGTGCTCCTTGGCGAAGAACTCGGCGCGCGTCGAGTCGCTCACCTCGCCGTCCAGGGCGACGACGTGACCGCGTGCCGTGCCGAGCGCGGCGAGCGCCTGCCCGTAGGCGTTGCGGGTGGCCACCTCGTCACCGGTCTCGTAGCGCGGCAGCTCCACATGGCCCGCCCGTACGGCGTGCAGGATCCGGGCGGCGGGCGGCTGCTGGACCTCCACGCGCAGATCGCGTACGCCACCGAGCTCGGCGATCGCCTCCTCGGCGTCCGGCAGCGGCTTGCCGTGCAGTCCCTCGCGGTCCTGGACGGACTCGACGCCCTTGCCCTTGAGGGTCCGGGCGAGGATGACGGTCGGCTGCCCGGTGGTGGACGCGGCCTCGCCGAAGGCCCGGTCGACGGCGTCGACGTCGTGTCCGTCGACCTCGACGGTGTGCCAGCCGAAGGCCTGGAAGCGGCGCGCGTACGCGTCCAGGTCGTGGCCGTGCCGGGTGGGGCCGCGCTGGCCGAGCCGGTTCACGTCGATGATCGCGGTCAGGTTGTCGAGGTGCTCGTACCCGGCGTGCTCGGCGGCCTCCCACACGGACCCCTCGGCGAGTTCGCTGTCGCCGCACAGGACCCAGACGCGGTAGCCGGTGCGGTCGAGCCGCTTGCCGGCGAGCGCGATGCCCACTCCGACGGGCAGCCCCTGTCCGAGGGACCCGGTGGCCGTCTCGACCCAGGGCAGCCTGCGGGGCGTGGGGTGCCCTTCGAGCCGGCTGCCGAGCTTGCGGAAGGTGAGCAGCTCGGTGTCACTGATCGCGCCGGCCGCCTTGTACGCGGCGTACAGCAGCGGCGAGGCATGTCCCTTGGAGAGCACGAAGCGGTCGTTGCCTGGGTGCTGGGGGCGGTCGAAGTCGTAGCGCAGGTGATGGGCGAGCAGGACCGCCATCAGGTCGGCGGCGGACATCGAGGACGTGGGGTGTCCGGAGCCCGCGGCATCGGACGCGCGCACGCTGTCGACGCGCAACTGCTGGCCGAGCTCGGCGAGCTGACGGGTGTTCATGGCGTTCATGAGTCTCCTTCCGCGGGGTTGCCGCGGGTGTCGTCGGCGGGCTGGGGGAGGCTTTCTCCTCGCCGGGGGCCAGGCGTACGTGCGGCAGGGTGCCGGTGAGGGACACGGTGACCCGGCGCGGTTCCAGGAGTCCCGCCGCCACCGGGGGCAGCCGGGGCGGATACGGAAAGTAGTCGACCGGGTGGAGCGGCGTGATGTCCGCCTTGTCCCGGATCGGCCGGGACAGCGTGCGGGGACCCGGCGAAGCCGGCACCGACGGTCACGATCCGGGGTCGAGCCACGGGTTCGCCTCCGACATGGTCGCTCGTACGGGCTTACCGCGTCCCCCTGGGCAGGGAGGCCAAACGTCGAGGCGGCCGGGCGGCGCCCGGGGCCGCGGGGCGGCCGGGTTTCACCGCTGTCGGCAGGGTTACCCGGCCCCTGCCCTGACCAGCGCTGTCGCGGAGGTGCCCCTATGGCCGAGTACGGCTATTTCCTGTCGACCGAGGAGTTCGGTCCCGCGGATCTCGTCGAGCAGGCGCGGATGGCCGAGCAGGCGGGTTTCCAGCGCCTGTGGATCTCGGACCACTACCACCCGTGGAACGAGGAACAGGGCCAGAGCCCGTTCGTGTGGTCGGTGATCGGCGCTCTCTCCGAGGCCGTGTCCCTGCCGGTCCAGACGGCGGTCACCTGCCCGACGGTCCGGATCCACCCGGCGGTGGTGGCACAGGCCGCGGCGACCTGCGCCGTCATGACGAACGGCCGCTTCCGGCTCGGCCTCGGCAGCGGGGAGGCGCTCAACGAGCACATCCTCGGTGACGCCTGGCCGCCCGCGAACATCCGCCTGGAGATGCTGGAGGAGGCGATCCAGGTGATGCGGAACCTCTTCACCGGCGAGGAGGTCAATCACCACGGCACCCACTACACGGTGGAGAACGCCCGCCTCTACACGGTCCCGGACGAGCCGGTCCCCATCGACGTCTCCGGATTCGGCCCCGCGGCGACCTCGCTGGCGGCGCGCGTCGGCGACGGCTACATCACGATGACGCCCGAGGAGTCGATGGTGGAGCAGTTCCGCAAGGGCGGCGGGGGCGGCAAGCCGGTGAGCGGCGGCACGAAGGTCTGTTACGGCCCGGACCGGGACGAGGCGGTGCGTACGGTCCACCGGCTCTGGTCCAACCAGCTGCTGCCGGGCGAGATGGGCCAGATCCTGCCGACCCCGCGCCATTTCGAGCAGCTGGAGCCGCTGATCACCGAAGAGATGGTCGGCGAGAACACGGTGTGCGGGGACGACGTCGACGAGCACGTCACCGCCCTCAGCGCCTTCGCCGAGGCCGGCTTCGACCATGTGTACGTCAACCAGATCGGCCCGGATCAGCGCGGCTTCTTCGACTTCTACCGGACGAAGGTGCTGCCGCAGCTTCTGCGGGGCGCCCCGTGAGGGCCGGCTTGCACGACACGTGTGGGGCCCCGGCCGTCGGCGGGGGCCCCACTCACAGCTGTCGCCGCTCAGCGTCGCGGTCAGCGCTCACCGGGGTGGGGCGCCTCCGGGTTCACGTCGTCCTGACGCGGCGCGCGGCTGCCGCCGGCTCCCGGAGTCGAGTCGCCCGCACCGGGCACGCCGGTCAGGCCGCCGGGTGCGACGGACGGCACGGGCGGGTAGGGCATGCCGGTGCCGCTCGGGGGCCCGGCGGGGGCGGAGCCGCCGATGACACGGTCACGGCCGGTCGGAGCGGCCTCGCTGATCGGCGTCGGCCGGGACGAGGACGGGCGCGCCATGCCCCGCAGCACGAAGGCGATCGCGCCGAGCACGCCGGCCGTGATCAGTGCGGCGGCCCAGTCGGGCAGACCGAGCGCGAGCGCCAGGCCCAGGGCGAGTGCCAGCGCGGCGCCCGCGTACAGGGCCATGGCACCCGATGCCGCGTACAGCGAGGCGGTGCGCCGCTGCTTGCGGGTCTGTTCGCGCAGTTCGTCGCGCACGGTCTCCCGGGCGACCTGCGCCAGCTCGTCGACCAGGCCCTTGTCCAGATGTTCCAGATGTTCCATGCGGTCCATGCATTCCGGGTACCCGGCCGTCGCGCCGGGTAACGCCGTGGCCACCGGAACCCGCCCCGTTCCGGCCCGCGTTGGAGCGTCCGGACCACAGGCCGCCTCCGTCCGGGGCACG
Organism: Streptomyces sp. NPDC058274; assembly: GCF_042881375.1. Lineage (NCBI taxonomy): Bacteria > Bacillati > Actinomycetota > Actinomycetes > Kitasatosporales > Streptomycetaceae > Streptomyces > Streptomyces sp. NPDC058274. Next base: position 166,205 of record NZ_JBHVXW010000008.1, read on the forward strand.
CACGCGGCGCTCACGTACCTCGCGGCGGAACGGGCCGGGCAGGGGATTCCGTACGAAACGATCTCCTCCTGGGCCGGTCCCAACTAGGCTCGTCCGCATGGAGATTCTGGGAGCCACGCTGCGTGTCTGCGTCGACGACCTGGAGGCTTCGGTCCCCTTCTACGAAAGGCTGGCGGGCGGCCGTGCCCTGCGCTTCGAGCGCGGTGGTGTCTCGGTCGCCGCGGTCGGCTGCTTCCTGCTGATGAGCGGACCCGAGGCCGAGCTGGACGTCCTGCGCAAGGTCGCCGCCACCATCGCCGTCAAGGACGTCGACGAGGCCCACCGGGTCCTCACCGACTCCGGTGCGCACGTGCTGGCGGGCCCGGTCGCCACCCCGGGCGGCCGCAACCTGATCGCGATGCACCCGGACGGCGCGGTGTACGAGTACGTGGACCGCAGAGGCGGCACCTCCGACGACTGAGGAACGGCCCCCGGCTCTCGGCTGTCGGCTCTCGGCTCTCGGGGGCGCCCCTGTGCGCTTCGTCGTCCTCAGTCACCCGGCGGCCGCATCCGGAAGTCGTACTCGGCCGGCAGCGCCTCATCGGTCACCCGGGCCCACAACTCGCCGATCGCCTCCGCGCCCTCCCGCAGATCGGCCACCTCGAAGCCCGCGTCGAAGACTCCGCGCGCGCCCTCCACGTCCCCCTCGGCCAGGAGCAGCCGCGCCTCGAGCAGCCGAAAGCGCCCCCGCGCGCGGACGGTCGGCAGCAGCCGCTCCCACACGGCCCGTGCCTCCTGCACCCGCCGCACCGCGAGCAGCGCCTCCAGTACCTCGTGGCCCAGCGCCGCGACGACGGCCGTCCACACCTCGCCGTCGTCGCGCCGTTCCCGGCACAGGTCCTCGAACGCCTCGGCGTACCGGTCGGCGGCCCGTTCGTGATGGCCGGACTCCCGGTCCGCGACGGCGAGACAGCGCAGCAACGGCCACAGCGACGGGGCGAGTTGGAGCGCGCGCTCCCAGCTGCGGACCGCCTGGGCCCGGTCGCCCGCGTGCCACTGGGCCACCCCGAGGTGGTATTCGGTGAGCGGCTGCGCGGGCGCCGTCTCGAGCATGTCCCGCCAGTGGCGCGCGACGAGTGTCTCGCCGGGCGGCCCGACCCGGCGCCGCTCGGGGAAGGTGCCGGACCGCAGGAGTTCCACCCAGGGGGCCTGCGCTTCCCCCAGCGTGCTCTCGTCGAAGGGCGTGCCGGGCACCTTGAAGGAGGCACGCAGCACTTCGAGCGCTCCCCAGCCGGAGCCGGCGGCCAGCACCTCGCCCGGTTCGGCGTCGGCGTACGGCAGCCAGGCCGCGTACGCGGCGTCCACGTCGGCGCGCGGCAGGGCCTCCTGCAGACGCGCCTCCGTCTCGGCCCGTGCCGCGCCCCAGTCCGCCCCGTGAACGGTCCCGGCGTCGGCGCTCAACGGGCCGTACGCCTCCAGCCAGGACACCTCGCTCTCCGCGTCGAGCCGTACGTGCTCCAGCTGGGTCCGGGCGAGCCCGGCCTGGATCTCGCAGTAGCCGCCGGTACCGGGCTCGGTCAGCCACTCCTGCCAGCGGCGCCCGCCGGGACCGGAGCCCCAGACGAAGAGCTTGCGCCCGCGCAGGGCATCGGTCGACGTCTGCACGAGTCCGTGGCCCTCGTCGTCCAGGGCGGCGATCCAGCGCCGCTGCCCGTCGGGCACCTCGTAGAAGTAGTCGGCAGGGTAGGTGCTGTTGAGCGGGTACGTGCGGTCGACGCCGTCGTACTCCGGCACCGGCACCCGGCGCAGTCGACGCTCGTACCCGAAGTGCCAGGCCTCCTCGGCCGGGGCGAGGACGCGGCGCTCCTCGGGCACCGCGATGTTGGACCACCAGTAGGCCGGGGCGGGCTTCTCGTGCGGATTGCGGACGCGTACGCCGACGTACAGGAAGTCGGAGTCCTCCGGCAGCCACAGGTCGACCTGGAAGGGCAGGTCGCGCAGCCGCTCCCACTCCCACAGGCGCAGCATCTCGCCGCCGTCGGGTCGTTGACCCGGGCGGCGTGCACGGGTGAGCAGGACAGGGTCGTGTGGCCCGTCGCCCCGATGTTCCACTCGATGCCGCCGGAGAACCAGGCGCCGTTGAGCGCGAAGCAGGCGGGCTGCAACACCGGGTTGCGGTACAGGAGTTCCCGGTGGGACGGCTTGTGGAGGAGCGAGGCGACCCGGCCGCCGAGACCGGGCAGTACGACGGCCCGCAGCCGGTCGTTCTCGATCACGATCGTGTCGATCCCGCGGGGCGTCCGCGCTCTGCCGTAGCCGTCCCGGATGCGCTCGGGCAGGACGCTGTGCAAGGGCTCGTAGCCGATCTGCCGGGCCATGTCGCGGGGCAGGCCCGCGCGGTCGCGCTCGTCGACTCGGTGCACCTCGTCGAGCGGGCGCAGCGGTGGCAGCGGGTTGCTCGGGCCCAACTCCGCGGCCGGCAGGGTCAGTACCTCACGTCGGATCGTCGTCACGATGACCATGGAACAGCGAGACGGAGGAGCTGGCCAGGGTGTCCGCTCGTCAGGATCCGGTCAGGATTGCGCAAAGGGCCGGGCCGTGGCCCCGGCCGCCCGCCTGATCACCGGCGTGGTCAAGGGGCCGCGAAGGCGTCAGCATGTTCCGCTTCCGCATGCGCAGCATCCGCGCCGAACGCGAGGATCACCGGGAAGAGTCCGCCGCCGCGCCGTCCCGGGTCATCTCCGCGGTGATCGCCCACCGTTCGTGGTCCCGCCAGGCGCCGTCGATGTGCAGGAAGTCGGGCGAGAACCCCTCGCGCCGGAAGCCGCAGCGGCGGGCGAGCGCGATGGACGCGGCGTTCCCGGGCTGCACGTTGATCTCCAGCCGGTGCAGGCCCATGGGACCGAAAGCGTGCGCGACGACGAGAGCGAGCCCCTCGCTCATCAGGCCCCGGCCGGCGGCGTGCGCGAACGCCCCGTAGCCCAGGGCCCCGCTGAGGAAGCCGCCCTCGACGATGTTGTTGATGTTGATGAACCCGGCGATGGCACCGTTCTCCCGCTCGCAGACCAGGAATCCGGCCTTCGTCGGATCCCCGATGAGCCGCTGGGCGTAGGCCGCGTAGGCGTCGGTGCCGGTGGGCGGGAAGAGCCACGGGTGGTGCAGGTCCTTGCTCTCGCGTACCCGCGCGGTGAACTCGGCGCCGTCTTCCAGGGTGCAGTGCCGTATGCCCACGAGGGCGCCTTCGGCGAGGTGAGGGGCTTTCTCAGGCATCCCGCCACAGTAGCGAACAGGCGTACGCACCCTCAGCTCCGGCGCCTGACGAGATACGCCCCGCAGAGCCCGCCGATCAGCCCGGTGCCGAGGAGTGCCATCCACAGCGGCATGGTCACCTCCGGGATCAGCAGCCGGATCCTGGTGCTTCGGGTGTTCTCGAAGACGAAGATCAGGGCGAGGACGGCCAGCGCGACGACACTGACCCTGCCGGTCGTCAGCGCCCCGCCATGGCCGCTCCCGCCACCGCCGGAGCTTTCGGAGGTCTTCGGGCTCATGCGCCCAGCATGGTGGCCGGGCCGGGAGCACGCGCGGCGAGGAGTGCCTCCGGGTGGGCCCCGGGGCCGTACGGGTGACCCACCCCGCACGACCCACCCGCAGGGCCCGCGAGGACGGACGACGGCCCGGCGCCTCGGGACTCAGGACCCGACGACCGGCAGCCGCAGAACCCCGGTGTCCTCGGACGTGCTGCTGACGGTCACCGGCTTCACTCCCCTGTTCCCGAAGTACGCGTCGTCGCTCGCCGCCACGACGAACCGCAGCCGGTGCCCCACCTCGTACCGGTGCACGATCCCGGGCAGGGACACGGTGAACGGCTTCGTCACGTCCGGCACCCGCACCGGTGCCACCAGCCGGTGGACCAGTGTCCTCGTCCCGTCGGGCGCCACGTCGTAGAGCTTGGCGAAGAGGACCAGCTTGTCCGCCGCGTTCCCGGAGTGCTGCACCCGCTCGGCCGCGCGCGAACCGACCTCGAGGGTCACCTCGGGCGCGCCGACGACCTCCACGGGCGCCGTCAGCGATTCGCTCGTCCAGGCGAGATACGTGCCCGCCGTGTCGTACGGCGCCGGGTCGGGCAGGCCGATCAGCCCGGCGAGGGAGCTCTCGGAGTGGCTGGTGGGGACCAGCCGGTTGCGGTACCCGCGGCTGCCCGTGGAGACCTTCTTCCGGTCGTCGACGAGCTTGCCGTCGCCGGAGAGGTACAGCGTGCGGCTGAGCGCGGGCACTTGTGAGGCGGTGGCGTAGGTGCTGTCCGGGTCGGTGATCCAGTCGCGGTAGTACGCGAACGCGGGCCCGGTGTCCACGCCCGTGTCCCCGTGCAGATAGCGGTCGAACCAGGCGAGGATCCGCTTGCCGACGTAGCTCGTCTCCAAGTTGCCCTGGCTGAGATTGAGTTCACCGCTCGCCGGGTCGGTGAGCCCGCCGCTGTGTCCCCAGGACTGCCAGATCATCTTCGCGGTGGTGCCCTGCGCCTTGAGCGTCTTGTACGTCGCCGTCGCCTCGTTGAGATTGAAGAGGGTGTCGGCCTGGCCCTGGACCAGCAGGGTCGGCGCCTGCACGTTCGGCAGGTACGACACCGGGGACACGCTGTGCGCGTAGTCGAGCAGCGGCCCGGTGCGGTCGGCCGGGTAGCTCCCCGAGTTGAGCGTCCGCACGGTCGCGCAGGCCTCGCTCACGAAGTGGAGGCAGGTGAGCGAGTTGATCCGGGAGGGGTCCAGGTTCGGCTCGAGCAGGGGCTGGCCCTCGCCCAGCAGGTAGAAGCCGTTGCTCCACTGCCACTTGAAGGCGCCGGGCACCGCGCCGGCACCGGCGGCGCTGTTCGGGTCCAGCGAGTACGCCAGGTCGTTCCAGGTGATCAGCGGGACCAGCGCGTCGACCCGGTGGTCCACGGCGGCCGTCGCCAGCTGCACGGCACCGCCGTAGGACCCGCCGATCATCCCGACCCGGGGGTCGCCCGTGCCGTCCAGGGTGACGAAGTCGGCCTTCGTGCCGTCGTCGGCGGCGCGGCGGCCCGCCAGGAAGTCGATGAGCCCCGACGCGGCCGCCCCGTCGATCCTCGGGTCGTCGAGGGAGATCAGACATCCCGATCGCCCCGACCCGAGCCCCGAGTAGGCGAGCCCGACATAGCCGCGGGCCGCGAACGCCTTGGCGGTCGCGTCCGTCGAACCGTCCGACTTGCTGCCGCCGAAGCCGTTGGTGGTGAGCACGGCGGGGGCGGTGTGGGTACGGTCCGCGCCGGCCGGGCGGTACAAATCGGCGTCGATCGTGCAGGCGCGGCCGCCGATCCGGACCGTCAACTTCAGCGGCGTGACGCTGTACGGCCCGGTCGCCGCGGCGGGCGCGGCGAGCGCGAGCGGCGCCGTGAGCGCGGCGCCGAGGAAGAGAGCGAGCGGGGCACGGCATCTGCGCACACGAGAGCGACGGGACACGAAGACCTCCACACTGAGGACCACCCGGATACCGACCGTTATGTAGCGGATGGTAATCGCGTTGTGACGCGTGTCCAGACGCGGGTCAATCTCCGTGTCGCGGGTTTCCTGACGGACCCTCAGCGAACATGCCCTGTCTCGCCCTTGGGCCGCCCCCGGGGCGCCCTCGTCGTGTTCCGGGCTGCCCCCTATACCTTTCCGGGTGCTGCGGCTCAGGCCAGCGCGGGCTCCTCCAGCGTCAACGTGCCCGCGACCGCGTTCAGTTCGGCCGCCACCCCGAACGGAATCGTCAGCGCCCCCTCGCCGTGCCCGAAGCCGAACTCCTCCACGACCGGCACCCCGAGCCCGCCGAGCCGGTCGGCCAGCAGGGCCCGCACCTGCGCGGAGGGCGAGCAGTCCACCCAGGAGCCGAGCAGGATCCCGGCGACCCCGTCGAACCAGCCCGCGCGCAGGAGCTGGGTGAGATACCGGTCCAGGCGGTACGCCTCCTCGCCCACGTCCTCCAGGCAGAGCAGCCCGCCCCGCGCACTCGGCCGGGCGTACGGGGTGCCCAGCTCCGCGGCGAGCAGCGAAAGACAGCCGCCGAGCAGGACGCCCCGGGCCTGCCCCGGCACGAGCGCGCTGCCGCCGCCGGGCGCGACGATGGTGCGGACCGTCTCCGGCTCGAAGAGCGTCGCCCGCAGATGCTCCTGCGCCCGCGCGTTCTTGAGGAAGTCGATGCCGGCCGCCATCGGCCCGTGCAGGGTGACCAGACCGACGCGCGCCGCGAATGCCTCGTGCAGCGCCGTGATGTCGCTGAAGCCCAGGAACACCTTGGGGCCGGCCGCCGCGATCGCGTCCCAGTCGAGGAGGTCGACCATGCGCTGCACGCCGTATCCGCCACGGGCACAGAAGACGGCGGCCACGTCCGGGTCGCACCAGGCGGCCTGGAAGTCGGCGGCCCGGTGGGCGTCGGTCCCCGCGAGGTAGTCGAACTCGGCGTGCCGGTCCAGGACATGGGGGGCCACGACCGGGTCGAGGTCCCAGCCCCGCAGCAGGTCGAGGCCCGCCTCCAGCCGCTCCTCGGGAACGGGACCGCTGGGTGCGACGACGGCGACCCGGGCGCCGGGTGCGAGGCGTGCGGGACGGGTCAGGGGCTTCACTTCAGCAGCTCCAGAGTGGGGATACCCGGCGGATTCAGTCCGAAGACCTGGGCGTACAAGGAGAGTTCGGACTCCAGCACCCGCACCATCGTGTCGGCCCGGCGGAAGCCGTGGCCCTCGCCCTCGAAGGCGATGTAGGCGTGCGCGACGCGCCGCCCCTCGCCCTCCAGTCCGGCGAGGAACCGCTCGCACTGCGCGGGCGGGCAGATGACGTCGTCGAGGCCCTGGAGGAGCAGGAAGGGCGCGGTGATGCGGTCGGCGTGCGCGGCGGGCGAACGCTCGGCGTACCGGCCCGGCACCTCGGCGAGCGGCCCGACCAGCGTCTCCAGATACTGCGACTCGAAGTCGTGGGTCTCTCCCGAACCCCATGCCCTGAGGTCGAGGATGGGATAGAGGATCGTGCCGCAGGCGTAGACGTCGGTGGCCGCGAGAGAGGCGGCCGTCGTCCAGCCGCCCGCGCTGCCCCCGCGGATGGCGAGCCGGGCGCGGTCCGCGGTGCCCTCCTCCGCCAGCGCGAGCGCGACGGCCGCGCAGTCCTCCACGTCGACCACGCCCCACTGCTCGCGCAGCCGGTTGCGGTACTCCCGGCCGTGCCCGGTCGAACCGCCGTAGTTGACCTCGGCGACACCGATGCCGCGCGAGGTGAAGTAGGCGATCTCCAGGTCGAGGACCAGCGGCGCGCGGCTCGTCGGACCGCCGTGCGCCCACACGACGTACGGCGGGAGCTCGTCGCCCGGCGCGACATGGTCCGGGTGGTGGGGCGGATAGATGTGGGCGTGGATGTCACGGCCGGCTGGGCCGGTGAAGGTGCGGATCTGCGGTTCGGGGTAGTACGCGGGGTCCACCGGGTCGTCGTGCCCGGCGCCGATCACGCGGGCGCGGCCGGTGCGGGCGTCCAGCTCGACGACCTCGTACGCGCTGCGGGGGCTGGCGCCGATGCCGAGGACCCGGGTGCCGTGCGTGGCGAGCGTCGGGGTGAACTCCGTCCAGGGTCCGGCCGCGTCCACCACCTCGCCGGTCTCGGGGTCGAGTATGCCGAGCGTGGTGGCACCCCGGCCGTGCACGACCGCGATCAGGCCGCCGTCCAGCGGCGCGAACCAGCGCTGCCCGATCCGCCACAGCGGTCCGCCGAACTCCTCCGCACGGCTGCACAGGGCGGTCCGACGGCCGTCGTCCCCGATCCGGTACAGATTCCACCAGCCGGTGCGGTCGCCGGCGCAGAGCAGGCTGCCGTCGGCCGCCCAGTCGACCTGGGCGATGGACTCCTCGGGGCCGCCCGCGACAGTGCGTGCCTCGTGCAGGGTGCCGTCCTCGGCGACCTCGGCGACGACCAGCTCCGTGCCGTCCCACGGCATGCGCGGGTGGTCCCAGGCGAGCCAGGCGGCGCGCCGCCCGTCCGGCGAGAGACGGGGGCAGGTGACGAACCGGTGCTCGTCACCGGTGAGTTCACGGACCGCGTCCCGGTCCTCGGCGGCCGAGCCGTCCAGCGGCACCGCGGCGACGACCCGCCGCACGTCCGTGGAACCCTCCCCCGTGAACTCCTCCAGGACGCACCACACTTCGCCGCGCTCGGGCCGCAGCTGAGGGTCCACCCAGCGCAGCCCGCCGCCCACGGAGGAGACGGGCGTGAGCGGACGTGGCCGCGCGTCGGCGGCATCGGGTTCGTACCCGTACAGCCGCTGGTCGGCGAAGTCGACGAAGACGACCAGGGGTCCGGCCGGGCGCATGATCCCGGCCCACGGCTGCCCGCCGTACTCGATGACCCGGCTGCGTACGTTCCACGGGGCGGGGAGCAGTGATTCCTCCGCGCCGTCCGCCCGTCTGCGGACGAGTGTGCGGCGGCCGCTCTCGGTGGGGCGTGGCTCCGTCCACCACGCCTCCTCCCCCACGAAGCCGACGAACTCGGGCCGCCCGTCGTGCGCGGCGGCGAGCGCCGCGTCGATGGGCGAAGGCCACGCACCGTACGCCAGGGTCTGCACCATGTCCCCCACTTCGCTAGGCCGTGCGCAGAAATCGGTCGAGGACACGGACGCCGAAGTGCAGCGCCTCGACTGGGACACGTTCGTCGACCCCGTGGAAGAGGGCCTGGTAGTCGAAGCCCTCCGGAAGTCTGAGCGGCGCGAACCCGTATCCGGTGATGCCGAGGCGCGAGAACTGCTTCGCGTCCGTGCCGCCCGACATGCAGTACGGCACCACATGCCCCTCGGGCGCGAACTCCTCGACGGCCGCGCGCATCCTCGCGTACGTCGCCGAGTCCACCGGCGCCTGGAGTGCCACCTCGCGGTGGTGGAACTCCCACTCCACGTCGGGACCGGTGAGCCGGTCAAGAGTCGTGCGGAACTCGTCCTCGCCACCGGGCAGAAACCGGCCGTCCACGTATGCCACGGCCTCCCCGGGAATGACATTGACCTTGTAACCGGCTTCCAGCATGGTCGGGTTGGCGCTGTTGCGGACGGTCGGCTCGACGAGCGCGGCGGCGGGGCCCAGCTTCGTCAGCAGCGCGTCGACGTCCTCCAGGTCGCCGTCGATGCCGTACACCGCGGCGAGTGAGGTGAGTGCGGCGCGCACGGTGGGGGTGAGCCGAAGCGGCCACTCGTGGGCGCCGATGCGGGCGACGGCGGCGGCCAGCCGGGTGACCGCGTTGCTGCGGTTCACCTTGGAGCCGTGGCCGGCCCGGCCGCGCGCGGTGAGCTTGAGCCAGCCGGTGCCGCGCTCGCCCGCCGCGATCGGGTAGAGCTCTCTGCCGGCGCCGTCGTGGAACGTGAACGCCCCCGACTCGCTGATGCCTTCGCTGCAGCCCTCGAAGAGCCCGGGGTGCCGGTCGGCCAGGAAACCCGAGCCGTCCTCGGCGCTGGCCTCCTCGTCGGCGGTGAACGCGATCACCAGGTCGCGCCGGGGCCGGACGCCGTCCCTGGCCCACCGGCGGACGACCGCGAGGATCATCGCGTCCATGTTCTTCATGTCGACCGCGCCGCGGCCCCAGACCACTCCGTCGCGGATCTCCCCGGAGAACGGATGCACGCTCCAGTCCTCGGCCCGGGCGGGCACCACGTCCAGATGACCGTGCACCAGCAGGGCGTCGGCCGAGGGGTCGGTGCCCTCGATGCGTGCGACGACGTTCGTCCGGCCCCGGGTGCGCTCCAGGAGCGTGGGCTCCAGGCCCGCTTCGGCGAGGCGCTCGGCGGCGTACTCGGCGGCCGGGCGCTCCTGGCAGTCCCCGCCGCCCCGGTTGGTGGTGTCGATGCGGATGAGGTCGGAGGTGAACCGGACGACCTCGTCGAGTGACTGTCCGCCGATCCGGTCGGCCGCCCCGGGAGCCGCCTGCCCCGCCGTGTGCTCAGCCATACTGCTCCTCCACCGCGGCCGAGACGATCGTGGTGACCGCTTTGAAGGCGCGGATGCCCTCGTACATGGTCTCGCTGGTGTACGCCACCTTCCGCTCGCCGGTGCGCGCGACACCCGGCACGACGGTGGCGGCCATGGCGAGATGCTCGGCGTCGAACTCCAGGGCCACGGTGAACGGGCCGCCCCTGACCGGCTCGTGCCGCACGGCGAGCGCCGCCGCCTCCTTGGCCGCCGCGCGGATGTCGGCGGCGGTGCGCCCCGGGGTCCGGCACACCGCCGCGTAGCGCGACACGTGGTCCTTGACGGCGACCTTCAGTGCCCCGGGCGCGTACCCGAGCGCGTCCTCGCAGGCCACGTCGTCGCCGGTGACCAGGACGACCGGCACCCCGTACTCCGCGACGACATGGGAGTTGAGCAGGCCCTCGCTGGCCCGGACGCCGTTGACCCACACGCCGGTGATCGAGTTGGCGAGGTAGGTGTGCGCGAGGACGCCCTCCATGCCGGCGCCCGCGTGATAGCCGACGAAGGCGATGGCGTCCACGTCTCCGTGCTGCACGCCCTCCACCATGGACAGCGACTTGTGCCGGCCGGTCAGCATCTCCGCTCTCTCGTCCAGCTGCTCCAGGAGGAGATTCCGCATCGACCAGTGCGCCTCGTTGATCAGCACCTCGTCGGCGCCGCCGTCGAAGAAACCGAGCACGGCGGCGTTGACGTCGGAGGTGAACATCGAGCGGCACCGCTCCCACTGCGGTGTGCCCGGCAGCACGTCGGCCGGCCAGGTCACACCCGTGGCGCCCTCCATGTCGGCGCTGATGAGGATCTTCATGCCTCGAAACCGTACGCGCATCCGTCGAGCGGGGAACAGACCTGTGGATAACTCCTCACCCGGTCGTGTCGCGCCCCGCCAGGACGAACCAGCGTGCGGGCAGGTCGATACGGGTGCCGTCCGCCATGTACTCGGTCTGCGGCAGGGCCGTGTCACCGCTGTCGAGGATCGTCAGACCGACCTCGCGCAGCAGGCGCGGAATCTCTTCGTCCGCGGCGTCGGCGGGCTTCAGACCGTGGTGGAAGACCCGGCGCAGCTTGGGCGGCGGGCCCGCCGGGCCTTCCGCAGCCCGTTGCAGGACCTGGCGTGAGGCCGAGGTCAGTTCCACGACGAAGGCCCGGCCCTGCGCGCCGATGAGCTCGGCGACCGCGCTTGCCACCGCGACCCGGGCGTGCGGCTCGCTCTGGTGGATGACGGCCCGCATGTAGACATGGCTGTCGCCGAGCCGGGAGTGCAGGGCGCGTACCGCCTCGCTGTCCGTGAGGTCCAGTTGCTGGAACTCGGCGGCGCTGCCGTCCTCCTCGGCGGCGCGGCGGGCGTGGTCGACGGCGGCGTGCGACAGGTCGACGCCGACGGCGTGCGCGAAGCGGGTGGCGAGGTAGCGCGTCTGGGTGCCGTTGCCGCAGCCGAGGTCGACGATGGTGCGCGCGGCGTCCGCATGGGGCAGGAGTAACTCGGTGTGCGGCACCGAGGCGAGGGCGGGAGCCGAGTCCCAGATCGCCTCTCCGGGCGCATCGGAGGTCTCCTGCCAGTAGCTCTCCCAAGCGTTCCGGTAATCCTGCGAGACGTTCATGCGTGCTCCCGGGGGTCGGCGTCATGATCGGGATATCGCGACCGCCGGGTGCGCGGCAAGGGGGAATCGTCTTCCTTCACCGGAAATTCGAGCCCGCGCGCGCCGGTGCGCCCCCGCGCGCCCCGGACGCCCCCTGAGGCGTCAGGAGTGACGCCCGCCGGGTGTCAGGGCCTGCTCGAACCACACCGTCTTGTGGTGTCCGGAGGCACTGGCGCCCCACTCCCGCGCCAGGCGGCTGACCACACGCAGTCCGCGGCCCGACTCGTCGTACACGCCCGCGCCGAGCAGCGCGGGCAGGCCGGGCTCGTCGTCGGTGACCTCGCACAGCAGCGCGTCGGTGCGGACCAGTCGCAGCCCGACGCTCTCACCCGAGCCGTGCCGTACGGCATTGGTGACGACCTCGCTGACCAGCAGTTCCGCCGTCTCCACCGCGGCGTCCAGGCCCCATGCGCGCAGCCGGCCGCGGACGAGCCGCCGGGCGTGGGCCACCTCGGCGGCCTCGCGCGGCAGCCGCCACTCGGCCACATCCCCGCCCGGGACGCCGTTGAGCCGGGCCATGAGCAGGGCCACGTCGTCCTTGCGTCCGCCGCTGGGGTTGAGGGCGCGGATGATGGTGTCGCAGGCGTCGTCCATGGAGGCGGCGGGGTGGGCCGCGGACTCGCAGAGCGCGGCGAGGCCCTCACCGATGTCGGCTCCGCGCACTTCCACCAGTCCGTCGGTGCACAGCACGAGCCGGTCCCCGGGGGCGACTCGCACCACCGCGGTCTCGAAGGGAACCCCACCGACGCCGATGGGAGCGCCGGTCGGCAGGTCCAGCAGCTCGCTGCTGCCGTCCTCGGCACGCACCAGTACGGGCGGGATGTGTCCGGCGTTGGACAGCTGCAGTTCCGCGCGGATCGGGTCGTACACCGCGTACAGACAGGTCGCGAGGTAGTTCTCGCCGAGCCGCCGGGCCAGGTCGTCGAGGTTGCGCAGCAGCTGGGCGGGCGGGGTCTCCATGGTGGCCATGGTCTGCACGGCCGTCCGCAACTGCCCCATCATCGCAGCGGAGTTGAGCCCGTGACCCATGACGTCGCCGACGACCAAGGCGGTGCGCGAGCCGGGCAATTTGATCGTGTCGAACCAGTCGCCGCCGACCCGGCCGAGCCGGGCGCCGGGCAGATAGCGCGTCGCGATGTCGCAGCCGGCCATCCGCGGCGCCACCTGGGGCAGCATGCTGTCCTGGAGGGTCTCGGCGACGTTCTCCTGGTAGGTGTACATGCGGGCGTTGTCGAGCACCAGGCCCGCGCGGGCGGCGAGTTCGGCGCCCGTCGTGCGGTCCATGCCGTCGAAGGCCGCACGGTCACTGCGGCGCATCAGCACCATGAAGCCGAGTACCACGTTGCGGGCCTTGAGCGGGACGATCAGCATCGAGCGGTCGCTGATGAGCGGGCGCAGATCGCGCTTCTCGAACTCTCCGGAGATGCGGTTCGCCAGCTCCTCGCTGATCCGCGGGATGAGCACCGGCTCTCCGGTGCTCATGCACTGGAAGAACGGCGTGTGTTCGGGGAAGGCGATGGCCTCGCCGACCGGCACGGTGTCGTCCCAGCGGCCGGGTTCGTCGTTGTGCTCCACCCAGACGCGGTGCCAGACGGTGGTGACGTCCGGCGGGCCGTCCGGGAACCCCTCGCCGGCGAGCACCGCCGCGCGCAGGTGCGTACCCGCGAAGTCGGCGAAGCGCGGCACGGCGGCGCTGGTGACCTCACGGATGGTCTCACCCAGGTCGAGCGAGGAACCGATGCCGGTGCTGACCTCGTTGAGGAACTCCAGCCGCTCGCGGACCGCCGCGTACTCCAGGTCGTGCTCGGCGCCCAGGGGCACGACCGGCTGGGCCGACGTCTGGATCCGGGCCGTGGACCGTTGCCGGCCCGGACGGCGCGGCACTCCCCAGTCCGGGGTCACGGGCACCCGGTCGTACTGGCTGAACTCCAGTACGGGATAACCGAGTTCGAGGACCTGCGAGACGATACGGCTGCTCAGCTCCGGTCCCATGTTCGGCAGGATCTCGGGCAGCCGTTTGGCGAGTTCGTCAGGACCGGGCAGTTCGGTGTAGCGGGCGAAGCCGGGGGCGATGCGTTCGACGATCTCGTCGTCGTAGCCGCGAACGGCCTGGAGGCGGGCCGCGTCCGCGGCGAGCACCAGCAGCCGTGCGGGTCCGGGGCCGACCAGCGGGTAGGCCCACCACAGGATGTCCAGCCGCTCCTGCTGGGGACCGGAGATCCGGGCCCGGCCCGCGGCCGGGTAGGAGGCGCGGCCGCCCAGCGAGGACTCCAGGCCGGGGCCCAGTCCGTCGAACACGTCGTAGGGGCCGTAGGCGTCCAGGAGTGTTGCGGAGTCGTCGTCCCCGGGAAGGGCGCCGGAGACGGGGAGCAGGTCGACGGCGGGCCGGCCGAGCGCGTCCTCCCTGGCGGCACCGAACAGGCGCCGTGCGCCCGTGCTCCAGTGGGACACCAGGCCCTCGCGGTCCACGACGACCACGGCCAGCGGAATGCGCCCGGCAGCGCCGGTCCGCGCCGTGGTGTCCGCTCCGGCCGCGGAGCCGGTGTGGGCGCCGGTTTCGGTGCCACGGTCCATGGCTCAGGCCCTCTCTCCCCACGGATCCGCAAGATCTGCGTCGTCGTCTCACGGTACGGCGATGGCCGGTTGCGATGTGCGCCAATGCTCGAATTCCCTCCGACGGGAGCGGATCCGGCGGTGGGTGACGGCCGCCCTGAGCAGGCACCCGGAGCAACGGTCAGTCCTCGTGCCCCAGTTGGAGATCGCGTTCCGTCCTGCCCCCTCCGGCCACTTGCAGCACAGTGGCAACCGGCGGATATCCGGCGGCGATCACGGTGTACTCGCCCGACGAGAGGTCGACGAACCGGAACGTTCCGTCACTGCCGGTCGTGAGCGTGTCCACGACGTTGCCGGCGGCGTCGAGGAGCGTCACGCGCGCGTCCTCGACGGGCCGCCCGCCGCCCGCCCGTACCGTGCCGCGCAGCACCGCACCACCGGCGAGTTCGATGTCCTGGCGGGTCTCCCGCGCGGCCTGCACCGTGACGGGCAGCGCGGTCGGGCGGAACGCGGGCGCGCTCGCGGCCAGGGTGTACTCGCCCGCGACCAACTCGGTGATCACATAGCCCCCTTCGCGTCCGCTGCGGGTGGTGGACACGACCTCGCCGTGGACGTTGGTGAGGGTGACGATGGCCTCCCGTACGGGGGTGCCGTCGGCGGTCAGCACGCTGCCGGCCAGGCGCCCGGCGCCACCGAGCACCACGTCCAGTTCCACCGGGCGTTCCCCGACGGTCACCGACACCGCCTGCGGCTGGTGGCCGCCGGCCGCGGCGATCAGGACGTAGGCCCCCGAGCCGGGCGTGGACAGCGCGTACCGCCCGTCCTCGGCGCTGGCGCCCCTCCCGATCTGCCGGCCCGCCACGTCGATGAGGGTGAGCGCGGCGCGCGGTACGACGGTGCCGTCCGGGTGCTGCACCGTGCCGCAGACGGGGACCCCGGCGGCGTACGACCGCGCCTGGGGGACCTGGGTGAGGGGTGCGGACTCGGCGGGGGCGTTGTGGGACACCAGCGGTTTCTCCTTGAGGAAGAAGGCGATGAGCAGGCCGAGGACGAGCACCGGCACCAGGTAGAGGAAGATCCGCGGCATGGCGTCGGTGTATGCCTGGATGTAGCCGTCGCGCAGCGCGGCGGGCATCGTGTGGACGAGCTGCGGGGTGATGGACTCGGGGTCCGGAAGCGCCTCACCCGCGCGCGTGGGGAGGCGCTTTTCGAGCGCGTCGGCGAGCCGGTTCGCGAAGAGGGTGCCGAAGACCGCCGCGCCGACGCTGCCGCCGATCTGCCGGAAGTAGTTGTTGGCGCTGGTCGCGGTGCCGAGGTCGGCCGGGCGCACGGAGTTCTGCACGGCGAGCACCAGGACCGGCATGACCATGCCGATGCCGGCGCCGAGTACGGCCATCCAGATGCTGTAGTGCAGCCGGGGGGTGTCGGCCTCCAGCCGCGACAGGAGCCACATGCCGAGGGCGGCCAGGGCACTGCCGAGGACCGGGTAGATCTTGTAGCGGCCGGTGTGGCTGATGAGCTGCCCGGAGATCACCGAGGCGCCGACGATGCCGCCCATCATGGGCAGCATCAGCAGACCGGACTCGGTGGCCGAGGCCCCGTCGACCATCTGGAGAAAGGTCGGGAGGTAACTGGCGGCCCCGAACAGGGCGATGCCGATGACCAGGCCCACGAGCGCCGTGACGTTGAAGACGCCGTCCCTGAACAGCCGCAGCGGGATGAGGGGTTCGGGCGCGAAGCGCTCGGCGACGAGGAAGAGCAGTGCCGCGGCGACCGCGCCCGCGCCGAGCCCCAGGATGACGCGTGAGCCCCACGCGTACTCGGTGCCGCCCCAGCTGGTGAGCAGCACCAGGCAGGTGGAGGCGGCGGCGAGCAGCAGCACCCCGAGCACGTCGAGGCGCGCCTTGGCGGTGGGCTTGGGGAGTTTGAGCACGACGGTGACGACGGCCAGCGTGACCAGACCGAAGGGCACGTTGATGTAGAAGCACCACCTCCAGGAGAGGTGGTCGGTGAAATAGCCGCCCAGGAGCGGGCCCGCGACCGAGGCGAGGCCGAACGCGGCACCGATGAGGCCCATGAAGCGGCCGCGCTCCCGCGGCGGCACGATGTCCGCCATGATCGCCTGCACGCCGATCATGAGACCGCCCGCGCCGACACCCTGCACGGCGCGGAAGGCGATCAGCTGGTCCATGCTCTGCGCCCGCCCGGCGAGCGCGGAGCCGATGACGAAGACGACGATCGCGAATTGGAAGACGCCCTTGCGCCCATAGAGGTCGCCGAGCTTGCCGTAGACGGGCAGTCCGACCGTGGAGGTGAGGAGGTAGGCGGTGATCGCCCAGGACATCTTGTCCAGGCCGTGCAGCTCACCGACGATCTTCGGAAGGGCGGTGGCCACGATCATCTGCTCGAGCGCCGCGAGGAGCAGCGCGAGCATGAGCCCGATGAAGACCAGGCGGATCCGGCGGGGGCTGAGGGCCGGCCCGCCCGGTGCGGGGTCCCTGGGTGGCAGGCCGGCGACGGGAGCCGCCTCCTGCTCGATCTCCACCAGCGTCGTCCCGCCCACGTACCGCTCCCCTCGTCGCGCCTGCGCCGCCCATTTCTCGCATTACGCGACAACTGGGAGCAAGCGCGACGAGTCGCCACTCACCCCGGCCGAGCGGACGTAACCGCCGGTCGGAGCCCTACGGCGTACAACGGAGCCGCACTGAAAACCACTCGAAACGGTGAGTTCGAAAGTCGCCCGGAGGGCCAACTCCGAGCCTCGGAAGACCAGTTCCGAGTCACCGCCCGGTTACTTCTCGACCCCGGCGGCGAGCTGGGCGACCACCGCTACTTCTCGACCTCGGCGGCGAGCTTGGCGAGCTCCGCGTCGTAGATCCGGGCGAGCCCCTTGGGCGCGAAGGTGCGCTCGAAGAACCCGCCGATGCCGCCGGCGCCGTTCCAGACGGTGGTGACGACGACGCGCGCCTTGCCCTCGCCGGCCGGGGTGACCCGCCAGGTGGTGACCATCGAGGAGTTGCGGTCCTTCTCGACGAGCTCGCCGTCGGTCGGCTCGCTGACCTCCAGGAGGCAGTCGCGGACGCGCTTGCTGGTGGCCTGGAGCTTCCAGTGGACGAGGGTGCCCTCCCCGTCGCCGCCCTCGCGCACCTCGTACTCGCTGAAGTGCTCGGGCAGCAGCTTCGCGCGCGTGCCGCTGTAGTCCGCCAGGGCGTCGAACACCGCCTCCGCGTCCGCCGCGACGACCCGTTCCGTAGTGGCCTCGACCTGCGCCATTGACTTCCTCCAGCACTTGGTTCTTCGGGGTGTGCCGTCAGCCAACCACCCGGCGCCCGAGCCGCCCAAATCGGGGTCGGTACCGGGTGCGGAAAAAGAGGCTCGCACGATCAAGGGAACATGTGTTCTATTCTGTGGTCAGTGCTATCGAGGAGGCCTCATGCGCTGGGAGAACCTCACAGTGGACCCCGCCGGGGACCGCGCCCGGGACGCCGCGCTGTTCGGCGCGGACGCGGTGACCACCCGTACGTTCGACACCCCTGAGTTCCGTGGCATCACCTTCCACGAGATCCGGGCCCGGTCGATCGTGAACCGGGTGCCGGGGGCGTCACGGATGCCCTTCGAATGGACGGTCAATCCGTACCGGGGCTGCACGCACGCGTGCGTGTACTGCTTCGCCCGCAAGACCCACAGCTATCTGGACCTCGACACGGGGCTCGACTTCGACTCCCAGATCGTGGTCAAGGTCAACGCCCCCGAGGTGCTGCGCCGCCAGCTCGCCTCGCGCCGCTGGCACGGCGACCACATCGCGATGGGCACCAACGTGGACTGCTACCAGCGGGCCGAGGGCCGCTACCGGCTGATGCCCGGCATCATCGCCGCCCTGCGCGACCAGGCGAACCCCTTCTCCATCCTGACGAAGGGCACGCTGATCCTGCGCGATCTCGACCTCCTGAAGCAGGCCTCCGAGATCACCGACGTCGGGATCTCCGTCTCCGTGGGCTTCACGGACACGGAGCTGTGGCGCACCGTCGAGCCGGGCACACCCGCGCCGGAGCGCCGCCTGGACGTCGTCAGCACGCTCAGCGAGCACGGCATCGACTGCGGGGTCCTGATGGCCCCGGTGATCCCCTTCCTGGGCGATCACCCCGACCAACTGCGCGCCACCGTGCGGGCGATCGCGGCCTCCGGGGCGTCCTCCGTGACCCCGCTCGTGCTGCATCTGCGGCCCGGCGCCCGGGAGTGGTTCATGGCCTGGCTCGGGCACCACCACCCACATCTGGTGCGCCGCTATGAGCGCCTGTACGCGGAGGGCGCGTATGCACCGAAGTGGTACCAGCGCCGGATCACCCGTCAGGTCCACGAGCTGGCCCGGGAGTACGGCATCGGCCCCACGCGCGCGGGCATGTCCCGCAGGATCACCGCGCCGGAACCGGCTCCGGCGGGACCGACTCAGCTGACGCTGCTCTGACGAGGTCCGAGGCCGCTCTGACGGCATCCGAGCGCATCGCGCCGCTCAATCGGGTCAAGTCTGATCAGAACGAGTTCTTCCGGGCGTCCTCCCCGGGACGATGCGGCGAAGGCCGTGGTGTGCACGGCCCACGTCCTCCGCCTGGGAGGCCCCATGAAGAGACGCGCAGCCGCTCTGTGCGGTACCGCCGCCGTGCTGGCCGGGATGGTCACCTCGACCCCCGCCGACGCGCGCGCCGGTGCCGCGACCGCACCGCGCACCACCCGCACCGCCGACCCGGCGCACCTCACCTGGAAGAAGTGCGGCACCAGCGACTATCCGACGCTCCAGTGTGCGTCCCTGAAGGTGCCCCTGGACCACACGAACCCGTACAGCGAGCGCATCACGCTCGCCCTGTCCCGGGTGCCGCACACTGCGACGACCTACCAGGGGCCGCTGCTGGTCAACCCGGGCGGGCCCGGTGGCAGCGGTCTGCGGCTGGCCGGTTTCGTGGCCTCCTCGCTGCCGAAGAAGGTGGCGGCGCAGTACGACGTCATCGGCTTCGACCCGCGCGGCGTCGGCGCGAGCAGGCCCGCCCTGAACTGCCGGCCGGGGCACTTCACGCCGGTCCGCCCGGACACCGTGCCGCTCACCCGGGCCGGCTGGAAGGCCAACCTCAACCGCGCCCGGGCCTTCGCCGAGGCGTGCGGCACCAAGTACGCGAAGCTGCTGCCGTACATCGACACGGTCAGCGCGGCCGAGGACATCGAGGCGATCCGGCTCGCGCTCGGGGCCGCGCGGATCAACTACTTCGGGTACTCGTACGGCACCTATCTGGGCGCCGTGTACGCCAAGCTCCACCCGGACCGGGTCCGCCGCCTGGTGCTGGACTCCATCGTCGACCCCACGGGTGTGTGGTACGACGACAACCTCCAGCAGGACCGCGCTTTCAACGACCGGCACCGGGCCTTCATGACATGGATCGCCCGGCACCACAGCACGTACCGCCTCGGCACCGACCCGGCCGGGGTCGAGGCCAAGTGGTACAAGATGCGCGCGGCCCTCGCCAAGAAGCCCGCGCAGCAGCAGGTCGGCGCCTCCGAGCTGGAGGACACCTTCATCCCCGGCGGGTACTACGACGGATACTGGCCCCGTCTCGCGCAGGCCTTCGCGTCCTATGTGAACGGCAAGAAGGACGGCCCGCTCGTCGCGGCGTACAAGAGCCTCGGCGCGGTCGACTCCGCGGCCGACAACGGCTACAGCGTCTACGCCTCGGTGCAGTGCCGGGACACCTCCTGGCCGCGGGACTGGGAGCAGTGGCGCAAGGACAACTGGGCGGTGTACGAGCAGGCTCCCTTCATGACCTGGAACAACGCCTGGTACAACGCACCCTGTGCCTTCTGGCCGACGGACTCGCTGCGGACGGTGGACATCGCCAACGACGCGCTGCCGCCGACGCTGCTCTTCCAGGCGACGAACGACGCGGCCACGCCCTACCAGGGCGGCGTCACCGTCCACGACCAACTGCGCGGCTCCAGCCTGGTGGTCGAGCAGGGCGGCGGGAACCACGGGATCACCCTGAGCGGGAACGCCTGCCTGGACAAGTACCTGGCGGCGTATCTGACCGACGGCACGGTGCCGCGCGGCGGCGGCGAGACCGACGCGGTGTGCAAGCGGCTGCCCGAGCCGAAGCCGCTGAGCACCAAGGCGTCCACCGCCTCACGCGGCTCGTTCCTGCACGGGATGCTCGGCTTCCGGGGCTGAACTCCCGGCCGTACGGCCGGTGCAGGCCTCACCCGTCGGGGGCGTTATCGGACCCGTGGTCCACCATGGACGCATGAGCGAGCTGATCCGCATTCCCGCCCCCGACGGGGTCGCCCCCGCCGCCGCGTACACCCACGTCGTCATGGGCACGGGCCGCTTCGTGGCCGTGTCCGGCCAACTCGCCCTGGACGAGGACGGCAAGCTCGTCGGCGAGGGCGACCCGGCGGCGCAGGCCCGTCAGGTCTTCGAGAACCTGCGCCGCTGCCTGGCCGCGGCCGGCGCGACGTTCGACGACGTCGTCAAGCTCACCTTCTTCGTCACGGACATGGCCCACATGCCCGCGATCCGCGCGGCCCGCGACGCCCACCTCTCCCCCGATCGCCTGCCCGCCGCGTCAGCGGTCCAGGTCGCCGCGCTGGTCCGCCCCGAGTTCCTGATGGAGATCGAGGCCTACGCGGTCGTGAGCGAGTGAGCGGTCCGCGCATCCGGGAGATGACTTCCGAGGACTGTCCCAGGGTGGCCGAGATCCGCATCCGCGGCTGGCAGACCGCGTACCGGGGACTGATACCGCAGCCGTACCTCGACGCGCTCAGCGTGGAGCGGGACGCGGAGCGGCGGCTCGCGTTCTTCCGGCAGAGCGAGGCCGGCGTCGTGAACCTCGTCGCCGAGGCGGGCGGCGAGGTGATCGGCTGGGCCTGCCACGGGCCGTACCGGGACGGTGAATCGACCACGGACGACGCCGAGTTGTACGCGATCTACGTCCATCCCGACCACGTCGGAGCCGGGGCGGGCCGGGCGCTGCTCGCGGAGTCCGCCGGCCGGTGCGCAGCCGCCGGCCGTCCGCGCGTGCTCCTGTGGGTCCTCAAGGGGAACACCCGGGCCCGCCGCTTCTACGAGCGGGCGGGCTTCCGGCCGGACGGCGCGGAGGTGCCCTTCGAGGTGGACGGCGTCGCGGTCCCCGAGGTGCGCTATGCACGCCCAGCGGTCGGCTCCGGGCCGGGCTGAGCGGCACGGCCCCGGGACGCGAGAACCCGTTCGCCGCGGCTGCGGCAGGCGCGGCCGCCGTGGCCGGAGGAGCCGAATCCGTTCAGCTTCGGCTACAGAAGCGGCAGTCCGGGCGCGCCGAACCGTCCGCCACCGCTACGGCCGCGGCAGACGTGCCAGTGCGTGGACCGCCGCCTCCGCGAGTGTGGGATGGGCCAGGGCATCGGTGAGTACGGGCCTTGCTTGTGGGTCGCCCAGGGCACCGAGTCCCTCGACGCACGCGAGCGCGACCCTGCGGTAGGGGTCGTGGGGGCGCAGCCTGCGCCGCAGCGTGGTGATGAGGGCGGGTACGGATTCGGGTGCGCGCAGCTCCGCCAGGAGCCGGACCGGATGCAGCGCGTACGCGACCCGCAGTTCGTTGGTGGCGAGCGCGGCCGCCGCCCGGGCGGTGCGCGGATCGCCGAGCCGGGCCAGCGCGTACGCGGCGGACGCGCAGCGCTGCGGGTCGCGGTGGTTGAGGAGCAGGACGAGTGCCTCGAAGGCCCGCCGGTCCCCGGCGGTCCCGAGCCGGAAGGCGGCCAACTCCCGGGCCCACAGCGGCTGTCCGGGAGCGGTCAGCGTGGCGGCCAGCTCATCGAGGTCCTCGGTCGTCCGGAGCCGGTCGCAGACCGCCGAGCCTCCCGCCTCGCCGCGTATACGCTCCGTGAGTGATCGCAACTCCTCGTCCATGACGCCGAGCCTAGAGGGGCCCCTGAGATGCCGGGACCTACATCACAAACTCAGGGGCTGGCGCGCTCGTTACTGGCGGGTTAAGCTCAGACGAGCGAGTTACCCACTCGCGTTCTGCTTGCGGTGGCCTGGTGACGCAGCCGCCGCGAGTGCAGTCGGTTCGGTACCTCAGGTATCGCAGTACGACACGGCTCCGGGACAGAGCCGGTCGGTCTCACCGTTCAGCGGGGCGTGCGTTCGCCGGCGCTCCTCGGACGGCACCGGGCGTGTGCGCTCGTCAGCCCGGTAACACCCGCAACCACCGCACTGTGTGCGCCCGTTGGCGTACCCGCCTGCGCCCCTCAGTCGTCACCCTCTTCCTGGAGTCCCGCGATGGCCACTCCCCTGTCCCACACCCCTCCCTCCTTGCTGAAGACCGTCGCCGTCATCGGCCTCGGCACGATGGGCACCGGCATCGCCGAGGTCCTCGCCCGGGCCGGCCGCGAGGTCGTCGGCATCGACATCAGCGAGGCCGCGGCCGCCCAGGCCGTCACCGCGCTCGAAACCTCCACCGCCCGTGCCCTGCAGCGCGGCCGTCTCACGGAGCAGGAGCGCGACGACGCCCTCGCCCGGTTCCGCACCTTCACCGACCTGCGGGCGGCGGCCGACGCCGACCTGGTCATCGAGGTGACCCCGGAGTCGTACGACATCAAGCAGCAGGTCTTCCGGGCGCTCGACGACATCGTGCGCCCGGAGACCATCCTCGCGACCGGCACCAACGCCCTCTCGGTCACCCGGCTCGCGGCCGACTCCGCCCGCCCGGAGCGCGTGCTCGGCCTGCACTTCTTCAATCCGGCGCCCGCGATGCGGCTGGTCGAGGTGGTCTCCTCGGTGCTCACGGCGCCCCAGGCCGTCGCCGCGGTCACCGACCTGGCGATCGAACTCGGCAAGGAGCCCGTCGCGGTCGGTGACCGCCCCGGTTTCGTCGCCGACGGGCTGCTGTTCGGCTACCTCAACCAGGCCGCCGCGATGTACGAGGCCAAGTACGCCTCCCGCGAGGACATCGACGCGGCGATGAAGCTCGGCTGCGGGCTGCCCATGGGTCCGCTCGCGCTGCTGGACCTGATCGGTATCGACACCGCCCGTACGGTCCTGGAGGCCATGTACGCGGAGTCGCACGACCGTCTGCACGCGCCGGCTCCCGTCCTCAAGCAGCTCACCGAGGCGGGCCTGACCGGCCGCAAGACGGGCCGCGGCTTCTACTCGTACGAGGCTCCGGGCAGCTCCACCGTCGTCGCCGACGCCCTGACACCGCTCGCCGGCGGGGCTCGGGCGACGGGCCGTACGGTGCGCTCGGTCGGTGTCGCGGGCTCCGGCACCATGGCCTCGGGAATCGCGGAGGTCTTCGCCAAGGCCGGATACGAGGTCGTCCTCGCCGCGCGCAGCGAGGAGAAGGCACAGACCGCCAAGGTCCGTATCGGCAAGTCGCTTTCGCGCTCCGTCGACAAGGGCCGGCTGACCGCCGAGGCGGCCGCGGAGACCCTGGACCGGATCACCCCGGCGGGCTCGTACGACGCCTTCGCCGAGGTCGATCTCGCCCTGGAGGCCGTCGCCGAGGACCTGGAGATCAAGCAGCAGCTCTTCGCCACCTTCGACAAGGTCTGCAAGCCGGGGGCGATCCTCGCCACCACCACCTCCTCGCTGCCCGTCGTCGCCTGCGCCCGGGCCACCTCGCGTCCGCAGGACGTGATCGGCATGCACTTCTTCAACCCGGCTCCGGCGATGAAGCTCGTCGAGGTGGTCCGCACGGTCCTGACCACGGACGACGTGCACGCGACGGTCCGCGAGGTCTGCGCGACGATCCGCAAGCACCCGGTGGACTGCGGCGACCGCGCCGGATTCATCGTGAACGCGCTGCTGTTCCCGTACCTGAACAACGCGATCAAGATGGTCCAGGAGCACTACGCGACGCTGGACGACATCGACGCCGCGATGAAGCTCGGCGGCGGCTATCCGATGGGGCCCTTCGAACTCCTGGACGTCGTCGGCCTCGACGTCTCCCTCGCCATCGAGAAGGTGCTGCACCGCGAGTTCCGCGATCCGGGCCTGGCCCCGGCGCCGCTCCTGGAGCACCTGGTGGCCGCGGGCTGCCTCGGCCGCAAGACGGGCCGCGGCTTCCGCGAATATGCCCGGCGCTGAGCCGCGCGAGGACTGGTACGAGGAGTCCGCCGACTGGGGCGGACTCCTCGGCCCGGCCGCCGGCCCCCCGCCCGCAGAGGGCGGGGGGACCCCCGGACATGCGCACTCTCCTGCACACATGCAGTACGTTCGGGTCATGTCCCAGCCCGCCAGGTCCTCACGTACATCAGCTGCGCCCGACGCACCGGAGAGTGCCGCGGGCAGTCGCGCAGCGGCGCAGCGGCTCAAGATGCGCCGCGAACTGGCGGCCGCGGCCATGGAGCTGTTCGCGACCAAGGGCTACGAGGCGACCACCGTCGACGAGATCGCCGCGCAGGCCGGGGTGGCCCGACGGACGTTCTTCCGGCACTTCCGCTCCAAGGAAGAGGCGATCTTCCCGGACCACGACGACACCCTGATCCGGGCGGAGGCGGTGCTCAACGCGGCGCCCGCGCACGAGCATCCGCTGGACACGGTGTGCCGCGGCATCAAGGAAGTCATGAAGATGTACGCGGCCCGGCCCGAGATCTCCGTCTCGCGCTACAAGCTCACCCGCGAGGTACCGACGCTGCGCGAGGCGGAGATCGCCTCGGTGGCCCGCTACGAACGCCTCTTCACCCGCTATCTGCTGGGCCACTTCGACGAGCACGCCCACGACGACGACGCCAACGACGATCCGCTGCTGGCCGAGGTCGCCGCGTCCGCCGTGGTCACCGCCCACAACCACGTGCTGCGGCGCTGGCTGCGAGCGGGTGCTCAGGGTGATGTCGAGGCCCAGCTGGACCACGCCTTCGCGATCGTCAGGAAGACGTTCGGGACCGGGATCGGCGCCGGGCGCGAGGTGGCGCCCCAGGGGGCGCCGGCTTCCTCCTTCAGCGAGGGGGACGTTCTGGTGACCGTGGCCCGCGTCGACGCTCCGCTGGACCAGGTCATGCGGACCATCGAGAAGGCTCTTCGCGAGCGGTCGTAGGGGCCTTCCCTCGGCGAACCTCGGTATCCCTCACCGAACCGCGACGCCGCCGCTCGTCCTCAATCGCCGGACCGGCTCGATTTGAGCCCGTCCGGCCTTTTTGTGCCTTTTTCCGGGCCCATCTGATCGATCATCGCTCACATGTTACGTAAAGATTTCACCTGAGCGCATTTTCTGGCACTGCGTGCCTTGCGAGGTGACACGGCGTGCCATACGTTGAAGGTGTCCGGGCGGCCGGCGTGCAGAGACCATACGTACGCCGGCTGTCCCCGCAAGCCATTGGCGAGCGCGCCCGGACGCCTGCGTCACAGGCACCCTTCCGCGCCACAAAGCGCTGCCGAGCTCCACCCCGCCGAACCGACGGCACGCCTCACCACCACACCACCCCGACGTCCCCTCAGCGTCTTCCCTCAAGACGCCATTCGCCGGAGGCAACACCGTGAAGGAAATCCTGGACGCGATTCAGTCGCAGACCGCCACGTCTGCCGACTTCGCCGCCCTGCCGCTGCCCGAGTCCTACCGCGCGATCACCGTGCACAAGGACGAGACGGAGATGTTCGCCGGGCTCGAAACCCGCGACAAGGACCCCCGCAAGTCGATCCACCTGGACGACGTGCCCGTGCCGGAACTCGGCCCCGGCGAGGCCCTGGTCGCCGTGATGGCCTCCTCGGTCAACTACAACTCGGTCTGGACCTCGATCTTCGAGCCGCTCTCCACGTTCGGCTTCCTGGAGCGCTACGGCCGGCTCAGCGAGCTCACCAAGCGCCACGACCTGCCGTACCACATCATCGGTTCCGACCTCGCGGGCGTCGTCCTGCGCACCGGCCCCGGCGTCAACGCCTGGAAGCCGGGTGACGAGGTCGTCGCGCACTGCCTGTCCGTCGAGCTGGAGTCGTCCGACGGCCACAACGACACGATGCTCGACCCGGAGCAGCGCATCTGGGGCTTCGAGACCAACTTCGGCGGGCTCGCCGAGATCGCGCTCGTCAAGTCCAACCAGCTGATGCCCAAGCCGGACCACCTCAGCTGGGAGGAGGCCGCCGCTCCGGGCCTGGTGAACTCGACCGCCTACCGGCAGCTGGTCTCCCGCAACGGCGCCGGGATGAAGCAGGGCGACAACGTCCTGATCTGGGGCGCGAGCGGTGGACTGGGCTCGTACGCCACGCAGTTCGCGCTGGCCGGCGGCGCCAACCCGATCTGTGTCGTCAGCAGCGAGCAGAAGGCGGACATCTGCCGGGCGATGGGCGCCGACGCGATCATCGACCGCAGCGCCGAGGACTACCGGTTCTGGAAGGACGAGCACCACCAGGACCCGAAGGAGTGGAAGCGCTTCGGGAAGCGGATCCGTGAGCTGACCGGTGGCGAGGACGTCGACATCGTCTTCGAGCACCCGGGGCGCGAGACCTTCGGCGCCTCCGTGTACGTCACCCGCAAGGGCGGCACCATCGTCACCTGCGCCTCGACCTCGGGCTACAACCACGAGTACGACAACCGCTACCTCTGGATGAGCCTCAAGCGGATCATCGGCTCGCACTTCGCCAACTACCGCGAGGCCTGGGAGGCCAACCGACTGATCGCGAAGGGCAAGATCCACCCGACGCTGTCGAAGGTGTACTCCCTCGAAGAGACCGGGCAGGCCGCGTACGACGTGCACCGCAACCTCCACCAGGGCAAGGTCGGAGTCCTGGCGCTCGCCCCGAGCGAGGGTCTTGGGGTGCGTGACGCGGAGAAGCGCGCCCAGCACATCGACGCCATCAACCGCTTCCGGAACGTCTGAGGTCTCCAGATGACTGAGCGTCAGCGTCAGAAGGACCGGCCGTGGCTCATGCGCACCTACGCCGGTCACTCCACCGCGGAGGCGTCCAACGAGCTGTACCGGCGCAACCTCGCCAAGGGCCAGACGGGGCTGTCGGTCGCGTTCGACCTGCCGACACAGACCGGCTACGACCCCGACCACATCCTCGCCCGCGGCGAGGTCGGCCGGGTCGGCGTCCCCGTCTCGCACGTCGGTGACATGCGCCGGCTGTTCCAGGACATCCCCCTGGAGCAGATGAACACCTCGATGACCATCAACGCCACCGCCATGTGGCTGCTGGCGCTCTATCAGGTCGTCGCCGAGGAGCACGGTGCGGACATCACCCAGCTCCAGGGGACGACCCAGAACGACATCGTGAAGGAGTACCTGTCGCGGGGGACGCACGTCTTCCCGCCCGTGCCTTCACTGCGGCTGACGACGGACATGATCGCGTACACGGTCAGCCACATGCCCAAGTGGAACCCGATCAACATCTGCTCGTACCACCTCCAGGAGGCCGGGGCCACCCCGGTCCAGGAGATCGCGTACGCCATGAGCACGGCCATCGCCGTCCTCGACGCGGTCCGTGACTCCGGTCAGGTGCCGCAGGAGCGGATGGGTGACGTCGTCGCCCGGATCTCCTTCTTCGTGAACGCGGGCGTCCGCTTCATCGAGGAGATGTGCAAGATGCGGGCGTTCGGCCGGATCTGGGACCGGATCACGCGGGAGCGGTACGGCATCGAGAACCCCAAGCAGCGTCGGTTCCGCTACGGCGTCCAGGTCAACTCCCTCGGCCTCACCGAGGCGCAGCCGGAGAACAACGTCCAGCGGATCGTGCTCGAGATGCTGGCCGTGACGCTCTCCAAGGACGCACGCGCGCGTGCCGTACAACTCCCGGCCTGGAACGAGGCGTTGGGCCTGCCCCGGCCCTGGGACCAGCAGTGGTCCCTGCGCATGCAGCAGGTGCTCGCCTACGAGAGCGATCTGCTCGAGTACGCGGACATCTTCGAGGGCTCGCACGTCATCGAGGCAAAGGTGGCCTCCCTGGTGGAGGAGTCGCTCGCCGAGATGGACCGGATCGAGGAGATGGGCGGCGCGATGGCCGCCGTCGAGTCGGGCTATCTGAAGTCGCAGCTCGTCTCCTCGCACGCCGAGCGCCGGGCCCGGATCGAGGGCGGCACCGAGAAGATCGTCGGCGTCAACATCTTCGAGTCGACCGAGCCGAACCCGCTGACGGCCGACCTGGACGCGGCTATCCAGACGGTCGACCCGGCGGTCGAGGCGCGGGTGGTCACGGCGCTGGAGCACTGGCGCGACACCCGTTACCAGCCGCCGTTCAACCACCCGCGCCCGTGCAAGGCGCTGGAGCGGCTGAAGGAGGCGGCCAAGGGCACCGACAACCTCATGGAGGCCACCCTGGAGTGCGCCCGCGCCGGCGTCACGACCGGCGAGTGGTCCGGGGCGCTGCGTGAGGTGTTCGGCGAGTTCCGAGCCCCGACCGGCGTCTCGTCAGCGCCCCTCGCGGTCACCGCCGAGGAGGGCACCGCGCTCGCGGCGGTCCGCCGCAAGGTGGAACTGACCGCGCAGGACCTGGGCGTGGGCAAGCTCCGCTTCCTGGTGGGCAAGCCGGGCCTGGACGGGCACTCCAACGGCGCCGAGCAGATCGCCGTACGGGCCCGTGACGCCGGCTTCGAGGTGGTGTACCAGGGCATCCGGCTCACGCCCGAACAGATCGTGGACGCGGCCGTCGCCGAGGACGTGCACGGCGTCGGTCTGTCCATCCTGTCCGGTTCGCACGCGCAGTTGGTGCCGGACGTGCTGGAGCGGCTGCGCGAGGCCGGTGCGGGCGACATCCCGGTGATCGCCGGCGGGATCATCCCGAACGCCGACGCCGAGCTGCTGCGGGCCGCGGGAGTCGCCGCGGTCTTCACCCCGAAGGACTTCGACATCACCGGAATCATCGGCCGTATCGTCGACGAGATCCGTAAAGCGAACAAGCTCGACCCCCTGGAGGTCCCCGCATGACCAGCCCCGCCCCCGTGAACCGGCTTCGCCCGCGACGCTCCTGCCTCGCGGTGCCGGGAAGCAACCCCCGCTTCCTGGAGAAGGCGCAGGGCCTCCCCGCCGACCAGGTCTTCCTGGACCTGGAGGACGCGTGCGCGCCGCTCGCCAAGCCCGAGGCGCGGCACACCATCGTCAAGTTCTTGAACGAGGGCGACTGGACGGGCAAGACGCGGGTCGTGCGCGTCAACGACTGGACGACCGAGTGGACGTACCGCGATGTCGTCACGGTCGTCGAGGGCGCGGGCCCGAACCTCGACTGCATCATGCTGCCGAAGGTCCAGGACGCCCAGCAGGTCGTCGCCCTCGATCTGCTGTTGACCCAGATCGAGAAGACGATGGGCTTCGAGGTCGGACGGATCGGCATCGAGGCGCAGATCGAGAACGCCAAGGGTCTGGTCAACGTCAACGAGATCGCGGCCGCCTCGCCGCGCACCGAGACGATCATCTTCGGGCCGGCCGACTTCATGGCCTCCATCAACATGAAGACCCTGGTCGTGGGCGAACAGCCGCCCGGCTACGGCGCGGACGCCTACCACTACATCCTGATGAAGATCCTGATGGCGGCCCGTACGTACGACCTCCAGGCGATCGACGGCCCGTATCTGCAGATCCGCAACGTGGACGGCTACCGCGAGGTCGCGCAGCGCGCCGCCGCTCTCGGTTTCGACGGCAAGTGGGTGCTGCACCCGGGCCAGGTCGAGGCGTCGAACGAGATCTTCTCGCCCTCCCAGGAGGACTTCGACCACGCCGAACTGATCCTGGACGCGTACGAGTACTGCACGTCCGAGGCGGGCGGCAAGAAGGGTTCCGCGATGCTCGGCGACGAGATGATCGACGAGGCCAGCCGCAAGATGGCGCTCGTCATCTCGGGCAAGGGCCGGGCCGCCGGCATGCAGCGCACCAGCAAGTTCGAAGCCCCGGAGGCCTGAGCACCATGCAGTTCGGACGCACCTACGAGGAGTTCGAGGTCGGCGCGGTCTACAAGCACTGGCCCGGGAAAACGGTCACCGAGTACGACGACCACCTCTTCTGTCTGCTGACCATGAACCACCACCCGCTCCACATGGACAGCAACTACGCGGAGAAGACGACCGACTTCGGGAAGAACGTCGTCGTCGGGAACTACATCTACTCGCTCCTGCTCGGCATGTCGGTGCCGGACGTGTCCGGCAAGGCCATCGCCAACCTGGAGGTCGAGTCGCTGAAGCACGTCGCGCCGACCTTCCACGGCGACACGATCTACGGCGAGACGACGGTCCTCGACAAGACGCCGTCGAGGTCCAAGTCGGACCGCGGGATCGTCCACGTCGAGACCAAGGGCTACAAGCAGGACGGCACGCTGGTCTGCGTGTTCCGGCGCAAGGTGATGGTTCCCACCGAGACGTACATCAAGGAGCGCGGCGGCGAGCAGCCCGGCCGCCCGGAGCTGAAGTCACAGGAGAAGTAGCCATGGCGCGACTCGCCCAGACCGCCGGTCTCACCGACATCCAGCGGGAGATCCTCTCCACCGTCCGCGACTTCGTGGACAAGGAGATCATCCCGGTCGCCACCGAGCTGGAGCACCGCGACGAGTACCCGCAGCAGATCGTCGACGGCCTCAAGGAGTTGGGCCTCTTCGGACTGATGATCCCCGAGGAGTACGGCGGTCTGGGCGAGTCCCTGCTGACCTACGCGCTCTGCGTCGAGGAGATCGCGCGCGGCTGGATGTCGGTCTCCGGCATCATCAACACGCACTTCATCGTGGCGTACATGCTCAAGCAGCACGGCACGCAGGAGCAGAAGGACCACTTCCTTCCGAAGATGGCGCTCGGCGAGACCCGTGGTGCCTTCTCGATGTCGGAGCCGGCGCTCGGCTCGGACGTGTCGGCGATCACGTCCAAGGCGGTCAAGGACGGCGAGGAATACGTCCTGAACGGTCAGAAGATGTGGCTGACGAACGGCGGCACATCGAATCTGGTGGCCGTTCTCGTCCGAAGTGACGAAGGACACCCCGAGGGCACGGCGCCCCACAAGTCGATGACGACCTTCCTGGTCGAGAAGGAGCCCGGCTTCGGAGAGGTCCGCCCCGGCCTCACCATCCCCGGGAAGATCGACAAGATGGGCTACAAGGGCGTCGACACCACCGAACTGATCATGGATGGGCTGCGGATTCCGGCCAATCGCGTGCTCGGAGGCGCCACCGGCCGAGGGTTTTACCAAATGATGGACGGAGTCGAAGTCGGCCGCGTGAACGTGGCGGCGCGTGGCTGCGGTGTCGCTCAGCGTGCCTTTGAGCTGGGCGTCTCCTATGCCCAGCAGCGTCACACTTTCGGCAAGCAGATCGCCCAGCACCAGGCGATCCAGTTCAAGCTCGCGGAGATGGCTACCAAGGTCGAGGCCGCCCATGCGATGATGGTCAACGCAGCACGCAAAAAGGACTCCGGTGAGCGAAACGACCTCGAAGCAGGGATGGCGAAGTACCTCGCCTCCGAATACTGCAAGGAAGTCGTCGAGGACGCGTTCCGGATCCATGGCGGCTACGGCTTCTCCAAGGAGTACGAGATCGAGCGTCTCTACCGGGAAGCACCGATGCTGCTGATCGGCGAAGGTACCGCCGAGATCCAGAAAATGATCATCGGGCGCAGGTTGCTCGAAGAGTATCGACTCCAGGGCTAGATGTCCGGATAAGGGGTGTTTTCTTCGAGAAGAAGGTCACACCCCGTCAACACTCTTCAGCCGCCGACTCAGCTTCCTGGCTTGCCCAGTTGTGGCCCGCGACCGGTACGATCCCGGGAAAGCCGCCGTCCCCCGTCACTGCGCGGCATCATCCGCTACGAAGGTCATCCATGCCCCACAGCCAAACCTCTGCACCTCGCGACAGCCTGGCAGGCGTACGCCTCGCGCGCGGAGCATCGCCGTGGCTTCTCCCGACCGTTGCCACCGCAGCACTCAGCCTGGCCCGCGCCCGCCGTTCCGGCGTGGCCAAGGCCGTGGCCGTTCCCGCCACCGCGCTCGCGGCGGGCATGCTGTGGTTCTTCCGCGACCCAGAGCGCGAGATCACGCAGGGCCGGGTCATCTCGCCCGCCGACGGTGTGGTGCAGAGCATCATGCCGTGGAAGGACGGACGGACCCGCGTCGCGATCTTCATGAGCCCGCTCAACGTCCACGTCAACCGCGCGCCCCTCTCCGGCACGGTGACGTCGGTCGAGCACATCCCCGGTGGGTTCGTTCCGGCGTTCAACAAGGAGAGCGAGAACAACGAGCGCGTCGTCTGGCACTTCGACACCGAGCTCGGTGACATCGAGATGATCCAGATCGCCGGCGCGGTCGCCCGGCGTATCGTGCCCTACATCCCCCAGGGCACGAAGGTGGAGCAGGGCGACCGGATCGGTCTGATCCGCTTCGGTTCGCGCGTCGACATCTACCTCCCCGAGGGTGTCGAGGTCGACGTGGAGGTCGGTCAGAAGACCGTGGCTGGGGTGACTCGAATTGACCGTGATTGATCCCGAGACGCAGACCGGCTGGGTGCCGGAGGCAGAGCTGGACGACGACGCGGAGGAAATGCCGCTGTCCCTCCGCCTCTCAATAGCGGACACGCTCACCCTCGGTAACGCCACGTGCGGCTTCATGGCGGTGTACTTCACCACCACCGGCATCCTGATCCCGCACCTCACCGGCAGCCAGGAGACGGGCATGGCGCGCCACAGCGCCGCCACGGCCGTCATCCTCATGCTGTGCGCGGCGGTCTTCGACCTCTTCGACGGTCTGGTGGCCCGCAAGCTGCGCTCCTCCCCCATGGGCGCGGAGCTGGACAACCTGTCCGACCTGATCAGCTTCGGTCTGGCGCCGGCGTACTTCGTGCTGGTCTACGGCATGGTCGCGGACGACGCGCACCAGCGGGTGGCCGCCGTCGGGGCGATCGTGGTGCTGCTGGCCGTCGTCCTGAGACTCGCGCGGTTCTCCTGCGTCACGGTCAAGGACGGCACGTTCCAGGGCATGCCCTCGCCGTTCGGCGCGCTGACGGTCGTCTCGATCGTCCTGCTGGAGCTGCCGTTCGTCGCCACGCTCATGGCGATCATCGGCACCGCCTGGCTGATGGTGAGCCGGGTCGAGTACCCGAAGCCGCGGGGCCGCCTCGCGGTCGCGATGCTCTCGTGGATCGTCCTGAGCATGGGCCTGTTGGCCGCCTGGGCCTTCGACGCGCCGAGCGGACAGCTCCTCCTGCAGACCGGCTGTGCACTGCAGCTCGTCATGGGCGCGGTGATCCCCCTGTTCGCCACGGCCCGCCGGGTGAACAACTTCCGGGGAAACCGGCGTGAGGCACGCGCGGCGCAGCTGCCGTAGCGGTCGTAGCTGACCGA
Source organism: Streptomyces sp. NPDC058274 (assembly GCF_042881375.1). Classification (NCBI taxonomy): domain Bacteria; kingdom Bacillati; phylum Actinomycetota; class Actinomycetes; order Kitasatosporales; family Streptomycetaceae; genus Streptomyces; species Streptomyces sp. NPDC058274. The sequence goes on from NZ_JBHVXW010000008.1 coordinate 199,606, forward strand.
AGGGCCCCGAACCGACCGGTTCGGGGCCCTTCGGCCGTTGCGCGCGGTGTGACGAGGCGAGCGCGTGGGCCTCGGCACGGACGAGCCGGGCGCGTAGCCCTCGGCACGGACGAGGCGAGCGCGTGGCCCTCGGCACAGACGAGCCGGGCGCGTAGCCCTCGGCACGGACGAGGCGGCGGTCTGGCGTACGGCCTTCGTGCCGCCCACCGCGCTCTTGTCCGGCTGCAGGATGACGCTCTGACCCACCCTCGCGCGCCCGGCCGCCCGGCCGCCGGGCCGCCCGGGGTCAGCCGAAGAAGTCCCGCGCGATGTTCTCGGCGACCGTCTCCAGGATCGGACCCGCGTCCGCGATGCACTTGGCGACGTCGGGCTCGACGTCGGTGAGGGCGTACGCACGACGGATCCCGGCCTTGCCCAGCGCCTCCGGCGGCAGGGCCAGCCGGCCGCAGACCGCGACGACCTCCTTGCCCTCCGCACGGGCGGCCGCCGCGACCCCGGCCGGCGCCTTGCCGTGCAGGGTCTGTTCGTCGAGCGACCCCTCACCGGTGATCACCAGGTTGGCGCGCGCCAGCGCGGGCGCGAAACCGAGGACGTCGAGCATGACCTCGATCCCGGGCCGGAAACGCGCACCGACGACGAGGGCCCCGTACCCGATGCCGCCCGCCGCGCCCGCTCCCGGCGCCTGGGCGTAGTCCGCGGCCTTGGCGCCGATGGCCTTCTCCAGCACCGCAGCGAAGTGGGCGAGGGAGGCGTCCAGCGTGGCCACGTCGTCGGGGCTCGCGCCCTTCTGCGGGCCGTACACCGCGGGCGCGCCCTTGGGGCCGGTGAGCGGGTTGTCCACGTCACTGGCGAGCACGAAGTCGATCTCGGCGAGACGGGAGTCGAGGCCCGACAGGTCCGCGCTCGCCAGGTCGCCCAGCGAACCCCCGCCGGGAGCCACCGGCTCCCCGTCCGCGTCGAGGAAGCGCGCACCGAGCGCGGACAGCATCCCCGCGCCCCCGTCGGTGGTCGCGCTGCCCCCGACGCCGAAGACGACGGTCCGCGCGCCGGCGTCCAGGGCCGCCCGCAGCAGTTCACCGGAGCCGTACGTGGAGGACGTGAGCGGTGCGAAGACACCCGCAGGCAACCGCTGCAGCCCGCTCGCCTCCGCCATCTCCACGACCGCCGTGCCCTCGCGCAGCGCGAACGCCGCCGTGACCTCGTCGCCCAGCGGCCCGGCGACCCGGACCTCACGCCGCTCGAACCCGGCCGCGACCGCCGCGTCCACGGTGCCGTCCCCGCCGTCGGCGACGGGCAGCGCCTCGATCTCCGCGTGCGGGGCGACCCGGAGCAGCCCGGCCGTCACCCGCTCCGCGACCTGCACGGCTGTCAGCGATCCCTTGAACTTGTCCGCGGCGATGAGCACACGTGCCGCTCGCCTGGTCCGATTCACTGCAGCGTCCGCCACCTTGCATTCCCCTTGCTTTCGGCCTTGCTCACGTCAAGGCAGTCGCGCCGCTGCGACCATAACCGCAGGAGGGGTACGCCGTCATGCCCCGTCCCGCGCACCGAACACCGGGCGACCTGCGCCGAACCCCGCGCTGCCCGGTCCGTCATCGGGTACACCGGAGGCATGACCCCTGTGGGCACCGAGCTGGGCGACCGCGTCCTCGGGGGCTGGCTGGGCCGGATCGCGGGCAACATGCTCGGCAAGCCGGTCGAGCAGGGCGACCACTGGACGCGGGAACGCATCGACCGCTATCTGCGGCAGGCCGCGGCCCTGCCGCTCACCGACTACCTGCCCGCGCCCGTCACCCAGAGCGCCGAGTTCGTGCTGCGCCCCGAGTGGCGGCAGTGCGTCCGCGGCCGCATCCACGGCAGCTGCCGTGACGACGACGTGGACTACGCGATCCTCGGACTGCACCTCCTGGAGACGCACGGCTTCGGCTTCAGCACGGAGCAGGTCGGCGACCTGTGGCTGCTGCGGCTGCCGTATCTGCAGACCTTCACCGCGGAGCGGGCCACCTACCGGAACCTCGCCAACGGCATCAAACCGCCACTGACCGCGACGTACGACAATCCGTACCAGGAGTGGATCGGCGCCCTCATCCGCGCCGACGTCTACGCCTGGACCTCTCCCGGCGCGCCGCGCCGCGCGGCCTCCCTGGCCCGCCGCGACGCCGTCCTGTCCCACACCGGCAACGGCGTGTACGGCGCGATGTGGGCGGCGGCGCTGATCTCGGCGGCGTTCACCGCGCCCACCGTGCGGCACGCGCTGGACACGGCGCTCACGGTGATCCCGGCGAGCAGCCGCCTCGCCCGCACCGTCCGCCGGGTGCTCACGCTGCACGAGACCCGGATGACCTGGGAGGACACGCTCACCACGGTGGCCGAGGAGACCGCGGGCCTCGGCTGGATCCACACCGTCCCGAACGCCGCCGTCCTCACGGCCGGGCTCCTGTACGGCGACGGCGACTTCACCCGCACCATCACGCTGACCGTCCGCGGCGGCCTCGACACCGACTCGAACGGCGCCACCGCGGGCTCCGTCGCGGGCGTCCTGTGCGGGGGCGCGGCCATCCCCGGCCAGTGGCGGGATCCCCTGGAGGACACGGTCCGCAGCGCGGTGTTCGGCTTCGACGGGGCACGGATCAGCGAGCTGGCGGAGCGGACGGTGCGGCTGGCCGGGGCGGCTCCTGGTTAGGCGGGCGGGCGGGCGGCTTGCGGCTGGGCGGCCGGGGCTTCCGGCTGGTCGGCGGGGGCGGCTCCTGGCCGGGCGGCCGGGGCGGCTTACGGCTGGTCGGCCGGGGGCGGCCTGGCGAGGCCGTTGGGGCGGGCGGGTGCCGGGTGTGTCCGCTAGGTGTCGGCCGGGCTCGTTACCCTTTCTGGATGACCGTTTCTGACTTCGCCACGTACATCGCGGGTCTCCCCCGCGTCATCGCCGGAGCCGCCGCGCTCTTCCGCGACGGCGACGGGCGCGTCCTGCTCGTCGAGCCGAACTACCGGGAGGGCTGGGCGCTGCCGGGCGGCACGATCGAGTCGGACGAGGGAGAGACCCCGCGGCAGGGTGCTCGGCGCGAGACCGCCGAGGAGATCGGGCTCGACATCGCGCTCGGACGGCTGCTCGCGGTGGACTGGGTGCCGGGCACGGCGCGGCCCCCGCTGGTGGCGTACCTGTACGACGGCGGAGTCCTCGGCGAGGACCAGCTCAAGGCGATCAGGTTGCAGGAGGAGGAGCTGCTGTCCTGGCGGCTCGTGCCGCGGGACGATCTCGCCGCGCATCTGCCGGGCGCCCTGGGCCGCCGCGTACTGGCCGCGCTCGACGTACTCGCGGAGGGCTCGGGCACGGCGGAACTGGAGAACGGGCACCGGGTGGGCTGAACTGCGGGCGGGCTGAGCCCGACGCCTGAACGCTCCTCAGCGGTATCAGGAGCCCCCTCCGACCGACCGGAAGTCTGCAAGGGACCCGCCCGGATATCCGTTCGCCCCGAGTGGGCCGGAGAATTACCCTCGCCGCATGCACAAGCCACTCGTCGCGATCCTCAGCGGGGCCGGCATCTCCACGGACTCCGGGATCCCCGACTATCGCGGTCCCAACGGGCTGTGGCGGCGCGATCCCGAGGCCGAGAAGCTCGTGACGTACGAGTACTACATGGGCGATCCGGAGATCCGGCGCCGCTCGTGGCAGATGCGGCGCAACAACCGCACGCTGAAGGCCGAGCCGAACGCCGCGCACCGGGCGGTGGCCGAGCTGGCGCGGTCCGGGGTGCCGGTGCGAGTCATCACGCAGAACGTCGACGGGCTGCACCAGCTCGGCGGCATGCCGCCCCGCAAGGTTCTCGAACTGCACGGCTCCGCACGGGAGTTCGTGTGCACGACGTGCCATGCGCGCGGGCCGATGGAGGACGCGATCGCGCGGGTCGAGGCCGGCGAGGACGACCCGCCGTGTCTGGAGTGCGGCGGGATCCTGAAGTCGGCGACCGTGATGTTCGGTGAGCGGCTCGATCCGGTGGTGCTCGGTGAGGCGGTCGCGATCTCCAAGGCCTGCCAGGTGCTCATCGCGGTCGGCAGCACCCTTCAGGTACAGCCGGCCGCGGGCCTCGCAGGCGTCGCCGCCGACCACGGCGCCCGCCTGATCATCGTCAACGCCGAACCCACACCGTACGACGACCGGGCCGACGAGGTCGTACGGGAGCCGATCGGGACGGCACTGCCCGAGCTGTTGCGACGGCTACGGGAGACCGGAACCTAGCACGCGGCGGCTGGGGAGGACCGGGACCCGGAACGCGACGGCTACGGGAGACCGGGACCCGGAACGCGGCGGTCCCGGCGCTCTCGGACGGCGCGCAGCCAATCCTCGGGCACCCTCCCCGGCGTGCCGAGCTGCGTTCCGTTCACCCGGCCGTTCCAGACTTCCGGGTTGAACACGCCCTCCTTGACGTCGGCCTCGGGTGCGACCAGCACCGGCAGGGCCAGAGCCGCCGCCATTCCGGCCTCCAACTGCAGCCAGGGGGAGGTCCACCAACGGGACGAGGGAGCCTCTTCCTTGGTGTCCGGGCGCCAGACGGCGTCGCGTGCGTCGAGTTGCCTGAATCCGAGCAGCACGACACCGTCGACGTCCGCGAGGAGCGGGATCAGCGTGCGCCACGGATCGTCACCGTGGCTGTCCCGCCCCAGGCGGATGACCTGGAACGATCGACGTTCGAGGCAGACCACCCAGCGCTCCAGCGTCGTCTGCTGTTCCGGGGTGAGGATGGAGGGCGCCCCGAGGAATATGCGGGGCAGGTCGGTATCGTTCATTTTCACGCGGGCGCTTCGCTCACTACTTTTCCGTCCGAGTCCAGTAAGCCTGCTATGTGCGCGGGGATATCGGAGGCTCCTGAGAAACGTGCGCCGCTGAGACGGGCCCCGCCGAAGTCGGCACCGGCCAATCGCGCCTCACGGAAGTCGGCGCCGGTGAGGACCGCGTCGGCCAGGACCGCGTTCACCAGTGTGGCGCGATAGAAGACCGCACCCGATGCGGTGACACCCCTCAACGAGGCACCCGTGAGGTCGGCTTCGAAGAGATCGGCGTTCGTGAGGTCGACCGTCTTCTTGTCTCCCTTCCGGTATCCCAGATAGGCGCGCGCCAGGTTGCACCCCTGAAGGTCGGCCTGGGACAGCGACGGCGCATAGCGCAAGCCGTCGGCGAGTACCTTCTGGATTTGTCCCGTGTCTGATTCCCGGAGCAGTCCGGCGATCACGGCGACGGCCTCATTCGCATAGGGAGTGCGCCCCGCTCCCTGTTCAGAATTGTTGTCGAAGAAGCGGCGCATCAGGATGGCCGCGGCCATCTGCTGCGTCTTGTTGTCCGACGCCAGGGATTCCACTACATCCCGGAAGGCCGTGCCGACCGACGCGGACCGGTCTCGTTTGCGTTGAAAGTTCAGTACCCCGAGAACACTGACACCTACGGTGGCGAAGGTCCCGACGATTCCCGTCCAGACCTGCACGTCACTTGCCGCCATGTCATCCCTGTGGTCAACGTCGCGTTCGAGGCGTCCCGAATGAATGCCGATGCTTCGAGGGCGGGCCGGAGCGAGCCGGCCTGCCTTCGTCTTCATGCGCGTGACCATACAAGGTGCGCGGTCGACTCATGGTCGGGACGGCCGGCCCCAGCACAGCGGACATCCCGGGAGTCCCGGCGACGGTCTCAGAAGAGGGCGGCCCCCCGTTCGAAGTCCAGCAGGCGCTGCTTGCGGTCCAGGCCGCCGCCGTAACCGGTGAGGCTGCCGTCGGCGCCCACGACGCGGTGGCAGGGGACGATGATGCCGACCGGGTTCTTGCCGTTGGCGAGGCCCACCGCGCGTGAGGCCTTGGGGTTGCCGAGGGCGTCGGCGAGTTCGCCGTAGGAGCGGGTCTCGCCGTACGGGATCTTCTGGAGCTGTTGCCAGACGGTGCGCTGGAAAGGGGTTCCGGCCAGGCGCAGGGGCAGGTCGAACTCCGTCAACTCGCCTGCGAAATAGGCCTTCAGCTGGTCGGTCGTCTCACCGAAGGGGGTGTCGTCGCGTTCCCCGAAGTGTTCCTCCGGCGGGCGGTGTCGCTGGCCGACCATGTAGAGGCCGGACAGGGAGCCGTCGGTGGCGACCAGGGTGAGCGGGCCGTACGGACTGTCGATCACGGTGTGCTGTTTCACGGTTCGGGTCCTCGAAGTCACTGAGGGGGCGGCGAAGTCGCTCATACGGGAAGGAAGTTGATCGGGTGGCTGTCGGTCGCCCACAGGTACTGGACCGCGTAGGCCCGCCAGGGGCGCCAGGCCGCGGCGCGGGCGGTGAGCGCGGCCGGACTGGACGGAAGGCCCAACTCCGCGGCGGCGCGGCGGATTCCGAGGTCGGTGGCGAGGAAGGCGTCGGGGTCGCCGAGGGCGCGCATCGCGATGACGTCGACGGTCCAGGGCCCGAAGCCGGGCAGCGCGAGGAGCCGGGCCCGGCTCTCCGCCCAGTCGCTCTCCACGCCCAAGTGCAGTGTCCCGTCCGCGAGTTGGCGGACCAGATTGGTGAACGTCGCCCGCCGCGTCCTCGGCATCGCAAGGGAGTCGGGGTCCACCGCCGCGAGCGCCTCGGGCGAGGGGAAGAGGTGGGTGAGGCCGCCCTCGGGGTCGTCGACGGGTACACCGTGCGCGGTGACCAGACGGGCCGCGTGGGTGCGGGCGGCGGCGGTGGAGACCTGCTGGCCCAGTACGGCCCGTACGGCGAACTCGGCCTCGTCGACAGTGCGGGGGACCCGGCGGCCGGGCGCCTTGTCGACGAGCGGGGCGAGCAGGGGATCGCCGCGCAGCTGGTCGTCGACCGCGACCGGGTCGGCGTCCAGGTCGAGCAGCCGCCGGCACCGGCTGATGGCGACGGGCAGGTCGCGCATGTCGCTGAGGGTGAGGCGGCAGGCGATGTGGTCGGGCTTGGGGGTGAGCGCGACCACACCGTGCCCGTAGGGCAGGCGAAGCGTGCGCCGGTACGCACCGTCGCGCCACTCCTCGACCCCGGGCACGGCGGTCGCGGCGAGGTGGCCGAAGAGGTTGTCCGGGTTGAGCGGGATACGGAAAGGGAGGCGGAGGGTGAGGGCGCCGGGAGCGGGCTCAGCCTTCCGGGGAACGCGGGTACGCAGCTCGCTCGGGGAGAGCGCGAAGACTTCCCGCACCGTGTCGTTGAAGGTGCGGATCGAGGAGAATCCGGCGGCGAAGGCGACGTCGGCCATGGGCAGCGCGGTCGTCTCGATGAGCAGCCGGGCGGTCTGCGCGCGCTGGGCCCGGGCGAGCGCCAGCGGTCCCGCGCCCAGCTCGGCGAGGAGCTGTCGCTCGATCTGGCGGGTGCTGTAGCCGAGCCGGGCGGCGAGACCTGGGACGCCCTCGCGGTCCACGACGCCGTCGCCGATCAGGCGCATGGCGCGGGCCACCAGGTCGGCGCGCTGATTCCACTCCGGCGAGCCCGGGCTGGTGTCCGGCCGGCACCGCTTGCAGGCCCGGAATCCGGCCTGCTGGCAGGCCGCCGCACTGGGGTAGAACGTCATGTTCTGCGGCTTCGGCGGAACGACCGGGCAGCTGGGCCGGCAGTAGATCCGGGTGGTCAGAACCGCCGTGAAGAACCAGCCGTCGAAGCGCGCGTCCTTCGACTGGACGGCGCGCACGCAGCGCTCGATGTCGGTGTGCATCCCGTTCCGCATGCCTCCAGGATCGGGCACGGGACGGCGCGGGGCTCGCGAGAAAACGACATGTACGTCAGCCGGCCTGCGACCGCCCCGGCCGCGGGACCTCGGCCGCCGGTGCCCCGCCCGTCAGCCCAGGGCATCCTCGAAAGCCGTGTAGGCGTGCTCGTCGAAAAGCACGAACCGCACCTCTTCCACGGCCGGATCCGCGCTCTCGCGCACCGTCCGTACGGCGATCCGCGCGCCGTCGTCCATCGGCCAGCCGTAGATGCCGGTGGAGATCGCCGGGAACGCCACGGTTCGCGCCCCCAGCTCGGCGGCGACCCGCAGGGACTCCCGGTAACAGGACGCGAGGAGTTCACCGCGGTCCTCGCCGGCGGACCAGACCGGGCCGACGGTGTGGATAACCCATCGCGCGTCCAGCTTGCCCGCCGTCGTGGCGACGGCCTGCCCCGTGGGCAGGCCCTTGCCGTAGTGCGAGGCGCGGAGCTTGCGGCACTCGGCGAGGATGTCGGGGCCGCCGCGCCGGTGGATGGCGCCGTCGACCCCTCCCCCGCCGAGCAGTGAGGAGTTGGCGGCATTGACGACGGCGTCGACGGTCTGCCGGGTGATGTCGCCCTGGACCAGGGTGAGCGTGGTCATGACTGACGCAGCCTCCTCCATACCGCCTTGGCCGCGTTGTGCCCCGACATGCCGTGCACGCCGGGTCCCGGCGGGGTGGCCGAAGAGCAGATGAACACGGCCGGGTGCGGAGTGCTGTACGGGAAGAGGGAGACCTTGGGCCGCAGCAGGAGCTGGATCCCGGAGGCGGCGCCGCAGGCGATGTCACCGCCCACGTAATTGGCGTTGCGAGCGACGAGCTCGGGCGGTCCCGCGGTCGCGCGGGCGAGCACCCGGTCTCGGAACCCGGGTGCGAAGCGCTCCAGTTGGCGCTCGATGGCGTCCGTGAGGTCTCCGGTGTACCCGTTCGGGACATGGCCGTACGCCCAGAAGACCTGTTTGCCGGCGGGGGCCCGGGAGGGGTCGACGACGCTGGGCTGCACGGTGATCAGGAAGGGGGCGTCGGGCGCCCGGCCCTCGCGCGAGGCCGCGTGCAGCGCGGCGCCGATCTCCGCGCGGCTCGCGCCGACCTGCACGGTCCCGGCGGTGCGCGCCTCCTTCGCCGTCCACGGCACGGGGCCGTCGAGCGCGTAGTCGACCTTGAAGACGCCCGCTCCATAGCGGTAGTTCTCGTAGTAGCGCCCGAAGCCGGCGATGCGGGCCAGGGCGGTGGGCGAGGTGTCGAAGACGTAGGCCCGGGCGGGCGGCAGGTCGTCGAAGTGCTTCACCTCGTAGTCGGTGTGGACTGCGCCGCCGAGGTCCTTGAGGTACGCGGCGAGCGCGTCGGAGATCGACTGGGAGCCGCCGCGCGCGACGGGCCAGCCGCGGGCGTGCGCGGCCAGCGCGAAGACGAGGCCGACGGCGCTGGTGGCGATGCCGCCGAGCGGAGCGATGACATGGGCCACCAGCCCGGCGAACAGTGCCTGGGCCCGCTCGTCGCGGAAGCGGCGCATCAGCCAGGTCGACGGGGGCAGCCCGGTGAGGCCGAAGCGGGCGAGGGTGACAGGGTCCCGGGGCAGCGAGCTCAGCGGCAGGGACATGAAGTCGCGGGCCAGGGTGTCCCAGCGGGGCAGGAAGGGGGCGATCAGCCGGCGGTACGTGCCCGCGTCGCGTGGGCCGAACGAGGCGGCCGTCTCGGCCACCGACCGCGACAGCACGGCGGCCGTGCCGTCCGGGAAGGGATGCGCCATGGGCAGCTCGGCGTGCAGCCACTCCAGTCCGTACCGCTCCAGCGGCATCGCACGGAAGGCGGGCGAGTTGATCCCCAGGGGGTGCGCCGCGGAGCAGGGGTCGTGCCGGAAGCCGGGCAGCGTGAGCTCCTCGGTCCTGGCTCCCCCGCCCACGCCGTCGCGCGCCTCGAACACCGCCACGGAGAAGCCGCGGCGGGCAAGCTCCACGGCAGCGGTCAGTCCGTTCGGCCCCGCACCCACTACGACCGCATCGAGCATCGACGGCACCTTCGGACTCCTTTGTCAGCCGATGGCCACTGAGGATCAGGATATGCCGGGCCACCGACAGCCTTGGCGGCGCGGGCGGTCAGGGCCGGCACAACCCCGGGTCCGGGGAGCGGTCCGGGACGGTGCGCGCCGCACGCCGGAGTCGACAGGACACCACGCACGCCGGAGTCGACAAGGCCCCACGCCGGAGTGGACGAGACCCGGCACGCGAGGCGAACGAGCCCCCTGCCCGAGTGAACGACACCCCGCGGCGCGTCGCTCAGACGCCGGCCGACAACAGCTCCACCACCCGGCGAGCCGTGGCCGCGTCCCGGGCCGCGGTGAAGGGCAGCGCGTTACCTCCCGTGATGCGGAACGGCTCGCCCGCGAGGGTCAGGTGGGCGCCGCCCGCCTCCTCGACCAGCAGCAGCCCCGCCGCGTGGTCCCAGGCGGCCTCCCAGGAGAACGACCACTGAACGCATTAATGTGGTTTACTCGTCACACTATCAAGAAATCAAGGGGAGGGGAACGGTGGTGGAGACTGCGCGGCCCTGGGCGGCGTACTGCCGTATCTCAGACGCCGACCTGGCAGAGCTGCGGTACCTGGTCAACGCGGGCGCACTGACCCCCGAGGAAGCCAAGGAGAGGGAGCGGAAGGGCGTCCTTAAGCAGCGAGAGGACTTGGCGGCCCTGGCCGCCAACATGGGGGTCCCCGTCGCCTGGTACGAGGACAACAACCTCAGCGCCTTCAAGCGCCGCGTGAAGCGCAAAGACTTCGAACGGATGCTTGTCGATCTCGCGGCGCCGGGCCTCCGCGGCGGCATCCTTGCCGTGGACATCGACCGCCTGACTCGGCAGAACCGAGACCTTGAGCGGGTCATCGACATCTACGAGGGCAACAAGCAGAAGCTCGGGTTCGTCACCCTCTCAGGGCAGAACTTTGACCTATCGACCCCTGATGGGCGGTTCAGTGCGCGCATCATGGTGAGCGTGGCGAACAAGGCGTCTGAGGACATGTCCCGCCGACTCAAGCGAGAGATGCTGAGGAAGGCGAGAGAGGGTGAAGTGTCTGGAGGGCACCGGCCCTTCGGCTGGGAGGAAGACCGTAAGACGGCTCGCCCTAAAGAGGCCGAGATGGTTGCCTCGCAGACCGAGGCCGGCATCCAAGGTGACTCCGTGGCCACGGTGACTCGACGCTTCAAGGAAGCGGGCTTCGTCGGGAGGACCGGCAAGCCGTACGACCGGACAGCCGTCCGCCGCATCTTGCTCAACCCCCGCAACGCAGGCATCCGCGTCTACCAGGGGGAACCCCTCAAGGACGACGAAGGCCAGTACGTCATGGGGGACTGGGATGCCCTTGTCTCCGTGCAGTCTTGGGAAGCACTGAGAGCGAAGTGGGAGACGAACCAGGGCGCCGGGCAGTCCCGCGAGTACCGAACGAGCACCCTCCTGTCCGGCATCCTCCGATGTGGCGCGTGCGGCACTCGCATGGTGGCGGCCAACAGCGCTTCCAAGTACCCGAAGTACCGGTGTGCTGAGGGCGCCGGCGGCTGCGGGAACGTGTCGATCATCCGGAACAAGACGGACGAGGTTATCCGTCAGCTCGTGACCGAGTACCTGGAGCGGGCGGCGAAGAACCTCAGTCTTGCCCAGGAGCCCGAAGAGAAGCAGTGGGAGAAGGAGCCTGAGCTTACGGAGGCTGAGACAGAGCTAGCCGACATCAAGGCCATGTATAACGCTGGAAAGATCAAGGCCACCACGTACGCCATCCTGTTGGATGACCTTGAGGGGAAGATCGAGAAGCTAAGAGGCGAGCGGGCCTTGTTCCAGGCGACAAGGCCCAGTCTGGCGCCCTCGCTCGACGCCATGAAGGACGGGTGGGGCCAACTCTCCATAGAACGACAGAGAGATGTGGTCCGCTCCGTGCTCCGCTCGGTCCTGGTGGCCACCACCCGCAAGAGAGGGGCCGGCATCGACTTGGAGCGCCTGACGCCCGTCTTCCGCGAGGACTAACAGAAAGAGGCCCCCTCCGACTGGAGGGGGCACTCTGCTACTGCTCGGGAGTCTTGATGCGGATGCCGAAGGCGGCCAAGGCGTCGGCCAGTTGCTCTGTCGGGATCTGCGGTGCTCGGTCAAGCTGCTGCTTGATCCACTCGTCCACGGTCAATTCATTCCTTCAGACGGTCCAACGACAGATCTTCGTCCTGTCCACGAGCCACACCACGTGAGCGATCCCCACACCGCGGATGAGCTTCCGGCAGTCGCCGCAGGGCTCGAACGTCACGTAGAGCGTGGTCCCGATCCGGTCCTCTGGCCTGGCCCACATGATGGCGTTGGTCTCGGCGTGGTACTCAATGCAGCTCTCGTAGCCGGTACCGGCCGGCACATCGCTGTTGCACCGCTCGCAGTCGCCTTCGAGGCAGCTCGGCCCGCCAGGGGCGGAGCCGTTGTAGCCCGTGATGACCGTCCGGTGGTCGGGGCGGACCAGGACCGCCCCGACCTGCTTCCGGTTGCAGTCACCGCGCTCTGAGGCCGATTCAGCGATGCTCAAGAAGTAGCAATCCCAACAGGGGCGCTTTGCACCGTGCAGGACGGTGCAGGCGTAGTGAATCTGACAGCTCAGGGTCTCAGTCCTCGTCGTCGTCCAGCTCAAGGTCAAGGTCAGCATTACGGATCAGGGCGGCAACGGTGTCCGCCAGCATTTCCGCCTTCCAGAAGTCCGCAGCCATCTCCCGAGCGAGGGCGTACGGGACGCCAGCCGCGACAGCGAGCTTCAGAATGTCGCCAGAGATGATGGCGATACCGGCCGCGTATTCGCCGCGCTTCTCCAGGTTGGCGAGGGCCATCCGGTGTTCGATGTCCGAGATGATGGACTCGGCCTCGGGGTTCTTGTCAGTCATTCACTCGCTCCGCATCGTTGTCTTCAGCACACTGGGCACACAGGCCGGTTTCTACGTCGTCAAGGCTGAAAAGCCCTACAGCCTCGTAGTTCTGGCACCATTCACACTCTTCGATCTCTTCCAAAGGCTCAGCTCACGACGTAGACAGTCGAGACCTTGACGTACTCACGTCCCGTCCAGACCTCCTCAGACCCCTTTTCGATGCTCGTAGCAGCCTCTTCGTAGGCACTACTGGAGCAACAGCCGCATCCGGGGTCACGGACCACAACGGGAATGTCTCCGAACTCCTTGAGAGTCCGCTCAGCGTCGGCAACCAATTCACTCAGCTTCAAGTGCCCCTCCTAGTGCTTGCTGTCTTCGAGGTCGAGAATGGAGCCCCATGAGCGGTCCCCGATCTCTCCCTCAGCGGGAATCAGAACGCCCTTGACCGTGAATTCCATGATCCGGGCAGCTTGCTCGGTCAGCTCCTTCGCTCGTTCCTTCGGGAAGCTGAATACGATCTCGTCGTGAATCACGAGCCGAATCCAGGGCGTGAATCCGGCCTTATCGAGGTTCAGCACGGCACGGGCCGTGATGTCCCGGCTGCCAGACTGGATGTAGTAGTTCAGGGCCGCGTAAGCGCGGCTCTTGTCCACCGGGAGTCGGCGGCCGGTAATCGTGTAGATGTAGCCGTACCGCTTGGCCTCGGACATGAGCTTCTTCGAGAGCTTGTCCACCCACGTATAGGTGTCGTTGAACGCCTTGATGGTCCTGCGGGCAACTTCCTCGGTCACACCCGCATTCGTCATCAGGGCCTTCCACCCGCCACCGAAGACAGTCAGGAAGTTCGCTTGCTTACCGGTCTTTCTGGACACCTCGGCGGCGTCCGCGGTGATCTGGTGCAGATCCTTGTCATTCAAGAAAGCGTCGATCATGACGGGATCTCTCGACTCAGCCGCGAGGAATCGAAGCTCCATGTTGCCGAAGTCGATGGATACCGACACGTGGCCCTCTTCAGCGAGGAACGCAGAGCGCACATAGCCGTCACCGGCCGGGAACGTCTGTGCCGCGATAGCCCCGGAAATGCTCATCCTTGCCGTCCTGGCCTGGAGAGGATTCACGCTCGCATGTACGCGACCTTCAGAGTCCATGCCGTTGAGAGCAGCCTCGAACCACGTCTTCCGCCACTTAGCGGCCTTCGTGGCTTTCTTGACTGCCTCGGCCAACGGGTGATCGATAGAGTCCAGTACCTCGGCGTCCATGGAGAAGTTGCCCTTGGGCGTCCTCTTCGTGAGCTTGACCCCGAATCTCTGGAATGCGGCGATCAGTTGCGCATCCGAGTTGACGTTCTCGACCCACTGACTTGCGACCTTGAGCCACTTCTCTTCTTCGGCCTTCAGCTCGGCAATACGCATCTCTGCGTACTCCCGGTCAACCAAGTAGCCGGTCCGCTCCGTCTTCGCCATGACGTGAGCGAGCCGGTGTTCCCAGCCGATAAGCCCCTTAGCCTTCGAGCGCGCCGGCACCTTCGGCAGAAGGATATGCAGCAGCCGGTAAGCCCATATGGGGTCGGTGCCCGCGTAGAGCAGGTATTGAGGATCGAACGTCCGGACCACCGGCCAGACATCGGCCTTCTTGACCTTGTACCGCTTGGCGATCTGGGCCATAGAGCCCTTGACCTCTTCAGCGGCAACGGGGTCGATGTAGAACTTGATCAGCTCTTCGAGTTTGAGGCCGGGGCCACCTTCCTTGACCTGACGGGGGTCAACGAGGTGGGCGAGAATCTTCGTGTCGAACATCTTGGGGGCCAGCTCTTCGAGCGGGACACCGAGGGTTCGTTCACTGACGTGCCGATCAAAGGTCCCGTTGTGGGCGATCAGCCATCGGGCCTTGCGAAGCGCCCAGATGGCCGCAGCCTTGAATTCCGGGTTGATCTCGACCGGCAGAACCCAGCTTTCAATCCCGTTTCCGAACTGCGCCAGCCGAATACGGAAGCCACGGTCAGAGTTCCACCAGTCGAGTCCGGTCGTCTCGGTGTCGTACCCAAGGACAGGGTTGGCCTCGATGAAGTCGATGAACTGGTTCAGGTCCCACGTGGTCTCAGCTACGTTGATCCGTACCGTCTGGTGCTTGATCTTGTAGTGTAGGACCTTCACTCAGTCTCCTATTCGACAGTCACGGCCTCGAAGGTGACGCTCTTGGTGTCGTCCAAGTAGGCGTCGGGGTAAGCGATGAAGGGGTTTTCCAGCTCATCGAATGCGGCGGCCTCCGCCACCGTCGTACAGCCCTCGTAGTGATCGAGATTCGGTTCGTACTCGATCACGACAGTGACGCGGACCTTTTCCTTACTCATCGGCACTCCCGTTGCATTCGTGCTTGACCTCAGCCGCGGTCAGCAAATCATCCAAGGTCACGTTGTTGTCAGAGCAGCAGTCACAACCTCCGCCGCCCAACTCGAAATCACAGTGCTTACACAGGACGGAAACTCCGCCGTTCTCCCACCCGAGAACGTAGATCTCATCCGGAAAGAGTCGCTTAGCGGCCACGGGCTACTGCCGCCAGCAGGAGAATGAAGTACATCGCGGCCATGCCGTCGATGAAGTAAAAGAAGTCAGCCATGGGCTACCTATCGGTGCATGAGGCATCGCGCCGGCACGTCAGCCGCGCGAGACAGGTTCCAGACGGAGCAGGGGGCATAGGCCCGTGTGAGAACGGTTGCCACGAGAAGCAGGACCAAGACCACGGGAACGAGAAACTTCATGGGGCCACCCTTCCGTTGGCCTCGAAGGCCGCGTAAGTCAGAGGCATGGTCCGGGCGAACTCGGTTTCCATTCCTTCGGCAACCAACTCGATCTCCCGCTGAGGGAAGGATCGGAAGGCCGCGTTCTCTCGTGCGGTCCGGAGGCCAAGGAAATGCATGAGGCTCCGGGCGTTACAGGTCGCGTAGAACGACGTGTAGATGTTCACGGGGAGGACCATCCGAGCCACCTCGCGGGCAACTCCTATGTCGAGAAGGCGCTCATAGGTGGTGTACGCCTCGGTGCTGATTCGCCGCAGGTCTCCGCTCACGGCCGACTTCTGCTTGTAGTCGCCCTGAATGAAGTCGTAGGCGCCAGGCTTGCCGATCTGGCGAAGGGACCGACCATCGGCCGGCAGGTAGAAGACCGGCTCAAGCTGCTTATACCTTCCCGACTCTTCGTTGTAGCTCCACCCGGCCCTGTGCCGGAAGAACTCCCGCACAACGAAGATGGGCGCCTCGATGTAGAAGGTGAAAGAGGTGTGCTCGAACGGTGATCCGTGCCGGTCCCGCATGAGGAAGTTGATGAGGCCGGCGTCCCGCTCCGAGGACTCGTTGAACCGCGTCTCTCCGCCCTGAGTCGACACCCGAGCGGCGAAGACGACATCAGCGTCTTCAGCCGCGTGCTTGACCAGATCGACGGTCATTGAGGACCGGAATTCCATGTTTCTCCCATGCAAAAGGGGAGCCAGGCCGTACCCGGCTCCCCATTCAAAAGTGCAGCGTTACTTGTTGGCCTTGAACGAACCGTCCTTCTGCTTCCACAGCGGCTCGCACTTGTCACCGTCCGGCCCGTCGCAGAAGAGGGCCGTCCAGTTGGCCTTCGAGACGAGCGACCGGCCGTGCGGGCAGTCATCGCCGGCCGTCTTCGGGGCCGCCTGGCCCCCGCCGTCCCGACGCTCGACCTTGCCGCCGTTGAAGCGCTTCGGGGCGCCACCGCCACCGGGGTTGGCTCCGCTGCCCTTGTACTGACTGCGGGTGTACTCCGCGGCCTTCGCCGTGAGGTCGATCAGACCCTTGCTCTTCATCGCGGCCAGCAGCTCGGCGCCGCGCTGGGCGGTCTCCTCGGCGTCGTGGCCGTAGACGGTCGGGGTCAGCCACTCGGCATCGAATCCGTTTGCGGCCTTCAGCGTGAAGCCGATCTTGAACGGGGCGGGACCATCGGGGGCAGCAGTCAAAGGCTTGTTCTCCTTCTTCGGGGTTTCGGGCTCTTCGTCCCAGGGGGATCGCTCATCGAACGGGTCCGGATAGCTCACTGGGGGAATCCCTTCTTCTATTTCCATAGTGCGCCGCAAGCGTCGCAGTTTCAAGTTTTAGGGCCTGTGACGGCCCCCACTTACTAGATGGGGCAGGCTCCGCTTGCGCAGATCTCATCGAAGCCGGTGTCCTCGGTCTCGATGCCCAGGGCCGTGGCCATCTCGATGTACTGGTCTCGGGTGATGCGCTCATACGGCGCCTGGTCCCGCGACAGCTCGGGGAAGATCGTGGAGCCCTTCAGCCGCGGCATGAACTCCAGCAGGATCGCCGCCACGTCTTCCACCGTGTACCGCTCAGGGTCCACGGAGGCCGTGTAACTCACCGCCTGGTCAGCCCAGAACGTCTGATAGAGCACCTGCACCTTCA
Organism: Streptomyces sp. NPDC058274; assembly: GCF_042881375.1. NCBI lineage: Bacteria > Bacillati > Actinomycetota > Actinomycetes > Kitasatosporales > Streptomycetaceae > Streptomyces > Streptomyces sp. NPDC058274. The sequence goes on from NZ_JBHVXW010000008.1 coordinate 216,597, forward strand.
GCATGTCCTCAAGGGACAGGTTGCCTGCGTGCTCGATCACGGACGGGTCCATGACCTCACTCACCAGCGGGTCACGGGTCGGGATGCTCACCACCGCCGTGTTCGCCGCGTAGAGGCAAGGCTCGACGTGGTAACCCTTCGCTCGGTACTCCTCCACCTTTCGCGCCTCTTCCGGCTCCACCAGAGAGAAGCGGATACGGCGAATGAAGTAATCGCTGAAAGGAGCATGGGTAGCCTCTCCCGAGACGCCGGCCACCTTGGAGATGGTGCCCGTGGGTGCGATCACCCGCTTCTTGATCGGGACCGGAATCCGCATCTCGTTGGCGTACTCGGCCGCAGCCGCGTCCACCTCTTCGGCCAGCAGCTCAAGCGTCCGCTGAACCTGCCAATTGTCGGCCGCCTCGCTGTACTTGAGCCCGTTCTTCGCCAGGAAGTCAGCGAACCCGGTATGCCCGACGCCGATGCGCCGGTACCGAGAGATGGCCTCCTTGCTCTTCGGATCAGCGACCTCCGCACACGTGGCGCGAATCAGGTACCGCGTCACCAGTCGGTGAGCCTCCAACAGGCCCTCAGTGTCGACGTTGCCGTACTCGTCCACGAACGCGGACAGGTTCACACTGCCCAGGTTGCACGGCTCGTACGGGGTCAACAGGGCCTCTCCACACGGGTTGGTCGTGTAGACCCCATCCACCTCCCCTACGGCGCTCAGGGAGCTGTTCCAGAAGCCCGGCTCACCGTTGCTGAGTGCGCCCTCGGCCAGGGTGCTGAGCACGAGATGAGCGCCCATGTGACCACTCTGGGCGGCCTCGATGAAGGCATCATCGATCTCGACAGAGATGTTCGTAGTCCAGTGCTTCGACTGGTCAGCCTTGCAGGCCAGGAAATCGGCAATCTGCGTGTCGTCCCACCGCATGATCGACATGCGAGCCGAGCGACGGACACCCCCAGAGACGATGCACCGGGCAATCTCGTGGTCGATCTCCATAGCGTCCATGCCGGTGAGCGGCCACCCGGCCGCGTCCGTCAGGATCTCGCCCACTCGCTTCAGCATCTCCGCGAAGGGAGCTGGACCGCTGGCAGTGCCTCCGAAGCTCCGCAGCGGGGCGCCCTTGTGCCGGACACGGGACACGTCGTATACGCGGTCCTCGTGCTTCACGTCCGGGCGGTGTGCGGTGCGGATCAGGTCTGCCAGGGCCTCGGCCCAGCCTTCTCGGGAGTCCTCGACGCTGTAGGCGCCCGCCCACGTATAGGCGTACTCCGTGGAGAGCAACCCGGCTTCCGCCATGTCGAGATAGTCAGGGTGCGAGGGGTCACAGACCACGTGCACCCGTACCGCGTTCTCGATGGTCGGGAACTCGTGAAGGTAGTGGTTGCTGTAGTTGGCACCGACGCCACCACCCTCCGCCAGGCGGAGGAGCGTGAACGTGAAGTGCTCCTCAGGCTTCGAGGGCTCCCAGCCCGCGGCCCAACAGTTGTTGAGCGCGTAATCATTCACGCCGGACGACTTCAGGTGACGGCCCGCAGGCATCACCTTCCACGACTCGATCAGCTCGACCAGGCGCTCAGCCTCACCCGCCTCGATGTAGCGGGGCTCGACAAGGGCCACGTTGCCGGCCACCACTCGGCGTACGGTCTCGGGCCAGGTCTCCAGCTCACCGTTCGGCTTCTCCCGCCGATAGGTGCGCTCGTAGACAGTCTTAGCAGTTTCAGTCTTCCAGTTAGTCAGGGTCTTACCTTCCCGTCCGTATGCCTCGGTTCATTTCCGCGGTGAGGGCATCGATGGCCCGGTATCCGCGCTTCTTGTCGGCGTCGTTCACGGGCGAAAGGCCATAGACGAACTGCCGCATGATTGCCTCTTGGTAGTCCTTGTTCAGGCGCCCGGTCGCCTTCTCAGCATCCATCCGCGCGGAGAGGATGTTGTCCGTGATGACGCACCGCGTCAGGTCGTCCTTCTTGCCGATCTGATCGGCCACCTCTGCGTCGGTGTAGACGAAGGACCGCATGACGCCTCGAACCTCGTCGGGCGTGTAGTGGTACTGGTCGTCCATGAGGTCGAGATACGCCCGTTCCTTGGCGGCGTATCGGCGGCCGGCGTTGTAGAAGATCTTTCGGAGTAGATCCTCGTTTCCCTGGTACCTGGCGATGTGGTGCTGTTCCTGAACAGCGTGGAGCAAGATTTCCTGCTTCACATCGTCAGCCTCCACGATGGACCACTTCGCTGCGATCTCGTAGGCGATCTTCTCGGCCAGTGGCTCAAGGGCCTCCCAGTCGATTTCCGTCATGCACTGTCCTTAACGAACTGGCCCTTCGGACCACGCTTAATCTTTCCGTACCGAACGCCTTCGACTACGAAACTGCCGTCGTCGTCAATGGGGATGGCGTGCGGGACCGCGTTGTACTTCCCGACGTAGAAGAGACCGAAGCCCTTCTGCCAATTCGCTGGACCGTTCTTCAGGTATCCGGCCTTTCGAACGTCCATGAGGTGTCCGACCTCGAACCCGTAGATGGTCTTCAGCTTGCCGCCGTAGCCCGTGGACTCCGGGGAGATGGCCAGCCGGTGAGTGTGGCCCATGACGACGCTCACGCCGGCCTTCCGGGCCTTGGCCGCAGCGGTACGGCCTGCAACCTGATTAAGACCCGCCGACTCGTGGCCGTGGATGGCCACCCATCCTGGCGCGAAGTCGTAGTACGGCTGGAGCTTCGTCACGTCGTAGGCCGCAAAGTCGAGCAGGTTCTCAAAGCGGTAGTGAGTGTCCTCCGCCGCGAGGGCCGGCGCCCGGCTCGCAAGGTACTTCTGAGGCCGCTCGTCGTGGTTCCCCTCAAGGACTCCCACCGGGCCGTCGTAGACGGCTCGCAGGGGTTCGAGGAAGTTTCGCTTGGTGTACTCAGAATCCCGGATGACGTTGCCCTCGAACTCCGCCCTGGTCCCCGCAGACCAGCGGGACGGGGCAGGATAGTCCACGAGATCACCGATCTGGATAACCTCGTCCGGCTGGTATTCACCGATGAACCGAATGACGTTCTTGAGAGCCCGCTTGTCCTCGAAGGGCGCCTGAACGTCAGAGACCACTACAACACGCTTCACGCATTCTCCAGACGTTCTATCTCACGGTTGATGTACCAGACCGCCTTACGCAGGTCCGTAATCGGCTCGTCGTGCTTGTGGCCAGCGCGCATGATGTACTTCAGCGCGTTGCCAAGGGTGAAGTTGAAGTGCTCGGTCACGTCGATGACTTCCAGGCCGTTGGGGAGCCAGGTGTAATGCGACGGATGGTTCACCTCGTCGTGCTCCTGGTCCTGGGCGTCGGCCGTCATGGCTGCGGTGAGTTCATCGATGACTTCCAGGTAATCCGTCAGCTCCGCTGACGACAGCTCCTCTTCCGCGAAGCCCATGCTGGTGCCGTTAGCGAACGTCACCTCGTACGGGAAGATTTCGTTTTCCTTGTAGTCGGTAACCACTGCCCGGTAACCCTGGAACTGCGAGGTGTAGAGGGTGCTGGGGTTGGCGATGACTATGACCTCGCCGGGCGTGAACTTCACAGCTCCTCCAGCTCCTCATCCTTGAAGTAGCAGCCGCCAGCGGCCACGCCGCCGAGCTGGTGGCCGTCCACTAGGACCGAGGTCGCTTCCTCGGTCTGCGCGTAGTCAACGGCCTCGATGATTCCCGTCAGGCCGGCCGTGCCGTCCTTGACCGTGGCCCGCACTCGGACTCGCGTACCGGGCTTCCACTTGCTCTTCACAGGCCGATCCTTTCTCGCAGGGCAGCAGCCCCGAAGTCATGCAGGAATGAATTGGAGTCGTGACCGTCGCCAAGGACGATGACTTTTGCGTTGGGCAGGGAGGCCGCCAACTTGTCCGCGGCCTCAAGTCCGGGCTTGTCTCCGTCAGCGATGATGTAGACCGCCGTGAATCCCATAAGCGCGGGAAGGAAGTGGTCACGCCACGATGACGTGCCCTGGTAGGCGATGGCCGGCACCCCCACCGACTCCCACACCATCGCGTCGAACTCGCCCTCAGTGATGACGATGAACGGGCTGTCGGTGATGAGTGCCTTGGTGTTGAAGAGTCGGGGCTGATCGCCGGGGAGTGTCAGGTACTTCCCGTGTCCGCGGTGGCTTTCCTTCTGCGTCGGAGCGAGGTAGTTGCCGCTCTCGTCCCGTACGCATTCGTCGGCAATGCAGCGGAACCGGATGGTGGCTACGCCGTGCGGTCCCTTCGCCGGCCGCAGGTACGGGAGGACCAGGCTTCCCGTTCTCTGCTCATGTCCAGTCAGCGCCGAACCGACGTACCCCAGGCCGAACCTGTCCGCCACGCCGTCCAGGCCGCGAACCTTGATGTACTCCTCGGCCGGGCTCCCCTTGTACTGCCGGTGGTACGTCTTGGCGGCTTCCACCGAACCGCTCATGTGCCCAATCTTGGGCTTCTCGGAAGCCAATGCCCTCCTCCCGCATAATCACGTCAAGGCTGTCTTCCGACACCTGACAGACGAAACAATTCCATCGCTGCTTCTCCGTACTCACCGAGGCGCTGGGGTTCTCTTCAACGTGAAGCGGGCAGAGGATCTTGGACCACCCTGCCCGCTGCTTCACATCTATTGAGTAGTAGTGCTTCAGCACCTCGGAGATCGGAGGCTTAACGACCGATCTGCGGGGCCGGTTCACCGATCCGCCTCACTTGGACGGGGAAGTTGTACTGACGATTCACGGAACTCATGAACTCCTTCTCGCCGCGCCACTTGCGGTAGTCGAACTTGATTCGCTCGTCAGCCATCTGGGGTCCCCTCCCGGTCGAACGTGTATCTCGGACCCAGCACTTTCCAGGCCGGGTAGTCCTCTAGGTAGTCAGCAGCAGCCCTTAGAACCTCGGGCCTGTCGCGTGCTCCGCGGGCTAGGAGCTGTCCATTGCAGCGTTGGCAAAGGAGCCCGCGGATTGCCTCTGTCTTGTGGCAGTGATCCACGGCCAGGTTGGATCTGCGCGTTTCCTTGCAGATGGCGCACCGGCCGCTCTGGGCATCGAAGAGGAGCTGATACTCCTCGTTGGAAAGTCCGTAGGTGGATTGCAGGCGGGCGTTCCTGGAAGCGGCCCGCCGCGTTTCCTTCCTACAGGTCGAGCAGACTCGGCCCTTCGGAGTGAAGAACTTTTCCGCTCGGTTCTTCTCGCACTTCGTGCAGCGCCGGTAGCCGGCGCGAGGGTCAGACACGCGGCCTCAGGGCCGCCTCAAGCCTGCGCTGGTCCTTGGCGTACACCGCCTCATCGGCAAGGCCCTGAAGGTAAGGGAGGGGAAGCACTTCCCACGCGGTCCCGCGCTCAGTCGGCATGGACACCGCTACGACGCGAGCGGCACTGTACCGAGAGTGGAATTTCAGTTCCTTGGCCAGTCGGTAGAGTCGCATCTTCCGAGCACTCTCGACCGAGAGGACCAGGGCCACAACGCCACCACCAGCTTCCTGAATCTGGTTCCCGGTGATGTGCGGGTTGTCGTGAAGAAGAACGTCAACGATTTCCCGCTGAAGTGTGTATCCGCAAGTGCTCATTTCCCCTCCCCTTTCCTATTACCAACATAGATCGAGAGCGTCGCACTTTCAAGATTTGAGTCAGTGACTAAGCTCACTTAGAGGCCATCGGCCACGTCCGTGAGCTGCATGTTCGTGCTGTTGAAGACGTAGGACGAGAAGGTCTGACCGCTGGAGTCCTCGAAACCCTCTCGGTTCTTGACGGGAGAGACGTGCAGAATCCTGCCGTCCATGCCGTCGATTTCCTTATGGATCGTCAGAATCACGTTCGGGACACGGCCGATCTTGCCCTTCACTCCAGAGAGCGGGATCGGCTGTAGGCCGTCGCTGTACTCGCCGATGACGTGATGCAGGGCCAGGACGTGAGCCCCGGTGTATCGCGCCATCTCGGACATGTACTCGCACATGGCTTCCAGGCCGAACGTGAACGACTCGGCGTCACCGGCCGCCACCTCACCGGCCACGTTGGTGATGTTGTCCACCACGATCAGGTGCGGGAACATTCCGAAGACCTCGAAGTACGAACGAAGGTCTCGCTCCAGGTCGTGAAGCGCCGGCCGCGCGTCGTAGTTGAACCTGATCCACCACCTCTTCGAGAGATAGCCCAGGTACTCGCTGAAGTCGTCGTTCAGCAACTTCCGCTTGATGTCCCGTACGTTCTCACCCGTCAGGATGGCCGTAGCGCGAGTCAACTGAGTTGCTGCATTGCTATCGGCGCTGTAGTACAGCACCGGCATGTTGCCGTACAACGCCAGGTTCAGAGCGAAAAGTGACTTGCCGGTGCCGGGGCCCGCCGCGACGAGACTGAACTCACCGCGGCGGAACTCGACCTCGTGACGCGCCAGGCCCTGAAATGGAGAAGGGAGCGGTTCACCTGCCGCTCCCTTGACCAGAACTGATTGTGCCAGGCTGTAGATCGTTAGCCTCCAAAGTCCGAGAGAAGTGAACTGGCAAGGTTTCGTTCCTCGTCGTCAGTGAAGTACCAGTTGCCAACGGCACCTTCGAGGGCCGTGCGGATCACCGCAAGTTCCTCGTAGGACAACTCGACCGAGACGCTTGAATTACTGACCTTCGCCATGTCGCTCCCTTCCCTAATTTCAAAGTACGCCGCTCGCGTCGCATTTTCAAGTTTTCAGCGAAAAAAACAGGCGTGCGCCACGTCACAGAAGTTGCAGTCATAGCCCGGAGACGCAGGGAAGTCGCCGGCCTTCACTCCCGCGTCCATCGCCGCGTACCGCTCGCCCAGCTCGTCAGCGCTCACCTGGTCCAGCTTCACCGGCCGGGAAAGGCGCCCATCCTTGGCGAGGTACCAGTCAGCGTCATTGACCTCCACGCCGTACAACTCCCGCACGGCGATGCCGTAGGTCTGGAGCTGGAACTTCGACTTCGTGCTCCCCGTCTTGAGGTCCCGAGGCCGTACAGCGCCCTTCACCGTGACGAGCTGGTCTATGTACCCGCGGACTTGGACCCCGCCTAGCTCCACCAGGAAGTACAGCTCAAGCGCCACCTCCCCATCAGGCGTCTTCCAGATGTCCGGCCCGTTCTCCTTCGCCCACTCGACGTAGTAGGCAGTCTGCTCCTGGCCCAGGATGTACCGGCGCTCAATGTCCTCACCGCCCGTGTACCGGCCCGCGGCCAACCACCGGTCCGTGTCGCTCTCCTTGTCCAGGGCAGCGTTCGTCAAGGCCGCGTACTCGTCCGAGAAGACCTGTACGGCCTCTTCTGCGCTCATGGTCCGGTCGGACCTCTCGAAGGCTTCAGCAGCGCTGTGGAAGGCCGTGCCGTGGTTGGACCAGGCGGCCGGCGTGGGTGTGACTCTGTCTACCCGTTGAAGGTAGAAGCGCCACGCGCACTTCTCATACTGCTCCGTCTGACTGACAGATCTGGGCTGCGTCTCAATGCTCAAGCAAGCACCGCCTTCGCGTATCTGATGATCTTGAATGAATTACTGCCGGGGAGCTGAGCATGAGGCCGATCGATACTCACTCGCTCCACCTCGACCATGAGTTCGCCATGCAGTTCAACCAGGAGCGAACGCACGCGGGTCCTCCCCTCGTTGTCCATCCGGTCGGACATGATCACGTCCACGTACCCGACGGCAGCCCTCGGCCGGCGCTTCGAGTACGCCCGAGTACGGATGATCAGGACGCCGGGCGTCTCGTCGTCCTCCCTGCACACCATCTCTGTGCACTGGTCGATCAACTCAAGCAACTCTGCCTTCAGTCGGCGCTCCCCCCGTACGGCATTTCCCAACTCACTAAGTGTGAACCCGCGGCCGAGTCCGTAGAGGTCCGGGATCGCGTGTTCATGCGGCACGTCTTCCTTGTCTCGGACGTGCGGTATATGCCCCCTCAGGACCACCTTCGGGATCGCACCAGAGTCCTCGACTCCCAGCTCAAATGTCATGAGCGCTCCCATGGCCCTACCCCCCGCACGGGGTACCTGTCCGTTCTGAAGTGAGGAGCCCGTGTGAAGCCCCTGTGAATCAACGTAGCAAGGTGAATCAGGGGTTAACAGCCCTCGTCTTTGCAGGTGAGAGGGTCAAGAGTGGTGCGTGTCACATACAACCACGATTGCCGATCTTGAAACTGTGACGCTCGGCGATCGAGGACCAGGCGATTCGGACACTATGGACCTTACGGAGGCATGGGTTCCAGTTACTGACTACTCAGAGTGAAGATTCAAGGGATCACAAAATGTTGAAAGTGCCCTAATTCTACGCGGGAAGACCGGGGCGGCCGAGCATCAAAAAACCTCCCGACGCCGTCGTCGAGAGGTTGAGTGCCATTACCCCCGGTAGCTAAGGCAACCCTTAGATCTCAGGAACGCGGGGAAGGTCGAGCGCGACCCGAAGGGCTCCCTCGGGGAGCGGCCGGCCCTCAGGCCAGCGAATCACCATGCGCCCGTCTGACTCGTGGCGAGGCTCGAACGTCCATGGCTCGTCAGAGTCAGGCCGGAAGTCGAGAACACAGTTTCCTTCCCTGATGGCACGATCAAATCGCTTTGCGCCACGAATCTGGTTGGCGGTCAGTTCATTGTCGCCCAAACGCCAACGCAGGAAACAGGTCAAATCCCGATAGCGATTGAAGCGAACGAACTCACCTCGGCGTGTTTCAGAAGTGGGCCATGCACTTTCGAGAATGGCTGTCACCTTTTGCCTGTACTGCCTAAGCCCCATAGCCACGAAACGCAAATTGACAGCCTGAACTGTGCAACCGAACTGCTCGGCAATTTCCTTGTCGGACATGCCGTTTCTGTAGAGCTTCAGCAGCTCCGGATTCTCAGGCAGTTTCGTCATTTGCTCTCTGGTCCTGTCAGTGTGGTTTCGTCACTGAATAGTCAGTGAGTTCAGTTTCATCACTGGGCATGGCGGTACCGATCTTGGGTCAAGATACCGCCCTGGCGTCGCAGTATCAAGTCCCATCCGCACAGTGACCTGCGTAGTTGCGTCGTCACACCTAGAGAATGTGACCTCGGTCTCAATGGAGTCAACTGCTGTCCCAACCCGGGCTGAGTGACACCGACATCATTAGTGAGAGAGCGAGTGAAACGAGCGAACGAACAGGTCACAGAAAATTTTGGAACATTCGTTCGAGTCTCTGTATCAACTACTAGACAACTTAGTTTCTCCTGTTTGACCCCCTGTTGAGCCCAGGCTCCAGGTGCGTGTCCAGGAGTCGGCCCCGGCTGCCAGACCAGAAGCCGGCCGGGGCCTCAGACCTCAGGAGGAGACATGCCAAGGGCCAAGAGCATCTGCCTGAAGCCTGGCTGTCTCGTCCCGGCCGTGAGAGACGGCCGCTGTGGAGAACACCAGCTCCGGAAGAGTTGGGATAGGACGAGTGCTCGCAACGCTTCGCGACCCCATGATTGGTCGAAGAGAAAGTCTCGGGTTCTCGCTAGGGACCGCTTCACCTGTCAGCAATGTGGGGCGAGAGAGCACCTTGAGGTGGACCACATCGTCCCGGTAGCCCGCGGGGGCTCGTGGGAGCCAGACAACCTCTGGACTTTGTGCCGTCCGTGCCACAAACGAAAGACCTACAACGAGGATCACGCCTAGCTCATTGGAGCGCCCTCAGCGCCTCGCTAGCCGTTGGGTATGTGCGGAACAGCGCGATGGCGCCAGTGATCTCGAACAGCCTGGCGACGGCAGGCTGCATCGCTGCAAGTTCAACAGTGATGCTCTTCGGCTCACTGGTACTCCGAGCGGCAAGCAGCGCATTCAACCCTGTGGAGTCACAGAATCCCAGGTTGGCGCAGTCGATCAGCACCCGGGACACCTCGCCCTCCAGGGCGGCATCCAATGCGTCCCGGAGGACGGGCGCATGAGTCAGGTCTAGCTCGCCGCTGAGGGCTACAACGGCGGTCGATTCCTCGATCTTGACCGTGACATCAAAGCGTCCGTGACTGCCAGCCTTCGCCGTCACAGCTGGTCCTTTCATCGCGAGCCCACACAAGGGCGGCGGTGCCACCTTACCCAGTCCGCCCCCCGGCCCGAACCCCTGACCGGGTTTCTTAATTGTTTCAAGAACGGAGAGCGCATGAGCGCATGCAACGGCCACTGCCTTGACTGCCTCTACGACTTCTGCGTGCCCGAGACGCCAGTACGGCGCCCGACGAAGGCGGCACAGCGGTCTGAGTGGAAGCAGGACGCGCTCTTCGAGCTTGAGGAGCTGGGTGACCTCTACGGGATCGACCCTGAGGCGGTACGGCTGTGACGAGAGGCCCGAAGCCCAAGGAAAACGCGGTCCGCCGCAACAAGCACGAGCACGCACAGGCGCTCTCCGGTTCAGCCACCGAGGGCCGTGCCCTCCCGCCTGGCCTCGGCATCAAGACGGCCGGCGCCAAGAGGTTCTGGCGCACCTGGGCGACTTCGCCGCAGGCCGGTAAGTGGATCGAGACCGACTGGGCCGAGCTGGAGATCACAACCAAGCTCGTGGACACCTTCTACCAAGGCGACACCAAGGTTGCCGGTGAGATCCGGCAGCGGGTTGCCAAGTGGGGCGCGACGGTCGAGGACCGCGCGAGGCTCCGCATGTCCATCGAGGACGACGCCCAGGGCCAGGACCAGGCCGACGGCACGGCCGCGGCCGACCCCACCACAGACCTAGACGAGGAGCTGTATCGACTCCTATCCGAGTAACTGAAGAGGTGATCCCTTGCAGACAGGCAACCTGCCTGAGGGGGTTCCCTCTCCGAAGGAAACGCTCGGGTACGAGGTCATCCGCTGGTGCAGCAAGTACATCGTCCAGCCGGACGGCGACAGGGCCGGTGAGCCCTGGCAGTTCACCAGGGAGCAGCTTCGCTTCGTCCTCTGGTACTACGCGATCAAGCCCGATGGCACCTGGAAGTACAGCGCCGGCACCCTGCGCCGGGCCAAGGGATGGGGCAAGACGCCTCTCCTCGCCACTCTGGCGATTGTCGAGTTCATCGGGCCTTGTAGGTTCTCCCACTTCAACGCCTTCGGCCTCCCGGTAGCCAAGTCCGTTGCCCTGCCTACGGTGCAGGTCGGTGCGACCGCCTACGAACAGACCGAACAGACCATGGAGTTCATCCGTGGCTGTCTGTCCGAGTCTCCCGCTGAGAAGGAGTTCGGGCTCGACATCGGTAAGGCCGTCATCCAGTTCAAGAGCGGCAAGCCTGGCTCGATCAAGCCGAAGGCCACTGCCGGCCGAACCAACGAGGGCAACCGGCCCACGTTCGTCCTGATGGACGAGGTCCACCACTGGGTGGGCAGTAACGGCGGCCCCGAGTTCTTCCAGACCCTCAAGCGCAACGTCGAGAAGCTGGCCGCCGCGGGCTCCCGCTGGGTGACCACGACCAACGCCTACAACCCCAACGAAGACTCCGTGGCTCAGCAGATCCACGAGTCCGAGATGGTTCGGATGGGCCTCTGGCTCTACGACTGCCTCGAAGGGGACATCGAGCCTGACGAGCTGCGGGACGAAGCCAAGGTCCGCCAAGCCCTCAGGGAGGCGTACGGAGACGCGTCCTGGGCCGACATCGACGGCCTGACTCGCACGATCCTCTTCGACCGCACCACACCGGACAGCACCTACCTCAGATTTTTTTGCAACAGGATTGCGGAATCTTCTGACGGCTGGATGAGCAAGGCCGAGTGGGACGAGTGTTTCGAGGACCAGGACCCCATCAAGCCCGGCGATCAGATCGCAATTGGCTTCGATGGCTCGATCCGCGGTGACGCGACCGGCCTCGTTGGGTGTCGGCTCCGAGACGGCAAGCTGTTCGTTCTCGGCCTCTGGGAGAACCCCAGGGACCCCAATAAGCCTGACTGGGAAGTCGACGTTCTCTCTGTAGAGGCCGCTGTTAAGCGGGCCTTCGAGACGTACCGCGTTGAGTGGATGTACGCCGACCCGCCTTACTGGCAGGAGAACATCGGCCGTTGGGCGCTCGAATGGGGCGACGACTACGTTTTCGAGTTCTGGACCAATAAGCCTACGCGCATGGTTCAGGCCGTTGAAAGATTCCGTACTGCTGCGATGGTCCAAGACCTACTGCACGACGGAAACGACGACCTTAACCGCCACGTGCTGAACGCCGTGGTTCGGGAAGTGCCTCAGGGCTTCCTAATAACCAAGGATTCTCCGAGGTCCAAAAAGAAGATCGACCTTGCTGTGTGCGCGGTCCTCGCTTTCGAGGCGAGGGCTGACGCCATCGCGGATGGGCGGCTTAAACGACGTAGAGCTAGGGTGGTTGGATTTTGAGCGTACTCGGAATTGACACTTCTCCCAATGAAGTGCCCGTTGGCTTGGCGCCGGCCACACCGGAACAGTGGCTTGACTGGCTGTACTCCAAGCTGGCTCGCCGCAAGGCGGTATACCAGATCTACGGGCAGTATTACGACGGCTACCACCAGCGGCTCATGTTCGCGCAGGTCCGCCACTTCGACCAGTTTCACAGCACTTTCGACACGTGGCGAGACAACTTCTGCGGCATGATCGTGGACTCAGTCAATGAGCGGCTGTTCATCGACGGATTCCGAATGACGGACGAACCCGACGCCGACAGGGACGCTCGGGACATCTGGCAGCGGAATTTCATGGACTCCGAGTCGAACGCCGCGATGCTCGACGCCATGATTCAGGGCGTCTCGTACGCCGTGGTGTGGGCGGACAAGAAGGGCGACCCGACTATCACCATCGAGTCGGCAGAGAACTTCATCGTCCAGTACAAGCCGGGCAGCCGTCACGAGCTGGACGCCGCAGCCAAGTTTTACTACGACGACTGGGGCCGTCAGTGGGTCACTCTGTGGCTCCCTGACGCCGTTTACACATTCTCCAAGGGCACGTACACCTGGGAGGCTGGCGACGCCTCCCCGAACCCCCTCGGCGTGATTCCGGTCGTCCCCATCTCCAACCGGTCCCGTCTCTTGCGTGATCCGGTCTCAGACCTTCACGTGGTCATCCCGATCCAGGACGCGGTGAACAAGACCGTGGCTGACGCCCTGGTGGCCTCCGAGTATGCGGCCTGGCCCCAGCGATACGTCACCGGCCTGGAAATCGTGGAAGACGACCACGGCAACCCCGTCGAGCCGTTCAAGGTCGCGGTGGACAAGCTGCTCCAGGCCGAGGACCCCAACGCCAAGTTCGGCCAGTTCGAGGCTGCGAACCTCTCGAACTATGTGGTCCTGGTCGAGATGCTGGTTCAGCACATGGCTTCGATCAGCCGCATTCCCTTCCACTACTTCATCAACGGTGGCGGGCAGATACCGAGCGGTGAAAGCATCACCGCAGCTGAGGCCGGCCTCATAGCTAAGACCAGGGAACGAATGCTCCACTTCGGTGAGGCTTGGGAACAGGTCATGCGGCTCTGTTTCGCCGTGAAGGGCGATGCCCGAGCAGAAGCGTGGTCCGCAGAAACGATTTGGCGGGACCCGGAGAATAGAACCGAAGCCCAACACATGGATGCTCTTCTGAAGCTCCAGATGATTGGCGTTCCCAGAGACCAACTTCTTTCCGATGCCGGATATACGCCGCAACAGATCGAACGCTTCCAGGACATGAGGGAACAGGACGCGAAGGCCGCAATGGAACTCGCGACGAAGTACCCCATGCCCATACAGGAGCCCGATGGCGACGAGCCTCCGGGCAAGGAGAAGGACAAGGCTGCCGGTCCTCCCGGCATGTCAGCTAAGGCCCAGGCCACGGCTAAGAAGCCGCCGCAGGGCAACAGCGGCAATCAGGCCCGGAAGCAGAACCCGGCCAAGTAACCCCTACAACGCATCACGACGGCTGCCGAAATGGCGGCCTTTTTTCATGCCCGCATACCGAAATGGATGGGTGACCCATGAGTGACGACAACCAGCAGAGCACTTCCACCGGCAACGAGCCGGGACAGCAGTCGACTGACGCATCCCAGGATCAGACGCCGACCATCGAAAGCCTCACGGCTGAGGTGGATAAGTGGAAGGCCCTTTCCCGCACGAACGAGCAGCGGTGGAAGGACGCGTCCAGTGAGCGCGACGCGCTCAAGCAGGCCGGTATGTCCGACGCCGAAAAGGCCATCGAGGCCGCAAAGGCTGAGGCCCGAAACGCCGCTCTGTCCGAGGTTGGCACTCGACTTGCTGAGGCCGAGCTTCGTGCTCTAGCCGCTTCTGCCGGCGTGGACCTCCCCCCGGCTGACTTCCTCAACATGTCTCGGTTCGTCGGCAACGACGGCCAGGTGAACGCCGACGCGCTTTCTCAGTTCGTGTCGTCACTCCCCAAGCGGGATGCTCCGCCCGCTTTTCGCCAGGACATCGGTCTTGGCCGCCAGGGATCTCCCGGCGCTAACCAGCTCACCCGAGCTGATCTCTCCAACATGACCCCCGCGGAAATCAACAAGGCCCGCCAGGAAGGCCGTCTTGACGCGCTTCTCAGGGGTGAAATCTGACCTATCCAGTGAGGTAATGCATGGCTTTTAACACTCAGGCTGGTACCGGCCTTCAGGCAGCGTCCGGGAATGTCTTCATTCCCGAGATCTGGACTGCGGAACTTCTCCAGGACCTCGAAGAGGAGCTTGTTCTCGCCTCCGCGAAGTTCACGAATCGCCAGTACGAGGGCGAGTTCCGGCGTGAGGGCGATGTCGTCCACATCCCGCACTTCGTGAACGACCAGGTTTCCGACAAGGGCCTGGTGCCGGCGTACGGCTCCGTCGGTTCCGCCGACCACGCTTCGCTCCAGTACATCGACATGCGAGTGGCCAAGGGCTCGTCCTTCCACATCGAGGTCGACGCGCTTCACCAGCTCCAGACCAAGGGCGGCATTGACCTGATGTCCAACCTGATCGCGCAGCGTGCTCGCGCTATGGCGGTCAAGCTCGATGAAGTCGTGGCTCAGACTCTTCTCGCCGCTGTTTCCGGTAAGGACCTGAACGGCGCTGCCGACCCGGCTTCCACCGTTTCCGGCCTGCCTGCTCTGCACGGCCAGATTGACGAGATCACCGACGCCCCGACCGGTGACAACACCACGCGCAAGGCTGCGAATCGTTTCCTCAGCGTCTATGACTACGTCGTCGCGATGCTGGAGAACCTTGACATCAAGTCGGCCCCCGCGGACCGGTTCCTGTTCATCTCCCCGCGTATGCGCTCGCTCCTGCTCCAGGACCCGAAGTTCATCGAGGCGCAGGTGTACGGCGGGCAGGCGGTCATCCCGAACGGCGCCTCTGCGATCGGCACCATCCTCGGTGTCCCGGTCACCGTGGCGAACGCCCTCGGTAGCCACACCCGTCCGAACAACCCGCTGATCAAGAAGGGCAACCAGAAGTTCGAGGCCGTTGACCTCTACATGGGTTGCACGGCTGCTACTTCGGTGGTCATCCCGTTCGCGCAGATGGAGGCGTACAAGCCTCAGGCGACCTTCACCGACGCCATCAAGAGCCGCGTCATCTACGACGCCAAGGTCATCCGGCCGGAACAGCTCGTCGTGGCTCGCGGTGTTGAGGCTGCGATCACCGCGCACAACGCCTCTGTGACGGTCACCGAGACCGAGATCGTCTGATCTTGATGGCCTTCGCAACTACTGACGATGTGGTCGCCCGTCTCGGGCGGCCCGTCGCGGACAGCACGGAGGCCGCCAGGATCACCGCCTTTCTCGATGACGCTTCTGGGCTCGTGTCCGACTACTGCCGGACCGACTTCCAGCAGCACACCAACGAGACGTTCGAGCTGGTGATTGAGGGGGGCCAGGCTCAACTGGCCCCCTCTCTGTTCCCTGGCCTGACCATCTCGGCCATCACCCTGTACGACGAGGACCAGGACCGCGTTCTCACCACTGATGAGTGGCGGGTCGTGGGGCGCACGCTCTTCGTTCGCTGTGCTCCCTCGTACACCGCGATCACGGTCACGGCGTCGTGGGGTTGGGCTGCTGTGCCGGCCGCTGTGAGGGCGGCCGTCTGTTCAGAGGTGATCAGGTGGCTTTCCGTCTCTCCAGGAACAGTCATGGAGAAGACCGGTGACCTTGAGGTCCAGTACGCGGCCACCGCGTACAACTCCGGCCTGTCCGAGGCCGCTAAGTCGATGCTGTCGAAGTACCGGCAGCGTGCTGCGTCGATCTCCCTTTCCCGCACCAATGAACCGGAGATCCCATGGCGCTTTTCAACGACCACATAACCATCTACCGCGCCCAGCTCGTCACCGACGACTACGGCAAGCATCGGGACTGGGACAACCAGACCACCGTGTGGTCCGGCATGGGTGCCGGCGTCCCGTACCGGCGTGCGTGGAAGGCAGACGAGGCCCGCCGCGAGACCGCCCTCAACAGGGCCACCCTCTACCTCCCCGGCGATGTCGATGTTGATTCCGCTGACCGGATTCAGTTTCAGGGAAACACATGGCATCCCGAGGGTGAGGCGTGGAAGTGGCGGCTCGGTTCCCGCCAATACACGATGCTCGACGTGAGGATGGTGACCAAGTAATGCCGAAGCGCCGGTATGGAAACGAGCGCTTCACGTTCGAGCGCACCGCAGGCTTCGAAACCAAGCTCATGCACTCGGCTCCAGTCAACGCCCTTGTCGTGGCGAAGACTTCGGAGCTTGCAGGGCGAATGGTCAAGGCCGCCCCTCGCGGCCCTCACGTGTATACCGACGAGTTCTCGATCAAGAAGAACATAACTCCCTACGTCGAAGAGGTCGGGGATGAGTGGGTCGGATACATCGTCATCGAAGAGAACGAGCGAGCACGACACGCGATGCTCCAGGAAGAGGGCTACCGCGACCCGGCCGGACATCGACATGCCGGACGGTTCTTCTTCAAGAAGGTGCTGGAACAGGAGCGTATTGATTGAGAGTTGACCCGCTCCCCCTTCTGATCGACTACCTGAGCACGTGCCCCGAGATCCCCGCTGGTGCGGTGACAGGAACCCTCGTAGGCCGGAATGTCGGTGAGACAACGGTTTACCTGATCCAGGCCGGTGGTTACCGCCTGACGCGGGACCGCATGGACCGCATGGACATCCTCTACGACGTGTACGGCCAGAGCGCGGCAGAGGCCGGCTCCCTTGCCTACGTCGTCCGCACGTATCTCCTAGAGCAGCTTCCGGGCCTGGCCCTCAATGGGGCCCTGGTGCTCGACGTGCACGAGATCTCTGCGCCTCACTGGCATCCCGACGAGCAGTCTCTTGAGCCCGCGTACACGGGCGAGGTCTCCGTGTTCCTGACCACCGACGACTAACAGCTCAACTTCCCTGCCTCACGGCCCCCTTTGGGGCCGTTTTTTGTTTCCCCCAAAGGAGCCTGCATGCCCAACGTGGATACCAGCAAGATTCGGTTTGCGCCGAACGGTTACGTCTACATGGCGCCGGCCGTTGGCGCCACTCTGCCCACCGATGTGGGCGACGGTACGACCGCCCCGACCGGTTACACCTCTCTCGGCTACGTAACCGACGCGGGCGTGACCATTACCCCTCAGGTGAACACCGACCCCGTCAATGTGTGGCAGAGCGCGGTCCCGGTTCTTTACAACGTCACTTCCGCCACCTTCTCTATCCAGGCGACTTTCACCGAGTCCAACATCAACACCACTGAGCTTTTCTTCGGTGCGCAGTGGACCGAGGTGACGGGTACCGGCGGCACTCCCACCGGCCACTACAAGCTCGACCTGGCCAGCACGCCGGCCCTTCAGGAGATTTCCATTGTCGTGGACTGGTCTCAGGGCTCCGTCCTCAACCGCGTCGTGATTCCTCGGGCGATGGTTCAGGACCGAGGCGCTATCACGCTCGTCCGGACTGCTGCGCAGGAGTACCAGCTCACCATTGAGGCGCTGGATTCCAACGGCGTTCTCGGCTCGGTCTTCACGAACCAGGACATGAGCGGTTCCGTCACCCCGTGACGCTCTGAATTAATTCCCGCCCCTGCCGGGGAGGGCTCGTAGTCCCCGGCACCCTCTCTCACCCCAAACCCCCTTTGCTTCCTTTGGAGTTCCCATGGCTGACGACAAGACCGTTGAGACCGTTGAGACCGTCGAGGTTCCCGACGCTGACGCCGAGCTGGTTGCCGCTGAGGCGGAGGCCACTGCCGACGTGATCGAGGTCGAGCACAACGGCAAGACCTACACCCTGCCGTCCCCGATGGACTACCCCGTCGATGTCGTCTTTGCCGAAAATGATTTCGAAGCGGTCCGCATTGTCCTCGGTGAGGAGCAGTGGCAGGAGTACCGGAAGACCCGGCCGACCATCCGTGACTTCCAGGACTTCAACGCGAAGATCAACAAGGCCACGGGAAACTGACAAGGGCCGTCTACGTCATACGGAAGTACCCCGAGGAACTTGAGGCTGACTTGCTTCAGTTCTTCGGGGTTGACCTTCTGGACTTGTGGCGTGGGCGGCTCTCTTTGCGCCGTGTCTCCGTCCTGATCAACTCTCTCCTTCGCCAGACAGGACGTTCGGTGTTGGCGGCCACCGTCGATGAAGCCGCCGAATGGACTGAGTCCGACTATCTGTTGGCCCGAATCTCTGACGCTCTTGAGCTGAACAACTGGCTCTTCATCCAGGCGAATTCTGGCGACGACAGCAACGACATCCCTGCGCCGGCACCCCTTCCGCGACCGGGTCAGGTCGAGCAAGAACCAGAGCCCGCCGACTATTCGCACGCCTCCACGAACGAGGTGATCGATTTCTTCAACCGTATGAGCAACCTCTAAGGGGGACCGATGTCGGCTAAGGGCAGTATCAAGGTCGGGTCTGCGTTCATCCTGATCACCCCCGAGATGGATCAGGTAGCACTGAAGGCAGAGCTGGAGCGGGCAGAAAAGGCCATAGCCGAGTCCTCCAAGACTCGGGAAGAGCTTGCTAAGCAGGTCGCTCGACTTGAGGCGAAGCTACAGGCGTGGGTCACGGCCCAGTACGGGGAAGAGGCCGCTAAGCGCGTCGAGGCCGAGAAGAACGCCATCGAGGCCCGGAAGAAGCTCACCCGGTCCGAGGCCGCTAGCTACCTCAAGGCCATGGCTGCGGTCACGGCTGCGCAGGAGAAGGAGCTTGCCGAGCGGGAGAAGCAGCAGGCGGCTTTCGCCAAGTACGTCGAGAAGTCCAACGCTCGCATCGCTGCTACGGAGAAGGCTGAGGTCGAGGCTTCAGCTAAGGCCGTCATCGCGGCCGAGAAGGAGAAGGCCGCAGAGGTCGCCCGCCAGGCGCGGGCTCGTGAGGCTCAGATCTCCTCCCTCTCCAAGCTGATCATCCGCCAGGCGTCCATGGAGGCCACCGCGGCGAAGAACGCCGCTCGGGAGGCTCAGGCTGCCTACACGGAGGCGTACAACTCCCGCAAGGCTCAGGCCCTCGCCACGTTGCAGGTCGAGAGGTCCGCGAACCTCGCGTCGGCTCAGTCTGCTCTCAGGGCGGCACAGGCCGCCAAGGCTTCCGCCGCAGAGACGATTCGGCAGAACAACGCCACAATGCGGACGCTGCGGGCCAACGCTGCCAAGGTTGACAAGAGCTGGACTGGAGCCGTCTACAACATGGGCGGCAAGATTGGCAAGCTCGGCACCACCCTGTCCGAGTTCGGCAGCACGGTAAACCGAAGCCTCGTCACACCTCTGATGACGGCGGCCGGCGCCATGTCGTACCTGGGTGTGTCCGCTGCTGACTCGGTGGTGCAGTCTCAGACGGCCCTCAAGCGCATGGGCGTGTCCAACAAGGACACTGCGAAGCAGATCAACACCCTGAAGGATTACGGCACTGCGACGCCTTACAGCGTCGAGGACATGTTCAAGTACGGCACGCAGTATGCGCGTGCTGGCATGTCTCACGGAATGTCTTCCTCGAAGGCGTCCAAGCGAGCCACTGACCTTGTTCAGGCAATCGGTAACCTCTCCGCGTTCGCGGGCATCACCGACCCCAACCAGGTGGGTCGTGCGATGTACGCCGTCAGCATCATGCAGGACGCTGACCGTGCCTCTCTCCGAAACGTCAAGTCCCTTGCCGACAATGCCGGTATCCCCATTGAGGAACTGGCGAACACCTTCGGCTTCAAGGATCGTTCGTTCACCAAGTCCGAGATCAAGGGCAAGCTAGCGCAGCAGAAGAAGTCCGGCATTCACATCAAGCTGCCGAAGGAATACACCGCTTCGGCTCAGATGATGGACTGGATGGCCAACGCCAAAACCACGGGCGGTGTTCCCGGTGAGGGCGTTGTCGATGCGCTGCTGAAGCGCGGTCAGGACAAGAAGGTTGCCGGCGCGGCTAAGACGCAGGGCTCAGCCACCATTTCCGCCCGGCTGTCGAACATGTGGGAGCAGGGCAAGTTCGGCCTTGCTGACATGTTCATCACCCAGCAGAAGCACGGCAAGAACAAGGGCCTGTACGAGTACACGGGCGCCGGTAAGGCGCTCATGGGCAAGGGCGGGTTCCTCGACTCAGTAGGCGAGATCGGAAAGGGCCTGAAGAAGCCTGCGGGAAAGCTGATCACGGAGTTCTTCAACGACCTCCAGACCTTCACGGGCTGGGTCAAGACGACGGTCAAGTTCGTCCAGAAGCACCCTGCCCTTGAGGACATGCTGATCAAGGTCGGGAAGTTCGCCGCCATCATCGGTGGCGCCGCTCTCGCGCTCGGCACGCTGGCCAAGCTCGTCGGCCTGGTCACGAAGATCCTCTCTCCTGCGGCCGGCGTCCTCAAGGGAGCCTTCAAGCTCACCAGGGGGACGGTGAGGGTCGGTACCGCTGTCGGCAGCGGCATCGCATCGATGGCCAGGGGCGACGGCTTCTCTAGTGGCTACTCGGCTCGACGTACGGCCCAGAGTCCCAGCCGTCAGGCTGACGCCATCCAGCTCAGCACGACAGCGGCACAGGACAACGTGAAGGCCCTTGATCGCCAGATCGCGGACCTGAAGACCAAGATCGCTGACCTGAAGACCGAGAACCTGAAGTCCCTTGCCGAGGAGTTCGCTGGCAAGGAGACCAGCCTCAAGGAGAAGGCGGACCAGGCCGCGAAGGCTGTCCGGGACGCAGAGACCGCGGTGAAGAACCTCCGGTCGCTCCAGCTCCAGGGCCTCGAAGACGAGTTCAAGAAGGCCACGCAGAAGGACGACGAGTTCAAGACCTCCACCAAGCACGCCGAGGCCGCGGTGAAGGCGCTGGACGAACAGAACCTCAACGGCGTTACCGGCGAGGTCAAGGGTCTGACGACGAAGACCGGTGGCCTGACGAGTGCGGTCAAGGGTGCCGAGAAGCAGGTGAACAAGCTCAACGCGCTTGCTCTCACGGCCCTGGTGGGCGAGGTCCGGGCCGTGAAGGACGAGACCGACTCCACCGCTAGGAAGGTCGGCGTTGGTGAGACTTCGCTAATCCATCGAATTGGTCAGCTCAACTCGAAGAAGACCAACGACGTAACGGACCAGATAGGGAAGCTCAAGAAGAAGCTCGAAGAAACGGGCGGCGCTGCTGCCGCCCTCAATCTCGAACTGAACCGCATCGCGAAGCACGCTCCCGGAGAAGGGGGCGGGTCCCACTCGACCAAGCGGACTAAGAAGGCCGCTGGTGGTGTCCTTCCTGGATTCACTCCGGGCAGGGACGTGCACAAGTTCGTCAGCCCCACGGGCGGCGTGCTTGAGCTGTCGGGTGGCGAATCGATTATGCGGCCTGAGTTCACGGAGGCTGTTGGGCACGGATTCATTCACAAGATGAACCACCTTGCCCGGACGAAGGGCACCGGCGGAGTCCGCCACGCTCTGAAGTTCGCCAGCGGCGGCATCCTCTCCAAGATGGGCCTTGACAAGCTCATCGAGGCGTCGAAGAACTTCAACGTCTCAGGGGATGCACTCGGCGCGTTCGCCACCATGACGATGGACGGCACCTCTCGCGGGCTTGGCGGTGACGCTCAGACCGGTGTCATCGGCGCCGGCACCTCGGGCTCTCACTTCATCGGTTCGGACCTGGCTCAGCGGCTCGAAGGCATGAAGAACTTCATGTCTCGGGACTCGTGGAAGCTGCTCAAGAAGCTCCCTATCCCGGACGGCTGGAGTCAGGCTATCGGCATTGTCGGTGGCGCGATCGGCCCTCGGGCCGGCGATCTGTTCTGGCAGGACGTTTGGAAGGGCAACGGCAACATTCTCCAGCGAGGAGAATCATTCCTCAACGATCTCCTTTCCTGGAAGACCCTGAAGACCGTCGTGGGCGATTTCTTCGGCGGTGCTTGGGATACCGTCAAGTCCGTTTTCTCCTCCGGAGCTAGCTTCCTGTCAGATCCGGTCGGCGCCATCAAGGACACCGTAACGGGCGTCTGGGATCTGGTAGAGGGCGAATACGATGGCGTGATCGATATGGTCAAGACCATCAAGCAAATCTACTCGAACCCGATGGACTATGCGTCCCAGGTCTGGGGCGATATCGAGTCGACAGCGAAGGACAGCCTCCCGAACTTGAAGGGGCTGTTTGATTTCTCCGGAAGTCACCTGAAGGCGAAGTCTCCGGATGTTACGAAGCTCGCCAATACTGTACTCAGCACTCCCGGCAAGGGTTCAGCGGTTACCCGCTGGACTCCTCAGGTCAAGATGGCGCTTGCCCAGCTCGGGCTACCGCTCTCTGACACGAGCCTGGTACTTCACCGAATCGGAGTGGAGTCCGGCGGTAACCCGTCGATCATCAATACTTGGGACTCGAACGCTAAGGCTGGACACCCGTCTCAGGGCCTTATGCAGACCATCCCGAGTACGTTCAACGCGTACGCCGGCCCCTACCGGAACCGGGGCATGAATGACCCGCTTGCCAACATCTATGCGGGCCTCAACTATGCCGTCCACCGATATGGAAAGGGCTGGGAAAAGGCTCTCTCCGGGACCAAGGGCTATGCCACTGGGACGGCGGGGGCCGCAAAGGGTTGGGCCTGGGTTGGCGAAGAGGGCCCGGAGCTGGTGAATTTCGGTGGCGGTGAAACCGTCCTGAACCACCAGGACAGCATGTTGGCTGCGGTCAAGGTGCTGAAGGGATACGCGACTGGCACGGGAAGCAAGCGAACCACGGGTGTGGCTGCGGACGCCGAAAAGGGCGTCTCGTCGCTGAACTCCGCGGTGAACAAGCTGTACCAGATCATCAAGGACGCGTTCACCTCGAACCGGATCAGCTCGGGTACGGCGAACTCCCTGAACAAGTGGCTCGACGGAGAGAACAAGAAGCTCCAGAAGCTCGTCAAGCAGCGGGCTGACCTGGCCCCGAAGCTCAAGGACGCGAACGCCAAGCTGGCTCAGATCAAGAAGGACGAAGCCTCTCTGGCGTCGTCCATCTCGGACAAGGCCAGTGGTCTGCGGTCGCTGACGGACGTTTTCAACCAGGATGGCGTGTCGGCATCTGCCGGCCTACACAGCCTGCACGAGCGTCTGGCCGCGATTAAGTCCTTCCAGAAGGACATGAGCGCGCTCGTCAAGAAGGGCTTCTCCAAGGAGATCATTGCCGAGGTTGCCCAGGCAGGCCCCGAACAGGGTGACGCCATGGCCAAGGCCCTGTTGCAGTCGACTTCCTCTCAGGTGGCTGACTACAACAAGACCTATAAGGCTATCGGTGACGCCTCGAATTCCCTCGGGAAGTCGGTGGCTGGCTCGTACTACAAAGCGGGTAAGGCTGCCGCTCAGTCGCTTGTGAACGGGCTGACCGAAAAGGACAACAAGCTGAAGAAGGCTATCGAGGGTATCGCTGACACGATCACGAAGACCCTGAAGAAAAAGCTGCACTTCAACTCGAAGACTCCGGTCAACGCCGGTCTGGCGACTCTCCTTACTTGGCTCACTGGCGAAGGCCAGGCGGTCAAGGGTGGAGGGACTACCGCCAAGAAGAAGACGGTTCGGGTGAGGACCACTTACTCGACGGATTCGAAGGGCCGGAAGGTCACCACGGTTACTACCACGACGACCGACCCGGCTAAGGGCACGACCACCACGGTTACCGAAAGAACCGTGGGCGGTAAGACCACGAAGACCACCTCTGTCAGCAAGCTCAAGGGCTATGCGACCGGTACCCGGTCCGCTTCTCCCGGTGTCGCCCTCGTTGGCGAGAAGGGTCCCGAGCTGATCAATTTCCGAGGTGGTGAGCGCGTCTACAACGCCAAGGACACGGCTTCCATGAATGGGCCTCGCTACGAGATTCACATCCACGAGGCCAAGGCCGAGAACACAACTCAGTCTGTTCTCCGGGCGATGAAGTACGCAGAGACGATGGCGGCACTGTAATCGACAAGGAGTGTTGAATGCCGATTCCCGCAGGGCCATACATCCCGGGTAGCGGAGAGTGGGACCACAACCCACTGATCCCGATTCCAGAGGATTGGCAGCACACCTACGTGTCGATCAGAGGCGCCAACGGTGAGGGGGAGGAAATCCCCCTCACCGGTCTCACCAATGGGGCATGGCCAACCATCGTGCTTCAGCCCGGTGCATCCGGACTGGACATGCCTCCCTTCGAGATGCACACCGACGACTCCCCCAACCTTGACGGCTCGATCTACCGAGGGACGAGGGCGGCAGCGAGGCCGATCCTCCTGCCTCTCTTCGTCTACGGAATCGACCGCAAGACGTTTCTTGCCTTCAAGCGCAAGCTCGCCAACGCGCTGAACCCCAAAAACGGTTACTGCGTCCTGACGTTCATCGAGCAGGACGGTGCCGCCCGGCGCATCCAGTGCTACTACGCCAGCGGCATGGAAGGCAGCGAATCCGTGGACAGCGCGGGCTTCACCTGGATCTCTTACGGCATCCAACTCACCGCGATAGACCCGTGGTTCTACGGTGACGTGCAGGTCGAGGCCCACTGGTCCTTCGGCCAGTCGTTCCCGTTCCTCGGGAACCCGTTCCTCCCGCTCCAGCTCAACTCAGGAACGCCGGCCTCGGGATCCTTGATCGTGGACAACCCGGGCGATATCGAGGCATGGCCCGTCTGGACGATTACCGGGCCTCTGAAGCACTTCAGCTTCACCGGCCCTGACGGGTCCTCCTGGGGCATCCCAGCACAGCCGGGCGGGACTGACTGCCTTGCCGTAGGCCGGACACTCACCGTCGACTGTCGGCCCGGCTGGAAGACCATCACCGACGACCAGGGAACGAATTATTTCCCTCTCCTGGACGCCAACCCCGTCCTCTGGTCCGTGCCCGCCGGCCCTTCGACCGTTCAGGCCGATCTCGTCTCCGGAAGCGGAACTCCCACGGTCAAGCTGGAGCTTGTGCCGCGCTATGCAACTTACTGACATGAGGTGTAAATGGGCTATCGAGTGGAGGTGCGCGACGCTGCACTGAACCGAATAGGCATCATCGACACATGGATTTCCATGGACGTGGTGGTGAGGTACTGCGCGGCCGGATCGTGGCAGATCCTTGTGGAGGCTGGCACCCCTCAGGCTGACATGCTGCAAAAGGGTGGCGGGGTCGCGATCTATCAGGACGAGGTGGATACCCCGATCCTCACAGGACAGATCGAAACCTTCCAGCATTACTGGACCAACGACCAGCACACATCTTTGGGCTCCCTGTACTTCGGTGGATCGTGTGACAACAAATTGGCGTACAGCCGCCTCGCCTTCCCTGACCCCACCAAGTCCGCGACACAGCAGTGGTCGGCCACAGACGACGCCCGAGCAGTTTCCGGCCCGGCTGGTCACCTGATCTGGTCCGAGCTGTACCAGGCTCTTGGGCCTGGTGCTGTTGCTGAGCGCCGGATCGGCAACGTGATCTTCGAGGGCGACGTGTCGTTCGGCACGACCGTCTCTGACAATCTCCAGTGGGATGTCATCGGGTCGAAGCTGGAGTCCTGGACCACCAACAACGGCTCCGGTAACCAGGGCGCCGGCTACCGCTGCGTGTGGGACCCCAACGGCAAGTGCATCAACCTGCACATCTTCGCCCCGCGGAACCTGTCCAAGGACGTGCGGTTCTCGAAGGAGCTGGGCAACCTCAGAGAGTTCACGTGGTCGCTGACGGCACCGACCGTCACCCGCGTCTTCGTGGCCTGCCAGGGCACCGGCAAGGGTCGGTACATCTACCAGCAGATCGACACGGACACTGAGGCCGAGTGGGGTCGGCAGATCGAGCAGTGGGTAGACCGCCGGGACCTCCCCATCAAGGCAGACCCGACCACGGGCCAGCCGATCAAGGCTGATCTCAGCGTGACCGACGCGCAGTTCGCCACAGCCCAGCAAGCCGTAACGCAGGCTGCCACCGACGCCCTGACGCAGGGCGCCAAGAACGGCAACTTCCAGATCTATCCACTTGACACCCCGCACATCAAATTCGGTCGCGATTACTTCGTGGGCGACATCGTGACGGTTTCCGTCGACGGAACCGAGTACACAGACATCGTGCGAGAGGTGTCCATCACCGTGGACTCAGGCGGACAGACGCAAACCGTCTCCCCGTCCATCGGTGACCAGGGTTCAGGTAACCCTCTGAATCTCTACAAGACCGTATTCGAGATGCGTGAAAAACTCCGTCGACTTGAGGCGAGGATGTAATGGCAAACGAGGTAAGTTATCCCTTTGCCGCCGATAGTGCGGGCGGCGGAGCACAGATGGTTTCTCAGGCTCAGTGGCAGTACCTTGCTCGGATCTTCGGCAAGGACCGGGTGGACTTCCGGCTCGACCAGACGAGCATTGACGCCTTCTCCCTGCCGTTCCAGGCGAGCGTGAGCAACGGCACTACGGTGACCCTCCAGCCGGGCAGGGCCCTCGTCGGAGGCTTCTACTACCAGCTCACGGCCGCGTCCACGGTCACCATCGCTGCGAACTCCGGCTCTACGGGGCGCATAGACCTGATCGTCCTCCGGGCGAACATGTCCACCAGCAGCGTCAACCTGGCCGTGGTCCAGGGCCAGCCCGCCGCGACGCCCAAGGCGCCGGCGCTGACGAAGACTTACGGCGGTATCTGGGAGATGCCCCTTCACCAGGTCACCGTGCCGGCCAACAGTGGTGCTTTGTCCCTGGTGCCGATCATGCCGTTCGACGGCCACGAGACCGTTGCAGTGCCGTGGAACGCGATTCAGGCGGCTGCGTACCGCTCTAACGGATCTTTCCTGATCGACATGGACTCGAACAACACGGACACCCAGACTGAATATTGGGTCGGCCGTGATGGCAACGTGATTTCGCGTGACCTCTCCAAGTCCCGTGGCTATACGCCGAGCCTGGTCAACGTGAACGTCGACCTCCCGAATGCCAACAAAACTGGACGGTGGCGCTGGATCGCGCCCGGCATCGTCTATTTCTCGGTGTACCTGGTCAACGACTGGGAGGACGGGGCTCCGACTCGGACAGGGTCGAATTCAGTGGGCTTCACTCTCCCGACCCCCGCTAGTGGCGCTACGGGGCAGGTAGTCAAGGGTGTTCTTCGGAACCCCAACTACAACGGCGGACTTCCGAACGTTGTCGACATTCACGCCGAGATCAGTCAGGGCAGTGCTGCACAGAGCACAGCTACCCTGCTCTACCCCAACTCGACCAACACGTCCGAGGGGTTGGACGGCCTAAGAGCTATTCCCCCGCTGTCGAACCTGAAGATCTCCGGAGTGTACGAGGCAGCTACCTTCGGCAACTAACACTGACACTTTACGAGTTAGGCCCGCTGGCATCTCCAGCAGGGCCTTTTTTCATGCCCTTGGAGGTGCCATTTGGCACGCAACCTCTTCGGCGGTACAGCCGATGCAGTGGCCGAAGACGCAACCGGCGCCCGTGTCGCTAATGCCGTGGGAACTGTCTGGGACGGCCCGAGTGCCGGCGCGGCACAGTTGACTGACCTGACCGACATCAACGGCGCCCCGATCCTTCAACTTCAAGCAGACGCACACGGATACGTCGCAGCCTTTTACGGCCCCGATGGATACGAACGTCTCTGGGTGGACTTCGGAGGCGGGACCAGGGTCGCTCTCGTCTCCGTCACGGTCGGGGAACGTCTGGACTCTCACATCAGCGGGATTGACCCGCACGGGGACCGCAGTTACGCGGACAGCCAGATCTCGGGAGCTAAGGCTCTGACCACTGGTGTCCACGGCGTTACCGGCGCAGTCGTCGGCACGACGGACACCCAGACCCTCACGAACAAGACGATCAGCGGCGGTGTCCTCTCGGGCACCTTCACCGGCGCCCCGGTGCACTCGGGCAACCCGACGTTTTCCGGTAACCCTCAGCTCACCGGCCTTCCGAAGTTCTCTCAGAGCACCGCGGGCAACGACGCCTTCGGCATCAACGTGACTGGCGACGCCTTTGACCGGGTGAGAGTCACCAGTGACGGCAAGATCTCCTGGGGGCCTGGCACTGCGGCCCGTGACATGAGCCTGTACCGCGATGGAACCGGGTTCCTCGGGCTGACCGGTGCCGCCCTGAGGGTTTACAGCGCCAGCGCTAGCACCATCGCACATTCGATCCGTGTCACTGGAGACACAAACGCCCGCTTTTTTACGTCTGCTGACGGCAAGCATCAGTGGGGCGATGGCACGAACACGCAGGACACCACCCTTTACCGCTCCGCAGCCAACACGCTGAAGACGGATGGCGCTCTCGTCGTCGGTGGTGACCTGACTGTCTCCGCAACGACATGGACCTCTTACACGCCGACCATCGGCAATGCGGGGTCGGCAACCTGGAGCAATGTACTCGGCTGGTACAAGAAGTTCGGCAAGATCGTCTTCGTTGAGGTCTATCTCGTCGCCTCTGCGGCAGGTTCCGGAACCTCTAACTTGACATTCACGCTTCCGAGCACTCCTTTCCGTGATGGGAACGGAGCGAACACGTCGCGACAGGTTCTAACGGTGCACATAGACAACTTTGTTGCCGGATCGAACAGTTTCGTTTCCGGAAGCGGCACCGCCGTGGTTTTCGCAGGCGGCAGCGGCTCGACCGTCGATGCGGTTCGCGGCCCCACCAACATCAGCATGCAGGGTCAGAACATCGCATCGAACACGATTCTCACCATCCAAGGCTGGTACAGGGAGGCGTAATGCATCTCAATGACCTCGTCTCCTTGATCAGCACTCTCGCCGCCGCTGTGGTGGTCGTGTATGCGAGCTGGCGCAAGGGCACGGGAAACATCTGGAAAGAGGAGGCGGAGGCTCAGAAGGCTCGGGCTGACCGCCTTGAGGACGACCTTGACGAGATCAAGGAGCGGCTTTCCCGCATCGAGAAGGAGAACGCTCGACTGATCGAGCTTCTAACTGCCCTCGATCCAGAGCGCCTTAGAGCGCTCCGCATCTGACAACTGACTTCATCGGAGGTCGGGTTTCTGCCCGGCCTCCTTTTTCATGCCCTGAAGGGGGTCTACATCATGAGTGGTGCCGCAGAGCTAATCAAGGTAGCCAAGGCGGAGCAGGGTTACAAGGAAGGATTCTCCGGAGGCCATTGGAACAACAAGGAGAAGTACGCCGATCAGGTGCCGGGCATGGCTTGGGTCAGCGCCGGCGGCTACCCGTGGTGTGCTCTGTTTGTTTCCTGGGCTGCACTCAAGTCGGGTAACGCCGACCTGTTCCCGCGTACCGCGTCTTGCGCGACCGCGCTGGACTGGTTCCGATCCAAGGGCCGTTACTCGGACTACCCCGCGATCGGCGCTCAGGTCTTTTTCGGCCCGAACGGTGGAACCCACACCGGAATCGTCTACGCGTATGACTCGACCTACATCTACACGGTAGAGGGAAATACCAACGTCAACAACTCGCCCGAAGGCGATGGGGTTTATCTGCGGAAGCGCGCTCGGCGCGACGCGAACACCTACGGCTACGGCCTGCCGAAGTTCGCTGAGGGAGTGACCACCGCGGACCCGGCTCTCAAGGGCAAGGCGGGCTTCCACTACGCCACGAAGGCGAGCGGTCCCGTCTCCTCGACGCCCGCGAAGCCGAAGACGCCAACCGGCCTGAAGAAGGTCGTGGTCAAGAGCGGCATGACCCTCACGTCCATCGCTGTGGCGGCTGGTGTCACCCTCGCGGCCCTGCTCACCGCCAACCCGCAGGTGAAGAACCCGGATTCGATTCAGCCGGGCCAGACCATCAACGTGCCGGCGAAGCCCTCGGCTACCGCCAAGGCGACTCCCAAGGCGACGCCGAAAGCGTCCGCCAAGCCGACTCACAAGGCCACCGCCAAGCCCTCTCCCAAGCCGTCAAGCACTAAGAGCTGCAAGTGACTTCGGCTGACTGGGTGTGGGGCGGTTGGGTCCTCGCATTTGCGGCCCTTGAGGCTCGCGGCCTGGCGAGCAAGCAGCAGGGCGACACGCTCTCTGAACGAGTCCGCTCTTGGTTCCATGTCCACACCGCGCCCGGCCGCGCGCTCTTCACAGGCGTGTGGTCGGGCTTTGCCGTGTGGTTCCTGATTCACATTCTTACCGGCTCCATGTGAGCCCCTGAGGAGTCGATATGAAGTCCTTCCTGTCGAAGCACGCTGTACGCCTAATCGGCCTCGTCGGGGCCGTCCTGCCTGTCCTTGCGGCCCGTTGGCCTGGCGTCCCGTGGGAAGCCCTCGTTGGTGTCGTCGCTGGTCTGCTCGGTCTCGGTGAGGTCGCTCAGCGCAAGCAGGATGCGAAGACTGCCACCGCGTGGGCTCTCGCTGAGGCGGGCCAGCTCGCACTTGCTGAGCTTGAGAAGCTGCACGAGAAGCAGGCCGCCGAAGAGGCTGCCGCCGAGCCGACCGAGGCGCCGGCCCCTGCTGTCCAGGCTCCTACTGCCTGACAGCCCACAGCTGAGGTAGAGGGGTCTACCTCGGGTTGAGAGATGGAAATGAAAAGCCCCCCGGCTGCGGCCGGGGGGCTTTTCTTTGTTTCAGGACTCAGGCTTAGCCGTTGGCCTTCGAGTACGCCTCGCGGATGGTCGCGGGCACACGGCCGCGGTCGTTGACCTCGTAGCCGTTCTGCTTGGCCCACTCGCGGATCGCTGCCGTGTCTTCGCCACTGCTCTTGGCCGCACCACGCCCACGGCTGACAGCACCCGGCCTGCCGCCCGTCTTACGGCCCTTCTCGATGTACGGGGCCAGGGCATCACGCAGCTTCGCGGCGTTCTTGCCGTTCAGGTCGATCTCGTAGGTCTTGCCGTCGACTCCGAACGTCAGAGTCTCGTCCGCCTCGCCGCCGCTGATGTCGTCGGTGAGGACGATGACGGTCTTCTGCATCTCTAATTCCTGCCTTCGTTATCCGTGGTCTGCGTATGAAACCACAAGGGGAAGACGCCTGGTAGACCAGTATCAGGCGCCCGTACGGTCCTGTACGATGAAAGGGAACGGCCCCGGACTCCTTCACTGTCCGGGGCCGTTCGATTTACTTGCTCTGCTCGTCCCAGCTCTGATCGTTGCCGAGACGGTTCCACTTGCTCGTGACTCTGGTGTATCTGCCCTGTACGGGCCTCGGGGTCGGATGCTTGGGCATCTCCGAAGGTCTGGTCACTTGCCGGTCCTCCGGTACTCCTCGCAACGGCGCTTCCAGTACCGCTTAGCCGCGTCAGTGTTGCCCTCTTCGGCCAGTTCCAGGAAGTTGGCCGGCACCTCGTATCCGCCCTTCGGCGGGGCGGTCTCCTCGACCGCCGCGGGCTCCTGGTCCTGGTCCTCGTTGACCCTGGCCCAGAACACCTGATTGGGCAGCGTGCATGTCTTGACCGACTCCCGCGTCTTGAAGTCGCTCAGGTCGTACTTGCCCTCTCCGATGTAGGTAACCCTGACCTTCTGCCACCCCTTCGGCTTGAGGATGTTGACCCCGGCCTTGCCGCCGTACCAGATCACCGGTTCGTGGCTGCGCCCCCGACTGGGGAGATTGGGGATGTTGCGGAACTCCCCTCGGCTGTACTCCTCGGGCCAGTACAGCTCATCCGCAGGCTTCCCCCTGTCCTCGTACTCGACAAAGCCCTCAGGGGCCTCCGCCCGGACGGCCCACACGTTGGACATGCTGTGCACCGAGTCCACCACGGTGCCCGTCTCCGGGTCCTTCAGGTAGTTCATGCCACCGTTGGACTCCGACCACTTCACACCGACCAGAGGACCGTTCTCGTTCACGTCCTGCTTCGCCAGTCCTCCGAAGTAGAAGAACCGCCGCTCGTCTCCCCAGGACACGAGTTCGCTCATGCGGAGCTTCTGCCACTGCCGGGCCAGCGTCTCGGGCTCGTCGTCGTCCAGGGCCTCACCCTCGTACATCTCCGCGAGCTGCTTGAGTTGCTGCCCGATGCCGCCCTTCAGGGGCGCTTCCGCGTCCGGCCAGAGCTGCCGGGCCGCTGTCACGTACCGCTCTCCGCCGAGGACGGTCACCTTCGCGTCCTCCAGGCCCAGCGCCTCGACCTGTTCCCTCACAGCACCGAGCCGGATACTGCCCTTGCCGCCCCATTTCACGTCGTAGTTCTCGATCTCCTCAGTGAGAGGGAGGAGTCCGTACTTCGCACTCAGGATCATCGTCGGGCCGTCCATGACCTCTGCGGCCATGAGGCAGGCCCGGAAATAGTTTCCGGTGTAGCGCTCATCTGCGGGGATCTTGCCCGGACGGTCCGACTTCTTACCGCCGCAAGCGATGACCACCAGGCGCTTCCGCTCGGGCTCGATGGCCGCGGGCTCTTCCTCTTCCAGTTCCGGGCCTCGCCCGTGGATCAGCTCCTTGAAGGTCTCGAAGGTCGGATCAGCCTTCTCGGGCTCGGGGGCCTGGCCCTCGTCCTCACCGGTCCCGAGGTACCCGTTGATCAGGCGTTCCGTCTGCTCGTAGGGCTCGGCGTACGTGGTCACGAACTTCTTAGCGGCACGCTGCACACTCGGAGTCGGGTGAATCCGAGTCCAGTAGCGCGCCTTCTCCAGGAACCAGCCCAGGGCCTCGTTCCGGACCCGACCGGACGCGCCGGTACTCGTCCAGCTCATCCCCTTCATGTCCGCCTTCACATCAGCGGGGATGGTCTTGTCCTTCTTGAATTCGAGCGTGTAGGGGGCCTTGATCTCGCCAGCAAGGCTCTTCGGCAGCTTGACCAGGTGCCGGATCTCCCGAGGGTCGTCGGGCTCGTACTCCAGTTCGAACTTGAGCATCGACTTGGCCGCCATGACGTTGTTCCCGTTGTCGCTGTCCAGCCAGCCACGGGCCAGCTTGAGGACCACGCCCAGGGCCTCGTTCGTCAGCTCCAGGTCGATGCTGTTCATGTTGTTCCGTCCCTGGCGCTCCAGCTCCCTCGCGCCGGCCTCGCAGGCCGCTACGAGTTCCCGCTCTCCCTGCGTCTTCGGCTTCACCGTCCTCGTGACGTGCTTCCGGAGCTGGGCGGGCACGCGGAGAGTCTTCGTCTTGGTCACTTCTGCTTCCCCTTGATCTTGCGTCCGTCGTCTTCAGGTATGGACCGGTCGACCAGGTAAACGCCCCAGAACCCGCGCGGGAGAGGGGACGCCTTTACGCCGAACCGGTCAGTAATTCCAAGCTCTACGATCTTCTCCGCCCACTCCTCAACAACCTCCCACGCTTGAGCATGGGAGGGCTGGCGAGAGATCATTTCCTCTCGCTTGGAGGGGCGAACGAACAACGCCTTTTCGTACTTACTCATGGGTCCTTACAGAAGGCTTGCAAAGGCCGCGAGGAGGGTCGGCTTCGGTGCCGGCTGCGGCTCAGGAGCAGGAGCGGGGGCAGGGCCCTGCCGCTCGCCTCGGATGATCGTCAACGTGGGCTTCGGGGGCTCGATCAGGCGGTAGACGATGCTCGGGGCTCCGCGCTTCCCGGTCTTCACCTTCTCGACCTGCATGTCATCCATGCCTTCGGCCGTCTCCCGGATGAGATCAGCGTTCAGACCTCGACCCGAGAGGGCACGCAGCAGCGTGGACGAATTGGTCTCGCCACCGTTCTTCTCGACAACCTCACGGATCAGTTCCTCAGGCGTCTTCAGCGGCCTCGGGCCCACTCCATCGGCAGCCTCGCGGACCAGGCGCTCAACGCTGTTCATGGAGTGCTCCACGAACGCCCAAGCCTTGTCGACGTGCTCAACCGTGATTTCTTCGGTCATGTCCAGGGCAGCCAGCACCGCGGCCACTCGCTGAACCTGCTCCGGAGTGCGCTCCATGTACGAGGCCACCAGCTCAGGCAGGGCGGCCAACCGATCTTCCGCCATGGCTCGGATCTCGTCGTAACGGTCCGCCGCATCGTCCGAGAAGGAAAGGACGCGCTTCGTCTCACAGGCCCACTCGTATGCCTCGCGCAGCGCCAGGGCCTCAGCCTCCGGGACAACGTTCTTCGGAGCCTTACGCGGGAGGTTCTTCGACTTCTCCACCCTGACCGGAAGGAGTCGGTTGTACGTGCCGCCCAGTGCGTCAGAACTGGAGATGTACTTCGCCCACTCGCCGGGCGTGATGTGGGCCGTGAACCCGAGAAGGGGCTGAGCGACGCTCTGAAGCCCTTCCTTCTTCGTACGGTTGGTGATCGCTTCACCGTCCCAGGCCATACGGAAGTAGCCCGAGAACTTGGAGCACTTCTTCTGGTCCTTGAGCAGGGACGCCCACTCGTCTTCGATCAGGACACACCGACCGTCCGAGGAACCGTCCGGCGTGGTGTTCTCCTGTTCCATCTGGCTCAGCATGTCCAGCAGGGCCGGGCCGTTGGCCACACCCTTGCGCCTGCGGCCGTAGATGTAGCCGCCGATGGACTTGTTCATGAGAGCCAGGGACGTGGTGAGAGCCGATCCCTTACGACCGAGGGACGACCGGCCGGCAAGCACGGTCCACACCACCACCGGTCTCTTGTCGTCCGTCCGGACCACGTGGGAGATCGCAGACGAGAACAGTGACAGGCTCGTCGCCCACACCCCGATGGGGTCTGCCTCACTGGTCGGCATGATGCCCTTCACGGCCTCGCCCAGGATGCCGTGTGCCATCTGCTCGAAGTCAGCCATGTTTATTTCCTCCCCTACTCTCAGGCGCTCTGCGCCACGGCCTCAACGTCACCCAGCAGCTGAGCGAACATCTCGCGGAAACGACCTCCGTGCTCTTCACAGAGGTCGTATTCGTCGTTCGCGATCTTCAATCCGATCGTTGCCGGAACGTCGTCCAGTCCCTTCTTCTTGCATCCGTCGCACGTGATCGTTTCTACGACCTTGCGAGCCATGGCTAACCCCCTGGTTGACCCTTGAATCATAGTGACACATTCCGGACATACCTTCGAACTCAGTGAGAGCCCGTGGCGAAGGCCCGGACACTCAACCTGTCCGGGCCTCACCAGGGACCATCACTTAGCGCCAGGCGTACTCTCGCCCGTCGTCAATGAGATCCTTCATCTCACTGACCGAGGCCGGAAAAAGGACGCGGAACTGATCACCAGGCTGAGGGTCCACGTCCAGTGACATGCCGTACGCGTCGAGCCACTTGTTCATGTCCTCGCGCGTCCGGAACGCTGTCCAGTTGGTTCCGTAGCTGCCGGGAAAAAAGATCTGGTAGTGGTAGTAGATCCCCCTACGCTTCCGCTCCTCCGCCTGGCTCTCCGTGACCCGGTAGGCGTGAGCGAATCCGCCCAGGTGCTTGGAGATCTCCTCGAACTGAAGATCTCGCTTGATGATCTGCGGCTGGTTAGCAAGCTCGTACTCGCCTCGGATCAACATTTCTTCTTCCTTTCAGCAGTAGACGAGTTCACCGAGCGTGGCTATCTGCATAACCTCGTCGGCCGTGTTCGCGTCAAAGTCCGCGTCCTC
Source organism: Streptomyces sp. NPDC058274 (assembly GCF_042881375.1). Taxonomy (NCBI): domain Bacteria; kingdom Bacillati; phylum Actinomycetota; class Actinomycetes; order Kitasatosporales; family Streptomycetaceae; genus Streptomyces; species Streptomyces sp. NPDC058274. Next base: position 252,151 of record NZ_JBHVXW010000008.1, read on the forward strand.
CGGGTCCTTCAGGAAGGCCCGGCACTCTCGCGCAACGGAATCGGACGCATACTTGACGTCACCCTTGGCAAGCCTCCGCATGGCCCCGAGGATCACGGAATGGGTGATCAGGGCCTTCTTCCACTCACCCGTGTCACCGTCCTCGTAAGGGACCAGGACGCTCCAGCCGTGCGGCGCTTCCTTCCGCTGGTCCCACTCGGGGCGGACCGGCCCCCACCAGTTGTAAATGTCGAAGGAGGAACCGAATATGTGGTCGTAGGTGTCCTGCTGAGTCGGCTTAGGCATTGATCAGTTCACCCTTCATGTCGGCACGCTCGGCCTGGAATTCCTTCACGCACTCGCGGACGAACTGACGCGCCGCGAAACGCGGGTCGAAGTAGGCGTTCGCTCGCTCCCCGCACTCCTGGAACACGACCGTCAGGGCGCCGAACTGCTCGTCCCAGTCCTCCAGCCGGGCGGCGCCGGCCGCCTTCTCGGCCAGCTCGTCAAGGTCCATTCCGAACCGCTTCATGAGGCTCACTTGTCAGCTCCGAACTTCGCTCGGTCCTTGCGGCTCATCACGGCAGGGCTCCACCACTCGAAGTAGGCGAAGCCTGCAAGGCCCCGCGCGAAGCGGGCTGGGAAAGAGAGGTCCAGGTCCAAGGCCCGGTACACGAACATGTCCAGCTCGGACTTCTCGGGGTCGTAGCCGATCGGCTCGTCCGCCTTGCGGTCGTAGTCGTGGCCTTCGAGGGCCTGGCCCTCGTGATTGACCAGGGTCACGGCGTACCGGTCATCGGCCGGCGTCCACTCCACGACCACACACAGGTTCGCGAGATCCCTCGGGATCATCCCCACGGCCATATGCGTGTGCTTCACAGGCCCTTTGCCTCCTTGTATGCCTCGATCACTTTTCGCGGGATACGGCCCCGCGTGCCGACGAAATAGCCGTTCTCAGGACCCCACTTGCGCATGTCCTTCATGAGCCAGGCTTGGTGTGCTGCCGCTTGGGCGGACGCTCGGCGCCTACGGTCCATTTCCGCCTGCTGAGCGCGTCGTTCGGCCTCGCGCCTTTCGCGCTCCAGCTCCTTCGGACGTTCCTTTCGGTACATCTCGATGAGCTGAGGGAAGAACTCCCGCCGCTGCCAAAACTCGCTGTCCTCGGTCATCCCAAGCCACGTCTGCCTGAGGACCCAGGCGGCCATGTCTTCGAGGTCTATCTCTTCATCGACTTCAAGCACTGTTCCACCTTGTCTTCAGCCAATGCACGGGCAGACGAATACGACATGTGGGCGTGCAGCCTGGAAGTAAGGATGTCCAGGAATACCGTGCTCTTACTTCCGCGAATCACGGCGTCAGCCGCCGCCTCCACGTACCACTGATTGGTGAGGTACACCGCCGTCTCCTTTCTCTAGCGGCCATGGAAAAGGCCCGGACACTGCTACCGTCCGGGCCTCTCGTCAAAGTCGCTGGATTAGGTCAGCGGGCGTGTCTGATCCGGTGGGCGGTGAATATGGCTTCGCGCATGGCCAGGTTTTCGGGAAGCTCCGTGTCGTGGACCATGCACCACCTCAGGACCCTGTGGAGCATGTTGAGTTCCACATCGGTGAACGTCCATGGCTCGAAGCCGTCCGGCAGGTTGCGGGACAGGTGGAGCGCGGCACTCACGTACTCCGTGCCACTGAAGCCGCCCGTGACCGAGTAACCGGCCGCCAAGAACCGCTTGATCTTGCTCCGAACGTACGGGGCGTGCATGGTCCTGGTGGGCGTCACGGTGGCGGCCGGCTCGTCCGGGAACCAGCCGAGTCCCGTCCGGTGAACCTCCACCGGGATGTTCTCCACGTCGGGAATGTTGTGCGTCTTCTCGTTGATCATTACTTTCCCTCTCGGTCCATGTCGCACGTCATAACGGGGGTCCAGCTATGCACGTGCTTCACGCTCGGGGCCGCCTCGACGGCCTTTCGGTTCGCTTCCCGTGACGATTCCGCCTCGACGGTCACCCAGACCGAAGCGTGCCCGTGCAAACACACCTTGTACGTGGTCATTACTTGCTCACCATTTCCAGAAGAGTGCGGGCCTCGGCCGCAAAGTTGGCCCACGTGTCTTGGGCGTCGAACGCGAAATCCGCGTCTATCTCGTCGTAATCGCCCATCTCCTTGTCAGTGCAGGGCTGGTCTCCGTCTACGGGGTCGTACGAGGGGAGGTTTTCTCGGAAACACTCCACCCGATCCCTCTCCCACTGCCCATGTGCCTTGATGAGCTTTCGCAGAAGCGCACGATCAGCCTCCGCGGCCTCCAGCCTGCGCTTGACCTTCTTGGGGAACTTGCGGGACATGCTGATTCCTTTCAGGCGGCGGGTGCGTACTCGAATCGCTTCGGGACGGTGACGCCCTGCGAATCCGTCCAACGGCCGTCAGGCCAGACGATCATCAGGTCACGGCCGAAGGGGCGGAACTCTTGCTCCAGGCCCTCGTCATAGATCACCCAGGGGCAGGGGTCACCGGCCGAACGGGGCCGGTACGTCGCGGGCTGGTAGCTAATTCGCTCGCGGATCTGTGCACCCTTCTTGATGGCCGCGAGGAACTTCGGGGTATGGCGCTTTTTGCGCATGGTGAACCTCTCTCGGAGTCAGAGGAGTTGGGGGAGCACCCATGGAAAAGGCCCGGACACTCAACCTGTCCGGGCCTCTCGACAAACGCGCTCGACTACTCGTTGGACTCCGTGAGGACTTCCAGCACGGCCTGAGCCGTAAGGCCGATCATTCGGGCAGTCGGGCTGTCGTCCGTCATGTAGCCGCCATACGCCATGAACTCGCTGAACACGTGGTTCGTGTTCCAGGACCTATGTTCCTTCTTCACGTGCCAGGCGACGCCGGCCACGCGGTCAGCCACCCCGTGGGCGAACTCGTACACGCCCTCGTTGCTCCACTTCTGCGCTCCGGGGTACGCCCTGACGAACTCCACGGCCTTCTTCTGCGCGGCCGTCACGTCGAACGTGAGGGCGCCTCCGCAGAGCCAGCACGTCACGTCCTCGGGCTTGGAGTCGTACACGGGCTCGGCCTCGATGACGGACAGACCGCACGCGGTCTTGTGTCCGGAGAAACTGACGTGCTTCTCGCCGGGCGTGCTCTCGCTCCATGCAATCTGGAATCCCATTACTTGCTTACCTTCACCTTTCGCGTGAGCGTGATGTACCAGTCGGAGGAGAAGTAGTAGGGCTCTCCGCCTTCGTTCGCGAAGATCTCAGCGGCCTTACGGTCGGCCTGCTCCTCATCCTTCGCACGGACAGGGATTTCGTGGACAACCGTCTCTTCGATTCGGACCACGTACTTCTTGCGGGAACTCACTTACCGGCCTCCGTGAAGACGTAGCACTTGCTGACGTGCGCGTGGTTTCCGCCGCCGCGCGTCCCGTTCCAGCCGCCACCCCCGGACAACCAGCCACCGGCCGACATGCCCAACTCACCGGCCCACTTTCGGGCCTCGGCCGCCACCACGTACGTCCCACGCTTCAGCGTGGCCGTGGTGTTCGGGCCGTAGACGGTCACCCAATAGATTCCGTGGCCTCGGTATTCGCGTTCGACCACCAAGCCATCGCGACGCGGAATGATCGGGTTGTCGTGAAGGTCGAGCATGGATCAGAAACCCTTCTTCGCGGGGTAGGGGTGTTCACGAGTGAAGGTGGCGAGCTGGGAATCAGTGATCAGCCCGGACTCTCGCCATTCGGTGAGCAAGTCGCCCTGCCCCTTGATGACGATGGTTTCCTTGGGCTTCCTGCGGCTTCGGGTGGCAGTTCGCGGCGCCATGGTCAGAGTCCCTTCAGGATTCGGTGGATCAGCTTGATTGCCTTCTTGTCACCGGGGACGGTCCAGCTCTCCGCCTTACGCGCGAGCGACTTGGACGAGGTGATGGTGTGGAGCGGACGGAATCCGCGGAAACGCCGATGCTTGGGCATGAGTTCTCTCCGAGGAATTACGGGCCTGTGAGGACACACAGACAGGGAGCTGCACCTCGGCGCCGGCCGAGGTGCCTCACCCAATCCAGGCGTGCTCAGCGCTGGTACTTGTGCTTGTAGAGGTTCAGCTCCACGAACACGGACGGGAGCCCGTACGAGGCGGCGTATTCGACCGCTTCCGTGTAGTTACTGAAGCGCCGATGCCAGGCCGGGCCGATGTGGGCGACGTACATGTGTCCTCCGCTCACACCAGCTCGGGGATCACGTGGGAGGACTCAAGGAAGCCCACCAGGTCCCGCGCGATGTCCTCGTGCGTCTTGGGGATGCCGCCCGACCACAGGTCACCGCCCGCGTAGAACGGCTCGTCGTCCTGGCTCACGCGGTACTGCCACGTGTTGTTGTCGTACGCCCTGCCGACCGTGCCACCGCCCACGGTGGTGATCTCGACTTTCAGGCCGGGCCGGTCCTCGGGCTTGTACGTGAACTCGGGCTCCCAGTCCCAACGCAGGTGGCATTCGCCGCTGTAGGAGCAACCGGAGCCACCGCAGTTGCCGGTGAAGCAGTGCTCAGTGGTGGCCGGGTTGCAGTTGTCGTTGTCGCAGCCGTCGCACTTGAACGGCTCGTCGTCCAGCGGGCCGGTTTCCAACGACCCGCAGCAGTCACAGGAGCGGTGGCCGTGCGGCACGTCCCGGCCGCTGATGGCCGCAGCAGCAGCCCGCTTGAAAGCCTGCTGCTGGTGCCAGGACATTTCGGAGTACGACAGTTCCATGAGTGAGCCTTTCGCGAGAACACGAAAGGCCCGAACACCTTCACTTGTTCGGGCCTTTCATTCATGTGCGGGAGTTAGCTGCTAGACCAGGCCGAAGTACCGATGCGGCCGGGGGTGGCCGAACACGGTTGCGTCGAAGGTCCAGAGCAGCCACGACTTCGCGTCACGGTCAGCCAGCTCCGAGGAAACCGCGTCCTCGGCCCACGCCATACGGTGGCGCTGGCTCACCAAGTGCTCGTAGTCGTCGCAGAGTTCCTGAATGGTCTTCTGGGACAGGTGGCGGCGGATCGCCACCGCGTCAATCGTCTGAGCCATTACGGCCCTTTCATTCCACCGGCATTGCATGGACGCTTACCGGATTCCACCTATGGCCACAGCGTGGCCACGACGGGACCCGGAGAGCGTCAGCGGTTCTCGGACAGCCACTTGCAGGCAGGCTTGAACCCCTGTTGGCAGTCGTCTTGCTTGCTCGTGGCGAACCCGTCGTTGAAGTCGGACACGACGGACGTGCGCTTGGGCGTGGGCTTGGACGCCGACTCGGACGTGTGGACGGAGCAGCCCAGCAGGGCCACGACGGCAAGGCAGGCAGCGCCGATGGCGCGGCGGGTACGGTTCACGATCAGACTCCTTCGCACTTTCAAGTTGTATCGCAGTTTCAAGTTTTTGCACAGAGCTATGCGCCGATGGCCCACGAGCGAACCTTGGGCCCGCTGGCGGGCTTGGGCTGGCGAGGCGGGGTCATGGTGTTGCGCACGAACACGTCACGGGCCTTGGCGTCACGGATGCGCCGAGACTCCTCACCCGTGGGCACGGCCGCGATGACGCTCGGAGAGCTGTCCTCAGAGAGACGTGCAGTGTGCCTCTTGGCCGGGCGTGCGGTCGCGTAGCGGGACACTTTGGCCGCATTCTCAGGCGTGATCTCGACAGCCGCCCCCTTGCCATTGACGTAGGCGAGCTGGCGCTTCTCCACTTCATCGGGCGTAGGGGCGCCGTAGTAGGCACCGGGCACGCGCAGATTGGCCACTTGACGCCTTCTGTCCGTGGCCAGGATCGTGCGGTGAATGTCAGAGGCAATGCGGAGTTCTTCGGCAGCAGCACGCTTAGCAGCGCGCTTAGCGGCGTTCCTTCTAGCACCCATAGCAGTACCTCCCACACGTTCAAGCAATCATCAATAAGGAATTAATCAATCAAGATGAAACGCAGTCACGCACCCGACCCACTGACCACAACGGCCAGCGTGTCAGGCGCGTCGCCCGCGCACCTGCCAAAGTGCGCGGGCATGACTAGTTACCCCGGGGCGACTACGCCGGGGTGTGCTATCTGCAATCTTCGGAACCGTGGATTAGATGGATCTTCGTCCGCAGGGTTCAGCTTCATCCCGCGCGGGCCTCCCGGGCCTTGGGAACCGCCGTTCCCTCGCGCGTGCCTACTTGCTACGGACACCCCTATTTCTCTTCTCCCACACCACGGGCAGGCGCCTGGACCCCGCGCATCTGCCGACGCGCGCCATACGGAGGTGGATAGTCTCCGGCTATGGGGTGTAGCCATCCTGCCCGCTGCCCTTCACGGGCGCGGTGTGCTTCGGGGGCATCTAGAGTCCACGGCCCTAGGACCGCGTCGCCAGATAAGGGCCTATGGCCCGCGTGCTGTGTTCACTGCCTTACTCCCATCACTGCATGTAGGTAGTGCACCCATTTTTGGGCACACCTATTAGAGCCTTGACGGCCCTAGTCGTATCGCTATCGGTCTAGTCAGGCACTCAACCCGGACCCTTACCCCGCTTAGCGGGTGGGCCGTTCGGGGAGTTCTTGCCTTTCCCTTTCCGACACCCAAAGAATATCACCGCATCGCATTTTCAAGTAATCGAGGTGCTGCAATTCATCACTATTGCCCGAATTTATGTCCCCGAATGTCCCATATTCCCTGTGATGTGGGTCACAAGATTATGCATACATACCTGTGCAAAATAGGACACGTTAGGTAGGCGAAAGGTTAGGCAGTCGAAGCACATAGTTAGACTGCCTAAGTGATTGAATTAATTCGAGCGTGATGCATGCGTTATCGCCCCGTTACCGAGAAATTCAATTCATTCTTTCGTCAACTGAATGCAAAGGTGGGGTAATACCTTATTTCAATAAGAAAGGACCCACCGGGGGTGCTGTCCTTCGTGCGTGTACGGGTTTAAACAATTGCCCCCAGGAGCATTTCTTTCCTCTCCGAACCCCATTCCAGCCCCTTTAGCGGCCTCGCAGGCGCCGGCCTGCCCTCCGTCGCCCCCTCGTAGGGCCGTCTGGAAGGAAAGAAAGAACCCCCCAGAGAGTGAGCTGAGCCACACTTTGAGGGGTTTCCGTCCCGAAACGCGTGAAATGACACCGACGTCTATAATGTAGGCGGTTGGGTTTATGCCCCACCAACCGCCCTCGCAACTTGGCTAGCCCCCTCCCCAAGGAGGGGGCCAGCCGTAGGTGTCTCTTATGGCTGAATTCGCTTCGTAGTCTCGATGAAGCGGCTCCAAGAAGCCGGATTGAGGGTCAGGTGACCGAATTCCCGGTTCTTAGTGTCTCGTACCAGGACCTGAGAGGGATCATTATCGGCGACTTCCACACACGTCTCGGTTCCTGTGTAGGTACTAGTTCGCCAATTCGGCTGTGAAGTCAAGTTCCATACCTCCTAATCGTTGGGCATTTGGTCATAGTACTGAATCGCACCAAGAATTAGGTCTCGTACGGCGGGCCCGTAGACCGCTGAGCGCCTCAGGAGTGCGAAAGCCTTGGCATACAGTTCGATCTCTCGGGGTTGTGACACGGAAAGCTCCGCGGAGTACGTCTCAACAAGGACAAGCCGGTCATCAAACATGGAGAAGCTGTTACCAGGCCAGATGTAGGCCGGCGCCGACCTTGGGACCACGCCCAGGCTGAGGCGCGGGAGCCTCGTGACCGCCAGGAGCCGGTCTAGCTGTCCTCGCATGACGTTCGGGCCACCGAAGTTGGTGTAGAGGGCCTGTTCCCCTAGCAGCACGTTGAATATGCGGTCGCCTTGGTAGAGGTACTGTTGCCGCTCAAGCCGCTTAGCCGTCGCGGCCTCGGCATCGTTCGGAATTTCGTAGTAGCTGACGACTTGTTTGAAGGTCTCCGCGGCGTACTCCGCCGTCTGGAGCGTTCCCCATATCAGCGTGGGGTGCCAGATGCGAAAAACCTTGGTTTTGGCGTAGACCGGTAGGGCCTTGCTCTGCCGTTTCTCAGCTCCGTCCTGGAGCTGCCTCTTCCACTCCAGCCACAGCTCATCGACATGGCGGACGATCGCGATCAAGTCGCCGAGTGAGTCACCCTGCCCAGTGGCAGCACACCACACCCTGATGTCGTCCTCGCTGGGGCGTTGCTTCCCGTTCTCGATCCGGGAGACTTTCGATTCCTGCCACGAGGTGGCACGCGCGAATGCCCGGCCGCTGCCGAATCCGGCGTCCTTGCGGAAGCCTCGCAGCCGGGCACCAAGCGCTTGGAGCGCTTCTTCTGCTTGCGTACTCACGGGTGTGTCAGGGCTTGTACTCGGTGTGAGGGATGGCGATGTCCCAGAGTGTGTCTCTGACGCTGATGCAGTCTGCCAGGACGGCCGGCGCCTCGATCAGTTCCGAGCCGAGGACCCGACACTGGTCATCGAAGTGCCCCACGGCCAAGAGCCGGTCGTCAAACAGCCACCAGTCGTTCCCGTCCGCAGGGAAGACAATCCCCTTGGGCAACAGGTGCCGTGGGAGCCAACGAATGTCCTCCCCAGCTCCCTGGTTCTGAGGCGTGACGGAGTATTCCCACTGGATGTAGGGACTCAGAGGCTCCGTGACGACGCGCACTCGGCGGATGGTCCGCCCGTTGGATGTCGCCCGTCGTACGAGCCCAAGCCAGGGCTCGTGCCACGTGAGGTCTTCGGGCTCTCCCTGCTGCCAGCTCGCGAACGGCGACGCTTCACCAGGAACGGCGTAGTTGTCCCTCAGTTCCAGGTGAAACGCATCGCGTTCGTAGCTGTCAAAGAGCTGGTTGCGTTGAGCGGGAGAGATCAGCTCCACTCGATTCCTCCAGTAGGGCAGTGATCGCGGTCTTCGGGACCTCGACCACGGTTTCGTAGTCCGGGATCGACATCGCTGCCAGGGCCCCGGCGTCGGTCACCTCCGCGCCCTGCACGACGTACGTACCCGAAGGCGTAAGGATCATGATCGGGTCGTCCAGGCGCCTGAACTCCCCCGCCGGAAGCCCGTCGTTCTCCAGGTGTTCGAACAGTTCGGTCGGTACCTCCACGACGGTGTGTCCCTCGGGCACGTCGAGTTGCATGAGCAGGTCGTTCGCCAAGACCCTCCACCCCTGTACGAGGTAAGTGTCTCGGTCAGTGGCGTAGAGCGTGGGGCAGTCTCCACCAGCGGAGTTCTTACCAAGGAACCGTAGCTTCATGGCCGTTCTCCTGTCTCGTGCCTTGCGCCGGATTGCGCGACACCTCGATGTTCGCGAGGCAGTTCGAGGCCGTCAATCTACGTGCTGCAAACTCGCGCAATCTTCTTGGAGGTTGGGAGCCGGCCGTCCTACGGTCGTCCTCGAACCCAATGGCACCGAGGGGAGAAGCGTGGTGGCAAGCGTGACGGAGGAACGTGACGAGGCCAGCGTCGACAGCTTGCCCATCGACGTAGAGACGATCTCCGCGACCATCGACCTGGCTTGGCACATGGACATCAGCACGTCGACGCGTGAGGACATCGATGCCAGGACTGGCGAGCTGATCGGGCACATCAACCTGCTTCGCGGCCAGCCTCTCGGCGAGGATGAGAATCCGGACAGGCTGAGACTCCTACGCATCGTAGACCGGCACTTGGCCCCCATGGACCGGCCGACCGCACGCACGCCAGCCTTCGAGGCGTTTCACTTCATGCACGACACTTTGGTGTTCGCCAAGGCCCTGTTGTCGGCCTACGAGATGACGAACAAGAAGTCGTGACACGCCGGCCGTTGGTCCCCGGCTGGTGCCTGAGGTGCGGGAACACCACGACGGTGGTGTGGATAGGCCCGGTTGAACACGACGGCCAGACCGCGCCGGCCTTCTTCTGTGAGCCGTGCTGCGACGTCGTAAGGGACTACATCCGGTTCTACACCCAGCAGTGGGACGCACGTCCCGCCAGTTAACTCCCCGTCCGTCTGCCTCCCCCGTGGTGGGCGGGCGGGGCTCAGGGCCCCGCCCCCGGCCCTTGGACGTCACAGGTCAGGGTCGGGGGTGGGTTGCAACGAGCCCTCTACTGAAGGACCAGCCCCGAGTGAGTACCAACAGCAAGAAGACGGTGAAGGCCGCTAAGGAGCGACGAGACCGAGACTCCGAGGAGGCGGGAGCGAAGACGCCGAAGGAGAAGCAAGAGCAGGTCTCGCAGCACCTTCACGAGCGTTCTTTCGGCGAGGGAGAGCGCTGGTACGGGGGCTGACTGGACTCCCGCCCTACCGGGGCGGGTCAGCAAGTGCACATCAGATCGACGGAAGGAAGGACTTCCAATGACTGTGGCACCTGAAAGGCCGGTCGCTCTGCGGCAGGGCCGCGACCTCGTGTCGCCCGAGCTGTTCGAGCGCCTGGTGGACTTCTGCGCCGAGGAGTACGGGCACGAGCGCTCGATGGCCGAGCGCATCATGAACGAGGCCCTGCCGTTCATCGACGTCATGGGCAAGACCGGTGAGGGCATGTCGCCTTCTCAGGTCGTTGACCCCGGCTGGCACACGTTCATGCTCCACACCGAGGAGTACGCCGCGTTCTGCACGGAGCGGTACGGCCGGTTCATCCACCACGCCCCGAAGAGCCGCTACAGGGACAAGGCCACGATGGTGGACGTGGTGGCCAAGATCCGCGCCCACGGCTACGCAGTGGACGAGTCCCTGTGGGGGACCAAGGCCGACTGCAACGAGCCGACGTGCTGCGGCGACGGCCCGTGCTGCTGATGCCGGCCGCTGTCAGTGGCAGCCGCTAGAGTCCGGCGCTTACGGTCCGGGACTCTAAGTACAAATAGGGAGTTTTCATGGCAACTGCCGAAGGAACCAAGGGCCGGGGGCGGGTAACCGTCTTTTCCATGTTCGGGCCCGTCTTCGGCTACGCAAGCACTCTCGTAGATGACCGACAGGTCGCCTACGTCGGTCCGCTCACTCCGGGCGTCAGTTGGCGCAAGCTCTGGCAGATGGCAGAGAGGTGCCACAACGATGGAGCCAAGGAGACCAGAAAGGCCGAGTGGATCATCTCGCAGGCGTCCCGCGCGTTCATCTGCGGCAGTGACGTTGTCGTGAAACTCTCCGACGCAGATTGGGAGATGGAGCCTGGTGGATGGCTCGTGGAGCTTGAGGGGTCCTGGTCCAACCAAGACGTGTTGGTTACCGGCAACCTCACGGTGCCGGACCTCACCGCCGAGCAGATCACCGAGAAGTTCACCTACTACCCGCAGTACGCGGGATGACGCCCCGACCACCCTCACCCTGGGAAAGGTCAAGTGGCCGAGGCGTCCGGCTCCCAACCACCATCAGATGAAGGGAACACCCTCATGAGGGTAGACGTAGAAGCAACGCCGCCGGGCCCCGATCCGCCTGGCGGACCTCTCCCGCCGACAAGGCCGCGGAGTCAGCAGCACGACCATCGCTGAGCGGCCCTGAGGGCTGAAGGAATCAATTAAGCTCGACTCGCCCCAGGGACCCGCCGTTCCGAGGGCACAGAAACCCCCCGCACTCAACCTGCGGGGGGCTTCTGCTTTTCCGGCCTGTCAGGCAGTCAGCGGCAGCATGCCGGCCGTCGACTGCTCAGAGGGCTTGTGGCGGTAGTAGGTGGCCGAAGAGATGCCCAGGGTCTTGCAGATATTCGCCACGGTCACCTGACCGTGCTTGTCAGCGAGAGACTTGCGGGTCTGCTCGATCCGCTCGGTGAGAGTGAGCGGGCGAGGCTCCTTCTCAAGCTCGTGCAGCAGCTCTTCCCACCGGCCGTTCTCTCGCTCGGCCGCCTTCACCAGCTCCCCTGCAACAGTCCCCACGGTGTCGCACTGCTTCACGAGAGACTGAGAGCGACCGATGAGAGAAGCAGCGGACTCGGCCATGAAGGCGTGCACCACGGCCCGCAGCTCTTCCATCTCCTCGGATGCTGAACGGACCTGAGAGGGCGTCTCAGCCATGTGGATGAGGTGAGCGATCACCAGCGGCGGAACGCAGCTCACAGCGACCACCAGGCGCCACGAGGTCCCCATGTAGGACTGCTCGATCAAGTGACTGATCGACTGCGCTCCCATGGCGAGAAGGAGAGCCATCACGCCACCGATGAGAGCGGTCCTCTCTCCGGGGAGCTTCATTTTGCGGCGGTACTGAGAGATCGCCCCGGCCGCGAGGGCGTAGACCGAGAGACAGACCGGCATGGCGGGTGCGTAGTGCTCAGACCACCCGGCCGTCTTGGCGAGAGCCACCTCTCCGGGGATGGAGAGGTATAGCGCAGCGAGACAGGCCGCGGGGAGGGCGATGCGGAGCACGGCCTTGATGTACCAGGGCACAGCAGTAGACATGAGTGTCCTCTCGAATGTGCTTGGGGTTGGTTAGAGCGCTGCGAGATGAGCGGCAGCGCGGTCCATCTCGTCCTTGCAGGTGCGGCAGACGCCGCCCGCGTGACCGAGAGGGAAGATGACCTCACAGACCTCGCAGTGGGCCCGCTCGACGGGCTTCGAGGGCTGCTGAGGGGTAGACCTCACCGGGGAGAAGTTCCTCAGGCGGTGAGAGATCAGGCCCGGAACAGAGTCGATCTGCTCGGGGAGAGCGGTGGTGAGGCACTGAAGGATCTCGTCACTGCGGTAGTCCTCACGCAGCCACGGCATGACCTTCGGGGCGAGGCGAGCAATCTCCTGGTCGGAGAGGGGCAGGCTCTTGTGAAGGCTCAGCCGCTCAAGGATGCGGCGAGCCTCACGGGCCATCTCGCGGCCGATCTTGTTCAGGAATGTGGCTTCTCCCTCCCCACCCTGCTCGGCGCTCTCAGGCACCAGCGGAGCGGCTTCCTGAGCCGGGCTCGGGGGTGGGGTGGTGTTCTTCTCTTCTTCCGTCTTTCTCCCTATGGGAGAGCCGCCGACAGCCCGACCAGTCGCTATACCGACCGTCGGCAACCGGTCAGTCGGAGAGGTCGCGGTCTCAGGGGTATCCGTGACGGTGGTGATGGTGACCCATCGGCCCGTCTCGGGGTCCTGCACCTTGGCACGGCGGACGTAGCCAGCCTCGATCAGTTCGTTCATGGCCTTGGAGACCGAGCGCCGGCCGTTTGAGACCTGCGCGGTGATCCTCTCGACGGTCGCCCCGGTGCCGTCAGGCAGAGAGAGCAGACGCGTCAGCAGACCCACGGCCTCAAGAGAGAGGCTGCCGTGTCTCGCTATGACGTTGGGGATCTGGACATAGCCAGACGCATGCTTGGTACGCTTGACCTGCATTCGAAGACCTATCTCTTCGGTGCCATGACCCCGGAGGTTGCCGCCTCGCGGGGTCGTCTCTTGCTGACGTTCTTGAAACTGCGATGGACCGTAGCATGATCGCTCATGGTCCAGTCAAGCGGTCTGCTGCACGGAGTCCCCGAGGGCGGGGACGAACGCCGAGTCGCGGCGCTTCGCGCCGAGGGCGAAAACGAGGGAGGCCCGGCCATCGGCCGGGCCTGCTTCCTGTCCCTAGCTAGTCAGCCTCGCTAGAGTTGAGGCGCTGGATCAAGTCCTCGTACTCGTCCTCGGACGGCATGGGAGCCTGTGACAGCCAGTGGTCAAGCCAATCACGGAGAGACATAGTCGCAGCTCAGCCCCTTCCTAGGGGTTAGTGCGTTAGGCAGTCCTTCTCCCAGGAGAACGCCGTGGCGTCCAACTCGCCGCGGGCGACGGCGAGATACTCCAGCCCGGCGGATCCGCAGGGACGCGGCCGCACACCCTCGGTGCGCACGCCGAGGAGGGCGCGCTTCTGCTCGTCCGTCGTGTAGTCCGGATGCGAGGTGGCGACCCGGAGGTCGCTGCCGGGGTCGGGCGAGCCCGAGCGGAGGGGCACACCGTCCAGCAGGGCGCCGCGGCCGCGCACCGCGGTGGCGCATTGGTCTCGCGCGGCGGCGTACGTCCATGAGGCGTGCACGACGCCGTCCAGTGCGAGGGCGACCAGCGTGCAGAAACCCGGGTCGCCGTGGACGAACTGCCGTGTCCCGTCGACGGGATCGACGATCCAGACCGGCGCGCCGCCGCGTATCGCCTCGTAGGTCGCCGGGTTGGCGTGCACCGCCTCCTCGCCGACGACGACCGAGCCGGGCAGCAGCGCGGTCAGTGCGCCGGTCAGATACTTCTCTGCTCTGCGGTCGGCGTCCGTCACCAGGTCGTGCGGGCCGGCCTTCTGGTCGATCTCGTGCTCGGCGAGCTGCCTGAAACGCGGCATGATCTCTGCGGCGGCGGCCTTGCGGACCGCCTCTTCGACGTCGGCGACGCCCTGTGCGAGGAATCCTTCGATCTCTTCGATCATGCCTCCATGACAGCATGGGCCACTGACAATCCCTGCCCTGCCGGTGTACGCCGGGTGGAATCGGCATGAAACCCGGGGTTCCGGACGCGCGGGCCGTGCCGCCCCACTCCCGTCAGCGCCCCACCGCGTACCCCTGCATCCCCCGTGGGTTGGCCGCCGCCGACAGCACGCCCGTACGCGGGTCGCGGGCGACCGCGCACAGACGGCCCTCGGACCAGGCCTCGCCGACCAGGACGTCGTGGCCGCGGTGGCGCAGCTCCTTGATGACGTCCGGGTCCGTGCGGGACTCGACGGTGACGCTGCCGGGGCGCATCCCGCGGGGGTAGAAGGAGCCGGGGAAGCTGTCGTTGTGCCAGTTCGGGGCGTCGATGGCGCCCTGGAGGTCGAGGCCGCCGCGCACCTCGGAGCGCAGGGCCACGGCCAGGAAGAAGTGCGTCTGCCACTGGTCCTGCTGATCACCGCCGGGGGTGCCGAACGCCATCACGGGCACGCCGTCGCGCAGGGCGAGCGACGGTGTGAGGGTCGTACGGGGCCGGCGGCCCGGCGTCAGGGAGTTCGGCAGGTCCTCCTCCAGCCAGGCCATCTGGAGCCGGGTGCCGAGAGGGAAGCCCAGTTCGGGCACGACCGGGTTGGACTGCAGCCAGCCCCCGCTCGGTGTGGCGGCGACCATGTTGCCCCAGCGGTCCACGATGTCGAGGTGGCAGGTGTCGCCCCGGGTGCCCCCGTCCGCCCCGACGTCCGGTTCGCCCGGCACCGGCGACAGCGGGCTCTTGGCGACCGTGGGCTCACCGGCTCCCGGCACGCCCATCGGGTCGAACCCCTGCTCTCCGGAGGCCACCACGCGCGCGTGCCCGCTCATCCGCGGGGTGCGGTCTCCCGGGCTGCCGGGCCGCAGCTCGTATGACGCCTTCTCCCCGATGAGCGCGCGCCGGGCGGCGTTGTACGGCGCGGACAGCAGCTCGTCGAGAGGCACCTCCGCGGCGTCGCCGTACCAGGCCTCCCGGTCGGCCATGGCGAGCTTGCAGCCCTCGATGAGCAGGTGCACGTAGTCGGCCGAGCCGTAGCGGGGCAGCTCCGGCGGCAGCAGGGCGAGCTGCTGGAGCAGCACCGGACCCTGGCTCCAGGGGCCCGCCTTGCACAGGGTCCAGCCCCGCCAGTCGTATGTCGCCGGGGCCTCGTAGGCCGCGGACCAGGAGGCGAGGTCGGCGGCGGTCAGGGTGCCGGTGTGGCGCTCGCCGCTGGTGTCCGTGGTGGGCCGCCCGGACTGGCGGACCAGGGCCTCGGCGATGAAGCCGGAGCGCCACACCTGCCGCGCGGCCTCGATCTGGCCCACGCGGTCCGTCTCCCCGGCGACAGCGGAGACTCCCCGGGCCCCGGCACCCCCGGAGACCTCGGCGAGCAGCCGTCGCCAGGTCGCGGCCAGGGCGGGGTTGCGGAACAGCTCACCGGGGCGCGGTGCCCTGCCGCCCGGCAGGTACACCTCGGCCGACGAGGTCCACTCCGTCTCGAAGAGTTCGCGCACCGTCTCCACGGTCTCGCCGACGCGCTCCACGGGCGCGTGCCCGTCCTCGGCGTATCCGATGGCGTACTTGAGGACGTCGGCGAGGGACTTCGTGCCGTGGTCGCGCAGGAGCAGCATCCAGGCGTCGAAGGCCCCGGGCACGGCGGCCGCGAGGGGGCCGGTACCGGGTACGAGGTCCAGGCCGAGCCCCCTGTAGTGGGCGATGTTCGCCCCGGCCGGTGCGACGCCCTGCCCGCACAGCACGCGCACCTCGCCGCCCGCCGGCGCGAGGATGATCGGCACCTCGCCCGCGGGCCCGTTGAGGTGCGGCTCGACGACGTGCAGGACGAAGCCGGCGGCGACCGCGGCGTCGAAGGCGTTGCCGCCGTCCTCCAGGACGGCCATCGCCGACTGGGAGGCGAGCCAGTGCGTCGAGGACACCATGCCGAAGGTGCCCTGGAGTGTGGGACGGGTGGTGAACACGGCGGACTCCTCAGTGGAGGGGCGGGCTTCGGAGATCGTACGTACCTGCCCTGCCCGCACGGTGGGCGGCGACGCACGGCCGGTGTGCCGGCAGCGGAGTCGGTGCGATCGACCGGGAGGGAGACCAGAGCGTATGGCAGCAGCACCCGCCACGGCGTCACCCTCGTCCGGTCCCTCGCCGGGCAGTGTGCCGAATTCCCTGGGGAGTTGGCGCCCGCCTTTCTTGATCACCGGACGGCCCGGAACTCGATCAGACATCCCGGTGACACCGTTCGGACATCACGGTTGACATCACTCAGGGCCACCACGACGATCAGCCGCGGCGGATTCCCGTCCGTTGCCGCGCAGGAGGGGGTCGTTCCGAATGCATCCGGCCTCGGTCACCGAACTCCGCTTCTCGGGAGCTCGCAGCCGCAGCGGCGAACTCAACTGGCCGCAGAAGGCCATCTGGTCCGTCATCCGATGGGAGGGTCCGGACGCTTACCGGCGAAATCTCTTCTGCGTGTGGGAACTCCCCGAAGGATTGAGTGAACAGGCTGCGCCCTTACGAGACGGATCGCGGGTGCCCGCCTCGAGGCCCCCTTCGGCTCGTGACCGCCCCCCGGACCGCCGTCCGCCGACAGTCAGCGCAGTCACCGCACAGGCACGGAACGTGTTCGCCCTTTCGCCTCACAGGCAGTCATGTGACACTGGCGTCCCGTCCGCAGTGCGGACTCCTTCCGCACCGTCCCCCACGACACGAGAAGTGCGTTGTGCGTTCCCTTCCTCTGCCGCTCGCCCTCACCGCGCGCCTGCTGCCGGTCGCCGTGCTCGCCTCGGCGGGCTGGGCCCTGACGTCCGGTCCGTTCGCCGCGACTCCGACCGCCGAGCACAAGTCGGCGCAGGAGCCCGACGGCAACAACGCGTCCGCTCCCCCGACTTCGGCGGCGGCCAGGACGTACACCGCGTCGCCCGCGCCGTGCGGGAGCGTGAGCGTGTCGACGGTCAAGTCGCTCGTCCCGGGCGCCAAGACGGCCGGGCGGGAGATCCCCTCGACGGACAAGTCCGTGCGCCGTACCTGCTCCTGGAACGCGCTGAAGGGCTTCGACTACCGCTGGCTCGACATTTCGTACGAAGTGAAGAAGACGGACCAGGACGCCGAAACCACCTATCAGCAGCGCGCGAAGGAGAAGAGCGGCGGGGGCTCGGTCCCCGGGCTCGGCGACGCGGGCTACTCCGTCGTGAATCTCACCACCGTGGACAAGCAGCAGCTGCGCGAGGGCGTGGTGCTGGCCCGCGTCTCCAACGCGCTGGTGACCATCACGTACAACGGCAGTGATTTCGAGACGGGGAAGGCGCCCAGCACGGACGTGATCAACAAGGGCGCGATCAAGGCCGCCAAGGAAGCGGTGGCCGCGCTGGAGAACGCCCAGAAGACCTGAGCGTTCTCCGAAGCACCGTGCAGAGCGCAGCGAGCGGGCCCCCGCGTCAGACCGCGGCGCGCTCCTTGCCCCGCAGCGCCATCAGCACGACGTACAGCACCATCGAGGTGCCGAGGCCGACCGCCCAGCCGTAGTCGGCCAGCGACTCCAGGGCCGGGATCGGCCGCCCGTCGATCAGCGGATGGAAGTCCGCGCCGCCGATGGCCAGGACACCGCCGGTGACGAACGCGACGACGGCCCGCCAGTTCCAGCCGCCGTCGTACCAGTAGCGGCCGCCCGCGCGGTACAGGTCGGCGAGATCGAGCCGGGTACGGCGCAGGATCCAGTAGTCGGCGATGAGGATGCCGGCGACCGTGCCGAGCAGACCGCCGACGAGGCCGAGCCAGGTGAAGATGTAACCCTGTGGGTCGGAGTAGAGCCGCCAGGGGAAGATCAGCACGCCGAGCACACAGGTGACGAGTGCTCCGCTGCGGAAACTGATCTTCCTGGGCGCGATGTTGGAGAAGTCGAAGGCCG
The DNA here is from genome assembly GCF_042881375.1 of Streptomyces sp. NPDC058274. NCBI lineage: Bacteria > Bacillati > Actinomycetota > Actinomycetes > Kitasatosporales > Streptomycetaceae > Streptomyces > Streptomyces sp. NPDC058274. The sequence goes on from NZ_JBHVXW010000008.1 coordinate 270,276, forward strand.
GGGAGACCAGGTTGGCCGCGACGTTCACCGACAGGGTCGCGACCAGCACGGTGACCAGGGCGTAGAGGAGCCCGAAGACGTTGTCGGTCTTGGCGGCCAGCTGGACCGGGTCCCAGACCGCCTCGCCGTACACCTCCTGGGAGCCCGAGGTGACCATGACGGAGAGGAAAGCGAAGAGCGTCATGGTCGTGGGCAGACCGAGCGCCTGGCCCCAGGTCTGGGCGCGCTGGCTCCTGCCGTACCGGGTGAAGTCCGGGATGTTCAGCGACAGTGTGGACCAGAAGCCGATCATGCCCATGAGGGCGGGCGCGAACAGCTTCCAGAACTCCGGGCCCCAGCCGAGCTTGGAAGGCTGGTTCAGCAGCGGGCCGAAGCCGCCGGCCTTGCTGCTCATCCACCACAGCATCACGCCCGCGCCGACGAGCACGAAGGGCGCGGCCCAGTTCTCGAAGCGGCGGATCGTCTCCATGCCGCGGTAGATGATGGCGACCTGGATCACCCAGAAGATCGCGAAGGACAGCCACATCGTCCATGCGTATCCGCCGACCTGCGAGGCGTTGGCCCAGCTGTCGCCGATGAGCTTCCCGGCGAGGAAATAGATGGCCTCGCCGCCGATCCAGGTCTGGATGCCGAACCAGCCGCAGGCCACCAACGCGCGTACGACAGCGGGCAGGTTGGCGCCGCGGACGCCGAAGGAGGCGCGGGCGAAGACCGGGAAGGGTATGCCGTACTTGGGTCCGGCGTGCCCGGTGAGCAGCATCGGGACCAGCACGATCAGGTTGGCCAGGGCGATGGTGAAGACGGCCTGCTTCCAGTCCATGCCGACGGCTATCAGACCGGAGGCCAGGGTCCAGGAAGCGGTGTTGTGGGCCATGCCGACCCACAGCGCGGAGAAGTTGTACGTGGTCCAGGTGCGCTTCTCGACCGGGACCGGCAGCAGGTCCTCGTTGGCGTACGGACCGGTCGGCCGGGGTGCGCCCGGCGCGATCTCCACCCGGCCGTCGGCGAGGGTGACTTGAGGGGTGGGCGGTGGGCTGTCGGCGGGGACGGTCTCGGTCATGGGCAGGCCAATCAAGTGAGGAGTGTCGGGAAAGGCCGTGCGGGTGCGGGTGGGGAGTGCGCGGGAGCACCCTGGGCCCCTTCCCGGAACGGCGGGAAGGGGAGAACGGGGAGGGGGCCTCGACGGCCCGTCGGACACCGGTGACCGGACACCGGCGATCGGACCCGGCGATCGGGAAAGCGGCGGCCCGGACCGGCGGCCCGGACCTCAACCGCCCTTCTACTGCCTGCCGTTGACGGCCGGGATGACTTTCGTCCCGTAGGCGTCGATGACGGCTTCCTGTGCGTCGTGCATGTCGTAGAGCGCGAACTGGTCGACGCCCAGCTCGCGCAGCGCGTTCAGCTTCTCGACGTGCCGCTCGACCGGGCCGATCAGACAGAACCGGTCGACGATCTCGTCGGGCACGAACGCGGTGTCGGGGTTGCCGCTGCGTCCGTGGTGCGCGTAGTCGTAGCCCTGGCGGGCCTTGATGTAGTCGGTGAGTTCGTCGGGTACGGCGGCGGAGTGGGCGCCGTACTTGGAGACGAGGTCGGCCACGTGGTTGCCGACCATGCCGCCGAACCAGCGGCACTGCTCGCGGGCGTGGGCGAGTGCCTCGGGCGAGTCGTCCTCGGTGACGTAGGCCGGTGCGGCGACGCAGATCTTGACCTCGGAGGGATCGCGGCCGGCCCCGGCCGCCGCGTCCTTCACGGCCTTGACCATGTACTCGGTGAGATAGAGATCGGAGAGCTGGAGGATGAAGCCGTCGGCCTCCTCGCCGGTCATCTTGAGCGCCTTGGGGCCGTACGCGGCCATCCACACGGGGAGTTCGGCGCCGGGCTTGATCCAGGGGATCCTGATGACCGTGCCGCCGAGGTCGGCCTCGTCACCGCGGCCGAGGGCACGGATGACCTTCATCGCCTCGCTGATCCGGGCGAGGGTGTTGGGCTTGCGTCCGGCGACCCGCATCGCCGAGTCACCGCGCCCGATGCCGCACACCGTGCGGTTGCCGTACATGTCGTTGAGCGTGGCGAAGGTGGAGGCGGTGACCTCCCAGGTGCGGGTGCCCGGGTTGGTGACCATCGGGCCGATCGTCAGCTTCTCGGTGTTGGCGAGGATCTGGCTGTAGATGACGAAGGGTTCCTGCCACAGCACGGCCGAGTCGAAGGTCCAGCCGTGGGTGAAGCCGTTGCGTTCGGCCCGCTTCATCAGGCTGATGACGCGGGAGGCCGGCGGGTCGGTCTGCAGGACGAGTCCGAAGTCCATGTGCGCCACTCCTAGTTCAGGTACTGACAGGTGGAGCGGGGGGTGTAGACGCCGTGACCCGCGCGCCCGGTGAACTCCCGCTCGGAGATGACGAGTTCGCCGCGCGAGAGCACCGTCTCGACCCGGCCGGTGACGCGCTTGCCCTCGTACGCCGAGTAGTCGACGTTCATGTGGTGGGTCTCCACCGACAGGATCTGCTCGGCGTGCGGGTCGTAGATGACGACGTCCGCGTCCGCGCCCGGCGCGATGGTGCCCTTCTTCGGGTACAGGCCGAACATCCGGGCCGGGGACGCGCAGGCGATCTCGATCCAGCGGCGGCGCGTGAGGTGTCCGTCGACGACGGCCTGGTGCAGCAGGTCCATCCGGTTCTCGACGCCCGGCAGGCCGTTGGGGATCTTCGAGAAGTCGCCGCGGCCCAGGTCCTTCTGGCCGACGAAACAGAAGGGGCAGTGGTCGGTGGAGACGACCTGGAGGTCGTTCGTGCGCAGTCCGCGCCAGAGCGCGGCCTGGTGCTCCTTCGGTCGCAGCGGGGTGGAGCACACGTACTTCGCGCCCTCGAAGTCCGGCTCCGCGAGGTTGTCCGTGGACAGGAACAGGTACTGCGGACAGGTCTCCCCGAACACGTTCAGGCCCTCGTCGCGCGCCCGCGCCAGCTCGGCGACCGCCTGCGTCGCCGACACGTGCACGACGTACAGCGGAGCGCCCGCGACCTGCGCGAGCTTGATGGCACGGTGGGTGGCCTCGGCCTCCAGCAGGGCCTTCCTGACCTCCCCGTGATAGCGCGGGTCGGTCTCACCGCGGGCCAGCGCCTGCTCGACCAGCACGTCGATCGCGATGCCGTTCTCGGCGTGCATCATGATCAGCCCGCCGTTCTCGGCGGAGCGCTGCATGGCGCGCAGGATCTGGCCGTCGTCGCTGTAGAAGACGCCCGGGTAGGCCATGAACTGCTTGAAGGAGGTGACGCCCTCCTCGACCAGCAGGTCCATCTCCTTGAGCGTCTCCTGGTTCACATCGGAGACGATCATGTGGAAGCCGTAGTCGATGGCGCACTGGCCGTCGGCCTTGGCGTTCCAGGCGTCGAGGCCTTCGCGCAGCGAACGGCCGACGCTCTGCACCGCGAAGTCGATGATGGTGGTGGTGCCGCCCCAGGCCGCGGCCCGGGTGCCGGTCTCGAAGGTGTCGGAGGCGAACGTGCCGCCGAACGGCAGCTCCATGTGCGTGTGGGCGTCGACACCGCCCGGAATCACGTACTTTCCGGTGGCGTCGATCGTCCGCTCCGCCGTCCATGCTTCGGCGGCCGCAGTGCCCGACGCCGCGAGCGCGGCGATCCGGCCGTCCTCGATCAGGACGTCGGCGTGGATCTCGTCGGACGCGGTGATGACGAGGCCACCGCGGATGACGGTACGGCTCATGTTCCCTCTCCTTCCGGTTCGCTCGCGTGCGCCGAATCCGGTGGGCCCGCGTGCACTGAGGCGATCCCGCTGCTGTTGGTCGCCGGGGTCAACGCTGTTTCCAGGCAGGGAAGCCGATGCCACGGGCCCGGCCCCCGTCGGCCGGGCCCACGTGCACGCGCCTCAGGGGGCGGTCAGCGGCCCGTACGCGCCCGGGGCCCGGTCGCGGTAGAACTGCCAGCGGTCGCGGACCTCGCGGAGCTTGGCCATGTCCAGGTCGCGGACGACGAGTTCGCTCTCCTTGTCGCTCGCCACCTCGCCGGCGAACTGCGCCTCCGGGTCCACGAAGTACGAGGTCCCGTAGAAGTCGTTGTCCCCGTACTCCTCGACACCCACCCGGTTGATCGCGCCCACGAAGTACTCGTTGGCGACCGCGGCCGCCGGCTGCTCCAGCTGCCAGAGGTAGCCGGACAGACCGCGCGAGGTGGCCGACGGGTTGAAGACGATCTCGGCGCCCGCGAGTCCCAGCGCACGCCAGCCCTCCGGGAAGTGCCGGTCGTAGCAGATGTAGACGCCGACCTTGCCGACCGCGGTGTCGAAGACGGGCCAGCCGCTGTTGCCCGGACGGAAGTAGAACTTCTCCCAGAAGCCCTCGACCTGCGGGATGTGCGTCTTGCGGTACTTGCCGAGGTACGAGCCGTCGGCGTCGATCACGGCCGCGGTGTTGTAGAGGACGCCGGGCTGCTCCTCCTCGTACATCGGCAGTACGAGGACGATGCTGAACTCCTCGGCCAGCGCCTGGAAGCGCCGGACGATCGGGCCCTCGGGGATCTGCTCGGCGTACTCGTAGAACGCCTTGTCCTGGACCTGGCAGAAGTAGGGCCCGTAGAACAGCTCCTGGAAGCACAGGACTTGGGCGCCCTGCGCGGCCGCGTCGCGGACCGCCTGCTCGTGGACCTGGATCATCGACTCCTTGTCGCCGGTCCAGGCAGTCTGGAAGACGGCGGCGCGGATCACTCTGCTCATCGGGACCTCCGGTCGCTCGGTGTCCGGCGAGCTTAGGAAGCCCTAGGGGCGGCTTTGAGGTGCACCGTGTCACGCCTGCGGGCGTCCGGCGTTGCACGCTGTCACTCCGGGGTCGGCCCATGTCTCCTACCGCCTTCTCACGTGCTGACATCTCTCACCGCTGCTGGGCGTCGTGCGCGAGGAGCGCGATGTGCACGGACGCGGCCTGCTCGAAGTCGTCGAGGTCGACTCCGAGGCGGGCCTCTATGGCCTCCAGCCGGCGGTACAGCGCGGGTCTGCTGACGTGGTGCAGCTGTGCGGTCCGCGACTTGTTGCGGCCGGTAGCGAGATAGGTTCGCAGCACCGGCAGCAGCTCCTGCTCGGCGTCCGCCCCGCACAGCAGCCCGTCCAACTCCCGCTCGGCGAAGGACTGCACGCGCGGATCGTCCCGCAACAGCCGTACCAGACCCCGCAGATGTACGTCCCGCAGGCGTACGACCACCGGAAGGTCCGGCTCGGCCGGGTGCTCGGCGACGGCGTCGGCGACATGCCGGGCCTCGCGCAGTCCGGCGGCCACGTCGTCCCACACGGTCCGCGGACCGGCGGTGGCGACGACGGTCCGGCAGCCGTCCGATTCGGTACGCAGCCGGGTGGCGAAGTGCGTCGTGAGCGCCTCAGCGTCCTGGTCCCGGGCGAGGCTCAGCAGTACGGCGGTGATCCCGCCGGCCAGCTCGGCAACGAGTCCGGACAGCCCCAACAGCCGCAGCACCCGGTCGAGTTGAGCCGGATCACCATCCCGCACGACCAGCGGCACGAAAGTCCGCCGGTTGACGGGAAGTCCGGCGGCCCGCGCCCTCGGCAGCAGCTGCCTGGCGGGTACGACGCCGCTCACCAGGTCCGTCAGCAGGCTCTGCGCGGACTGTTCCTCCCAGGAGTGCGCGGCGCCGCCGAGCATGCGGTGCAGCACCAGGGCTTCGGCGGCCCGGTCGGCGAGCAGCCGCCCCGTGGCGCCGTCACCGCGGTACCCGCACAGCACGATGCGGCCCCAGCGCTCCCCGCGTCCGCCCAGCTCCGCACGGATCCATCCGTCGCCCTCGCTGCCGCCGGCCTGCCGCGCGATGCGCTCCCAGTCGCGCAGCACGTCGTCGACCGCCGAGCGCTCCCCCGCGGTCGCGAGCACCCGGTGGGCCAGGTTGGTGACGACCACGGGACAGGCGGCGTGCCCGGCGATCTCGTCGAGCATCCGCTGCAAGGGGGCGCCGGCGGTGATGAGCCCGGTCAGTGCCGTCCGCACCGACTCCGACAGGCTCACGGCCGCGAACTTCTGCCGTACCAGCCGGGACTGGACCTCCTCCGTCAACTCGGCGAAGGGGAACGGCCGGTGGAGGACCACCATGGGCAGACCGCAGCGCTCGGCCACCCGGCGCATCACGTCCGGCGGCGCGGGAAAGGCCCGGCCGAGTCCGAGGACCACGGCCGCGGCCTCGGCGCGGTGCAGCGAGCGGATGTACTCGGCCTGCGCCTCCAGGTCACCGGCGAGCAGCACGCCCGTGGTGAGCACCATCTCGCCGCCGGTGAGCATCACCCCGACGTCGGCCGCCTCGGCGACGTGCACCCAGCGCACCGGCCGGTCGAGATGGCCGGCGCCGGCCACCACCTCGGGCTCTCCGGCGAGCACCCGGTCCAGGTGAAGGACCTGGCGGACGGAGAGGGCGGGTTCCAAAGCGGTGGCCATGACGACGTTCCCCTATTTCTGTGGCTCGGTTCGCCTCCGGGGCCTGAGCCGGTGGTGAGAGGTCGACCGTGCTCAACCTCTCGACACCGGCGCGCCCCTTCGGCTCACTCGCCCTTGCTCAGGTCCTACGGGTACGCCAGGGGCCGGCGGCCGGGTCTCAGCCACAGGCCCTGAGCGCGCGGTCGAGGATCGCCGCGCCTTCCTCGGCCTCGCCGACGGTGAGCGAGAGCGGCGGCGCGATCCGCAGCACGCTGGTGTTGTGTCCGCCGCCCTTGCCGATCAACAGCCCTTCCTGGCGCGCCGCTTCGAGCACCGCGGCGGCGGCGTCCGGGTTGGCCTCGTCCGTGCCGGGCTTGACCAGCTCGATGCCGATCATGAGTCCCCGGCCACGCACCTCCCGTACCTCCGGCAGCTGAGCGGTGACCGCCCGCAGCCGCTCGATGAGCAGACCGCCGACCCGCCGGGCGTTGCCCTGGAGGTCGTGTTCGAGGAGGTAGGCGAGGTTCGCGAGTCCCGCCGCCATCGTGACCGGCGAGCCGCCGAACGTCGAAATGCTGTTGGCGTCCAGGCAGTTCATGAGGTCGGCGCGGGCGACGACTCCCCCGATGGACATGCCGTTGCCGATGCCCTTGGCGAAGGTGAGCATGTCGGGCGGCCCCGACGCGGCGTGCGCCTGCCAGCCCCAGAAGTGCTCGCCCGTCCGTCCCCAGCCGGTCTGCACCTCGTCGGCGATCCAGAGGATGCCGTGCTTCTGCAGCACCTCGCGGAAGGCCGCGTACAGGCCGTCGGGCGGTGCCGTGAAGCCGCCGACGCCCTGGATCGGCTCGGCGATCAGGGCAGCGGGAGCCCTGACATGCCCGAGCAGGTCCTCCAGGTCGGCGACGCAGGCCGCGATGAACTCGGCGTCGCTCAGCGCCGCGTAGGGTCCGCGGGTGCGGACGCCGCCGTGCACGTACAGCGTCTGGAGGGGCGAGAGCGAGGTCGGCGACCAGCCCTTGTTGCCGGTGATGCCGACGGCGCTGAACGAGCGTCCGTGGTAGCTGTTGCGCATCGCCAGGATCTGGTTGCTCTGCCGGTACGCGGTCGCCAGCAGCAGCGCCGCGTCGTTGGCCTCCGTGCCCGAGGTGGTGAAGAAGACCCGCGCGTCCGGGATGCCGGACAAGTGGGCGATGCGCTCGGCGAGTTCGACCATCGGCCGGTTGAGATAGAGCGTCGAGGAGTGGATGATCCGCCCGGCCTGCTCACTGACCGCCTTGGTCACCTCGGGCAGGGCGTGTGCCGTCATCGTCGTCAGGATGCCGCCGAAGAAGTCGAGGTATTTGTTGCCGTCCGCGTCCCAGACGTGGCGGCCCTCGCCGTGCGTGATCTCCAGGGGGTCGGCGTAGTAGAGCGCGAGCCAGTCGGGCAGCACCGCCTGGTGGCGCGCGTACAGGTCACTCACGGCTGCACCAGCCCTTCGTAGGCGTCCGGGCGCCGGTCACGGTAGAACGCCCACTGCTGCCGTACCTCTTCGATCAGGTCGAAGTCCAGGTCCCGGACGACGAGTTCTTCGCCCTTGTCGCTCGCGGTCTCCCCCACGAACTGCCCGCGCGGGTCGACGAAGTACGACGTTCCGTAGAAGTCGTTGTCCCCGTACTCCTCCTCGCCGACCCGGTTGATCGCCGCGATGAAGTACTCGTTGGCGACGGCCGCCGCGGGCTGTTCCAGCTGCCAGAGGTGGGCGGACAGGCCCCGGGAGGTGGCGGACGGGTTGTAGACGAGCTGGGCGCCGTTCAGGCCCAGCTGGCGCCAGCCCTCCGGGAAGTGCCGGTCGTAGCAGATGTAGACGCCGACCTTGCCGACCGCGGTGTCGAAGACGGGCCAGCCGAGGTTGCCCGGTTTGAAGTAGTACTTCTCCCAGAAACCCTTGACCTGCGGGATGTGGTGCTTGCGGTACTTGCCGAGGAAGGTGCCGTCGGCGTCGATCACGGCCGCGGTGTTGTAGTAGAAGCCGGACTGCTCGACCTCGAAGACGGGGACGACGATCACCATGCCGGTCTCGCGGGCAAGGTCCTGCATCCGGCGGACGGTCGGGCCGTCCGGGACGGGCTCGGCCCAGCGGTAGTGCTCGGGCTCCTGGACCTGGCAGAAATAGGGAGCGTTGAAGACTTCCTGGAAACCGATGACCCGCGCGCCCTGCCGGGCCGCCTCGCGGGCGAACTCCTCGTGCTTGGCGACCATGGATGCGGTGTCGCCGGTCCAGGTGGCCTGGACCAGAGCGGCGCGTACGACGTTGGCCATGAGCTGCTCCTTCGACGGGACGTCAGAGCCTCTACGCCCGTAGACAAAGGCTGTAGAGGCTCGAAAGTAAGCCTCCGGGACGGCCTTGCCAAGACCATCGTCGTTAACCCGCGGAGTCGATCTTGTTTCACACTCCTGTGGGTGAGTGCCAGTCTGCGCGGCAGCGGCTCAGGTGGCGAACCCTGCGACCCGCAGGGCGTGGACGAGATCCCAGTACCGCTCCTCGGAGGCGCCCCGGGCGGCCTCGAGAAGGAGCGGGACGAGGTGTGCCGGGTTCGCCTCGACGCTCCGCGCGGCCTCCTCGGGGGTTCGGACGCGGACATAGGCGTCGAGGAGCGCACGGATCTCGCGATGGCGACCCTCGGCGGCCAGGGCCTGGACGGCGGCCCCTATCTCCGGGGCGGGCCGGGCGACGCCCTGGCGCAGCATCTGGCTGCCGTCGGCGGTGCGGCCCGCCGCGACGAGGGCGTCCGCGGCGGCGACCAGCCGGTCGGCGGGCAGCGAGGCCGCCTCCCACAGCAGGGTCGCCCAGTCGGCGTCGAGGCCCGCGCGGTGCAGCTGGGCGGCGAGCAGCGGGAAGCGGGCCGCGGGCCAGTGCGCGGCCTCGACGAGCAGCGCGTGCGCCTCGCCGGTACGGCTCTCGGCGCGCAGCCGCACCAGTGCCTCGACGGTGTCCACCGTCTCCTGCCGTGCCGTGTCGTCCAGAGGTTCCCGGCGGGGCACGTCGGCACGCGCCGGCTGCGCCGCGGCTCCCGCGAACCGGGCCCCGCGCGGTGTGCGGCCCTTGGCGGCCTGGGCCGGCACGGAGGGCGGCGCCGTCGGAGGGGCGGCGGCCGGGGCCGCCTCCTCCTCCGTCTCCATCATTCCGGCGAAGCGAGCACTGCCGCGCGGGCGCCGCTTGGCGCGCTGCTTGGGCACGGGGGGTGCCGGCGCGGGGGTGCCGGCCTCGGCTTCGGGTTCTCTGTGAGGGGCGTCGGCCTCCGGGGTGTAGCCGGCCCCCGGGGCGTACCTGTCGTCGGGCCGCTCACCCGCGTGGTCACCGCCGGACCGCCCGGCACCGTACTCGTCGTCCGACCGCCCGGACGCGTGGTCACCGCCGGGCCGCCCGGTCTCGTACCCGTCGGACCGCCCGGTCTCGTACCCGTCGGACCGCCCGGTCTCGTACCCGTCGGACCGCCCGGTCCCGTACCCGTCGTCGGGCCGGCCGGACGCGTACCCGTCGTCGGGCCGCCCGGTCCCGTACCCGTCGGGCCGGCCGGACGCGTGGTCGACGTCGGCCGGCGCACGCTCCGCGAAAGCGGACCACGCGGGACTCCGGCCGGCGGAGGTACCCGGCGCCCGGGCGGCATGAGCGTGCGGGTGCGCCTGCCGGTCGGCAGCAGCGGACGGGCCCGGACCGGACGGGTCCGACTGCCGATCCGAAGGTGCGTACGGGTCCGGCTGCCGGGCCGAAGATGCATACGGCTCCGGCTGCCGGGCCGAGGACGCGGACGGGCCCGCATGCCGGCCGGCCGACGCGGGCCGGGCCTCATGACCGTCCTGCTGAAGGGCGCCCGCACCCCCGGTGCCGTCGGCCGGGAAGTTGCCCGGCTCCCGCGCGTGGGCGCGGCGGTCGAGGTCCGCCATCCGCCGGCGGATCTCCGCGCAGCGTGCCGTGGCGCGTTCGTGGTCGTCGCGCGCCCAGGCCAGGTCGAGGCGGACCGAATCGGCCTCCTCCTGGGAGCCGGCCTCGTGCAGCAGGCGGCCGAGCTCGGCCTGGCGTTCGGCGGCATAGCGCTGTTCGCGGAGCATCACGTCGAGGCGGTCGCCGAGAGCGTCCAGGCCACCGGGCCGGCCGTCGAACGCGGCGAGCGAGGCGGCGTGCAGGGTGCGCGCCCGCTCGGTCTCCTGAGCCGCGGCCCTGGGGCCGTACCTGCCCTCCAGGTCCTGGAGGAGCGCCTCCACGACGTCCCACGGCGGCACTTCCCAGCCGTCCAGACACGCCCGCATACCGTCGGGGTCGCGCTGCCAGAACACCCCGCACCAGCCGGCGCCCTGGTCGAGGCGCGCCAGCAGTCCGTTCAGGTAGGTCGCGAACTCCCGCACCCGTCCCGGGAGTTGATCCACACCCATCGCCCAACTCCCGCCAGACTGGAGTACTCCGCTCGGTAGAAAACACCAGCCGTGTTACGGAACGACTACGAGGAGTTTTCAGGCCGGACGCAGTGCCCTCCCACGGATCACGTCACATCGGTGCGCAACGTCTCACACGCCCCCTCACACCGCCGCCGGCACACAGTGCCCGGCGACCTCGTCCAGGGACAGCCCCAGCACCCGCGCCAGCGCGGAGACCGTGAAGAAAGCGGGCGTCGGAGCACGGCCGGTCTCGATCTTGCGGAGGGTCTCGGCGGAGAGCCCGGCGCTCGCGGCGACGTCGGCCATGCTGCGACGGCCACGGGCCTCGCGCAGCAACCGCCCGAGCCGCTCGCCGCGTTCACGCTCTTCGGGGGTCAGAGGGGTGCGCACCATGGGGCCCATTCTAGTCCCGGGGACCGTTATAAAAATAGGGGACCGACCGGTATAGTAATTGGCATGGTGGAACTGAAGACGGATACGTCTATCGACGCGATGTACGAGGCGGGACAAGTGGTGGGCCGGGCGCTCACCGCGGCACGGGAGGCGGCGGCCGTGGGTGTCTCCCTCCTGGAGCTGGACGAGGTGGCGCACCAGGTGCTGCGGGACGCGGGCGCGAGCTCCCCGTTCCTCGGCTACCGGCCCTCCTTCGCCCCCACCCCGTTCCCGGCGGTGCTCTGCGCGTCCGTGAACGACGCGATCGTGCACGGCATCCCGACCGGCTACCGGCTGCGCGACGGCGACCTGGTCTCCCTCGACTTCGGTGCCGAACTGGGCGGCTGGGTCGGCGACTCGGCGATCAGCTTCATCGTGGGCGAGCCGCGTCCCGCCGACGTCCGGCTCGTCGAGACGGCCGAGCGCGCGCTGGCCGCGGGCATCGCCGCTGCCCGCGTCGGCAACCGCATCGGCGACATCGCGCACGCCATCGGCTCGGTGTGCCGCGGCGAGGGGTACGGCATCCCGGACGGCTTCGGCGGCCACGGCATCGGCCGCCGGATGCACGAGGACCCGGGGGTTCCGAACGAGGGCCGGCCCGGTCGCGGACTCCCGCTGCGCCACGGCATGGTCATCGCCATCGAGCCCATGCTCATCGGCGGCGGCACCGATGGCTTCCACCCCGCTCCCGACGGCTGGACCCTGTGCACCGACGACGGCTCCCGCGCCGCCCACGCGGAACACACCGTGGCGATCACGGACGCGGGCCCGCGCATCCTGACGGCCCGCTGATACGACACCGGGGCCCGGCCTCAGGCCGGGCCCCGAAGAGCAGAACGGTCCGTCCCGGCTACGACGCCGGCCGCACCACCATCGCCGACCCGCCGCCCCGGCGCACCGTCTCCGCCGCCGCGAGCCACTTGCCGTTCGGCAGCCGCTGCACGCCCGTGGCCGCGCCGATCTCCGGGTTCAGCTTGAAGGCGTGGCCGATCGACTCCAGTTGAGCGCGCAACGCGCTGTCGTACAGGCCGGGTTCGAGTTCGGTCGTCGCCGCGTTGCGCTGGCTGGCGCGGGGCGCGGCGATCGCGTCGACGAGCGGGAGTCCCCGGTCGAGGAAGCCGGTCAGGGTCTGCAGCACGGTGGTGATGATGGTCGCGCCGCCGGGCGAACCGAGGGCCACGACAGGCTGGTTGTGGCGGTCGAGCACGATCGTCGGGGAGATGGACGAGCGCGGACGCTTGCCGGGGCCGGGGAGGTTCGGGTCGTGCACGGCCGGGCCGGCGGGCGCGAAGGAGAAGTCCGTCAGCTCGTTGTTGAGGATGAAGCCGCGCCCCGGAACCGTGATGCCGCTGCCACCGGTCTGCTCGATGGTCAGCGTGTACGAGACGACGTTGCCCCACTTGTCGGCCACGGTCAGATGCGTGGTGTTCTCACCCTCGTACGTCGTCGGGGCCGCCGTACCGGACGCGGAGCACGCCGCCGGGTGCCGCGGGTCGCCCGGCGCCAGCGGGCTGGTCAGCACCGCGTCGTTTTTGATCAGGCATCCCCGCGAGTCCGCGTACCGCTGCGAGAGCAGTTCCTTCGTGGGTACGTCCTCGAAGGCGGGGTCGCCGACCCAGCGCCCCCGGTCCGCGAACGCGATCCGGCTGGCCTCGATGTAGCGGTGCAGATACTGCGCCTCGCTCGCCTTGGAGAGGTCGGTCCGCTCCAGGATGTTGAGCGCCTCGCCGACCGTGGTGCCGCCGGAGGAGGAGGGCGCGATGGAGTAGACCTTGAGTCCGCGGTACGACGTGTGCGTCGGCGCCTGCTTCTTCGCCTCGTACGCCGCCAGGTCCTTCATGGACAGCTTGCCGGGGCGGGCCACGCGGCCCGAAGCCGGGTCCACGGGCGGCTTGTTGACGGTGTCGACGATCTGCCGGCCGAGCTTGCCGTCGTAGACGGTGTCGACCCCCTTGCGGCCCAGTTCCTCGTACGTGCGCGCCAGGTCGGGGTTCTTGAAGGTCGAGCCGACCACCGGCAGTGCGCCGCCCGGGAGGAACAGCTCGGCCGTGGCCGGGAAGTCCTTGAAGCGCGCCTGGTTGGCCTCGGTCTGCGACCGGAAGGTCCCGTCGACGGTGAAGCCGTCCCGGGCGATCCGCTCGGCGGGCTTCAGCAGGGAACCGAGCCCCTTGCTGCCCCAGCTGTCCAGCGCAGTCTGCCAGGTGGCCGGGGTGCCGGGCGTGCCCACGCTCAGTCCGCTGGTGACGGCGTCGGCGAAGGCGAGCGGTTTGCCGTTCTCCAGGAACAGGTCGGAGCCGGCGCTGAGTGGCGCCGTCTCACGGCCGTCGATCGTGTGCACCGTACGGGACTTGGCGTCGTAGTAGACGAAGTAGCCGCCTCCGCCGACGCCCGACGAGTAGGGCTCGGTGACGCCCAGGGCCGCCGCCGTGGCGACCGCCGCGTCGACCGCGTTGCCGCCCTTCTTCAGCACCTCGATGCCGGCGGCGGACGCGTCCGCGTCCACGCTCGCCACCGCGCCGCCGTAACCGACGGCGACCGGCGTCTTGTCCGCGGCGGAGGCCGGGGGCGCCGCCGCTCCGACCGACACCATCGCGGCCGAGACCGCCAGGACCGCCACATTCCGTGCGACAGGGCGACGCATCCGTACCTCCAGACAACGGCAGTCCGGGCAGCGTACTTCTTCGCCGGGTCCACGTCAGGACCGACCCTCGAACACTGTTCCGTACGACCGCTAGCATGCGCGCCCATGAATGACGACGTGCGCAACATCGTCCTCGGCGTGGTCGCCGCCGGTATCAGCGCCTGCCTGGGCTGGCTCGCCCGCACCTACCTGTGGAAGCGCAGACTCCGCCGCAAACAGGCCTTCTTCGGGCTGCCCGACAACTCCGAGTCCCTGCTCGTGGTCAACCGCGAGGCGGGCGGGCCCGAACTCACCGTCATGCGCCACGACGTGTTCGCGCTCCTGGAGCTCTCGGCCCTGATCAAGGACTGCGGCGCGCACGCCCAGGTCGTCGCGCACGACGCGGCCCAGCAGGGATTCGGCGAGCGCACCGAGTTCTGCGTCGGGGGCCCGTCGTCGAACCGGCGGATGGCCGCGCACCTCCACTCGCTGCTGCCGGGCATACAGGTCAACACCGACGCCGAACCGGGCCCGGACCGGGGCGCCTTCCAGATCGGCAGCGAGCGCTACCGGCTGGAGTCCGGCCGGGGCGAGTACGTGATTCTCGCGCGGCTCACCGCGGATCTCGGGCGCGGCGCGAGGCCCGTCTTCCTCTTCTGCGGCCAGCGTGCGATCACCAACCAGGCGGCGACCCGGTATCTCGCCCGCAACCACGAGCGGCTGGCCCGCAAGTACGGCGGCAACCCCTTCGTGCTGCTGCTGAAGGTCGTCAACTCCCAGGCGTACGGCCCCGATGTCGTCGAACTGGTCGCGGACGTCACCCGGACGGCACAGGCCCCGGCGCCCATCGTTTCCACCCGGAACTCGCATCGCGCCTCCTAGGTTTCATCACCATTCAACAATCGTTACTCCCGCGTAACTTACCGACGGGTTACTTCGGGTAAGGAGCCGCGGTTACCGTCGGGTCACTTTCCACTGACACGAGTGAGGAGTGGCCCGTGGGACACCCGCGCAAGGCCCTGCGTACCACCGCGGTGGGCGCCGTTTCGGCGACACTGATCGCCGGCACCGCCCTCGGGCTCGCCCCCGCCGCCCAGGCGGCGCCGAACCCCGTACGTTTCGTCGACATCGCCGGAGACGGCGGCACGGTCCTCAAGGCCAACGTCGTCACGCCCGCGAACGCCGACGGCTCGCGGACGTATCCGCTCATCGTGCTGCCCACGAGCTGGAGCCTGCCCCAGGTCGAGTACCTCGCCCAGGCCCGGAAACTCGCCGACTCCGGCTATGTCGTGGTCAGTTACAACGTCCGCGGCTTCTGGCAGTCCGGCGGGGAGATAGAAGTCGCCGGCCCCCCCGATGTGGCCGACGCGTCCAAGGTCATCGACTGGGCGCTCGCCAACACCCCCGCGAACAAGCGGCAGGTCGGCATGGCGGGCATGTCGTACGGGGCCGGCATCAGCCTGCTCGCCGCCGCCCACGACAAGCGGATCAAGGCGGTCGCCTCGCTCAGCGGCTGGGCGGACCTCATCGACTCGATCTACTCGGGCCGCACCCAGCACTTCCAGGCCGGCGCGCTGCTGGACGGCGCCGGCACCCTCACCGGCCACCCCAGCGCCGAACTCCAACAGGTGTTCAAGGACTTCTTCTCGTCGAACCTGGCCGCGGAACCGGCGCTGATCGCCTGGGGGAAGAAACGTTCCCCCCAGACCTACATCGACCAGATCAACGCCAACGACGCGGCCATCATGCTGGCCAACGGCTGGGGCGACACGATCTTCCCGCCCAACCAAAGCGTCAAGTTCTACGAGGAGTTGACCGGGCCGAAGCGACTTGAGTACCGGCCCGGCGACCACGCCACCGCCGAGATCACCGGTCTGTTCGGGCTCCCCAACGACGTGTGGACGGACACCGAGCGCTGGTTCGACCACTACCTCAAGGGCGAGGACAACGGCATCGACCGTGAGCAGCCGGTGCAGCTCAAGTCCCGTTCCACGGGCGGCTACGAGGGCTATCCGGACTGGAAGTCGGTCACCGCCACCCGCAAGAAGATCTCCCTGGCGGGCACCACCACGATCCATACGAACGTGGACTCAGGCGCGGACGGCGGGGTCATCTTCCTCTCCAGCATTCTCGACCAGCTGGCCCAGCTGCCCCCGATGGCGTCGGTCCCGCTACTGCCGCGCCGCTGGGCGGCCGTGTGGCAGTCGGAGAAATACGCGAGCACCCAACAGGTCCGCGGTACCGCCCAGTTGCACACCACGGTCACCGGTACCAAGGAGAGCGGCACCCTCGTCGCGTACCTCTACGACGTGGGCCCGCTCGGCCTCGGCAAGCTGGTCAGCCATGCGCCGTACACCTTCCACGGGCAGACGCCCGGCAAGCCGTTCGGCGTCGACCTGGAGCTGTTCTCCACGGCCTACGACGTCCCGGCAGGGCATCGGCTCGCCCTGGTCGTCGACACGGTCGACCCGCTCTACATCGAGCACAACCCGTCCGGCGCGCAGCTGACCTTCTCCTCACCGGAGCACGACCCTTCGTATGTGTCGGTGCCCCTGCGCGAGCAGTGATCTCCGGCTGCTGCCGGGCGGGCCTGGCCCTCTCAGCTACTGCACACCCGGCAGCAGCGTCCCTGGTTCGGCCGGTGCCACGTCCACGGCCTCGGTCTTGGGACTGCGCTGCTCACGCCTGGACACCCATTGGGCGAACCAGGAGAGCAGCATGCACATCCCGATGTAGATCGGCGAGATCACCATCACCACGGGGATGAACGGCAAATCGTAGTCGAGGTTCGACGCGATCAGCTTCCCGGCGTGGAGGAACTCCTCGTAGGTGATCAGGAATCCGAGTGAGGTGTCCTTGAGGGCCACCACCAACTGGCTGATGATGGCGGGCAGCATGGCCCGTACGGCCTGCGGCCCGAGGACGTGCGTCATGACCTGGGTCTTGCGCATGCCGAGCGCGAACGCCGCCTCCCGCTGGCCGCGTTCGACGGAGTTTACCCCCGAGCGGAAGACCTCGGCGAGCACCGAGCCGTTGTAGAGCGTGAGCCCCGTGACGAGTGCGGGCAGCGGCTGCACCTTCAGCGCCACGAAGACGAAGAAGATCATCACCAGTACCGGCATGGCTCGGAAGAACTCGACGATCAGCGTGGCCGGCCAGCGCACCGGGCGGTGGTCCGAGAGACGGCCGGCCGCCAGGACGCCGCCCAGTGCCAGCGAGAGGACCGCGGCGATACCGAAGGCCTTGAGCGTGTTGCCGAGGCCCCGCAGCAACAGCTCCTGGATGCCCTTGTACTCGAAGGGCATCCACTTGGTGTAGGTGAACTGGTCGGTGTCGAACAGGAGATAGAGGACCCAGCCGATCAGGGCGAGGATCAGCGCGGTGGACAGCAGGCCGTAGAAGCGGTGCCGTTGCCGGGTCTTCGGCCCCGGAAAGTCGTAGAGGGCGTTGGCCACAAGGGCTCTGGCGGTCATCGGGCGACTCCCCAGCGCTTTTCGAGGACATTGAAGATCGCGCTGATGGCGAGGGTGACGATCAGATAGCCGACGGCGATCCAGACGAAGGTCCAGATGATGTTGTAACCGAGCTCGCTGAGCGTCTTGTAGGTGCCGAGCAGCTCGGTGACGCTGAACGCCCCGGCGATCGCCGAGTTCTTGGCGAGGGCGATGAGCGTGGAGCCGACCGGCGGGATCACGGAGCGGAAGGCCTGCGGCAGGACGACCACGGACAGGGTCTGGCTGAAGGTCATCCCGAGGCTGCGGGCCGCCTCCCCCTGCCCCTTCGGCACGGTGTTGATGCCGGAGCGCAGTGCCTCGCAGATGAAGGCCGAGGTGTAGCAGCCGAGCGCCAGGACGGCGAACACCTCGAAGGGCAGGACGAGTCCGAAGCGCGGAAGACCGAGCAGCACCGCGAAGAACAGCAGGGTGAGCGGTGTGTTGCGCAGCACCGTCACCCATGCCGTGCCGAAGACCCGCAGGGAGCCGACCGGGGCGACCCGGAACGACGCCATCAGAAATCCGAGCACGAGCGCCAACAGTGAGGCGTACACGGTGAGTTCGACCGTGCCGAGGAATCCGTCGCCGAAGGTGGAGAAGTTGTCTGTCAGTACGTTCACGTCGGCCTCGCTCAGCTCGCCGGGTAGCGGTCGATCGCGGGCGGGGTGGGGGCGGGCACGCCGGACAGGCCGAGCGTCGCCTCGTAGGCCTTCTTCCAGTCGCCGTTCTTCTCGCGGGCCTCCAATGCGTCGTCGAGCGCGAACCGCAGCGCGGTGTCGCCGTGCGGGACACCGATGCCGTACGGCTCCTGGGAGAAGGGCTTGCCGACGACCTTGAGTTCGTCGGGCACCTTCGCCGCGTAGCCGATCAGGATCGCGTCGTCGGTGGTGACGGCGTCGACCTGGTAGGTGAGCAGGTTGTCGACGCAGACCGAGTAGGTGTCGTAGGCGACGAGGTTCGCCTTCGGGTAGTCCGCCTTGATGCGCTGGTACGGGGTCGAACCGGCTGCCGAGCAGACGCGTTTGCCGGCGAGGTCCTGGGGTCCGGTGATGTCGTGCTCGTCGGTGCGCACGAGCAGTCCCTGACCCGCCAGGTAGTAGGGGCCGGCGAACCCGACGAGCTTCTTGCGCATGTCGTTGATGGTGTAGGTGCCGACGTAGTAGTCGATCTGCCCGTTCTGCAGGGCCGTTTCGCGGTTGGCGGAGGCGATCGTCCTGAAGTGGACGGCCTTCGGGGCGAAGCCGAGCGAGGCCGACATCATCTTGGCGATCTCGATGTCGAAGCCGGAGTAGCCGCCGCCCGCCGGGTCCTTCTCGCCCAGGTAGGGCTGGTCCTCCTTGGCGCCGACGGTGAAGTAGCCGCGTTTGTGCGCCCGCCTCCAGGTGGCCGAGTCGGGGAGCTGAAAGCCTTGTGCCACTTGGTAGTTGGGGAGTTTTCCGGCGGCCGGTCCCTTGGTCGGGGGGCTGCCCTCCTTGCCGCAGGCGGTGGCGGTCAGCACCGCGAGGGCCGCGAGGGCATGGCACACACGTGTCGTACGGATCATGCGGCGCACTCCCCCGCTCAGTGCTTGAGGATCTTGGAGAGGAAGTCCTTGGCGCGGTCGCTGCGCGGGTTGGTGAAGAACTCCTCGGGGGTGCGGTCCTCGACGATGCGGCCGTCGGACATGAACACGACGCGGTTGGCGGCGGAGCGCGCGAAGCCCATCTCATGGGTGACGACGATCATGGTCATGCCGTCGCGGGCGAGTTGCTGCATGACCTCCAGGACCTCGTTGATCATTTCCGGGTCGAGGGCCGAGGTCGGCTCGTCGAACAGGAGGGCCTTGGGGTCCATGGCGAGGGCGCGGGCGATGGCCACGCGCTGCTGCTGTCCGCCGGAGAGCTGGGCCGGGTACTTCGGCGCCTGCGAGGCGAGGCCGACCCGGTCGAGGAGTTCGCGCGAGCGCTTGTCTGCGGCTTCCTTCTTGCGTCCGCGCACCTTCATCTGGGCCAGCGTGACGTTCTGCAGCACCGTCTTGTGGGCGAAGAGGTTGAAGGACTGGAAGACCATGCCGACTTCGGCGCGGAGCCTGGCGAGGTCCTTGCCCTCCTCCGGCAGCGGGCGGCCGTCGAGCTTGATCGTCCCGGACTCGATCGTCTCCAGCCGGTTGATCGCCCTGCACAGGGTCGACTTGCCCGACCCCGAAGGGCCGATGACGACGACCACCTCCCCCTTGGCGACGGTGAGGTTGATGTCCTGCAGGACATGCAGCTCGCCGTAGTACTTGTTCACGTCATGCAGTTCGATCAGTGGATCGACGGCCATCCCCAGCCCTACTCACTCTCAGCTGTGTCGCAGTTGCCGCAAACTATCCAGACGAGAAGTGACTTAGCGCACGACACGCACTTTTCGGGCATTAGCCGTATTTACGACAACCGGCGTGAGGTCGGTACGTCGGGGCACCACCGCGGTCGGGCGTGCCCGACCGCGCACGTCGGCACGATCCGCCGTACGGGCCCTACGCCTCGGCGGCTTCCGCGTACACCTGCGACAGCTGGGGGACGCCCTGCACGGCCCAGTCCAGGCCCGCCTCCACGACCGGGACCTCACGGCCGGACGCGAGCCGCACCACCGGACTGCCGCCGGGCCATACGTGCCAGGCGGCGCCGGTGACGGTGCGGACCACGACCGTGCCGAGGTAGAGACCCGCGTCGTTGCCGAGCCAGGGGAGGGCTTCCGCGTCGTCGCGCCAGCGGGGCAGGAGCTGGTCGAGGGCGGCCAATGACGCCGGGGAGTCGTCCAGTTCGAGCCCGGCCATCGATGCCTGGGAGCGCAGCAGCTCGCACTCCGAGAGCAGATCGGCCACGCCCTCCGGGTCGTCCTCGAAGGCCGCGGCGAGCACATGGCTCTGCTCCGCGGGGTGCCGCCTGCGCCACTTGTCCAAAAAGGGGATGTTCATGACCGGCCTCTCCACGAGGGAAACGATCGCCGACGAGTCCGCGTTCCCGATGGCCCCGCGTTTGCGTCGATTCCACTTTCCCGACATGCCCGCGAATGTATCCCGGGGCAGTTGATCACGGAATCATCCACATCGCCGCTCCCGCGGATCCACACAACCCGGTGCCGCGATCCCCCGCGCCCCGTCGGCCCACCGCGCCGCCCGCGGCAACCACGGCACCACCTCCCGACGCGGCGGATGGGGGCGACGGCGTTCCGGTGCCATCGCCCGGAGAGAGCGACGACTTCCGGCGTCACGACACCCCGGTACCCGTGAGCGCGGCGGCAGATGGTGCGCGCGGCACATCTTGCCAACGGTATTCGTCGTCCGTAGAGTTCATCGAGTCATGAGTTCAACATTCGTTGACTTCTCTGTTCCGCCATCCCGTGACCAGGAGAGGCAGGGCCCGTGCAGAAGATTCCCTTCCAGGTGAACGAGGGCGGACTCGTCGCTCTGCTGCCGAACGGGCATGTCGAGTTCCTCGCCTCCTCGGCACGGGAGTTGATCGAGCGGCACAACTCCGGCCGGGCGGTGAGCGCCGGCGAGTTGATGACCCACGCGATCACCGATCCGCTGGTGACGCTGGACCGGTTCCATCTGTCCGCGCCCGCCATTGCCTTCGTGGAGACGACGAACCTCTGCAATCTGCGCTGCCGGCACTGTTACGCGGACTCCGCGCTCAAGCGGCCGGACGAGATCTCCACCGAGCGCATCAAGCAACTCCTTGACGAATTCGCCGACATGGGAGTGCTGCAGGTCTTTCTGACGGGTGGTGAGATCTTCTCGCACCGGGACGCGGTCGAGATCATCCGGCACGCCCGCAGCAAGCCGTTCAGTACCCAGATCTTCACCAACGGTCTGCTGGTCACCGAGGAACGGCTCGCCGCGATCCCGCCCGGCCAGTCGTTCTTCATCAGCTTCGACACCGCCGACCCGGAGCGCACCGTGCGCGGCCGGATGGACTTCCCCAAGCTCCAGCACGCGTTCGAGATGATGCGCAAGCACGGCCACGTCTTCCGGACCGCCATCTCCGTCCACCGCGACAACATCCAGGACGCGGAGGAGATCTTCGAGTGGTGCGCCGCGCGCGGGTATCCGAGGCCCCAGTGGCTGGAGACGCACCCGGTCGGCCGGGCGCTGCTCCACCCCGGCATGCTGCTGCGCCCCGAGGACGTCGACGAGGTCTTCGAGGTCTACCAGAGGTGCATGGAGCGGTATTCCACCGAGCCCGAGCAGGAGCCGGCCGAGGCGCCCAGCGGGCCCGCCCGGCGCGCGGCGGACGAGATCCGCGGGGTGGACACCATCCAGTTCTGCCAGCGCCTGGAGCGCGCCGTGGGCCAGGAGAAGTGCGGCCGCTCGGTGGTCTACGTCAACAGCCGCGGCGATGTCTACCCGTGCAGCAACTGCATGTCGGGACAGCTCTACCAGGCCGGCAACACCGCCCGGAAGCCGTTCGCCGAGATCTGGGAGAACGGCTTCGACGCGTTCCGTGACATCCGCTTCGACGACCACGCAGTGTGCGGCTCGTGCCCGGTGGCCCAGGAGGACATCTGGTGCCAGTTCCGCTGCCCGCCGCTGGCCCGGAACATCACCGGCGACCCGCGGGGCTGCGGCGCCACCGAGTACCTCCAGGAGTTCACGCTGCGCGCCGGCCGCTACTGGCGCGCCCGCAAGCAGCGCAACGTACGCCTGACCCTGACGCCGCGGCGGCCGGGTCCCGCCGGGTCGCCGGGCTCCCCCCGACTCCCGCTCCCGACGAAGTGAGCGGGTCCCTGTCCCACGGCGGCGCGAGAGTCGCCGCCTCCACCGAAGGGAAGACCGTCATGCCGGAAGAGAAGAAAGTCATCCGCATCCACCTGGAGCCGGGGCAGGAGGGCGTGACCCTGAGCGCCGTCGGCGCCGCCTCGGCCACCGCGCCCGCCGAGACGCTGGTGGAGAGCACCAACATCACCGAGGCCACGGTCATCGAGGTCGAGATCTGACCCCACGCCTTTGCCGGCAGGTGACGAAGCGGTGCACCCCTTCCCGGCCCGTTGAGGGGCGGGCCGGGAAGGCCCGCCGGCGACAAAGGCTCGCTCGACATCCGTTCCGCCCCTGAACGCCCGGCCCCGGCCGGGCGGGGGCCCATGCCCAGCTCCGGTCAAGGAGCCGGTTGAGGAGACGAGGTCGCGATGAGCAAGACGGCTGCTTCGGCCGGCACCACCACCCTGCGCCCCGGTACGGGACTGGCGCGGCTGCTCCGGGAGAACCCCGCGCTGCGGATCGGCCAGGACGACTACAACATCAACGTGACGGCCAACTACGGTCGGCAGCTGGACCGTTCGGAGGTCACCGAGGCGCTGCGGGTCCATCCGGGAGCCGGCCGGCCCGCCCATCTCTACTTCCATGTGCCGCTGTGCGCGTACATCTGTCACTTCTGCAACTACGTCAAGCGCAAGGTCGCGGACGGTCCTGAGGGTGCGGCCGCGCCGCGGATCTGGACCGATCTGCTGATCGAGGAGTCGGAGCGCCGCCTCGCGCACGCGCCCTGGCTCGCCCACGCCTCGATCGAGTCCGTGTACCTCGGCGGCGGCACCGCCTCACTGCTCGGCACGGAGCAACTGCGGCGGCTGACCGACCACATGCGCGCCCGGTACACGCTCGCCGACGACTGCGAGATATCCCTCGAGGGCAACCCCGACAACTTCCAGCACGACGAGCTGGCCGAGGCCTGCGCGCTCGGCTTCAACCGGTTCAGCGTCGGTGTGCAGTCCCTGCAGAGCGAGGTCAACGCGTTCGCGGGGCGCGGCCACGACGCCGCCATGTCGCTGACGGCCATCGCCAAACTGCGCGCCACCGGAAGGCCGTTCAACGTCGACATGATGTTCGGGCTGCCGCATCAGACCACCGCCAGGGTCGCCGACGACATCCGGCGTCTGATCGCCCTCGACGTCCCCACCATCACCATCTACCGGCTGCGCAACGCCGACCGGGCCAAGATGGGCATCGGCAACCGGGCGCTGTGGAACGTCGAGGCCGTCAGGACCCGGCTCCGGGACGAGCACCTCTTCCCGACCCTGGGCGCGACCTACGCGATGCGCGAGGCCATCGTCGAGCTGCTGCTCGACGGGGGCTACCACCCGAGTCCCTGCGGCTGGTGGAACCGGCCCGGCGTCTACCCGGACGGGAACATCCCCCGCGTCTCCCGCAACAAGTGGCAGCGCCACGACTCCATGATCGCGTACGGTCCGGGCGCGTACGGATGGCTGACCGGGGACGACGACACCGTGGTCCAGACCCACAACATCGCCGACATCTCCGGCTACGCGCGTCTGCTCAAGAAGGGCCCGGACCTGCCGCTCGCCTCCGGGCGCCGGCTGGCGGGATACGAGGCGATCGGCATGGTGCTCGGCTTCGCGTTCAAGGCGAACCAGCCCATCGACGCCGGGCGGTTCAGGCGGCGGTTCGGGGTGGAGCTCTTCCGTGACGAGCCGTTCGCCGAGGTCTTCGCCGAGCTGGCCGAACGGGGGCTTGTCGAGCCCATGCCCGGAAGCCGGGAGAGCGTGATCCCCACCCTGGACGGCGAGGCGCTCCACGAGGAGATCATCAGTGTCTACTTCCACCAGCGCATCGGCGGCTTCGCCGAGGCCGTCTGCCACCGGTGAGCCGGTGAACGTCCACCGGCGCACCCTGTGGCGCAAGGATCCGGGCGGGACGCCGTACCGCACACGGCGCTCCTTCCCGGCCGGTCCGGCGAGCGCCACCGTGCTGCTCGCCGGACCGGGCACGGTCTCCGCACTGGACGGCGAGGGCCGTGACGACCTGCTGCTCGGCGAGCTGACCCGGCATCTCGTGGCCGGGGGCGCGCAGGTGCTCAGCTGCGACATGCCGGCGCGCGACCCGAACGCGCCGTCGACCGAGGCCGACCAGGACGTACGCGCCGCGCGCCTCGCCCAACTCCTCGCCGCGCACGGTCATATGACGGCCCGTCCACTCGTCCTGCTCGGCTTCTCCCTGGGCGGCCAGGCCCTGCTGCGCCTCCTGCGGTCCGGGCGGCCCCAGCACGCGGAACGGGTGGTGCTGGTGGGCACGGTGGTCGAGGAGGACGTCTTCCTGAGCTCCCGCATCGCCTCGCTCGACCTGGTGTACGGCAGCTTCGACCTCGTCGGGTACGTGGGCGACTCGGACGACGCGGGCGTCCCGCCGGCCGTGTTCGGGCCCGACATGTACGGCCCCTGGTCGGCCGGCCGGCTGGTCGGCCGGAGTTCTCTCGCCGTCCGGGTGCATCTGCTCGAAGGGCTCGGACACACCCTCCATCCGTGCGGTTCGGGCCCCTCCAGGGATCCGGTCGCCGCGCTCACCTCCCTGACGGGCACGGTCCTATGACGATCCGTCAGCACTTGGCCGGCACGGACCCGGCAACGGCAGCGGAACCCACGAAGAAGGCGGCGCAGGACATGCTCTCCAGCCAGCGATTCGACAAGATCGCCGAAAATTTCGCGACCAGCGAGGTGCACCGCTCCAGTCCCACGATGGAGGCCCTGCACGAGACGCTCGGCCCGCAGACGGGCAGTGCCATCTGCGATGTCGCCTGCGGCGCCGGCCACTTGGCGCTGTCGTTCGCAGGTGATCTGCCGGCCCGGGTCGTGGCGGTGGACCCCGCGCCCAACATGCTGGCGTCCGTCCGCAGGCTCGCGGCCGAGCGCGGCGTCGCCGTCGAGACGGCGCGGGCGTACGCCGAGGAACTCCCCTTCCCCGACGCCTCCTTCGATCTCGTGGTGTCCCGGCTGGCCCCGCACCACTTCCGTGACATGCCGGCGGCGGTGGGCGAGATGACCCGGCTGCTGCGTCCCGGCGGGCGTCTGGCCGTCATCGATCTCGAAGGCCACGAGGACCCCCGCGTCGACGCGCTCAACCATGAGCTGGAGGTGCTGCACGATCCGACCCACCACCGCAGTTACACCCTCGCGGAGTGGATCGGTTTCCTGCAGGACGCCGGGCTCAACGTCCCGGTCGCGCGCGGCGCGCAGGCGGAGAGCCGTACCGGGGTCCCCATAGCCCGGTGGTGCGAGATCGCCTCGTCCGGCGCCGAGGCCGAGCGCGCGATCCGGCAGCGGCTCGCCGAGGCGCCCGCGGCGCACCGGGAGGCCCTGGGGATCCGCCGGGAGGGCGACGAGTTCTTCATCCCCGTGCGCACCTGCATGGTGATCGGGGTCAAGCCGCTCGGCGGGGTGCGCTGACATGCCGGTGATCAGGCTGTTCTCGCCGGCGCCCGGTCCCGGTGCGGCCGTACTGGAACAGCTCGCCGACGACGTGACCGGGCTGCTCGGCATTCCCCGGGGCCACTGCTGGCTGTGGTGGCAGCAGCTGCCTCCCGGCACCTTCCACCGGCCCGAGTGGCGCGACCCGGACGGCACACCGGCCCCGGTCGGCTTCGTCGTGTGCAAAGAGACCTACTCCACGAGCCAGGTGGGCGAGCTGCTGCGCCTGCTCCAGCAACGCCTCGGCGACCTGCTCGGGGTGCCGCGCGAGGAGATCTATCTGACGGTGCAGCGCGCCACCGCGGGCGAGGTGCTCGTACGGGACCAGGTGTGGTCCGCGGACGGGGCCGGCGCGGGAGGCGACCTGGCCGGTGACGACGGAAGGACCGACATGACCGATGGCGCCCTCACGGACCTGGTGCCGATCGCCCGGGTGCACAACGACCGCCGGGAGATCCTCGACGACAACTGGGGCGAGGTGGCCTCCGTCATCCGGCTGGACGCCGGCCGTTTCACCCCGGAGGCGCTCCTGGCCCTCGACTCCTTCTCCCACCTCGAGGTCGTCTTCCACTTCCACCTGGTCCCGCCGCACAAGGTGCAGGAGGGGGCGCGCCACCCGCGCAACAACCCGGACTGGCCGCGGGCCGGGATCTTCGCCCAGCGCGGCAAGAACCGCCCCAACCGCATCGGGGTCTCCCGCTGCCGGCTGGTGAAGACCGAAGGCCTCGATGTGCACGTGGTCGGGCTCGACGCCGTCGACGGCACACCGGTCCTCGACATCAAGCCGTATCTGCGGCAGTTCGGCCCGCGCGAGGAGGTCGTCCAGCCCGCCTGGGTGGACGACCTGATGCGGCACTACTACTGAACTCCGGCCGAAGGGGGGCGACATGACACAGCCGGCGGAGCAGGAGCAGCGAGGAGCGCCGTCCGGAGCGGCGGCCGTGCTGCTCGTCGCGGTGTTCGTCGACGCCCTCGGCAGCGGGCTCTACATGTCCGTCTCCGTCATCTTCTTCACCCGGTATCTCCACCTCGGCAGCGGCCAGGTGGGCGTCGGGCTCTCGGTGGCCGGCGCGCTGTCGTTCCTCTTACTGGTGCCGATCGGCATGCTGGCGGACCGGGTCGGCCCGCGCCGCATGCTGATCGCCGCCCATCTGGCCCGGGCCGCCCTGCTCACCTGCTATCCGTTCGTCCAGGGCTTCGCGCCCTTCCTGCTCGTGATCTCGCTGCTCGCGGTGGCCGATCGCGGGGCCTCGCCGCTGGTGCAGGGCCTGTTCGGCACGGCGGTCGGCAAGGAGCAGCGGGTGCGCGCCATGGGACGTGCACGGTCGCTGCAGAACCTGGGGCTCGCCCTGGGCGGACTCGCGGCCGGTGCGGCGCTGCTGCCGGACAGCGACCGTGTGTATGCCGGCATGGTGTACGCCAACGCCCTCTCGTTCCTGATCGCCGCGGCCCTGGTGGTCCGGTTGCGGGCGGCCGGCCCCGCGTCCGGCACCGGCCGCCCGCTGCCGTGGCGGGACCGGCTCAGCGTGTTCGGGGACCGCAGGTTCGCCGCGCTCACCGGGCTGAACTCGCTGGTGAGCCTGCATGTGACGGTCCTGACAGCGGGGATCCCCCTGTGGATCCTCGCCCATGACCGCATTCCGCGCGCGGCCATCGCGTGGACCCTGGTGCTCAACACGGTGGTCGTGGTGCTGCTGCAGGTCAGGGCCACCCGGGACACCGAGAGCGCGGCGGACGGCGGGCGGGCGCTGCGCCGCAGCGGACTGCTGCTCGCCGTCTGCTGCGGCACGCTCGCCGTCACCGGAGCGGTGCCCACGCCGGCCGCTGTGGCTCTGGTCCTCGGCGCGGTCGTGTTCCAGGCGTTCGCGGAGATGTACCAGCAGGCCGGCGCCTGGGCGATCTCGTACGACCTGGCGCCCGAGGACCGCCGCCAGGTCTATCTGGCGTTCTTCGGCCTGGGCAACGCCGCGCGGAACACCTACGGGCCACTGGCCATCACCTTCCTCGTCGTGCAACAGGGCGCACCAGGCTGGCTGTTGCTCGGCGCGCTCGTGCTCGGCGCCGGTGCCTGGGCTGCCCGGTCCAGCCGGCCGGTCCCCGAACCCGCCGCACCGGCCGCCCACTTGTCGTCGTCCGTGCCCACCATCCAAGGAGAAACTCGTGGCCAACGCCCCTGAGCAGTCCGTCATCGTCGTCGGGGCCGGGCCCACCGGCCTCGCCCTCGCCTGTGAACTGGCCGCCGCAGGCGTGTCCTGCACGATGCTCGAACGACGGCTCGCACCCTCCTCCCAGTCCCGCGCCATGGGCCTGTACAGCAGGACGATGGAGGTGCTCGATCTGCGCGGCCACGCCGACGCCCTGGTGGCCCTCGGCAAGCCGGTCAGCCGGATGGTGCCCGCACGCGGCGCGCGGGTGGACTTCGCCGAACTGGACAGCCGGTTCCCCTACCTCAACGTCATCCCGCAGAGCCGCACCGAGGAGGTGCTGCAGCAGCGTGCCCTCGACCTCGGAGTCACCATCGAGCGCGGCGCCGAGGTGTTCGGCCTCGCGCAGGACGCCTCGGGCGTCACGCTCCAGGTGCGGGCGGGCGACGGGGAGTGGGAGGAGAGCGCCGACTTCGTCGTCGGCTGCGACGGCGCCCACAGCGTCGTACGGGAACTCTCCGGCATCGCCTTCCGCGGGCGCACGTACGGCATCGCCCCGATCCTCGCCGACGTCCGGCTCCGCAAGCCGCCGCCGGACGAGGTGCTGATGATCTCCGGGCACGGCGGGGTGCTGGTCTCGGTGCCGTACGGCGACGGCCTGTACCGCATCGCGGCGGCGCGCCGGGACCGGCCGTGGACGCGCGATCCGGTGACCCTGGAGGAACTCGGCGAGGTCCTCACCCGGGCCCTCGGCTTCGACCCCGGCCCGTACGCCCCCGAGTGGCTCGCCCGCTTCAAGATCCACCAGCGGCTCGCCGACCAGTACCGGACCGGGCGGGTGCTGCTGGCCGGGGACGCGGCGCATCTGCATTCGCCGCTGGGCGGACAGGGCCTCAACCTCGGGATCCAGGACTCGGTCAATCTGGGCTGGAAGCTCGCCGCCGAGGTGCAGGGCTGGGCCCCCGCTGGACTGCTCGACTCGTACGAGGCCGAGCGCAGGCCGCAGGCGGAGCGCGTCCTGCGCGCCACCGACCGGGCCACCCGCATGGCCACCACCCACTCGGCGGCGCTGACCACGTTGCGCCGCACCGCCCTGTCGAAGGCCCTCTCGAACCGCCGGATCCGGCGGTTCGCCGGCGAGACGATCTCGGGTCTGCGCGCGGACTACTCCCGGCGCGGGGCCCCTGGCAGGCTCGCGATACGGGCCGGCCGGCGGGTGCCGGATCTGACGGTCCCCCGGCTCGGTGGCGCCCCCGTACGGCTGTACTCGCTGATGCGGGACGGCCGCTTCGTGCTGCTCGACCTCGGCGAGGACGACGGCTGCACCGCGCTCACCGAGGCCTGGGGCTCCCGGGTGAGTCCGGTCCAGGTCGGCGCCGCGCTGCCCGAACTCCCGGGCGTCAGCACCCTGTTGGTACGGCCGGACGGCTACGCGGCCTGGGTGGACGACACGTCGGATCCGGCCGGACGCGAGGAGCGGCTGCGGCAGGCGCTGCATCACTGGTGCGGCGTGGAGGGCCCGGCCCCGCGCCGGCCGTCCGGGACCACGGTCGAGGCGATCCCGGCCTCGTCCCCGGCGCCGCTCCCCGAACAGGAGCAGGCACCCGTCGAACAGCCCTGAAACGCTGGGTGGTTCAGGGCGGGAGATGAGGCCGGCGGAACCCGGCGAGCGGCCGGCAGCGCGGGGGCTGCGGTCGTCGCCGGGGCCCAGGAACCGGTGAGCGCGGCCGGCAGCGCGAGGGCCGCGGACGTCACCGGGGCCCAGGAACCGGTGAGCGCGGCCGGCAGCGCGAGGGCCGCGGACGTCACCGGGGCCCGGCAACCGGTGAGCGCGGCCGACAGCGCGAAGGCCGCGGACGTCACCGGGGCCCGGGGGTGACGTACCCTGCCCCACCGCGCACGGCGCATACGGCGCCCGGTGCCGCCGACGCGGCAACGGGCGCCGTACGTATGTCAGTTGCGCCAGCTGTGCGGTGACCGGTACGGGACGACGGGCGTGGGCCGCTCCCAGAGCGGGACCACGTCGACGCTCTCCGCCTCCGCCGCGACAGCGGCGGCACGGGCGAGCAGGACCGCGGTCAGGGCGGCAAGCCCCTCCTCGGGCAGCTCGCCTCCCCGGACCACCCGGACGACGGGCAACTCCTCGGCAGCTGTGGTCATGACGCTCCTTCGCTCGGTGCTCGGGTCACTGGGGTGGGTTGCCGTGTTTGCGCGCCGCCAGGTCCGCGTGCTTGGTCCGCAGCATGCGCAGGGAGTCGATCAGGATCCGGCGGGTGTCCGCCGGGTCGACGACGTCGTCGAGCAGGCCGCGTTCGGCGGCGTAGTACGGGTGCATCAGCTCGGCCTGGTACTCCTTGACGAGCTGCCGGCGAGTCGCCTCGGGGTCGTCGGCGGTCTGGATCCGGCGCCGGAAGATCACGTTGGCGGCACCCTCCGCGCCCATCACCGCGATCTCGTTGGAGGGCCAGGCGTACGAGAGGTCGGCGCCCACGGAACGCGAGTCCATGACGATGTACGCACCGCCGTACGCCTTGCGCAGGATCAGGGATATCCGCGGCACGGTCGCGTTGCAGTACGCGTACAGCAGTTTCGCCCCGCGCCGGATGATGCCGTTGTGCTCCTGGTCGACGCCGGGCAGGAAGCCGGGCACGTCGACGAGGGTGACGAGCGGGATGTTGAAGGCGTCGCACATCTGCACGAAGCGGGCCGCCTTTTCGCTGGCGTCTATGTCGAGGACGCCCGCGAGCACCATCGGCTGGTTGGCGACGACGCCCACCACCTGCCCGCCGAGCCGGGCGAGCGCGACGATGACGTTGGCCGCCCACCGCTCGTGGACCTCCAGGTACTCGCCGTCGTCCACGATCTCCTCGATCACCCGTCGCATGTCGTACGGGCGGTGGCCACCGGCCGGCACCAGGTCGAGCAGCGCCTCACAGCGCCGGTCCACCGGGTCCTCGGGAGGAGCCCCGGGCGCGGTCTCCCGGTTGTTCTGCGGAAGCAGGGAGAGGAGATAGCGGACCTCTTCCAGACACGTCTCCTCGTCGTCGTACGCGAAGTGCGCGACGCCCGACACCTCGGCATGGACGTCCGCGCCGCCCAGACCGCCCAGCGTCACCTTCTCGCCGGTGACCGTCTCGACGACGTCGGGTCCGGTGATGAACATCTGCGAGGTCTCGCGGACCATGAACACGAAGTCGGTGAGGGCCGGGGAGTAGGCGGCACCGCCGGCGCACGGTCCGAGCATCACGCTGATCTGCGGGATGACACCGGAGGCCCGGGCGTTGCGGCTGAAGATGCCGCCGTACCCCGACAGCGCGGTGACGCCCTCCTGGATCCGGGCGCCCGCGCCGTCGTTGAGCGAGACGAGGGGCGCACCGGCGGCCACCGCGCGGTCCATGATGCGGTGGATCTTCTCCGCGTGGGCCTCGCCGAGGGCCCCGCCGAAGATACGGAAGTCATGGGCGTAGACGAAGACGGTCCGGCCGTGCACGGTGCCCCAGCCGGTGATCACACCGTCGGTGTAGGGCCTGCGGTCCTCCAGGCCGAACCCCGTGGCGCGGTGCCGGCGCAGGGGCTCCACCTCGCTGAACGACCCTTCGTCCAGCAGGAGTTGGATGCGTTCCCGGGCCGTGAGCTTGCCCTTCGCGTGCTGTGCGGCGGTCGCCTTCTCGCCCGGGCCCCGCTCGGCCTCTTCCCGGATCGCGTGCAGCCGGGCGACCCGGCCCCTGGTGTCCGACGCGGGCGCGGCGGGCGGCGCCCCGGCGGAGGTGTCGGCGGTCATGGAGCGAGCGGCGAGACGGGTTCGCCGGCCGTGAGCAGCGGGGAGACGGCAGGGTACGCGCCGGGTGCGGGCGTCTCCTCGCGGGCCTCCATGGACCAGTTCAGCAGCGCGAGACCGAGGCTCATGCCACCGCCGAACGCGGCGAGCATGACCAGCTCGCCCGGCTCGGCGGCCCCCTTGCGGTCCAGTTCGGCGAGGGTGACCGGCACGGAGGCGGCTCCGGTGTTGGCGTAGCGCTCGAGCGTCAGATGGAGGGCGGCGCGGTGCAGGCCGAGGTCGGGCCAGAGCTCGGCGAGCATGATGCCGTTGGCCTGGTGCGGCACGAAGTGCTGTACGGCGTCGGCGGAGACGCCGGCGCGGCGCAGCAGCCGGTCCGTCTCGTACGGGAGGGTACGGGTGACGAAGTCGCGCACGCCCCGCCCGTCCATGCGGAAGTAGTGATCGCCGGCGGTCAGGGTTCCCGGTGAGGCCGGCCGGCGGCTGCCTCCCGCGGTGACCTCGATCAGGTGGTGGGCGTCGCCCCGGGAGACCAGGGAGATCTGCCGCAGACCGAGTCCCGGGGCGACCGGGCCGAGGACCGTCGCCCCCGCACCGTCCCCGAACAGCGCGGCCGTTCTGCGGTCGCCGTAGTCGAGGATGCGGGAGTAGATGTCGGCGCCGATCACCAGACCGTGACGGGGTTCGCCGTCGGCCGCGCCGCTCAGCAGTCCCTCCACCGTCTTCAGGGCGTAGACGAAGCCGCTGCACACGGCGTTGACGTCGAAGGCGGCCGCCCGGCGGGCACCGATGCGGTGCTGCACAAGGGCGGCCGTGGCGGGTTGCGGGTGGTCGGGGGTCGACGTGGCGACGACCAAGTAGGCGAGTTGATCGGCCGTCACTCCTGCTCGGTCCAGGGCGCGTTGGGCCGCGGCGACGGCCAGGTCCGAGGTGGCCTCGTGCGGGGCGGCGCGGCGCCGCTCATGGATCCCGGTCTTGCGGACGATCCACTCGTCGGTCACGCCGGCGCCGCGTCCGATCTCCGCGTTGCTGATGATGGCCTCGGGCAGGTAGGAGCCCACTCCGATGATGCCGATGGACTGCACGATTCCTCCTCGCGGCGAGCCACGACTAACTCACCAGGCGTTGAAATCATCCCAGAGGAACTTGACTAATTCAACAGGGAGAGAGTTCACTGGAGCGTGAAATAATCAAGCGGGGTCACGCCCCCTTTGAGATCGGCGCGGGGTTCAGCTCACCGGCAGAGGGGGCACGGGGGTGTCGAACTCACCGCGCTGGTAGCGGGGGCACGGGGATGTCGAGCCCACCCCAATGACAGCGGGGGCACGGGGGTGTCGAGCCCACCCCAATGACAGCAGGCAAGGAGGACGGCACACCCGTCACCGGCAGCGGACAGGGAGGACAACGGATCCGCCCCACTTGTGGCGGACGCGGAGGCAGGACGCCCACCACCGGCAGCGGATACGGAGCACAACGGACCGGCCCCACTGCCGCCGGACACGGAGCACAGCGGACCGGCCCCACTGCCGCCGGACAGGGAGGACACGGCGTCGGGCCTGGCGCCTGCCACCCTCGCCGCGGAGGCGAGTGTCGACCCAACACGTCTCCGCACGACCGGAGTTGAGTTCTCCGGGCGCACTCACGACCGAAGGGAGCGGCGACGGAGCCCGGCACCGCGAGAGGGCGGACCTTCGGGCGAGCCGAGTGACGGGACACCTCGGAGGCTCAGCCCGGAAGACGGCGAGCGCCCGCGTTCCGGACCCCGCCGTCCCCGGGACCGCACACCACAAGGACCTCGAACCACCTCTACACCAACGGGAGTTGCACACCATGACCACCATCACAGCCACTGCTACCGAGGCCCGCATCGAGGCCACCCAGGCCTTGATATCGGCGGGCCGCACGCTCTTCACCCAGCGCGGCTACCGGCAGACCGACTACGCCGAGCTGGCCGAAACGGCGGGCCTGACGCCGGAGTTCGCCCAGGAGCTGCTGCCGGACAAGGCGGCGGTCTTCGGGGCGTTGATCGAACGGACCGTCAAGGTGGCCGGGTTGCTCGGCCCCGCGGTGGCCGAAGGGGTCGACGAGGATCTGCCGGCCCGCCTCGTCCGCACCTACCTCGCCCTGTGGGAGCCCGGCGAGGAGGAGTCCCCGCTCATCGAGGTCTACCGCATCGCGCTCGCCGACAGCGAGGCCTCGCGGGTCCTGCGCGAGCGCGTCACCCACTCCCTGAACTCCCAGGTCGACCACGAGCTGCCCGGCGCGGACGCGGAGGTTCGCACCGCCCTCTTCGGCGCCCAGCTGGGCGGGATCGCCATCCTGCGGCATCTGCTGGGGGTGGACGCACTCGCGTCGGCGGACGTCGAATCGGTGATCGATACGGTCACACCCGGGCTGCGACACACTCTGCTCGGGACGCACGGATCCCGGTGACATGTCCCGACCGCGCGGATCGATACGGTCGCCACACCCGGACTACGGCAAACTCCGCTCAGCGCGCACGCAACCCGGTGACGGCAACCGACCCCGCGGCCGTCCGCACGGCGGTGATGTGCGCCCCGCCGGAAGCCGACAACCGGGCGATGCGGTCACACCCGGACTACGGCAAACTCCGCCCGGAACGCACGCATCCCGGTGACGGCAACCGACCCCGCGGCCGTCCGCACGTGCGGGGACGTGCACCCCACCGGAGCCGCCAACCGGGCGATACGGTCGCCACACCCGGACTACGGCAAACTCTGCTCAGCGCGCACGAATCCCGGTGACGGCAACCGACCCCGCGGCCGGCAGCGCGACGGTGACGTGCACCCCACCGGGAGTCGACAACCGGCCCAACGCCTGGGGATCATTGTGTATTTATGAGCGCGACCCGCGGATGGAAACCAGGCAAAGCTGCTGCTACCATGGTTTTCACCCTGCAGTGAATTAACCGCTCACGCAACCCCCGAAGTGCAGTGATCCCATGACATCAAGGCGTACAGACGGTCCGCCCACCCCCGCCCCAAAGTCCGGTTCCCCTCGGCGGGCTGCCTCCCCGGCGGCGAAGAAGCCACGTCCGCTGCGCGCACGCAGCGGACGCCGGCCGGGGGACAGCGGCACGAAGGAACAGATCCTCGAGTCGGCGCTCCATCTCTTCGCCGAACACGGTTACGCCAGGACGACCATCCGCGCGATCGCGGAGGACGCCCAGGTGGATCCGGCGCTGGTACACCACTTCTTCGACAACAAGGAGGGGGTGTTCGAGGCCGCGGTCAACTCGCCGCTCAGCGTCTCCTCCATGTTCGACGAGTTGCCTTCGGACATGGCGGACGCGGGTACGGCGGAGGCCGCCTGGCTGGCCCGCACGTATCTGTCGTTCTGGGAGAGCGAGGAAACCCGCTACGGCATGACGGCCATCTACCGGGCCGGTCTCGCCGACAGCGCCACCTCGGAACGGCTCCGCGCCCGCGTGGAGGCAAGCACCAAGGGCTGGGCGGCGAATTCCGGGTACAAGGACCATCCGGACGCCGACAC
Source organism: Streptomyces sp. NPDC058274 (assembly GCF_042881375.1). Taxonomy (NCBI): domain Bacteria; kingdom Bacillati; phylum Actinomycetota; class Actinomycetes; order Kitasatosporales; family Streptomycetaceae; genus Streptomyces; species Streptomyces sp. NPDC058274. The sequence continues at coordinate 305,305 of NZ_JBHVXW010000008.1, forward strand.
CCGCGCGGCCCTGGCCTCGGGCCACCTCGTCGGACTCGCCCTCATGCGCTATGTGCTCAAGGTCCACCCGCTGGCCGAGATGGACTTCGAGGAGTTCCTCGCGTGGGTCGTACCGGCCCTGGAGCTGCGCCTGTCCACTGAACTGGAGCCCCGCAGCGCCCCGAAGGCCTGACCCCTCGCCCGTCCCCGGCGTCCGCAGGGCGGGCAAGAGCCGACGGCTCCCCCATCGGAGCCGTCGGCTCAACCATGCACGCAGGCAAGGCCGTTGTGCGGAATCATGCGATGTTCCGCGTCACCCGCACGGGCGGTTGTGCGGAATCATGCGATGTTCCGCGACACCCCCACGGGCGGTTGTGCGGAATCATGCGATGTCCCGCGTCACCCCCACGGACGCCAGACGGCACGCACGGCGATCAGGGAGACACCCGGACCGGCCGCGATCAGCAGACCGTGATCGCCTTCGTCGGGCGCCTTGACGAAGGTCCGTTCCAGGACGTCGAGGACGGAGACCGAACCCACGTTGCCCAGCTCCCGCAACGAATCGCGGGCGAGGTCCACCATCGCGGGGTCGCAGCCCAGCCCCGCGACGACGGCGTCCAGGATTCTGGGGCCTCCGGTGTGCGAGACCACGAACCGCGGCGCGGGATCCGTACCGGGCGGCGCGGTGCGCTCCAGCCACTCCATCAGTCGCGGTATCGCACTCTCGACCACGTGCCGCAGCCGCGGCGAATTGAAGGCGTGCAGGCCGTCGCAGTCCAGCCGACTGCCCACGATGTCATGGCTGTTGGGGTGGACGTACTCCCAGGAGTCGGTGAGCTCCATGTGGGGCCCCTGCGTATCGGCGCGCACCACGCAGGCGCCGGCCGCATCACCGAACAGCCCCTTCAGGATCATGCCGTCCAAGCCGGCGTCACCCCGGTGCAGATAGTGGCTGAACACATCGGAACAGACCACGAGGACCTTGTCCCCCGGGTGCGCGGTCACCATCTCCATGGCGCGGGCCAGCGCGAACACCCCTCCCGTGCAGCCCACTTGGCTCACCGGTATGCGGCGGACCGCGGGAGGCAGTCCGAGCTTCTCCATCAGCAGCACATCGAGTCCCGGCATCGTGTGGCCCGTGGCGCTGAGGACGACGAGGCCGTCGATGTCGGCGGCGGCCAGCCCCGCTTCGAAGAGCGCTCCGCGAGCGGCCTTCTCCGCCAGTTCCAGGCTGTCCATCAGATGGGTGCGCGTCCCCTCCGCGAGCGAGGGAGCAGGGGCGAACTGCTGCTCCAACGGCCGTGAGTACCAGCGCGTACGGACCGTGGTGGCCCTGATGACCCGCCGGGCGACGGCGAGGCCGGGGTCGTCCGGGTACAACTCGGTGATCCGGTCGAGCAGTTCATCGGTGGTCACCTGGAAGCGAGGCAGTGACACGACTGGGGCGCTGACGACGGACATACGACCTCCAAGAGCTCTCGGACGGTTGCGAAGTGGGAACGAGCCCGTTGCGGGCGGCGCGACGCCGCCCGGATCACCTGAGTGCGGCAACGGCCGCAGGTCCGTTCGACAGCTCTCGTCAAGGAAATCCACGCACGCAAAACACCCTCCAGGTGCCTGAACGTGCTCCCCCCGTTGGGAGCGCCTTACAGCCTCGGATGGAGACGTCGAGCTCGATGGCGCGTGACGATCAAGAGTGGTTCCGGGCTCCCCGCCTTGCGGGCGCGCTTCGAACGGTGGGGGTGTCCGGGCAGAGCCCTGGGCACGTCCGTCGGCGCTGCCCGGGACCCGTACAAAGGTCCGTCGGGTGAAGCCAACGTGACCGTACGCCAGCGGAGTTGGCTCCAGCAAGCCCCTATTTCAACAAGCGTGGAATCCACAGGAAGTCCGTACCGTCTTCAACTTTTGCCCCCATCCATCATCCGGAAAAGCACCCCTGCCGTAGATATCAACACCCATTGAAATCAACGGCCGTTGAGTTTATTCTCGGACCGTGTGAACCTCCCCCGCCCACGCCGAGGAAGGGCAGACCGTCATGTATGCACCGGCGCAACGCCGCACGGACACCGACTCCTGGGTGGAGGACGCGGCCTGCCGTACCGCCGATCCCGAGACCTTCTTCCCGCCCGCGGGCGGCACCGACGACGAGCGAGAGGCGACCGCGAAACGGCTGTGCGCCGGCTGTCCGGTCGTCGAACCGTGCCTGCGCGAGGCGCTGTCCAGCCAGGAGAGCACCGGCATCTGGGGCGGGCTCAACGTCCGGGAGCGCCGGGAGCTGCTCCGCGTCGCGGGCACGCTCGGCACGATCAGCTCCGACCTGGCCGCGTTCCTCGCGAACGGCGGCCGGCGGATCGACCCCCATCCACGACAGCGTCCGGCGTACGTCTGGTTCCTGCGCCGGCACGGCTGGAACTCGGGCCGGATCGCCGGTGCGCTGGGACTGACCTTCGGCCAGGTCCAACAGGCCTGGCGTACGGCCGAGTCCGCGTCCCCGTACATTCCCGCCCCCTCGGCGCGCTCGCCCAAGTCCCGTGCGCGCAGGGGCCGTACGCCCCGGACCCAGGCACGTGCCACCGATCTCGGCCGGGCCTCATGACTGGGCTCGCACCCACGGAAGCCCGGCATTCGGTGCGCCCGGTGACCACGGAGGACGGCGCCGAGATCGCCGTCTACACGCGCGGAGAGCCCGATGCCGTGGCCACCGTGCTGCTGTGCCACGGCTGGACCATGTCCGCGCGGGACTGGCGCCCGCACATCGACGCGCTCACCCGTCCGCGCCGGGGCTTCCCCGCGGTCCGGACCGTCAGCTACGACCAGCGCGGCCACGGCCGGTCCACCCGTGGCAGCGCCGCGCTCGACATGGCGCTGCTCGGCCGCGACCTGGCCCGGGTGCTCGCCGAGGCGGCGCCGGCCGACGGGCCCGTGGTCGTGATCGGCCACTCCATGGGCGGTATGGCCATCCAGCAGCTGGCCGCGCGGCAGCCCGCCCTGTTCGGGTCGCGGGTGACCGGTGTCGGCCTGATCGCGACCTGCCTCAAGGAGGTCGCCGAGGGCCTTTCCGTGCCGTACGACCGGCGCAGTGAGGCGGCCGTACGGCGGCTCGGCCGGGCCCGGCGGCGGGTGGCCGAGGGGCTGTTGCGCTCGCCGCGCTCCGCCCGGACCGTGCACCGGCTGGTGACCGGGCCGCTCTCGCACCCCACCACCGCCCCGCTGTGGCGCGCGGTGTTCGGGGCGGGTCCGCACACCGACTCGGTCCGCGAGGGCACGCGCGCCCTCCGGGCCATTCCCGCGCCGGCCATCGCCGAGTTCTACGCCGCCCTGACCACCCATGACTGCGCGGGCCGCCTCGGCGCCCTCGCCCGGGTGCCCACCCGGATCCTCGTCGGCGCCCTGGACTGCGTCACCCCGCCCGCCCAGGCCCGGCGACTGGCCGACGACATACCGGGCGCGCAGCTCCAGACCGTGCCCGGTCAGGGGCACGACCTGCCGTACGAGCGGCCCGTCCTCGTCGTGGAGACCGTGCACGCGCTGCTGCGCGAGTCACCCCGGGACCCGTCCGCGCAGTACGCCCTGTCCGCCCCGGCGCTCCGGTGAACCGGGCCCCGGACGACGGGACAGCCGGTGAACCTCCTTTGCGCGCCGATGTCCTGACGGCTCGTCGGATCGTGGTGAAGGTAGGCTCCTCCTCCCTCACCACGGCCGCCGGGGGGCTCGACTCGGACCGGGTGGACGCGTTGGTCGACGTGCTCGCGCGGAGCCGGGCCGCGGGCCGCGAGGTCGTGCTGGTCTCCTCGGGAGCGATCGCCGCCGGGCTCGCCCCGCTGGGTCTCACCGAGCGGCCGCGCGACCTGGCCAGGCAGCAGGCGGCGGCCTGTGTGGGCCAGGGACTCCTGGTCGCCCGCTACACCGCCTCCTTCGCCCGCTACGGGCTGCGGGTCGGCCAGGTCCTGCTGACCGCCGACGACATCAGCCGGCGGGCGCACTACCGCAACGCCTACCGCGCGCTGGAGCAGGTCCTCTCGATGGGCGCGGTGCCGGTGGTCAACGAGAACGACACGGTGGCCACCGCCGAGATCAGGTTCGGCGACAACGACCGGCTCGCCGCGCTGGTCGCCCATCTGGTCCGGGCCGAGCTGCTGGTCCTGCTCTCCGACGTGGACGGCCTGTACGACGGCGACCCGCGCAGGCCGGGGTCCCGGCGGCTGCGGGAGATTCGCGGCCGCCGGGATCTCGCCGGTGTGGAGATCGGCTCCACGGGCAGCTCCGGCGTCGGCACCGGGGGCATGGTGACCAAGGTGGAGGCGGCACGGCTCGCCACCGACGCGGGGATCCCGGTCGTCCTCACGGCCGCACGGCACGCCGCCGACGCACTGGCCGGTCGCGAGACCGGCACGTTCTTCCACCGCACCGGGGAGCAGTCCGCCGACCATCTGCTCTGGCTGGAGCACGCCAGCAGTCCGCGCGGCGCGGTCCGCATCAACGCCCAGGCCGTCCGCACCGTCACCCGGCGCGGGCCGCTGCTCGCGGCCGGCGTCCTGCGCGCCGAGGGCGACTTCGTCGCCGGCGACCCGGTGGAACTCCAGGACGAGTCCGGCCGTGTCGTGGCCCGCGGGCTCGTCGGGGTCGACGCGAAGGAACTGCCCCGGCTGCAGGGCCGGTCCACCCGCGAGGTGGTCCACCAGGACGACCTCGTCCCCCTGTCCACCGCCCCGCCTTCGGCCGACCCTGCACCGACGCCCGGTCCGGCACCCGTCCGGATCCGCATCCGTACGGCGGAGGAGTACGCCAGGGCGTCCACCGGGGGTGGGAGCGGGGCGGACCGGTGACGCCGCGGGCGCGGAAGACCCGTGCAGGGGTGTCGTTAACGAGTGCCTTGTCTCCGCAGTCGCCGTGTGCGGCTGGGTTCGTGTTGTGTTTGAAGTGGCCGACTCCCGGTGCGGCGTTCGTGATGCTGGTTGCTGCTTGTGTGGCGATAAGGTCGGGGCATCTGTGATCGACTTCACTGCCGCGTGTTGTGTCAGCATGGTCCGACGACCTTCTGTCGTGTTGCGGGAGGCGGGTGACATTCGCGTTCCGGGGAGCGACTGCGCGCATTCGGAGGATCTCGTCGTGATCCGCACCTCGCCCTCGACGGACACCCAGGTAGTACGCCCTACTTCGGTGCCTGGAAGCCGCCGATCTTCTGCTCAAGCAATTCGGCCAGCCGCAGCGGGGTGCGGTCCTCCAACATCGGACCGATCAGCTGCACTCCCACCGGCAGACCCTCGGGCGACCGGCCCGCTGGTATAGCAGTGGCGGGCAGACCGGGCATGGTGGCCAGACCGGCCCATACGAGCTGGTCGAAGTACGGATACTCGGCGCCGTCGATGTCGATCCGGCGTTCCCTCGGATCGGGATTGTGGTCGTGCGGGAAGGCAGGAGTGGGCGTGATGGGACACACCACGGCGTCGTACTCGGCGAAGAGCTGCCGCCAGCCGTGGCGGTGGAGTTCGCGACGGCTGTTCGCCTCGATCCAGTCGCGGTGGCTGAACACCATGCCGCGCAGCATCGCCGCATCGAGACTCTGGTCGTCTGGCCTCAGTGCGGCGGCGTGGGTCCGCAGCTGCTCGTACGCTTCGACGGGAAAACGTGCAACGGCGCCCGAAAACAGCAACTGCCTGTAGAGCATCGCGGCTTCGGTCAGATCGGGCAGCAGCGGACTGTGCCGCTCGACGCGGGCACCGCCGTCGACAAGCGCGTCGGCCACCCGGCCCACGCCCGCCCGCACGGCGGACCCGGTCGGAATGAGCGGATGCTCGTCGAGGACCAGGACCCGGAAGTCGCGGAGCCGTTCGTGGCGCGCGGGCGGCAGCGTCAGGTGGTACGCCACACCGAGCGTCAGCGGGTCCGGTCCGGCCATTACGTCGAGCAGGAGCGTGAGGTCGCGAGCGGTGCGCGCCATCGGACCGACGACGGCGAGGTCGTGCTCGACCGGCAGGGCCGGCCCGGGCGGCGGGACCATGCCGCGGATCGCCGCAAGGCCGAGTGACGGCTTGTGCGCGTAAATGCCGCAGAAATGCGCGGGGGTGCGCAACGAACCGGCGAGGTCGGAGCCGATGGACAGCGCGCCGAATCCGGACGCCAGGGCCGCCGCCGAGCCGCCGGAGGATCCGCCCGACGTACGACGGTGGTCCCACGGGTTGTTGGTGGTGCCGTAGATCTCGTTGAAGCTCTGTATATCTTGCAGACCCAAGGGCACATTGGTCTTGCCGAGCACCACCGCGCCTGCGGCCTTGAGCCGCCACACCTGCACCGCGTCCTCGGCCGGCACGAAGTTCCGGTGCGGCGGCATACCCCAGGTCGTGGGCAGCCCCGCAATGTCGTACGACTCCTTGACCGTCACCGGAATGCCCAGCAGCGGCCGGTCCTCACCGCGGGCACGCGCCCGGTCGGCACCGCGCGCGGCGGCCCGTGCACGGTCGAAGTCCGGCACACAGATCGCGTTGATCGCATCGTCGTCCCGTTCAATACGGGCGATCGCCTCGTCGGTCAGTTCCGCCGAGGTCACTTCACCGGCACGCAAGGCAGCCGCGAGTTGTTCGGCTGTCGGAAAATTCCACTCCATGAATCCGACCGTATGGACCTGTGGAAGAGGGCACGAAATGCCGCTTCGCACAACGGGGTGGATGTCTCAATACCCATCTGCCTGGCGGTCCTCGACCCGATGGTCGTAGTACTGGTGGGACTCGTTCGGTCCTCGGGTGTCCGGCTGGCTAGCGGTGTGATGGCGCTGGACGTCATCGCGAACTGGATCGTCAGCTGGCCGCAGCTGCAGGAGAATCCGGCGTGGCTGCTGCGTCCCGTCCAACTGCTGCCCACCACGCTCTTCGGCCTGTTCGTCATCGCGCCCTTGGTTCCCTTGCTTCGAGCCACGAGGGGGGTGACGGTGCATCTCAGCTGCACGACCCGATGACGGTCGTTCGCGGTGAAGGGAGGCGGGTGACACGGTTTGAGGCGTCAGCAGCCCCGCGAAGGTGGACGATCTCCTCGTGTTGTGCGGCGAGCCGGGCCAGAGCCTGGGTGCGGAAGTTGGTGAGCTCGTCGACCGTCTGCTCCGACTGATCCAGCCGTTCCTTGAGCTTGGCGTTTTCCGCTTTGAGCCGGGTGATCTGGGCTTCGCGGGGGTCGGGGATCTCGCCGGCCTGCTGGAGCGACTGAAGGCGTCGCTCGAACTCGGCGCGGAGGTGAGCGTAGGGGCGGGTGCCGTAGAAGGCGGTTCGGTCGACGGCTGCTTCGCGGGCGAGGGTCTTGATGTCGCACTTTCCGCCGGGCGGGATCTCGCCTCGGAGGAGCCGGTCCATGGCGGCCCGCGCGGAGGCGAGCCCGTCGTTCGTGTTCGCCACGATCAGCTCTCTCTGGAGCTCCGCGAGCACGCTGAGCATGCCGAACATGGCCCGGACTTCCATGGTGCAGGTGTCGATGCCCTGCTCGATTGACGTGCAGCCCGGTCCCGCGCTCGCGCGGCTCGGCGCCGAGGGTCACCAGGTGCAGCACGGAGCGGGAGAGCCGGTCGAGCCGGGTGACCTTCAACGCGTCGCCCTCGCGCATCAGTTGCGTGACGAGATCGAGCTCGGGTCGGGAGGCTTTCGCTCCGCTGGCGGCGTCGACGTGGATGTTGTCGCGGTCGACGCCGTGCCATCTGCTGACGGTCACCAGATCGACGCGCTTCTCCGCAGACGCGCTTTTCCGCAACCTACGGCACAGCACACCGGATGCCCGGCGGCCCGTCAGTTCGGCTGTCCCGCAGCTCAGTTGACGACAGCTACGGCGCCGAGCGGATGGTTCACCGGTCACCGAACCCTCCGGCCTCCGGCCACCACCCACCGCCCGGCACCCGGCACCCGGCACCCGGCACCACCCCTAGCCGCCCCTAGCCGCCCCTAGCCGCCCCTACGACCTAATCGATACCCCGGACGATATGGAACTCGGCGGGGTCGTCCTCGACTCCGGCGAGGCTCAGGCGCGGTACGGGAGTTGAAGCGGACTGCCGCTCACGGCGCGGGTTCTCCTCGTACAGGAGCCGGCCGGAAGGCTCCGTCGCGGTGATGATGCGTACGTACATGACCGGACCTCCTTCTAGGGCATCGGGGCGGCGGCTCCGCCCCGGATGTGCCCGTCGCCCACGAGGACGTACTTCGTGGTGGTCAGCGCGGTGAGCCCCATGGGGCCGCGCGCGTGCAGTTTCTGGGTGGAGATGCCGAGTTCGGTGCCGAGGCCGAGTTCCCCGCCGTCGGCGAACCGGGTGGAGGCGTTGACGGCGACGACCGCGGTGTCCAGGGCGGCGACGAACCGGCGCGCGGCGCTCTGCGAGTCGGTGACGATCGCCTCGGTGTGGCCGCTGCCGTACCGGCGGATGTGTTCGACGGCCGACTCCAGTGAGCCGACCACGGCGGCCGAGAGCTCGAGGGAGAGGTACTCGCGTCCCCAGTCGTCCGCCGTGGCGGGCACCACCGCGTCGTGGAAGGACCGCACCCGTTCGTCGCCGTGCACGGTCACGCCGTGGCCGGCCAGGGCGGTGAGGGCCCGAGGCAGGAAGGCAGACGCGACGGCCTCATGGACGAGCAGCGACTCGGTGGCGTTGCAGACGGACGGCCGGTGCGTCTTGGCGTTGAGCAGGATGGCCAGCGCCTTGTCCAGGTCGGCGTGTTCGTCGACGTAGACGTGGCAGTTGCCGACGCCCGTCTCGATGACCGGGACCGCCGATTCGCGGACCGTGGCCTGGATGAGGCCGCTTCCGCCGCGCGGGACGAGGACGTCCACCAGGCCCCGCAGGGACATGAGTTCACGGACGGCGCCGTGACCTGCGTCGGGCACCGACTGGACGGCGTCCACCGGGACGGCGGTGTCCGCGAGGGACGTCCGCATCGCACGGACGAGGGCCGCGTTGGTGCGCCGGGCGGACGAGGAGCCGCGCAGCAGAGCCGCGTTGCCGCTCTTGAGGCAGAGCACGGCCGCGTCGACGGTGACGTTCGGGCGTCCTTCGTAGATCAGGCCGACGACGCCGAGGGGCACCGTGATCCGTCGTACCTCGAGACCGTTGGGCATGACGGACCCGCTCGCGATCCCGCCGACCGGGTCGGCCTCGTCCGCCAGGGCACGCGCCATCTCCGCGAGCCCGTCGAGCTGTTGGCGGGAGATGCTGAGCCGGTCCAGCACGGTCGGCGACCGGCCGGCCTCCCTGGCCGCGGCGATGTCCTCACGGTTCGCGGCGAGGACGTCGGCCCAACTCCCCTCCAACGCGCTCGCGATGGCGCGCAGCGCGGCGTTCCGCTCGTCGCCGGTCGTGGTGGCGAGCTTGGTGGCCGCGGCCCGGGCGGCCAGGGCCGCGTCGCGGACCGTGAAGGCGGCCCCGCCCCGATCGTGCCCACCGTGATCCGCGGGTTCGGCCAGACTCGCCTCGTGCCCACCGTGATCCGCGGGTTCGGCCGGACTCGCTTCCTGCCCACCGTGATCCGCGGATTCGGCCGGACTCGCCTCGTGCCCACCGTGATCCGCGGATTCGGCAGGACTCGATTCCCGTCCACCGGGATCGGCAGATTCGGCCGGACTCACTTCGTGCCCGCCGGGACCGGGGCCTGCGGCCGCACTCGCATCGCGCCCCTCGGGGCCGGTGCCGAAGGCGGTCCGCGCTGTACGTGCCGTGGCAGTCACTGCTCGTCTCCTTCCGCCGTCGGGGAGTCGGCGCCGGACGTCCGGCGGCCGGGCGGACGCTCCGCCGCACCCGCACCCGCACCGTCGGCCGGAGCGCTCCGGGAGAAGCCCGTCGCCAGGGCCCGGGCGACGTCGCCGCATCCGGTCAGTTCGGCCAGCATCGCCCAGGCCAGGGCGTCGGCCTCATCGGTGTCCGTGCTCTTCATGTCCTTGCTCCCTGGGTCGGGCCGTCAGCCGTACACCCGGAATCCGGCGCCGGACTTGCGTCCCGCCCGGCCGGCGGCCACCAGGTGTCCCAGCAGGGGCGCCGGCACCGTACGGGGATCGCGGTCGGCGTCGTGCAGGACGCGCTGGATGCTGAGTGAGATGTCGAGGCCGATGATGTCGAGCAGTTCGAAGGGGCCGAGCGGGTAGCCGCAGCCGAGCTTCATCACGTCGTCTATCGCGTCGGCGGTGGCATAGTGACTCTCCGTCAGGCGAACGGCGCCGTTGAGGTACGGGAAGAGCAGTGCGTTGACGATGAACCCCGGCCGGTCCATGCACTGCACCGGGTGCTTGCCCAGCCGGTGACACAACTCCCGCGCCACATCGACATGGTGGGGCGCGGTCTCCAGCGAGGGGATCACCTCGACGAGTCGCATCAGCGGAGCCGGGTTGAAGAAGTGCAGCCCGATCACGTCCTCGGGACGCCCGGACGCGAGACCGCACTCGATCACCGGCAGGCTGGACGTGGTGGTGGCCAGCAGGGCGCCGGGCCCGCACAGTTCGCCCAGGGTGCGGAAGAGCCGCTTCTTGACGTCCAGGTCCTCCGCGATGGCCTCGATCACCAGGTCGCAGCCGGCCAGCTGGGCCAGGTCACTGCTCGGGGTCAGCCGCTCCAGTGCGGCGTCCCGCCCGGCCTCGCTCAGCTTCCCGCGCCGTACGGCCCGGGCCGTCGACGCGGCCACCGCCTCGACGGCGGCCTTGGCGCGTTCGTCGGTGCGGCCGACCAGCACGGTGGCGACCGAGCCCTTGGCGAAGACCTCCGCGATCCCGGTGGCCATGGTGCCGGTCCCGACGATCCCGACCGTGCGGACCGACGGCACGGACGGCGCGGGCCGCTCATCGGCGGGGGCCGGGCGGGCGGATTCCCGGTAGTCGTAGAAGCCACGTCCCGATTTCCGGCCGAGGAGGCCCGCGAGCGCCATGTGCCGTAGCCGGCGGGCGGGTTGGAGCGAGGGCTGGGACCAGCGCTCGGACAGGACGTCGAGGGTGTCGCAGGCGGTGTCCGTGCCGATCAGGTCGAGGAGCTGGAGCGGTCCGAGGGGCAGTCCGCAGCCGAAGCGCATCGCGGCGTCGATGTCGTCGCGTCCGGCGAGCCGTTGGTCGTACATGGTGACGGCCTGGTTGAGGAAGCCGAACAGGAGGGACGTGGAGATCAGTCCCGGCCGGTCGCCCACGGTGACCCGGCGCAGCCCGAGGCCGTCCGCCAGGGTACGGACCCGGTCGAGGGCGGACTCGTCGGTCATGACCGTACGGCCGATCTCCGCGAGGCCGGCCGTGGGCAGCGCCAGATGCAGACCGACGAGCCGGCCCGGGCGGCCGGACGCCGCCGCGAGGTCGGTGAGGGAGAGGGCGGCCGCGCTGCTGGCCAGCACGGTGTCGGGCGGGCAGACCCGGTCGAGGGCGCGTACCACCTCGACCTTGGTGTCGCGGCGCTCGGGGACCGCCTCCACCACGGTGCCGGCCACGGCCAGTTCCGCCAGGCCGTCCACGAGCCGCACGCGTCCGCGGGCGTCCGGTGCCGCGTCGTGGAGCTGCCGCAGCCGCTCCCCCGCCGCCGGGTCCGGATCGTGCACCAGGACGGAGTGGCCGGCGTCCGCGGCCCGGCGGGCCAGCGCGCCGCCGATGGTCCCGAGTCCGACGATGCCGAGAACGTCCTCTCGGCCGCTCATGCCGCGACCTCGCTCAGGTCGGAGGCCGAGGTGCCGAGGGCCTGCGGGATACGGAAGCGGTTGATGGCCGCCTCGTGGGGCGCGCGGAACTCGGGCGCGGTGATGCCGAGGCCGTCGCGCGGGACGAGGCAGCGGACGCCGACCTTGCCCTGGTGTTCGTTGCGGTGGATGGACTGGACGGCCAGGGCCACTTCGTCGAGGCCGTACGTGCGCGACAGCGTGGGATGGATACGGCCCTTGGCGATCAGGCGGTTGGCCTCCCAGGCCTCGCGGTAGTTGGCGCAGTGCGAGCCGACGATGCGCTTGAGGCTCATCCAGAGGTAGCGGTTGTCGTACTCGTGGGTGTAACCGGCCGTGGACGCGCAGGTGACGATGGTGCCGCCCTTGCGGGCGACGTACACGCTGGCGCCGAAGGTCTCCCGGCCCGGGTGCTCGAAGACGATGTCAACGTCCTCTCCCCCGGTCAACTCCCTTATACGGGCGCCGAGTCGGCGCCACTCCTTGGGATCCTGGGTGTGCGGGTCCCGCCAGAAGCGGTATCCCTCCTCCTTGCGGTCGATGATCAGCTCGGCTCCCAACTCGCGTGCCAGTGCCGCCTTTTCGGGTGAGGAGACGACGCAGATGGGGTTGGCGCCACCGGCCAGCGCGAGCTGGGTGGCGTACGAGCCGAGGCCGCCGACGGCGCCCCAGATGAGGACGTTGTCACCCTGCTTCATGCCCGCGCCGTTGGGGGTGACGAGCTGGCGGTAGGCGGTGGAGTTGACCAGACCGGGTGCGGCGGCCTCCTCCCAGGTGAGGTGCTCGGGTTTGGGCAGCAGCTGGGTCGCCTTGACCAGGGCGAGCTCGGCGAGTCCGCCGTAGTTGGTCTCGTATCCCCAGATGCGCTGATCGGGGTCGAGCATCGGGTCGCCGTGCCCCTCCGCGTGCTCCAGCTCGACCGAGACGCAGTGCGCCACGACCCGGTCACCGACGCCCCAACGACGCACGCCGGGACCGCAGTCGAGGACCACACCCGACAGGTCGGAGCCGATCACGTGGAACGGCTGGTCGTGCCGGGCCGCGAGGCCGCCGAGGCGCGCGTAGCGCTCCAGGAGGGCGAAGGTGGGCACCGGCGAGAAGAGCGCGCTCCAGACGGTGTTGTAGTTCACCGCGCTCGCCATCACCGCCACCAGCACTTCGCCGGGGCCGGGCGTGGGCGTCGGCACGTCCTGGACGTGGATGGCGTCGGCGGGGTGCCGGTCGTGCGGTGCCAGCCCCTCGAACATTTCCACCTCCTCCTTGTGGAGGACGGCCGCCCGGAAGGATTCGGGGACCCCCAGGGCCGCCACATCGGCCGGCACCGAGTCCGGGGACTCGATCACCTCCACCAGTTCGCGCATGGTCAGGCACCACCTTCCGCGGTTCACGCGACAGAAACTCAACGAACAGTGAACTCAACAAGTAAGGAGTTTTGCACGAACGCGGAACCCCAGCAAGCCCCGGCCCGGGGCCCGGCGGGCCTCAACTCGCCACGGCCCCGGGGCCGCCAGGAGAGGCGTTTCCTCCTGAGGCCCCTTGTCCGGGCCCTACTCCGCATGCAAAACTCATCATCAGTTGAGTTCAGCGGATAATGAATTAGATTCAACGTCCGACGAAGTCCGATGCCGGAGGAGATGCCGTGACGAATCCGCACGCGACCGAAGCCCTTCAGGCCACTGCCATCGCCGGGATCGCCGGCATTCTGATCGCCGGCACGGTCCTCGCCCATCTCGCGCGACGGATCCGCCAGCCCGCCGTCATCGGCGAGATCACCGCGGGAATCCTGCTGGGGCCGAGTCTGCTGGGCCTGTTCCCCGGCGACCTGACCCACCGTCTGTTTCCCGACGAGGTACGCCCGTTGCTGTCCATGGTGGCGCAACTGGGGTTACTCCTCTTCATGTTCACCGTCGGCTGGGAGCTCGACTGGACGACGATGCGCCGCAGGAAACGTTCCGTCGCCGGGGTGACCGCGGGCAGTATCCTCACCCCGCTGCTACTGGGCTTCGGCGTCGCCGCCGTCATCTACCACAACCACTCGCAGGTCAACGGCGAGAAGGTGCCCTTCACGTCCTTCGCCCTGTATCTGGGTGTCAGCATGTCGATCACCGCGTTCCCGGTGCTCGCCCGCATCCTCAAGGACAACAACCTCAGCCGTACGAAGATCGGCGCCCTCGCGCTCACCAGCGCGGCCTTCGGTGACGCCCTGGCCTGGTGCCTGCTGGCCGGCGTGGTCGCCATCGTGACGGCGTCCGGACCCTCCGGATTCACCGACACCGTCTGGATGTCGGCCGGTTACGGCGCCGTCATGGTCGTCGTCGTGCGCCCGCTGCTGGCCCGGTCCGTCGCCTGGGTGTCCAAGCGCGGCACCGGTGTGTACCTGGCCACGCTCGTCACCGCCGGCCTGCTGCTCTCCGCGTACACCACGTCGAAGATCGGTATCCATCCCATCTTCGGTGCCTTCGCGTTCGGTCTGGTCATGCCCCGCAAGCCGCAGGCCCTGCTGGAGGAGAAGATGCTGCGCCCGCTGCAGCACGCGGGTGAACTGATGCTGCCCGTCTACTTCATCGTCACCGGCCTCTCGGTCGACGTCGCGGCCATGTCGGTGACCGCCTGGGGCGAGCTGGGCCTGATCCTCGCCGCCGCCGTCACCGGCAAGCTCCTCGGCGCCGGGCTGCCGGCCAAGTCCTTCGGGCTCAGCTGGCGGGAGTCGACGGGCGTGGGCGTCCTGATGAACACCCGGGGCCTGACCGAGCTGATCATCCTCGGCGTCGGCCTCAGTCTGGGGGTGCTCGACGACGCCCTGTTCACCGAGATGGTCCTCATGGCGCTGATCACCACGGCCATGACGGGCCCGCTGCTGCCGTACCTCTTCCCGCGCACCCGGATGGATCTCGTCGCCACGCCCGGCCACGCCGGTTCCATCCTCCGGATACCGGAGCCGGCCGGCAAGAACGCCACGGACCTCGCCGGATAACCGGGGCCGCCGCGTACGGCCCGGTTGCCCGCCCGGTCCGCTCCGGCGGACCGGGCCGACGGCGACACCTCACCCCCTCAGTCGCTCGGCCGCACCAGCAGGGGGAGCGACGCTCAGACAAGGAGATGGCCCAGGTGCACCCCGTCATCAGCACTCTTTCCCGCGTCTTCGACATGCCGTCGGAGTTCATCGGCGACGAGATGCGGCTCCGCGCCGTGGCCAGCTGGGACAACCTCACCGCCGTGGAACTCCAGGTCCATCTGGAACACGAGCTGGGCACCACGCTCGACGACCACCTCATCGAGCACATCGACTCCGTCGGCCAGCTCCGCGCCTTCTACGACGAACGGCTCGCCGAGCTCTCCCCCGTCAAGGCACCCCCGGACGCCTCCTCGATCGCGCCCGCCCTGCCCGCGGCCCCACCCGCCGAGCAGGAACGTCTGCGAAGCGACCCGCCGACCAACATCTCGGACGTGGTCGTCGGCGAGACGGGCATCTCCGAGGTGGACCCGGTCCGCGGCCGTCTCGCCTACCGGGGCTATCCCATCGAGGAACTGATCGGCCGGGTGACCTTCGAGGAGGTCGTCCATCTGCTGATCCGGGGCTGGCTGCCCGACCGGGAAGAGCTCGGCGCCTTCAAGGCCCGGCTCGCGGCGGCCCGCGAACTGCCCCCCATGGTCTCGACGAACCTCGTGCTCAACGCCAACTCCAGTACGTCGTCCGTGCTGCGCACCGCGGTCCCCGCACTCGGCGTCGCGGCCGAGGCCAACGCCGATCCGGCCGCCCACATCGATCTGCGGGAGCGGCTGGTGGCCCGGATCCCGACGATCTTCGCGACCCAGCAGGCGGCCCGCGCCGGACGCCGGATGCCGGGCCCCGCGCCCGAGCTGTCGCACGCCGAGAACATCCTCTACATGCTGGGCCTGCCCCGGGACCCGGAGCGCGTACGGCTCGTCGACCTCTGCCTGGTCCTGCAGGCCGAACACGGCTGCAACGCCTCGGCGTTCGCCGCCCGGGTCGCGGCCGGCACCGGTGCCGACACCTTCGCCACCATCACCGTGGCGCTCGCCACCTTCACCGGTCCGCTGCACGGCGGCGCCGCCCACCAGGTGATCGACCTGGCCCGCGGCGGCGACGACCCCGGCACGGCGGCCGCCTATCTGCGCGGCCGGGCCGACCAGGCCTCCGCCGCGCGCGCCCGGCCGGTCCCCCGCGCCCAGGAGGACCCCCGGGTAAGGCCGCTGCGCGAAGCGGCCCGCCGCTTCCACGGCAGCCCGGGCAGCGATCACATCCTGCAGGTCCTGGACGCCGTACGAGCCGCCGCCCATCCGTCGAAGGGCCCCCGCCCGTATCTGACCGTGGACTGCTATGCCGCCGCGATCTACCACCTGCTCGGCATGCCCTCCGACCTGTTCGTGCCGATGTTCGCGGCGGCCCGCGTGCCGGGCTGGCTCGCCCATGTCGAGGAGCAGCGGACCCAGCGGGGACGCCTCCATCCGCGGCTGCGCTATGTCGGCCCGCGCAATCTGCGGCACTTCCCCGAGCAGAACTGACCAGCGATCCGATGAGGGAGGGAGCCCCCCTTCCGCGCACCCCAGGAGCAGATGTGGAGTTCGGCTGGAACGAGGGCCAACAGGCCCGCTATGACGAGGTGTTGGCAGCGGCCCGGGCCGCCTTTCCCGCGCCGCCCGGCGCCGGCCACGGCTTCTACGGCCGCAAGGACTGGCTGCGGCTCGGCGAGATCGGCATGCTCGGGTCCTGCCTGCCCAAGGAGTACGGAGGTCAGGGCCTCGGCGCGCTCGACACCGCGCGCGTCGTGGAGGCCGTGGGCCGCGGCTGCGCCGACACCGGCCTGGTGTTCGGCGCCGCGGCGCACACCTTCGCCTGCGCCGTGCCGATCGCCGAGTTCGGCAGTGCCGCCGTACGCCGCCGGCTGCTGCCCGAACTTGCCGCGGGCCGGCTGATCGCGGGCAACGCGATGACGGAACCGGAGGCGGGCTCGGACTCGTCGCGGCTCGGTGTGACCGCGACCCCGGTGGACGGCGGTTTCGTCCTCAACGGCACGAAGAGCTTCGTCAGCAACGGTCCGGCCGCCGATGTGTACGTGACGTACGCGACCGTCGATCCCAAGATGGGGTTCCTGGGCGTCACGGGCCTGGTCGTCGACCGGGAGACGCCCGGGGTCGTCGTCGGCAAACCCTACGAGAAGATGGGCCTGCATTCCTGCCCGGCCGGCGCGGTCACCTTCGAGGAGTGCTTCGTCCCCGAGGACAACGTCCTCGGCGGTGTCGGTGGCGGCGCCGCGATCTTCCAGCACTCCATGGGCTGGGAGCGCGCCTGCCTGTTCGCGCTCTACGTCGGCCTCCTCGACCGGTTGCTGGAACAGTGCGTCGCGCACGCCCGTGAGCGCCGTCAATTCGGGCGCAGGATCGGCGAGTTCCAGTCCGTGTCCAACCGGATCGCCGACATCAAGCTGCGGCTGGAGAGCGCCAGGCTGCTGCTGTACCGCGCCTGCTGGTCGATGGACCAGGGCGAACCCTCCGTGCTCGCCATCGCCCTGTCGAAACTCGCCGTGTCCGAGGGCGTACTGGCTTCCGCCGCCGACGCGGTCCGGGTCTTCGGAGGGCGCGGATATCTGCGGGAGGACGGCATCGAGGCGGCACTGCGGGACGCCGTGCCCAGCACGATCTTCTCGGGCACCTCCGACATCCAGCGTCAGTTGATAGTGAAGGAGATAGGACTGTGAGGCTCCACCAGCTCGTCAAGGACTCGGCCCGGCGCGCCCCGGACGCCCCGGCCGTCCGCTCGTCCCAGGGGGTGTTCAGCTACCGGGAGCTGGACGACCTCGCCGACCGGTACGCGGCCGCCCTGCACCGACGGGGGGTCCGCCCCGGCGACCGGGTCGTGCTGTGGACGCACAAGACCGTCGACGCCATCGCGCTCATGCAGGGCGCCCTGCGGATCGGCGCGATCTACGCACCGGTCAGCGCCAACAACCCGGCCGCCCGGGTCCGGCGGATCGCCGCCGGCTGTGCGCCCGCCCTGGTGGTGGCCGACGCCGACGGCGTCCGCCGCGCCGCGACGGACGCCGGCTGGGACGACGCCCTGCCGCTGGCCTCCTTCGCCGAGGTCCGCGAGGAGGCACCGGCCAAGGACGCGCCGCCGCCGTACGAGAACGCGCCCGACGACCCGGCGTACATCCTCTACACCTCGGGCTCCACCGGTGAGCCCAAGGGCGTCTGCATCAGCCACCGCAATGCCCTGTCCTTCGTCCGGTGGGCCGCAGCGGAGGCCGGCGTCACGGCCGGCGACCGGCTCTCCAACCACGCGCCGTTCAACTTCGACCTCTCCGTCTTCGACCTGTACGCCACCTTCCTGGCCGGCGCCTCGGTCTACCTGATACCCGAAGGCCTCGCCT
Organism: Streptomyces sp. NPDC058274; assembly: GCF_042881375.1. Taxonomy (NCBI): domain Bacteria; kingdom Bacillati; phylum Actinomycetota; class Actinomycetes; order Kitasatosporales; family Streptomycetaceae; genus Streptomyces; species Streptomyces sp. NPDC058274. Next base: position 323,318 of record NZ_JBHVXW010000008.1, read on the forward strand.
ACGACCCGGCCCAGCTGGGCGAGTTGCTGCACCGCGAGCGCATCACCATCTGGTACTCGGTGCCGTCCGCGCTGATCCTGATGATGCAGCGCGGCGAACTCCTCGCCGGGGATCCCCCGGCCGAGCTGCGGGTGTGCGTCTTCGCCGGTGAGCCGTTCCCGATCCAGCAGCTGCACGAGCTGCGCAAGGCCTGGCCCGACGTACGGATGTTCAACTGGTACGGGCCGACCGAGACCAATGTGTGCACCAGTTACGAGGTCACCGACCGGGATCTGGGCAGCACCCGCCCCCTGCCGATCGGCACCGCCGTCTGCGGCGACCGGATCCGGCTGCACCCGCCGCGTGAGCGCGAGGGCGAGATCGTGGTGAGCGGTCCCACGGTGATGCTGGGTTACTGGGGCCAGGAGCCGCTCAAGGGCCCGTACTTCACCGGAGACATCGGCCGGATGGGACCCGACGGAATGCTGGAGTACGTCGGGCGGCGTGACCACATGGTCAAGGTGCGCGGTCATCGCATCGAGCTCGGCGACATCGAGACGGTCGTCGCCGGCAACCCCAAGGTCGCCGCGGCCGCCTGTGTCGTGGTGGGCAGCGGCCTGGACGCCAAGATCCATGCCGTCGTGGTGCCCCATCAGGACACGCAGGGGCCGGGCCTGCTCGAACTCAAGCGGGAGTGCGCCGACCGGCTGCCCCTCTACATGGTGGTCGACGCGGTCCACGCCGTCCCCGAACTGCCCCTGACCGGAAACGGCAAGACGGACCGTCAGGCCCTGCTGGAGCAGATCACCGCCGTCGACACACGGTGAACCCCTGCGACAGACCACCGGTGAACCCCGATGACATCCGCGGCCCTGGCCCGCCTCGGCCTCAGAGACGAGGACCTGCCCATGCCTGAACGACTCAGCACGCACGAGCCCCTGCTTGACCAGGTGGACCTTCCCACCTTCCGCTCCGTGATGGGCTCCCTGCCCACCGGGGTGAGCGTCGTCACCAGTCTGACGGCCGACGGGGAGCCACGCGGTCTCACCTGCAGCGCCGTGTGCAGTGTGTCCGCCTCGCCGCCCCAGCTGCTGGTCTGTGTCAAGCAGCCCGGCGCGACCCTCGAAGCCATCCACGAGAGCTCGGTCTTCGCGGTGAACTTCCTCTCCGCCGGTATGACGGAGACGGCCCGCACCTTCGCCTCGCCGGTGCCCGAGCGGTTCGCGGGCGTGCCGTGGACCCCGGGCAAACGCACCTCCGCGCCGCTGCTGGACGACACCGTGGCGTTCGCGGAGTGCATCCTGACCAGCAGCCATCTGGCGGGCGACCACCAGGTGCTGATCGGCCGTCTGGTGCACGGCGAAGTGTCGGCCGGCCATACCCCGCTGACCTATTGGCGGGCCCAGTTCTCCGAGCTGCGCGCCCACCCGGCGGCCTGAACGGTCCCTGCCCTCCCCCGCGCCGCCGGCCTTCCCCCTGTCCCCCAGGGCGAGGGCCGGCGGCGCGTCGCGCTCCGGGCGGCGGACGGCGATCCCCGCCGGTGTCGGCCCGGCGACGGCAGCGGGCGTACGAGGTCCCCCCTCGCCGGCGCGCGGCCGGGGAGGAGGGACCGGGCAGCAGCAGCGCTCAGCCGGTCGCGCCGGGCTCGGGCAGGGTCCGCAGTACGCCCGCCACGTACGCGTGGAACGCCGGGTCGTCGAGCAGGAAGTGGTCGCCGGGCAGCCACTCGACGGCGACGTCGCCCGCGCCGTGGTCCTCCCAGTTCCGCAGGCCCGCGTCGTCCACCATCGGGTCGTCCACCCCGGCGCACACCCACAGCGGGCACGCCAGCGGGGGGCCGGGCAGCGGGGTGTACGTCTCCGAGATGGTGAAGTCCGCGCGCAGCACCGGCACGAACAGCTCGACCAGCTCCGGGTGCTCGAAGAGCTGCGGCGGGGTGCCGCCCAGCCGACGTACGGATTCCAGGAACGCGGGGGCGGCCAGGGTGTGCAGGTCGGGCAGGATCCGGCGGGCGGTGGGGCCGTTGCGGCCGACCACGACGACACCGGCCGGGGGCCGGCCCAGGGCGCTCCAGTAGCGGCCGATCTCGTACGCGAACGCCGCGCCCATGCTGTGCCCGAGCAGCACGTACGGGCCGGTGGTGTGCGCGGCGGAGCCGCGGACCAGGTCCTCCATGACCGCGGCGAAGTCGTCGCGAAGCGGTTCGGCCATCCTGCTGCCGTGCCCCGGCAGTTCCAGCAGGGTCGTCCGCGCGGCCCCCGGCAGCGCGGCCGCCAGACTGGCGAAGGCACGTGCGGCCCCGCCGGCGTGCGGCAGGCACAGCAGCGTGGGACGGTCCTGGCGGGCCTGGGCCGGCACGGAGGTGGTGACGGCCGGCCCGGGAGTGCTCAGCTGCATGACGGATTCTCCTTCGTGAGGGGCGTGCGTACGGGAGGAGGCGGCGCGACCGGGCCGGCAGGACGTGAACGGCCTTCGAGACCCGCACTGGATTCGGCTGCGTCCCCCCACGGCGGCGGCTCCGCGCCCGGGGTGAGCGGGAAGACGCGTACTGTCTCCGCGCCGCCCGCCACCGCGACGGCCGCCCGGAACCCGGGCCCGCAGTCGATGAGCTGGAGCGTCCAGGTCCGGTCGGGCCGGCCCGGCGCGGCCAGTACGCGCACCGGTCCGCCGCGGCGCGCGCCCGGCGCGACCCGTACCGCCCGGATGTCACCGGCGAGTCCGCTGCCGAGTGCCTTCAGGACCGCCTCCTTGCAGGTCCAGTGGGTGAACAGACCGCTGTGCAGGGCGTCTTCGCGGTCCTCGGGCCAGGCCGCCGCCTCCGGTTCGGAGAGGACCTGGTGGCGCAGCCCCACCGGATCCGTCAGCGGCGCGACCCGTTCGACGTCGACGCCGACGGGACCGTCCCGGCTCACGGCGACCAGGGACAGGCCCGGGGTGTGCGACAGGCTGACCCGCAGACCGGGGTCGCCGGCCACATAGGGCTTGCCGAAGGCGCCCTTCACGAAGGCGACTTGGGACGGCGGGAGACCGGCGTAGGCGGCGGTCACCGCCCGCAGGGCGGCGTGCGCGGAGGCGTACAGCGCACGATGCGAGGGCACCACGTGCCGCCGGCGCCGCTGCTCGTCCGGGGAGAGCAGACCGAGACAGCGCCGCAGTTCCTCCTCGCGTCCGGCGCCGGGAACGGGCTCGGCCACCGCCCAGACGTGCACCTCGCCGGGGGGCGGACCGTGCCGGGCCCGGACCGCCGACCGGCTCGCCTCCCGGGCCGCCGCCCGTGTCGTCGTCCGCGTCGTCGTCCGCGTCGTCGTCCGCGTCGTCCCTCGAATCATCGTTTCTCCAACCACTCGGTCAGCACTGCCGGTTGGCCCCTTGACGATGAACTCAACACTAGTAGAGTTCATCAGGAAATGACATCATCAGGTGTTGAAATCAACGGCTGTTGACCCCGTTGGACCCGGCGGAACACCCGCCCCGTCAACGCATCTCCAGGAGGTACGGCGTGGCCAGTGACCGCGACGAACTGATCGCCCAGCTCACCGAGTTCATCCAGGAGCGCCTGCTCGCCGAGCCCGACTCGCACGGCATCGCCCCGGACACCCCGCTGCTCGAGTGGGGAATTCTCACCTCGATCAACACCGCTCAGCTGCTCACCTTCATCCGGGACGAGCTGGGAACCAACATCCCGCCGACCGAGCTGACCGGCACCAACTTCCAGAGCCTGGACAGCATCACCGACCTGCTGCTGTCCCTGCGTACGCCCGCCCACTGATCAGCAGTCACGGCGCAGCGTCACCCACCCGAATCGCGACAGGAGATCACGTTGTCCGAGACATCGGCGAACTACGACTACGACATCGGCATCATCGGCGGCGGTCCGGCCGGCTCCACGGCCGCCTCCTACCTCGCCAAGGAGGGGCTGTCCGTGGTGGTCTTCGAATCGGAGACCTTTCCGCGCGAACACGTCGGCGAGTCCCTGGTCCCGGCCACCACCCCGGTGCTCATCGAGACCGGCGCCATGGAGAAGGTCGAGGCCGCGGGCTTCCCCAAGAAGTACGGCGCCGCCTGGACCTCCGCCGAGGACCGGGACATCGACCACATGGGCTTCCAGGGTCTGGACCACGACTTCCGCGCCGCCGAGGTGCTGTTCAGCGAGCGGGACCAGGCGGGCGTCGACCGCGACCACACCTTCCACGTGGACCGCGGGAAGTTCGACCAGATTCTGCTCCAGCACGCGGAGAGCCTGGGCGCCAAGGTCTATCACGGCGTCCGCGTCAACCGCGTCGACTTCACCGACCGGGACCGGCCGGTCATCCAGGCGAAGGTCGGCAACCAGTCCGTCGGCGTCCCGGTCCGCATGGTCGTCGACGCCAGCGGCCGGCGCACCATGATGGGCAGCCAGCTCAAGGTCAAGGAGCCGGACCCGGTCTTCAACCAGTACGCGGTGCACACCTGGTTCGACGACTTCGACCGCAAGGCCCTCGCGGTCAACAAGGACCAGGCGGACTACATCTTCATCCACTTCCTCCCGCTGGAGGACACCTGGGTCTGGCAGATCCCGATCACGGACACCATCACGTCCATAGGTGTCGTGACCCAGAAGGCCCGGTTCAAGGAGGCCAAGAACGACCTGGAGACCTTCTTCTGGGACACCATCGGCAGTCGGCCGGCCCTCCAGGACGCGCTCAAGAACGCCAAGCGGGTCAAGGAGTTCAAGGCCGAGGGCGACTACAGCTATGCGCTGACCAAGGTCGCCGACGACTCGCTGGTCATGATCGGTGACGCGGCCCGCTTCGTGGACCCGATCTTCTCCAGCGGTGTCAGCGTCGCGCTCAACAGCGCGCGCCTGGCGACCGCCGACATCATCGCCGCGCACAAGGCCGGGGACTTCCGCAAGGAGCGGTTCGACGGCTACGTCGACACACTCCGCGGGGCGGTCAACAACTGGTACGAGTTCATCTCGATCTACTACCGGCTCAACATCCTCTTCACCGCGTTCGTCCAGGACCCGCGCTACCGCCTGGACGTCCTCAAGATGCTCCAGGGCGATGTGTACGACGGCGAGCCCAAGGCCCTCTCGGCGATGCGGGAGATCGTCGAGGCCGTCGAGGCCGACCCGAACCATCTCTGGCACAAGTACCTGGGGACCCTCAAGGCGCCCTCCGCGGCGGCCAAGTTCTAGGGCCTGAGCCGCCAGACCGGTCCCGGTCCCAGGGCCCGCCCAGCGGGCCGAGCCGGCTCCCGGCAACGGCAGCCGGTCCGGGTGGCGTGGACGCCCCTCCCGCCGCCCGGACCCGCCTCCCGCAATCCGGACCTCTGTCCGTCCTCATCACCCGCCTGTCGCACTCCCAGAGGGGGATCCATGCCCGCCCGCAACGGAATCACCACCGATCCGGCCATAGCCCTTGTCGGCATCGGGTGCCGTTATCCGGGCGGTGTCGTCGATCCGGAGTCGTTCTGGCACGTGCTGCGGGACGGCGTCGACGTGATCGGCGAGATCCCCCCGGAACGCTGGGGACCTGAGTACATCAGCGAGGACGGCTCCGCGCCGGGCACCGGCTACTGCCGGTGGGCCGGTGTGCTGCCCGGACTCGACCAGTTCGACGCCGACTTCTTCGGCATCTCGTTCCGCGAGGCCCGCGAGATGGACCCGCAACAGCGGCTCCTGCTCGAGGTCTCCTGGGAGGCCCTGGAGCACGCCGGGCTCACCAAGCCCGGTCTCGCGGGGTCCCGCACGGGCGTCTTCTTCGGCATGCTCGGCATGGACTACACGCTGCTGCACTCCAAGACGCGCGGTGTGAAGGGCATCGACCCGTACTACGCGAGCGGCAAGGAGTTCAGCTTCGCGCCGGGCCGGCTCGCCTACACCCTGGGGCTGCACGGGCCGGCGCTCTCCGTGAACACCGCGTGCTCCTCGTCCCTGGTGGCGGTGCATCTGGCCTGCCGGGCTCTGGCGAGCGGTGAGGCCGACACGGCGCTCGCAGGCGGTGTGAACGTGCTGGCCGCCCCCGAGCTGTCCATCTTCATGAGCAAGGTGCAGGCGCTGTCGCCCACCGGCAGGTGCAAGCCCTTCGCCGCCGACGCGGACGGCATCGTGCGCGGTGAGGGCTGCGGAGTCGTCGTACTCAAGCGGCTCGACGACGCGCTCGCCGACGGCGACCGGGTGCTCGCGGTCATCCGCGGCAGCGCCTTCAACCACGACGGCCGCAGCGCGGGCCTGACGGTGCCCAACGCCTCGGCGCAGGCCTCCCTGATCCAGGACGCGCTGGCCCGGGCCGGCGCCGGCCCGGACGAGGTCGCGTACGTCGAGACACACGGCACCGGTACGCCGCTCGGCGACCCGATCGAGGCGTTCGCGCTGTCGGAGGTGTTCGGCCCCGGCCGTGACCCCGGGCGCAGGCTCCACATCGGCTCGCACAAGGCCAACTTCGGGCACACGGACGCCGCGGCGGGCGTCGCCGCCCTGATCAAGACCGTACTGACCGCGCGCCACCGGCTCGTACCGCCGCAGCTGCATCTCGGCACGCCCAACCCCGCCATCGCCTGGAGTGACGGTCCGCTGAGCATCTCGGCCGAGGCCAGGCCGCTGGACGCCACCGAGGACACGCTCTTCGGGGTGAGCGCCTTCGGCCTCAGCGGGACCAACGCGCATCTGCTGCTGTCGGCGCCGCCCGAGCCGGAGCCGGGGCAGGAGGCGAGCGCGCCCGAGCAGGAGACCCCACGCGTGCTGCTGCTGTCCGGTTCCACGGAGGCCGCCCTCCAGGAGCGCGCCCGGGACCTGGCCGGCACCCTCGACGGTGCGCGGCCGCTGGGCGACGTCCTGCACACCGCGGCGGTACGGCGCACCCACCACGAGGCGCGGGCCACCGTGATCGGCGCGAACGCCGAGGAGTTGCGCGCCTCGCTCGCGGAACTCGCCGAAGGCAACCCCGACGAGCGCACGGTCACCGGCACCGCCGAGCCGCGGCGGCGCCACCGGACGGTGTTCGTCTTCTCCGGACAGGGCTCGCAGTGGCGCGGCATGGGCCTGGACCTGTGGGACCGCGAACCGGTCGCCGCCGCCGTCCTGGAGGCGAGCGACGCGGTGCTGCGCGAGGCGGGCCTGCCCGCTCTGCGCAAGCTGTTCGGGGAGAGCGACCTCGGCGCCACCGAGCTCGCCCAACCAGCCGTTGTCGCCCTCCAGTTGGCGCTCGCGGAGGTCTGGCGGGCCCGCGGGGTCGAGCCGTCCAAGGTCCTCGGGCACAGCCTCGGCGAGATCTCCGCCGCCTGCTTCACCGGCGCCCTCGACCTGCGCACCGCACTGGACCTCGCGGTCCGCCGCGGGCGCGTCATGAGCGCCGCCGCGGGCACCGGGCGGATGCTCGCGGTGGCGCTCCCCGAGGACGAGGCGGTGGAAGCGGCCTCCGGTACCGGACGGGCCGTCACCGTCGCCACGGTCAACGGACCGAACGCCACCGTCCTCGCCGGGTCCGAGGAGGACCTGACGGCGATCGCCTCGCTGCTGCGGGAGCGGTCCGTCACCGCCCGGTTCGTGCCCGGCGACTACGCTTTCCACAGTCCCGCCATGGCGCCGTACGCCGAGGAACTCCGCGCAGAACTGGCCGACTTGGCCGCCGTGGACAGGCCCGACGCGTTCGTCTCCACGGTCTGGCCCGAGGAGCCGCCGGCCACGCTCGACGCCGCGTACTGGGCGGCGAACGTGCTGCGTCCCGTCCGCTTCTGGCCCGCGGTGCGCAACCTCCTGCAGGACATGGGGGCCGACTTCATCGAGATCGGCCCGCACCCCACGCTCGTACGCCCCCTGAACGACGCCCTCAAGTCGCTGCGGCGGCAAGGTGTCGCGGTGGGCTCCCTGCGCCGGGACGCCGACGGCCCCGCCACCCTGCTCTCCTCGCTCGCCGAGTTGCACTGCGCGGGCGCCGAGATCCGCTGGGCCGACCTGGTGCCCGGCCGGCCGGCCGAGCTGCCCCGGCATCCCTGGCAGCACGAGTCGTTCTGGCTGCCCGATGTCACCCCCGGGATGCAGTACGCCCCGGGTGCTGCGCCGGACACGCAGGCGCCGGCCGCCCGGCTCTCCGTGCAGCTGCTGGACCCCGCCGGCCGGCCAGTCGGCCCCGCGCAGCAGCTCGAACTGACCGGCACGCCCTCGGGCGGCCCCACAACGCCGGTGGAGCGGGCGAACTCCACCGGTGACGCCCCGGTCACGGCCCCGACCCCCGACGGGACCCCCCGGGAAGCCGTCCCGTCCGCCGTCGCCCCGCACCGTCCCCCCGCGGGAGCGACGGCGGACGGGACCGTGAACGCCGCGGCCTCCACGGCTGCCGCCGACCCGGCCGGCACCGACCGGGAGCGCAGGTCGCTGATGCGGCTGACGTCCGAGACGCTGGCGGAGATCCTCGGCCAGGACCCGAGCCGGCGCATCCCGCCCCGGCGCGGTTTCGCCGACCTCGGCCTCGACTCGCTGAGCATCGTGGAGTTCGTGGACCGGCTCGGCCTGCGGGCCGGCCTCGACATCCCGCTCTCCACCCCCTTCGAACGCCCCTGCCTGGACGAGCTGGTGGACCATCTGCTGCCGCAGGTGCTGGCCCGCAAGGCACCGCAGGCGCCCGCCCCCGCGGTCGTCGAGGAGGCCCCGCCGGCGACACCCGGCCCAGCCTCTGCCGACGACCCGATCGTCGTGGTCGGCATGAGCTGCCGCTTCCCCGGCAGCCCCTCCGTACGGGACTACTGGCAGCTCCTGCTGGACGGCCGCGAGGTCATCCGGGACGTCCCCGCGGACCGCTGGGACGGCACCGCGTTCCTGTCCGACGGACCGTGGACGCCCGGCACCATGACCTCGCTGCGCGGCGGCTATCTCGACGACGTACGGGGTTTCGACGCGGCCTTCTTCCGGATCTCGCCGCGCGAGGCGCGCAGTCTCGACCCGCAGCACCGGCTGTTCCTCGAAGTCGCCTACGAGGCACTGGAGGACGCGGGCGCGACCCGGGACCGGCTGCGCGGTTCGGCGACCGGTGTCTTCGTCGGCATGAACAGCTCGGACCACGCCCAGCACGTGGGCAGCCACCTCCAGGACGTCGACCTCTACTACGGCACGGGCAACTCCTTCGCCGGGGCGTCCGGACGGCTCTCGTACTTCCTCGGCCTGACCGGACCCAGCCTGGCGGTGGACACCGCGTGCTCGTCCTCCCTGACCGCGGTGCACCTGGCGATGCAGAGTCTGCGCCAGGGCGAGAGCGACCTCGCGGTCGCCGGCGGCGTCAACGTGATCCTCAGCCCGGTGATCCCGGTGTCGGTCTCGGCCGGTGGCGCGCTCTCCCCGAGCGGCCACTGCCGCACCTTCGACGAGGCCGCCGACGGCTATCTGCGTGGTGAGGGCTCCGGAGCGGTCGTCCTCAAGCGGCTGTCCACCGCTCTCGCCGACGGCGACCGGATCTACGCCGTGCTGCCCGGCAGCGCGGTGAACCAGGACGGCGCGAGCAGCGGGCTGACCGTCCCCAACGGCACGGCCCAGCAGGCGCTCATCGAACAGGCCCTGGCGCAGGCCGGGTTGAGCGGTCCCGAGGTCGGCTATGCCGAGGCGCACGGCACCGGCACCCCACTGGGCGATCCCATCGAACTGCGTGCGCTGGCCCAGGCACTGCGTCCCGGGGGCGCCGACGGTGCCCCGCTCCTGGTGGGGTCGGCCAAGCCCAACATCGGCCATCTGGAGGCCTCGGCCGGTATGGCCGGGCTGATCAAGGCGGTCCTGTCGGTGCACCACGGCCGGATCGCCCCGCACATCGGCGTGACCACCACCCCGACGCGTCAAGTCCCCTGGGAGCGGCTGGGGCTGGAGATCGCCGAGCGCTCCGCGCGGTGGCCCGAGGACGGGCGGCGCCGGATCGCGGGCGTCAGCTCCTTCGGCTTCACCGGCACCAACGCGCACGTCCTGGTCGCGCAGGCGCCTGCCGTCCGGGAGCCGGGCGCGGAGCCCGCGGCGCGGTTCGCGCTGCCCCTCTCCGCCGCACAGGAGCCGGCGCTGCCGGCCGCGGCGAAGCAGTATCTGACGCTGCTGGAGTCGGGCGACGCGCGCACCCTCGCCGACCTCGCGCACACGGCGTCCGTGCGCCGCAGTCATCTCGACCACCGGGCCGTCGTCGTCGGCCAGGACGTCGTCTCGGTCCGCTCCGCCCTGCGCGCCCTGGCCAAGGGCGAGCCGCATCCCCAAGTGCTCACCGGAACGGCCGAGTTCGAGCGGTCGTGTGTCTTCGTCTTCTCCGGGTTCGGCTCCCAGTGGGCCGGGATGGGACGCCGGCTCCTGGAGTCCGAGCCGGTGTTCCGGAACGCCGTGACGGCGTGCGAGGAGGAGATGCGCAAGTGGATCGCGTGGTCGCCGCTCGCCTCGCTGCGCGGTGAGCCGGACAGCCGCCCGTTCGACGAGGGCATCCCGCAGGAACTGATCTTCGCGGTGCAGGTCGGCCTGGTCGAGCTGTGGCGCAGCTGGGGTGTGGTGCCCGAGGCGGTCGTGGGGCACAGCATGGGCGAGGTCGCCGCCGCGTGGGCCGCCGGGGCGCTGACCCTGGCACAGGCGGCGGAGATCCTGTGCCTGCGCTCACGGCTGCTCGACACGCTGGTCGGAACCGGCGGTTCGATCGTGGTGGGGCTCGGCCGGGAGGACCTGGCGCCGTATCTGGTCCTGTACGAGGACAAGTTGGGCGTCGCCACGGTCAACGGGCCGCGCACCACGGTCGTCGCCGGTGATGTGGACGCCCTGGAGGAGCTGACCGAGGAGCTGACCGAGGCGAATGTGTTCGTGCGCCGGGTCAAGGTGCCGGTGGCGCCGCACTCGCCGCTGATGGAACCACTGCGGGAGCGGCTGGTGTCCGGGCTCGCGCACCTGGTGCCGTCCGAGAGCCGGGTCCCCTTCTACTCCTCCGTGCTGGGCGGCGAGGTGGCGGGCTCCGCGCTCACGGCCGCCTACTGGGGCCGCAACCTGCGGGACACCGTGTTCTTCCAGGACGCGGTGACCGCGGTCGAGGACCCGCAGGAGCGGGTGTTCGTGGAGGTGTCCCCGCATCCGGTGCTGGTCTCCGGCGCCGAGGAGTCGCTGGCGGCGGCCGGGGTCGAGCGTCCCGTGGTGCTGCCCTCGCTGGTCCGCGACGAGGACGAGGTGGTCAGCCTGCTCACCGGACTCGGCACCCTGCACGCGCAGGGCGTACCGGTCGACTGGGCCGCGTTCACCGGGCCCGGGCGCTCGGTGGTGGATCTGCCCGGCTATCCGTGGCAGCGCAAGGAGCACTGGCTGCCGGACGCGCCCGACGACCGCAGCGCCACGTCCGGCACCCTGGTCGGCGCACCCGTGCGGCCGACGACCGCGCCCTGGACGGCACTGCTGGCGGTGACGGTCGACGGCACCCGCAGCCCCTGGCAGATCAGCGGCTCCGGTGCGCGTACGACGGTGTCGGCGGCGGCGCTGCTGGAGGCCGCCCTCGGCAGCGCGGCGGCGACCGGATCCGCCGCTCCGGGGCTCGACGCCGTACGGTTCGGCGTCCCGCCCCGGGCGGACGAGTCGGGCCGGGCCGAACTCCAGGCCGTGGTCGACACGCGGCAGGGCACCGTCGTACTGCGTCCGCTGTCCGAGCTGGCGCCGGCCGGTCCCGCGCTGAGCGCGACCGTGGACACGTCGGGACACCTCGTCTCGGCGCCCGTCGGCCTGGAACCACCGGCCGACGACGAGCCCCTGCGGGCCCTGCTCGCGGACGGCTTCCCCGGTCTGCGGGTGCGGTCGGCCGGCAGTGGCCGGGGGGTCGTGGACGTCACCGTGGACCTGCCCGACGGGTCCTCCCGGCACCGGCTGCCCGCCGACCTGCTGCGGCTGGCGCTGCGGCTCGTCGCGGACGGCGCGCAGGGCGCCGAGCCCGACGCCGAGCCGCTGCCCGCCGCCCTCGCGGCGGTCCGGGTCAGGTCGGCGGTGGAGGGCACGGTACGGGTGTGCCGGGGACCGGTCCGGGCGGGCGTCGACGGGCTGCCCGAGGCGGACGTGACCGTGCTCGACGCGGCCGGCCGGCCCGTGGTGGAGCTGGCCGGGCTGCGCCTGGCCGCCGCCCCGGACCCGGTGGGAAGCGACGCCGACCGGGACCGGCTGGCGAACCTGCTGTACCGGATGGTGTGGAACAGCGCGGGCCAGCGGCCGGCCGGCCGTGACGGGGTCCAGGCCGCGCCCGCGACGCGCTGGCTGGTGTGCGGTGACACCGAGCATCTGGCGGGCACCGTCGCCGACGCCCTGCGGGCCGCCGGCTGCGAGGTGCGCCGGGTGCGCTCCCTGGACGCTCCGGGCCGGGACGGTCTCGTACTCGACCCGGGTGACCGGGAGGCGTGGGAGACGCTGCTCGCGGTGCACGCCAACGAGGGCACCACCGGCGTCGTGGACCTGTGGCCGCTGGAGGACCTCGACTCGCAACCGGACGGCTGGCGGGTCACCACCGCGCTCACGGCCGCGCTGGCCGGCGCCGAGGGCACCCCGCCGCGGCTCTGGCTGGTCACCCGGCACGCCCTGCTGCCGACCGGGCACGAGGGCTTCCCCGACGGCAACCAGGGGGCGCACGCCGGGCTCGGGCGCACCCTGGCGATGACCCGCCCCGAGGCCTGGGGCGGCCATGTCGACCTCAGCCGGGGCAGCGCCGAGGAGCTGCGCACTCTGGTGACCCGGCTGCTGTCCGCACCGGGCGACGAGCACATCCGCGTGGAGCACTCCGCGGTCCAGGTCGCTTCGCTGGTGCGCGCCGAGCCGCCGGCCCGCGCCCCGCACCGGTCGCTGCCGGCCGAGCGCTGGCATCTGGTGACCGGCGCGGGCGGCGCCCTGGCGCCGCCCGTGGTGGACTGGCTGGTCGGCGCGGGGGCCCGGCGGATCGTGCTCGCGGACACGGAACCGGCACCGGCCGGGCACCCGCCGCTCGAGGACCGGATCGCCGCCTGGCGTGCCGCGGGCGCCGAGATCCGTACCGTACGGACTCACGGGTCGCGGGACGAACTGTCCGCCCTGGTCGAGCAGTTGCGAGCGGACAGCGGGATCGCGGGGGTGGTGTGCGCGGCGGCTCCGGAGCTGGCGGCGCCGCTGGAGGAGACCACGGAGGCCGCCCTGCGGGCCGAGTGGAACCGGGCCGAGACGGCCGGACTCCTGCACCGGCTGACGGTCAAGGACCCGGTGCGCCTGTTCGTCCTGCTCGGCTCCGTACCGGGCACCTGGGGCGGGGCGGTCACGGGTGCGGCGGCGCCGTCCGACTGGTCACTGCGGGCGCTGGCCGCGCGGCGCAGGGCCGGCGGGCTGCCGGTGGCGCATGTGGAGCTGATGCCTCTCGAAGGCAGTCAACTCCTCGACGAACGGACGACGTTACTGCTCAAGTCGAGTGGGGTCGCCCCGCTGCGGGAGCGCGACCTGGTCACCGCGCTGGATCTGCTGGCGTGGGACAGCACGGTGCACGCGTGCGTGGCCGACGTGGACTGGGAGCTGTTCGGCAGCGCACTCGCCGACGCTCCGCACCGGGAGTTGTTCCGTACCGTGCTGGGGGCGGCGAAGACCACCGGCGGCACCGAGTTCGTGGCGGGGCTGAGCGGGCTCGACCCGGTGCAGCGGCGGGACCGGATGCTCGACTGGGTGTGCGCGCAGGTCGCCGCGGTGCTGGCGCTCCCGGAGGACGATCTCCGGGCCGACCAGGGCTTCTTCGAGCTCGGCATGGACTCGGTCATGTCGCTCACGCTGCGGCTGCGGCTGTCCCGGGAGCTGGAGACCGAGGTGTCCTCGACGGTCGCCTTCGAGCACCCGACCGCACTCGCGCTCAGCACGCACCTCCTGGAACTGCTCGGCCATCCCGCCCCCGAGACGGGCAGCGCCGGCGGCCCCGACCACCTCGACGAGGGGCGGGCCGAGGCCTCCGAGGGCGCGGCCGACCTGGACGACCTGGACGACGACGAACTGCTACGCCAGTTGGAGGCGGAGATCTCCGACTCACGGACGCTTGGGTTTGAGGAGAACTGATGACGAAGAGCCACGCCGAGCAGCCGAGCCAGGAGGTCCTCCGCGGCCGGCTGAAGGACTCCCTCGGCACCATCCGCAGTCTGCGCGCGCGGGTCCAGGAGCTGCAGCAGCCACAGCCACTGGCGGTGATCGGTCTCTCCTGCCGGCTCCCGGGCGGTGCCACGCCCGAGGAGTTCTGGCAGTCCCTGGCCGACGGCCACGACTCGACGTCCCAGTTCCCCGAGGAGCGGCACTCCATCGCCGGCTTCTACAACCCGGACCCGGATCACCCCGGCACCGCCTACACCCTGTCGGGGAACTTCCTCGACGGCCCGGTGGACACCTTCGACCCGACCGTGTTCGGCATCTCGCCCCGCGAGGCGGCGGGCATGGACCCGCAGCAGCGGCTGGTCCTCGAACTGGCCTGGGAGGCCATGGAGAACGCCTGCCTGCCGCCCGGTGAGCTGGAGGGCAGCCGCGTCGGTGTCTTCCTCGGCGCGAGTACGAGTGACTACGTACGGATGCGGCAGCAGAAGGGGTCGATGGCCGACGTCGACGCCTATCAGCTCATCGGCGAGCCCAGCTTCCTGGCCGGCCGGATCTCGTACACCTTCGGGTTCCAGGGACCCAGCATGGTCATCGACACGGCGTGCTCGTCGTCGCTGGTGGCGCTGGAGCAGGCGGTGCTGTCGCTGCGGTCCGGTGCCTGCGACATGGCGCTGGTCGGCGGGGTGAACCTGATGCTGTCGCCGTACGGCTTCGTGCTGGTCAGCAAGTTGCGGGCGCTGTCGCCCGACGGCCGCTGCAAGACGTTCGACGCCTCGGCGGACGGTTACGCCCGCGGCGAGGGCGGCGCGCTGTTCGTGCTGAAGCGGCTGAACGAGGCGGAGGCGGCGGGGGACCGCATCCTCGCCGTGGTCCGCGGTGTGGCGACCGAGCACGACGGGCGCAGCAGCGGTCTGACGGTCCCGAACCCGGCCGCACAGCAGAACGTGATCAGCTCCGCGCTCAAGGACGCCGGGGTCTCCCCCGCCGACCTCACCTATGTCGAGGCGCACGGCACCGGCACCCAGCTGGGCGACCCGATCGAGCTGAAGGCGCTGAACGCCGTCACCAGCACCGGCCGGTCCGCCGAACGGCCGCTGCTGGTCGGCTCGGTGAAGACCAACATCGGCCACCTGGAGCCGGCCGCCGGCGCCGCCGGTCTGCTGAAGGTCGTGCTGGCCCTCCAGCACGACACGCTCCCCCGGCATCTCCACCTCGACCATCCCAATCCGCAAGTCCCCTGGGACGCCATCAACTTGAAGATCACGAAGGAGGAGACGCGCTGGCCCGACGGTCCCCGGATCGCCGGCGTGAGCAGCTTCGGCGCGAGCGGCACCAACGCGCACACCGTGCTGGGCGAGGCGCCGCAGCCCGCTCCCCGTGAGGGCACCCCGCGGGAGACCGGTCTGCTCACCCTCAGCGCCAACAGCCCCGAGGCGCTGCGCGCGATGGCGAGTACGTACGAGGCCCCGGTGCGGGCGGCCGATCCGCGCACGCTCTCCGACATCTGCTACTCGTCGCACACCGGGCGGACGCGGATGAAGCACGGGCTCAGCGTGACCGGTGACCGCGACCAACTCGCCGCGGGACTGGCCGCGTTCGCCGCCGGAGAGCGCGCCGACCAGGTCACGGCGCACGGCCCCACGGGTGCCAAGGCGCGCCGGCTCGGCTGGCTGTTCACCGGCCAGGGCTCGCAGTACGCGGGCATGGCGAGCGGGCTCGCGGCCGCCGAGCCGGTCTTCGCCCAGGCCCTGGCCGAGGCGGTTCAGGCACTCGACCGGCACCTCGACGAACCGCTCGGGCCGATCCTGGAGGGCGCCGGGGACAGCGAGCGCATCAACCGCACGGGCTTCACCCAGCCCGCACTCTTCGCCGTCGAGTACGCGCTCGCCAGGATGTGGGAGTCGTGGGGCATCCGTCCCACCGCGCTGATCGGGCACAGCCTGGGCGAGATCACCGCGGCCTGCGTCGCCGGGGTGCACTCGCTCGACGACACCGCCCGGCTGGTCACCGCCCGGGCCCGGCTGATGGAGGCACTGCCCCGGGGCGGTGTGATGGAGACGCTGGTCTGCGACGAGGAGAGTGTGCGCACGGCGATCGCCCAGGCCGGCGTGGCCGCGCAGGTGGCGGTCGCCGCGGTCAACGGCCCCACGGACGTGGTGCTTTCGGGCCCCGAGGACGAGGTCGCCAAGGCAGTCGCCCTGCTGGCCGAGCGCGGTGTCAAGCACCGCCGGCTCACCGTCTCGCACGCCTTCCACTCGCCGCTGATGGCCCCGATGATCGACGAATTCCGGGCGGTCGCCGAGACCCTGACGTTCCATCAGCCGAAGTATCCGATCATCTCCAATGTCACCGGCCAGGAGTGGGGCCACGAGCAGCTGCGCCCCGCCTACTGGTGCGAGCACGTCCTGGCGCCGGTGCGCTTCTACGAGGGCGTCACCGCGCTGTACCGGACGGGCTGCCGTACGTTCCTGGAGCTCGGCCCGGCGCCGGTGCTCCTCGGCCTCGGCGCCCGCTGCCTGCCCGAGGACGGCGTGGCATGGATCCCGTCGCTGCGCCGGGACCGTGAGGACGCGCACATCGTGGGCCAGGCCCTGGGCGCGCTGCACCACCGCGGTGTGCCGGTCGACTGGAGCGCGGTGCACCGCGACGAGAAGCCGCGCCGCACCGCGCTGCCGAGCTATCCGTGGCAGCGCGAGCGGTACTGGTTCAACGACGACGCGGCAAGCGGGGCACCGGAGTTGGCGGCAGACGACGCGCCAGGGGCACTCTTCGAAGGCCATCTGCTCTCCGGCTCCCCCACCTTCTCGCCCCGGCTCGACGACCTGTCCGAGGTGTTCGTGCAGACCGGCCCCGACGGCCGGCGGTTCGTGTCGGCGGGCGGCTTCTGCAACTGGGCGCTGGCCGGCGCGGCGAAGCTGCCCGGCGCGCAGCCCCGGCTGGTGGACCGCTTCGTGGTGGGTGAGCCCCTGCTCCTCGACCCGGAGCACCGGCCCGCACAGATACGCGTGTACGTGCTGCCCCAGGACGACGACGGGCGATCCCTGTTCCTGTGCTTCTCCCGGCAGGGCGTCGAGTCAGCGGAGAGCGGCAGCTGGCGGTTGCACGCCCGCGGCGTTCTCGTGCGCCGTCCGACGGACGACCGGCGGGCCGGCGGTGATCTCGACTCCGTACGAGCCCGGTGCGTGCCGGTCGACCCGGCCGACATCACGGTGCCCGGCTGGGCCGAGCCGGTGCTCACCGAGGTCTACCAGGGCGCCGGCGAGGTGCTCGCCGAGGTCAACCGGGCCGCCGAGAAGCTGCCCCGGGGCGCACTGCTCGATCTGACGCTCGGGCTGCTGCGCCAGTCGGAGGAGGCGCCCGAGGGCGGTACGGCTCCGGCGCCCGCCCAGGTGCCCGAGGGCACACGCCGCTACATCCACGGCTGGCTGGACCCGGCCGAGGAGGCGGGCGAACTGCGGGGCGGCCTGGAGATCCTGGGCTCGGACGGCAGCGTGCTGATCCGGATGCGTGACGTCCATCTGCGCTCGTCGACGCCCGCTCCGCAGGACGTTCCGCGCAGCGCCCGCGAGGAGACGGTGTGGGAGCAGGTCTGGCGGCCCGCCGCCCCGGCGGCATTCGAGCAGCGGGAGCTGCGCGACGAACGGGTGCTGCTGGTCGGTTCGAGCGGTGCCACGTCCGGCGGGGACACGGATCTCCTGGAGGCCGTGTCCAAGCAGCTGACGCTGCGCGGGGCCGTGGTCACCCATTCCGAACCGTCCGTGGACGCGGTCCTGCGGGCCCTGCGCGACGGCGAGCCGTACGGCCATCTCGTCCTGCTGAGCGGCCTGGAACTGCCGGTGACGGGCTACGACGAGTGGTCCGTGGCCCAGGCCCGGACCGGGGCCGAGCACGTGTTCCTGGCCGCCACCCGGCACCTGGCCGTCGAGGAGGCCGCGACCCGGCTGTGGGTGGTCACCCGCGGCGCCCAGTGGACCGGACCCGACCAGCGCGAGATCTGCCTGCCCGCCGCCCCGCTGTGGGGCCTGGGCAAGGTGGCGGCCCTGGAACACCCCGAACTGTGGGGAGGCCTGCTCGACCTGGATCCGGCGGGCGCCCCCGACGAGGCGGAGCAGATCGCCGCGCTGCCGGCGACCCGCACGGCGGAGGACCTGACGGCGGTGCGCGGCGGCACCGTACTGGTGCCGCGGCTGGTGGCGGCCGTCTCCGGTGACGAGGGCACGCACCGTGGCCTGCCGCACCTGAGCGACCTCGGCAGCTATCTCGTCACCGGCGGTCTGGGCAGCCTCGGCCTGCTCCTCGGCGAATGGCTCGCGCGAGGCGGCGCGGGCTCGGTGGTTCTGGCGGGCCGGACGGGTCTGCCGGAGCGTGCGGCCTGGGACGACCCGGGCCACGACGACGCCACGGCCGCGAAGATCGCCGGGGTCCGGCGGATCGAGGCGCAGGGCGCGGATGTGAAGGTGGTGGCGCTGGACGCCGCCGACGAGACGGCGCTGCGTTCCCTCGCCGGTCAACTGGTGCTGTCCGGACGGCCGTTGCGCGGCGTGGTGCACGCGGCGGGCCTCTCGGAGCCGCAGTTCCTGCGGGAGAGCGACCCGGCGACGTACGACCGCTGCCTGCATCCGAAGGTGGCCGGCACCTGGGCCCTGCACAATGCCACCGCCGACCAGAACCTGGACCTGTTCGTCTCCTTCTCCTCCATCGCCTCGGTCTGGGGCTCGCAGCATCTGGCGGGCTACTCCGCCGCCAACGCCTTCCTGGACTCCTTCGCCCACTTCCGGCAGCTGCGGGGCCTCGCCGCCACGACGGTGAGCTGGGGTCCGTGGGGAGCCAGGTCGGGGCTCGCCGACGACTCGGTGATGGCGTTCCTGCGCTCGATCGGGCTGCATCAGCTCAATCCCGACCACGCCCTGGAGCTGCTCGGCGAGGCGGTGGCCGACGGGGTCGCCAACCGTACGGTGTGCTCGGCGGACTGGGCTCTGTTCCGAGACCTGATGGAGGCCCGCCGGGAGCGGCCCATCCTCAGCGAGATACGCAGCGCGCCGCCCGCCGGCCGGCCGGAGGAGACCGAACTCGGCCCGCTGACCGCCCGGTTGATCGGCCTCGGCCGCGCGGAGCGGCTCGCCGAGCTGAGCGAGTACATCCGCGTCCAGCTCTCCGAGATCCTGCGTCTCGAGCTGGACACCCTCACCGAGGACACCCGGCTCGCCGACATGGGGCTGGACAGTCTCATGGTGATGGAGCTGATCAGCCGCTGCCGGGACGATCTGCGACTGGAGATCAACAGCCGCGACTTCTTCGCCTGCCCCGGCATCCACTGGGGCTCCTTCCTCCACGAGCTGATCGAGGAGAGGTACCCGGCCTCCGACCGGCCCGGCCCCGCCGGCACATCCGGTACGTCCGCCGCCCCCGGCACATCCAGTACGTCCGCCACCGCCGGCCCGTCCGGTCCCGAACGGCCGGTGCACCCGGCATGACCGCGCACCGGCCCCACTCCGCCCCGACCTCAGGAGGAACGAGCATCATGCAACCGCTGCCCGCGTCCGGCTCGACCGACAAGGCCGTCCACGACGTCGCCATCCTGGGCGCCGGCATCGCCGGTTCCATCCTGGCCGCCATCCTGAGCCGCAACGGGGTGAAGACGGTCCTGATCGACGCCGGGGCGCACCCGCGCTTCGCGGTGGGCGAGTCGACCATCCCGTACACGTCGGTGATGCTGCGCATTCTCGCGGCGCGTTACGGCGTGCCGGAGATCGCGCATCTGAGCCACTTCTCCACGATGCGCTCCAAGGTGTCGTCGAACTCAGGACAGAAGCGCAACTTCGGCTTCGTCTACCACCGCGAGGGCGAGGACCAAGTCCCCAGCGAGATCAACCAGTTCGTGATCCCGGTGGCGCTGTCGACCGAGTCCCACATGTTCCGCCAGGACGTCGACGCCTACATGTTCAACGTGGCGGTCCGCTACGGCGCCGTACCGCGGCTGAACACCCGGGTCACGGACGTCGACGTCGACGGCTCCGGGGTCACCCTCGCGGTCGACGGCGGTCCGGCCGTCCGTGCCCGGTACGTGGTGGACGCCGGTGGTCACAACTCGCCGCTGGCCAAGAAGTTCGCCCTGCGGGACGAGGTGCCGCAGCAGCGCACGCACTCGCGGACCCTCTTCACCCACATGATCGGGGTGCGGCCGTACGACGACTGCCCGGCCGGCCGCAAGCACGACAACCCGAGCCCCTGGCACCAGGGCACCCTGCACCACGTCTTCGACGGCGGCTGGGTGTGGGTGATCCCCTTCGACAACCACCGCGGTGCCACCAACCGGCTGTGCAGCGTGGGTCTGACCCTGGATCCGCGCAAGCACCCGAAGACGGATCTGCCTCCGGAGCAGGAGTTCGCGCAGTTCCTGGAGCGGTTCCCGGACGTCGCCCCGCAGTTCAAGCACGCGAAGGCCGCCCGTCCCTGGGTGTCCACGGGCCGGCTGCAGTACTCCTCGCACCAGGTCGTCGGCGACCGGTTCTGCCTGACCTCGCACGCCGCCGGCTTCGTGGACGCGCTCTTCTCGCGCGGTCTGACCAACACCACCGACGTGGTGAACTCGCTGGCCTGGCGGCTCATCGAGGCGGCGAAGGACGACGACTTCTCCGCCGAGCGCTTCGGGCACATCGAGACGCTCCAGCAGGGGCTGGTCCGCGCCCACGACGAGGTGGTGGCCTCGTCCTTCACCTCCTTCCGGGACTACGGGATGTGGAACGGCACGTTTCGCATGTGGGCGCTGGGCACGGTGCTCGGCACGCTCAACGCGCAGGACGCCCTCGTCCGCTTCCAGCGCAGCAAGGACCCGTTGATCTGGCGGGAGTTGGAGGCACAGCCGCATCCCGGCGCCCTCTTCCCTGCCAGTGTCGGCTTCAACAAGATCACCGACGCGGCCTGGGCCGCCTGCCGGGACGTCGAGGCCGGGCTGATGACGACGGACCGGGCCACGGGCGAGCTGTTCGACCTGCTCCAGGACGACAGTTACGCGCCCCCGCCGTTCGGTCTGCACGACCCGGCGAACCGCTTCTACAACCCCAACCCGGCGCGCATGATCCGCACCATGCACTGGGCCAAGCGCGGGTCGGCGGCCGCGGACACCGGTCCGGTGGTGGCCGGTGCGCTCGGCGGCTTCCTGCGCTCCCGGTTCCGCAAGAGCTCATGAGGAAGGACGGGCCCATGCCCCAGGACGCACAGGCGGAACGACCGACCCGGCAACCGGCCGGGCAGAGCTGGGCGGAGGGCGCCGAGGCGGTCGGGACCGCCGAGTCGGCGCTGCCCTTCGAACCCGCGGACGAGCCGGCGCCTGCCGTGCCCCGGAACGCGGCGCGGCACACCGTCGCCGTGCTCGGCGCCCATCTCGGCGGCGGCATGCTCGCCGCGATCCTGGCCCGCGCCGGGATCGACGTGGTGCTCGTCGACTCGGCGCACGACGCGGGCACGCCGTCGGGCGAGACCACGGTCCCGTACACCGCGGAGATCTTCGAACTGCTCGCGCGCCGCTACGGCGTCCCGGAGCTGTCGGCACTCGGGCACTTCGGGCAACTGCCCGACGAGGTCCGCAGCACCTCCGGGATCAAGTCGAGCATCGGCTTCGTGTACGCCCGGCCCGGCGCTCGCGTACGACCGCACCAGGTGGTGCAGTTCAACGTGCCGAGCGAGCACGGCGAGTCCCATCTGTACCGCCCCGACGTCGACGCCTGGGTGCACCGGCTGGCCACGGGCTACGGAGCCAAGGTGCCGCAGGGCCGCCCCGTCCTCACCGAAGTACGGGGCGAGGCGGGCGACTTCACTGTCGCGCTGGCCGACGGGAGCACGGTGGGCGCCGCGTTCGTGGTCGACATGTCGGGGCCCGGCGCGCCGATGCTGGGGCGCCTCGGCCCGGATCCGGCCCTGCGGCCGCTGCGCCACTCCTCGCGGGTGCTGACCGCGCATCTGCGGGGGGTGCGGCCGCTGGAGCGACGGGTGGACCCGGGCAAGGGCGGTACGCCGTGGACGGGCGGTACGACCCAGGTGGTCTTCCCCGGCGGATGGATCCAGCTGGTCCCCTTCGGCGACCAGCGGTCCGGCGAAGCCTCCCTGACCAGTGTGGCGGTGAGCCTCGACGCCAAGCAGTGGCCGCAGCGCTCGGCGTCGGCCGAGGACGACTTCCAGGAGCTGGTCCGCCGGTTCCCCGATCTGGAGTGGCAGTTCGGCGAGGCGACCGTGGTACGCCCGTGGACGAGCTCGGACGCGTGGCAGTACGGCGCCACCGCCGGCGCGGGCGAGGGCTTCGTGGTCCTGGAACGCTCCGCCGTACGCTGCGACTTCACGCTCTCGCGCGATGTCACGCTGACCGCGGAGCTGGTCCATGAGGCGGCCGCGCACCTCATCTCCGCCGCGCACAGCGGGGATTGGTCGGTGGAGCACTTCCGGGGGCTGGAGTCCTTCCAGGCGTCGCTGATCGAGCACGGGGACCGGCTGCTGCGGACGGCGCTGACGGCGACCAGCGACTTCCGGCTGTGGAACGCCTTCTGCCGGGTATGGCTGCTGCACTCGATGTTCGCCGCGCTGTCCCTCAAGCGGGCCCGCAACGACGCACTGGCCAGGCCCGGACACCCGGACCAGTGGCGGGAGTTGGAGCGCCGGCCGGGTGCGGGCCTCTGGTTCCCCGTCTATCCCGGATTCGTCGCGCTGTTCGACGACATGGAGCGGCTGACGCGTCAGGTCGCGGACGGCCGGCTGGCACCGGGTGTCGCGGCCGAGCGGATTTTCGGCCAGCTCCGCGGGGCTTCGTTCATTCCGCCGCTCTTCGCCTTCGGCGATCCGGACGACCGCTACTACAATTTCACGCCGTTGAAGCGGATCAAGGTGTTGCTGTGGGCCAAGCGCCGGGCGCCGTACATGGTCCAGCGGGTGCTTACCCCGGGCGCCACCGTACTGCCCGACGTCGAGCGGTAAACGGCACGATAGGCCCGCGACGCTGGGACAACTCACAGTCAGTTCACAGGAATCCGTCACAGAGACCGCCGCCCCCTGTGCGCCCGCCGAGGCGAGCCGGGGGCGGCGGCTGTGTGTCGCGCAGCCGCCGAAGCGGCACAGCGGTGCGGGCCGGTGATCGTATCCGGCCAGCTCCTGGACCGGCGCTCGATATCGTCTCGACACCACGGCCCACTGCCGGAATGCTCCCTACCGGGGAGTCTTCCCATGTGGGATGCTGATACCGTTAATTTCCTACACTCATGAATTAATACCCGAAGGGGGACTGGTGAGCACCGGAGACGGGATCCCCTGGGCGGCGGAGGCGGACGCGCAACCGGACGACACCGCCCCCCGCGGCCGGTCGGCTGCGCGCGGCGGCGGTCGCCGCCCGGGGCAGAGCGGCACCAAGGAGCAGATCCTCACGGCCGCGCTCGAACTCTTCGCGGCCAAGGGCTACTCGGGGACCACGATGCGCGGTATCGCGCAGCAGGCAGGGGTCGACCCGGCCCTCATCCACCACTTCTTCAGCAACAAGGAAGGAGTGTTCCAGGACGCGGTCTCCGCCCGCCTGGATGTGGCGGCCCTCTTCGACTCCCTCACGGACGCCGACGCCGAACTGCCTCCCGAGCGACGCGGCGAGCGCGTCGTGCGGACGTTCCTGTCCTTCTGGGAGGACGAGTCGACCCGGCCCGCCCTGATCGCCATCTACCGGACCGGCCTGTCGGACGAGACGACCTCCAAGTCCTTCCGGGACCAGATCGAGGACAGCTTCGCGGCCTGCGTCCGACGGCTCGTCCCCGAGGAGACCGAGCGCACCCCGGCCTTCGCCTCACTGGTGTCCGCGCAGCTCGCCGGCCTGGTGATGCTGAGGTACGTCCTGCAGATGGAGCCGCTGGCCTCGCTGGACTTCGAGGAAGTCGTCGAGTGGTTCGTGCCCTCCATCGACGTGCACTTCGACCGGGTCGCCCAGGGCTAGGACCTGTCCGGTCGATCATGGTGGAGGGAGCCGCGGCGCCTTGTCGGTGCCGGTGAGCGGGGTGTGGTGCGTGCGGCTGCAAGGCGGAGGAGGGAGTCGACGCGATGGGGGTCCCCCCGCGCGAGCGCAGCCGAGCGTGGGGGGAGTCGGGGACCGACGACAACGCCGCAGATGTGCGTGCCACACCCCGCGCCCTAGCCGTGATCGACCGGACAGGTCCTACGCCCTGTCCGGCGGATCGGACCGGCTCCGGGCAACGGCACCTGACAGGCGCGGGTAGGCGGTGTCCGGTGCGTCCAGCCGCAAGGTGGAGGAGGGCGTCAGGGCGGAGTCGTGGCGACCGACGGCACCGTCGCAGATGGGCGTGCCGGACCCGGTACTCCCCGGCATGATCCGCCGGACGGGCCCCGGAGGGCGCTTCGGGGCGGCCGCCTCGGAATGCGCCAGGACGAAGACCCCTCGCCCCGCCGCCACCGCCGCCGCAACTCCCGCCAGCGCGCCGGGAATTCCGGCGGCATACCGGTCCCCCAGGACGGCCACGCCGACGACCGCCGCGAACAGCGGGTTCACCAGGGTGAGGACGGCCAGCGGGGCCTCCAGGCCGCCCCGGTAGGCGAGTTGGCTCAGCATGAGGCCGGCCGACGCCAGGCAGATCACACCGGCCATGAGCGGTACGGCCGAGACGGGCAGCCGCAACGCGCCGTCCCCCGTCAGCTCCAGTACCGCGGTCTGGGTCAGCGCCGACGCGGCGCCGAAGGAGACCCCGGCGGCGGCCGCGTACCACAGGCTGCTGACCAGCACGCGACGGCCGGCCGCGGCCGCCACCACGAAGACACCGAGCGCCCCCGCGGTCAGCGCGACGACACCCGCGATCTCCCCCGGGTCCAGCACCCGGCTCGCGCCCGCCGAGCGGCTGAGGACGAGCAGTCCGCCGACCCCTGTCACGGTGCAGGCGGTGCCCGACCACTGAGCAGCGGTCATACGACGCCGGAAGGCGGCCGCGGACAACAGCGGCGCGGCCACCAGGGTCAGTACGCCGAGCATCTGCACCGCGACGAGCGAACCGAACCGCAGCGCCGCCGTGTGCAGCGCTCCGCCCAGCAGATTGAGGAGCAGGGCGCCCCACCAGACCGCGCCGCGCAGTACGGCCGCTCCCCCGACCGCACGCGAGGCGACCACCCGCTGCCCGACGGCCGCCCCGGCATACGCCAGGGCCGAGGCCACGCCGAGCATGAGAACCGACCACACGGGTTCGTCCTTTCCTGGCGCTGTCGTCGCGCACGGGGGTGGGGCGCCGCCGGGCCGCAGGACGGCCTGTCGCGGGGCGCCGCCGGCCTGGCCGGGCCCCTGGTGACGGCACCACGCCCGCGGCGCAACGTTCCGCCGCGGGCGTGGTGCCTTCGTACACCGGCCTGCTCAAGCGCCGCCGGGGACGTCCTGGACATCCTCCGGCCGGATCTTCGGCAGGGCGAGGACGAGCAGGCAGGACAGGCCGAAGCAGCCGATCTGCCAGTACACGACCTGCTCGAAGCTGTCGCTGAAGTTGGCCTTGCGGGCTTCCGGCACGGCCTCCTGGAGCACCGCGGCCTTGACCTTCGCCTTGGTCTCGGCAGGTGCCGGACTGTCCGCCATCTCCTTCTCGATGCGCGCGCAGCTCGCGGGCGTATCGGTGAGGTCCTTCTGGTTCATCCGGTCGTGGAAGCAGGTCTCGAAGCTGCCGGTGATCTGCGCCTGCTGTGCCTCGGAGAGGCCGGCCGCGACGAGGTCACTGCGCAGTTCGGGCAGCGCCGTACGACTGGCGCCGTCGGCGTTCGAGCCGAGCAGCCCGTAGAACAGGATGCCCGCGACCGCGATACCGATGGCGATACCGACCTGCTGCACGGTGGCGAGCATGCCGGAGGCCGCGCCCGCCTCACGCGAGCGGATACCGGCCAGGATGATCCCCGTGCACGGAGCGAGGAAGAAGCCGCCGCCGAGTCCGGCGACCATCAGCGAGGGGACCAACTGGTAGCCGTGCAGGTCCGGTCCGGCCCAGTGCAGGGTCGCGATCACTCCGGTCATGCCGACGAGCAGGAGGCCGGTGCCGACCGCCAGGGTCTTGGTGCCGAGCCGTTTGACCACGGCCGCCGACCGGGCGGAACCCACCGCGATGAGCAGCGCGAAGCCGAGGCTCACCAGACCCGCCGAGATCGGGGTGTAGCCGAAGCCGATCTGCAGGCTCATGAAGAAGACCATGAAGAACGACGGAATGCCGGCGAAGAACACCACGCTGATCAGCAGACCGACGGTGAACGACCGCTCCTTGAAGAGCCCGGACGGCACCAGGGGTGACCGGTCGGCCAGCTTCGACAACCGGTTCTCGTAGACGAAGAACTCGGCCAGCACGATGGGGCTCAGCCCGAGGAGCACCAGGCTCCAGCCGGGCCAGTCGTGTTCACGGCCGATGACCAGCGGCAGGATCAGACTGAAGAGCCCCGCGCTGAGGATGACCGCGCCGGTGACGTCGAGCCGGCGCGCGCCCTCCGCCGAGGACTCGGGAATCTTGGCCAGACCCAGCAGCAGGGCGATGATGCCGACCGGCAGGTTGACGTAGAAGATCGCCCGCCAGTCGGTGCCCAGGATGTCGAGGTCGATCAGCCAGCCGCCGAGCACCGGCCCGAGGACCGTGCCGAGTCCCACCGAAGCCCCGTACATGGCAAGGGCCTTGGGGCGCTCCTTCGCCGAGAACGTGACCTGGATGATCGACAGGACCTGCGGGAACATCAGGCCGGAGCACATGCCCTGCAGTACCCGGGCCCCGATCAGGAAGGTCGAGCTGGGTGCCGCACCGCAGAGCGCCGAGGCGATGGTGAAGCCGAGCATGCCGATCAGGAAGACCTTGCGGCGGCCGTGGATGTCGCCGAGCCGGCCGCCGGTCACCAGAGCACACGCGAAAGCGAGTGAGTAGACCGCGACGACCAGCTGGATCTCGGCGAACGTAGAGCCGAGGTCGGTCTGCAGCGAGGGCAGCGCGACCATCGTGATTGTCGTGTCCAGCATCTGCATGAAGATGGCGGACAGCGTGACGGCAAGGACCACCCAGCGTGCGGGATGCGCGGTCGCGCCTCCCGGGCCGGGTGAACTACCGGGCGTGGCTGTCGCCTTCACGCCCGTGTCGATCGAATCCATGTTCCCTCCTTGGGTACGCCGTCCGCTGACAGCACCCCGCGAGTTATTCATTCTCCAATGAAGTCTACGAGTACTGAATTCCTTTCCGCAAGCTCGATGACCGCGTTCCGGACACCGCGGCCCGGCCCAACCGCACTGTGAACGCGCTCTGTTGACGTGCGGCAACACCTGCGGGATGGTCAGGAGCAGCTACGACTCCGGCCGTTCCGGATCACGCGGGGTCAGCCGAGTCCGGGACCGCGGGGGTGTCGGCCGGGAGAGTCCCCATCGCCTGCCGAACCCGCCTACGGTGGCAGCTTGTTGGCCGCTCAGGGGTGCGATGCGGTACGTCGGCGCGCGGGCGACGCGGCACGTCCGTGCCCGGGCGACGCGGCGACCCAGGAGGCCGCCCGGGAGGCCGCCCGGGAGGCCGCCCGGGCGGGCGGAACTTGTGATGCGACGCCTGCGGGTGGGGCTCGGGCAGACCTGCGCTCAGGGGCGTTGACGGTGAGCGGGCACGGGCAGGCCGCCGGGCTTTGGCCGGGAGTCGACCGGGCTCCGACCGGGGATGGGCTGGGCTTTGGCCAGGATCCGACCGGGCTCCGACCGGGGATGGGCTTTGACCGGGATCCGACCCGGCTCCGACCGGGGATGGGCTGGGCTTTGGCGGGAGTCGACCGGGCTCCGGCGACGATGAGTACGGCCTGGTCTCAAAACTGTTTCCGCACGAGCCGGCCAAGAGTGACACGAGCCGGCCAGGATCGATCAGTACGCCGGCAAGGGTGAGCAGTGGTCACAGCGCCTGCTGCGTGCGGTCGTTGCGCAGGCCGAGGAACTTGAAGCGCAGCAGCGGGGAGATGCCTCGTTCGACGGCCCAGCGGACTCGACCGAGGTGTTGCTCGACTAGACGCCGCCCAGATCTCGCCGTACCGGACGGCGACGCGCTGACCCCGGTGACCGCCCAACTCGCCTCGTGCGGCGTGGAGTTCGGGGAGCGGCAGGGGGCCACGCTTCCTGGCTGGCCACCGGCGGACTCCTCGTCCCGTCAGTCGCGGCTCGTCACTTCGACCCCGCGGCCACCAGCGTCGCGGTGATGGGTTCGAGTTCGGCGACCAGCTCGTCGAGCTCGGCGGGAGACAGGGCGTCGTACGGCGGGGCGGCGAGCTCGTCGGTGAGGGCCTCGACGCGTCGCTTGGTCTCGCGGCCGGCGTCGGTGAACCGGCCGTCGGTGTCGACGAGCCCGCGTTCGCGCAAGCCGTCCATGACCGCGGCCAGCCGCTCCTTCGGCAGGTGATGGATGCGCCCGAACGACTCCGGCGGGTGGATGCCCATGTCCAGCGCGCTGAGCACGTGGGCTTCCGTGCCGCCGATGCGCGCGCCGACGAGAGCGGCGACGTGCCCGTCACCGCGGTGCTCGCGCAGCATGGTCGCGGAATGCCACAGCCGGGCGACCGGATCGCTCGGCACCGGCAGGGTGCGCATCCCGGCGTACATCACCCGGCCTTCTGTGGGCGCGTTCGTCGCGGCCTTGGTGGTCAGGTCGGCGGCGCGCACCAGGCCCGGGGAGCCGGCCAGCTCGGCGCCGAGGATCCGCCGCAGGGAGGCCGCGCTGCCCCGCTCCCGCGCGGCGACAGACGCCTCGGGCGGGATCGTCTCCCACGCGCTCGGGATGTGCCGCGCGGCCTCTCCCTCGGCGAAGCTGTAGAAGGCCGCGTGCACGACCTGGGCCGGCACCCGCCCCAGTGGCGCGGCACGGCTGGCGAAGTAGCCGTCCCAGTAGGTGCGGTGACCGAGCGCCGCCAGCTCCTCGTTGCACTCGTCGGCGAAGAAGGTGACCAGGCAGATCGGCTCCAGGAGCTCGAACATGCGACGGGCGGTGTGAGTCATGGCCCCCATGATGCCTGCGGCCACGCCCCATGGAGAGGAGGGCACGGGCACCCGTCCAGTCAGTCGCCCGCCACCGACCCCCGCCCGGACCCCGGCAAAGAGCGCGGACCCCTCGTCGGGTCCGCCGTCAGGAACGCCGCGACCGCCGGGGTGAGTGCGCGCACCAGCTCCGTGGAGTCGTCGTTCTCTGTCAACTCGGTCGGCATCAACCCCATATGACGTGACGTCATCACCCCGACCAGGAGACTGCTGATTAGCGCCAGTCTGATCTCGTCGACCCGCGCGATACCCTCCGGCACCAGCGACTGGCTCAGCCGCTCCCGGGCCGCGGGCAGGTCCAGCGCGGAGCGGAGCACGCCGAGGATGCGCCGGCGCTGGACGGGATCGCCCCAGTCGGTCACCGCGTGACGCAGCAGCCATTCCGCCGCCTCCGGGTCCCGTCGTCCGATCGCCTCCCGGAACACCTCGGCGGGCCTGACCGTCTCCACGACGACCGCGTCGTAGAGCGCCTCCTTGGAGGCGAAGTAGTGCGCGATCAACGCCGGATCGCAGCCGGCTTCCGCGGCGACGGCCCGCAACGAGGTGTTGCGGTAGCCCAGTTCGGCGAAGAGATCGGCGGCGGACCGCATGATGGCCCGGCGGGAGCCGGGCGCGCCTCTAGATTCGGCCACGGCGGCACTTCCTCTCGATCACGAGTCCCCCCGAAGGACGTGCTTCCCGCCCGGTCGTGACACGGGCGCCCGCGCGGCACGACAGGGCGCTGCCAGGCCTCACGGTAATTCAACTGACCGAGAAGTCTACACTCAGTGACTTCTCGGGTCAAAGCTTTTCGCGCCACTACCCAAGTTCGCCAACTCCCTTACAGATGACGGGTTTTGGCACCGTACCAGCCACCCGCTCACCCACCCGCCGACTTGCCGATTCACGACGAACCGCACCCCCTCCGACGACAATTCAACGCCCATTGAAATTCCTCTGCGATCCCCCTAGGCTCGACGGCGGGCGCCCGGACCCTCGTCAGCGCGACGGCTCTGCGGGTGCATGCCCGCACGCGCATTCCGCCCCAGGGAGAGGCACTTGCAGGTGACGAAACAGACGGATCAGCTCGACCGGGTCATCATCCGTTTCTCGGGTGACTCGGGCGACGGTATGCAGCTCACTGGTGATCTCTTCACCTCTCAGACGGCGTCGTTCGGAAACGACCTGGCGACGCTGCCGAACTTCCCCGCCGAGATCCGCGCCCCCGCAGGCACGCTGCCGGGCGTCTCGTCCTTCCAGCTGCACTTCGCCGACCACGACATCCTCACGCCCGGGGACGCGCCGAACGTGCTGGTCGCCATGAACCCGGCCGCGCTCAGGGCGAACATCGGCGACGTGCCGCGTGGCGGTGAACTCATCGTCAACACTGACGAGTTCACCAAGCGGGCGCTACAGAAGGTTGGTTACGAGACCTCGCCGCTGGAGGACGGCTCGCTGGACGGCTATCACGTCCACCCGGTCCCTCTGAACACGCTGACGGTGGAGGCACTCGCCGACTTCGGCCTGGCCCGCAAGGACGCCGACCGGTGCAAGAACCTGTTCGCGCTGGGCCTGCTGAGCTGGATGTACCATCGGCCGACCGAGGGCACGGAGAAGTTCCTCGCCGCCAAGTTCGCCAAGAAGCCGGACATCGCGGCCGCCAACATCGCCGCGTTCCGGGCGGGCTGGAACTTCGGCGAGACGACCGAGGACTTCGCCGTCAGCTACCAGGTCGCGCCCGCGGCAGAGACGTTCCCCACCGGGACCTACCGGAACATCTCCGGGAACCTGGCGCTGTCGTACGGCCTGGTCGCGGCGAGCCGGCAGGCCGATCTGCCGCTGTTCCTGGGCTCGTACCCGATCACACCGGCCTCCGACATCCTCCACGAACTGAGCCGGCACAAGAACTTCGGCGTCCGCACCTTCCAGGCCGAGGACGAGATCTCCGCCGTCGGAGCGGCACTGGGCGCGGCCTTCGGCGGCTCACTCGCCGTCACCACGACCTCGGGCCCCGGCGTCACCCTCAAGTCCGAGACCGTCGGTCTGGCCGTCTCGCTGGAACTGCCGTTGCTGGTCATCGACATCCAGCGCGGCGGGCCGTCGACCGGGCTGCCGACCAAGACGGAACAGGCCGACCTGCTCCAGGCGATGTACGGCCGCAACGGCGAGGCCCCGGTCCCGATCGTCGCGCCGCGCACCCCCGG